>NZ_JCAFUK010000001.1:0-681140 GCF_059371235.1 Stenotrophomonas sp. YJH_SMC_29 | reverse complement strand
CTCGGCCAGCTCCACGGCTTGGTGCTTGAACTCATCGGTGTAGCTACGACGGGTGATACGGGACATAAGGGACCTCCAAGTGCGATCAAAGTATCGCTTCTTGGCGTCCGCTGACGGGGGGCCAGATCAGACACCCCCGCGAACCCACCCCGCCCGGCCTCTGACAGTTTCCGTGTGCGTCCAGCCACGGAAAAAGAAAAAGAAAATCAAAAGCGGGTCGCGCGCTGCGCGCGCGCGGTAATTCATCCTCTTTCCCCGTTCCCTCCACCGCTTTTGACATCCCAGCCGAGCAAGCTCGACTCTACGACGCGCGTGCCTCCGTCACCGGGAGACTGTCGAAGGCGGGGGACTGTGGGTTTGCGGGGTGTCCGCGGCATGGATGCCGTGGCCAAGCCCCCAAGGACGGGTTTACGGCGTCCCCGCAAACTCACAGTCCCCCGCCCGCCCTCAGTGCAACCCAGAGCCATGACTGTCGTTGCCGCTGCTGTTGCCCTGGCTTGAAACGGGTGCCGGGCAGCGCCCGGCCGGGTATCCTCTCCCTCTGATGTCCGACCTTGTCCATGCCAGCCGCGAAGCCCTCAGCGACGGCGGCGCGCTCGCCTCGCACCTGGATGCCTTTGTCCCGCGTCCAGCACAGCTGCACCTGACCGAAGCCATCGCCGACGCGCTGCAGCAGCGTGACCTGCTGCTGGCCGAGGCCGGTACCGGCACCGGCAAGACCTTCGCCTACCTGGTGCCGGTGCTGCTTTCCGGGCTGCGCACCATCATCTCCACCGGTACCCGCGCGCTGCAGGACCAGCTCTACCATCGCGACCTGCCACGCGTGCGCCAGGCGCTCGGCGTCGGCCTGCGCAGTGCACTGCTGAAGGGGCGCGCGAATTACCTGTGCCGCTACCGCCTGCAGCAGGCCCGCGGCGAACCGCGGTTCTCCAGCCCCGAACAGGCCGCGCAGTTCCAGCGCATCCTGGCCTGGTCCGGTCGCTCGGAGTTCGGTGACATCGCTGAGCTCGACGGCCTGGCCGATGATTCGCCGCTGCTGCCGATGGTCACCTCCACCGTCGACAACTGCCTGGGTACCGATTGCCCGTTCTGGGATGACTGCTTCGTGGTGCGTGCGCGGCAACGTGCGCAGGCCGCCGATGTGGTAGTGGTCAACCATCACCTGCTGCTGGCCGATCTGGCCCTGAAGCAGGACGGTTTCGGCGAACTGCTGCCGGGGGCGCAGGCCTTTGTCATCGACGAGGCACACCAGTTGCCCGAACTGGCTGCGCAGTTCTTCGGCGAGGGGTTCGGCATGCGCCCATGGCAGGAACTGGGCCGCGACTGCCTGGCCGAGGCGCACGGCGTAGGGGGCGCGCAGTCGGCCCTGCAGGAACCGGTGGATCAGCTGCAGCAGGCATTGCTGGCGCTGCGTTCGGCGATGGAAGGGCTGCCGCTGCGGGGTACGCAGTGGCGTGCGCTGGCCATGCCGCAGGTCCGCGACGGATTCGATACGGTGATGGCCGGCCTGGTGACGCTCGAGCAGGCTTTGCAGCCGCTGCGCGAAGCGGCGGCGGGCCTGGATGCCTGCCATGCACGGGCGCGCGAGGCGGTCTCGCGGCTCGGTCGCTGGCTGGGCGATGATGCGCCAGCGCTCGATTTCGATACCGACCCGGCCGACGCTGCCAGTCCCGCCGATGTGCTGTGGTACGAACTCACGCCGCGCGGGTTCCGCTGCCAGCGCACGCCGATGGATGTGTCCGGCCCATTGCGCGAGCATCGCGAACGCAGCCGTGCCGCGTGGATCTTCACCTCGGCCACGCTGACCGTGGGCGGTGGTTTCGACCATATCGCCACGCGCCTGGGCCTGGACGATCCCCACACGCTGGTCCAGCCAAGCCCGTTCAACTGGCCCGAGCAGGCGTTGTGCTACCTGCCCGAAGGCCTGCCCGATCCGGCGGCGCGCGGATTCGGCACCGCGCTGATCCAGGCCCTGCGGCCGGTGTTGCAGGCCTCGCAGGGCAGGGCGTTCCTGCTGTTCGCCTCGCACCGCGCCTTGCGCGAGGCCGCCGAGGCACTGCGGGATGGGCCATGGCCGTTGTTCGTGCAGGGCGAGGCACCGCGCGCAACACTGCTGCAGCGCTTCCGCGAGTCGGGCAACGGCGTGCTGCTCGGTTCGGCCAGTTTCCGCGAAGGCGTGGACGTCGTCGGCGAAGCGCTGAGCGTGGTGGTGATCGACAAGCTGCCGTTTGCGGCACCGGACGATCCGGTCTACGAAGCGCGGCTGGAGGCGATCCGCAGCCAGGGCGGCAATCCGTTCCGCGACGAACAGCTGCCGCAGGCGGTGATCGCCCTGAAGCAGGGCGTCGGCCGCTTGATCCGCAGCGAAAGCGATCGTGGTGTGCTGGTGTTGTGCGATCCGCGCCTGCTCAACCGGGGGTATGGCCGGGTCTTCCTGGATTCACTGCCGCCGTTCCTCCGCACCCGCAGCCTGGCCGATGTGCAGGCCTTCTTTGCGCCACAATGGGCGCCCGTGGCCGACGATGCGGCTGCTCCGGAGGCCACCGTGGCGGGCCCGGAGCCCACTCACGGTGCCACGTTCCCCCTGTTCTGACCCGATCCGATGAAACTGCTCGCCTTTGAAACCGCCACCGAAGCCTGTTCCGTTGCCCTGCATGTCGATGGGCAGGTGCTGGAACGGTTCGAGATCGCCCCGCGCCGGCATGCCGAGCTGAGCCTGCCATGGGCCGAGGCGTTGCTGGCCGACGCCGGCATCAGCCGTCGCCAGCTCGATGGCATCGCGCTCAGTCGCGGCCCGGGTGCATTCACGGGCGTGCGCCTGGCGATTGCCATCGCCCAGGGCATCGCCCTCGCGCTGGACCGCCCGCTGCTGCCGGTCTCGACGCTGCAGGTGCTGGCGCTGCGCGCACCGGCCGGGGAAACGCAGCTCCTGTCGGCGATCGATGCGCGGATGGGCGAACTGTATGTCGCCCGCTTCGAGCGCGTGGACGGCCTGCCGGTGGCGCGCGATGCCGAGCGCGTCTGCGCGCCGGCGGCGGTGGCGTTGCCGGAAGGGCTGTCCGTCTACGGTGTGGGTACCGGTTTCGCCGCAGCCGAGGGTGCGCTGGTCGCGCAGCTCGGTACAGGCCTGCGCGGTTTCGACGCCACGGCATTGCCGCGTGCGTCGGACGTGCTCGCACTGGCGGTGCCGGCGTTCGCGCGCGGCGAAGCCATTGCACCGGAGAAGGTCGAGCCGGCCTACCTGCGCGACAACGTGGCACTGACCCTGGTCGAGCAGCAAGCCGCGCGCGAGGCGAAGGCGAAGGCCAACGGCTGAGCCCCTCGTGGCGGGATTGGTCGCGTAGATCAAAAGCCGTGGTTTGGCCGGGCGGGTGGGCTGCGCAGGGGGCGCTGCAAGTACGTCCCTGTAAGCTCGGTCGCCGCATCCATGCGGCTCACGCCCCTGCGCAGCCCACCCGCCCGGCCACTGACAGTTTCCGTGTGCGTCCGCCACGGAAAATCAAGAAAAGAAAAGTCAAAGTCAAAAGCGGGTCGCTTCGCTCGCATCCACGCGTGGCGTGGATGTGTGTCGACCAAGGTCGACACCTATCAACAGCGGAGCGGGACGTGATACGCCGCGATCTGTCAGAGGTGGGCGGTGTGGGCTTGCAGGACCGTTGGCGCCATGGATGGCGCCATCGAGCCCCCATGGATGGGTTTACGGCGTGTCCTGCAAGCCCACACCGCCCCGCCAAACTCAAAGCCCAACCGCCGCTTTTGACGTTGACGTTGACGTTGACGTCCAGCGGGTCCCGGGCCGCAGGCCCGGGCCACAAACCCTTACCGGTCGTCGTGCAGGGTGCCGCCCGGCAGGAACACCCACGTGCGGGTGACCTGCAGGATGTCGATCTCGTCCTCGGTCTTCGGCAACGGCGGGAACGGCTGGGCCAGCTGCACCACCCGCAACGCCGCCTCATCCAGCAGCGGCGTCCCGCTCGAACGCAGGATCCGGCTGCTCTCCACGCTGCCATCGCGGCGCACGCCGACGCTGATCACCACCTGGCCGCCGAGCCGGCGCTGCCGGGCCTCGTCCGGGTAATTCAGGTTGCCGACGCGCTCGGCGCGGTCGACCCAGGCGCGCAGGTAGTTGGCGTAGGCATATTCGCGCGTGCTGGCCGACACGAACTTGCGGTTCGGGCGCTTGGCGTACTGCGCCGAGCGCAGATGCACCTCGGCCGCCAGCCGCGCCATTTCGGCATCACGCTGCTCACGTGCCGTCAGCGGTGCATCCGGTTCCGGCTGCTCCGGTGTCGGGCGCGCCTGCGCCTGGGCCACCGCCTCTTCGCCGTTGCGGCTGCTGACCACCCGCGCCTGCGGCGGGGGCGCCGGGGCGGCCGACTGCTGCTGTTGCGGTACCGGGCTCAGTCCGGCCTGGGCCTGCGGCACGATGCCGGCCTGGTTGTCGCGTGGGCGCTGCGCACGGTCGTGCTCGCCACCGCCCTCCTGGCTGGCCGCGGCAAGGAAGTCGGCCTGCTTGGGCGTCAGCGCAGTGCGCGTCTGGCTGAAGATCACCTCCAGCGTCGGCACCAGGGGTGCATCGCCCTTCACCGCAAAGCCCACGCCCAGGATCAGCAGGGCGTGGACCACGACCGACAACGCAACGGTGGCGCCCAGCCGTTGCGCTTCGCGCCGCGGCGGCGGCAGGACGGCGGGTGCGGCCTCCATCAGCGCAGGCCGGCCTCGAGCGCGTCGAACAGGGTGCCAGCGATGTTCAGGCCGTACTGCGCGTCCAGCTCGCGCACGCAGGTCGGGCTGGTCACGTTGACTTCGGTCAGGTAATCGCCGATCACGTCCAGGCCGACGAAGCGCATGCCACGGCGCTTCATCTCCGGCCCGACCTGGGCGGCGATCCAGCGGTCACGCTCGCTCAGCGGGCGGCCTTCGCCGCGGCCGCCGGCCGCGAGGTTGCCGCGGAACTCGTCACCCTGCGGGATGCGCGCCAGGCAGTAGTCGACCGGTTTGCCGTCGACCAGCAGGATGCGCTTGTCGCCGGCCGTGATGTCGGGAATGAACTTCTGGGCCAGCGCCAGCCTGCGACCGCCGTCGGTCAGGGTCTCCAGGATCACGTTCAGGTTCGGATCGCCCTGGCCGCTGCGGAAGATCGAGCGGCCGCCCATGCCGTCCAGCGGCTTCAGCACGGCCTGGCCGTGTTCCAGGGCGAAGGCCTTCAGCGCCTTGGCATCGCGGCTGACCAGGGTCGGCGGGCAGCACTGCGGGAACAGCAGGGCGGCCAGCTTCTCGTTGTAGTCGCGCAGCCCCTGCGGGTTGTTGACCACGCAGGCGCCGGCGGCGGCGGCCACGTCCAGCACCTGGGTGTCATAGACGTACTCGGCGTCGACCGGCGGGTCCTTGCGCATCAGCACGATCTGGCCGGGACCGAACGCGGTACGGCTGAACGCGCCCAGCTCATACCAGCCGGCCGGGTCGTCGCGCACCTGCAGCGGCGCGGTCTGGGCGACCGCCACGCCACCTTCCAGCGCCAGGCCGCCCGGTCGCACGTAGTGCAGGGCATGGCCGCGGCGCTGGGCTTCCAGCAGCATGGCGAAGGTGGTGTCCTTGGCGATCTTGATGTGGGCGATGGGATCCATCACCACGATGACGTTCAACGGCATGGGCGCACCTGTCAGGCAAGGCGTTGATGGTAGCGGCAACGCTGGCCGCGCGCCTCCCCGGCGGACTGCAACGCAGCGTCCGCCTGCCGGCGGCGCAGTCATTGCGAACCCGGTCACGTTCAGCCCGGTGCTACCCCCTGCGCGGCAGGCCGGCCTTGAAGCGGGCGCGGAAAGTGCGATATAGATACGCTTTCGCAGCGGCTCCCGCCAGAGATTGGGCCGTGCGCTTGGGGATAGGCAATGACTGAAAACACGACTGCGGGCGGGGAACTCGCAGGACTCCGGGTGATGGTCATCGATGATTCGAAGACCATCCGCAGGACTGCGGAAACGCTGCTCAAGCGCGAAGGCTGCGAGGTGGTCACCGCCACCGACGGCTTCGAAGCGCTTGCCAAGATCGCAGACCAGCAACCGCAGATCATCTTCGTCGACATCATGATGCCGCGCCTGGATGGGTACCAGACCTGTGCGCTGATCAAGGGCAACCAGCTGTTCAAGGCGACCCCGGTGATCATGCTGTCATCCAAGGATGGTCTGTTCGACAAGGCGCGGGGGCGCATCGTCGGCTCGGAGCAATACCTGACCAAGCCTTTCACGCGCGAAGAACTGCTGGGTGCCATCCGCACATACGTCAACGCCTGACCAGGGGGGAAAGGCACAATGGCTCGTATCGTCCTGATCGAGGATTCACCGACCGACCGCGCGGTGTTCACCCAGTGGCTGCGCCGTGCCGGCCACGAGGTGCTGGAAGCGGACAACGCCGAGGATGGCCTGCAGCTGGTCCGCGACCAGGTGCCGCAGCTGGTGCTGATGGACGTGGTCCTGCCCGGCATGAGTGGCTTCCAGGCCACCCGGGCGATGGCCCGCGATGCGGCGATCAAGCACATCCCGGTGATCATCGTCAGCACCAAGGCGATGGAAACCGACAAGGCCTGGGGCCTGCGCCAGGGCGCGGCCGATTACATCGTCAAGCCGCCGCGCGAGGATGAACTGATCGCGCGGATCAACGAACTGGTGGCCTGATGCGCTCGCCCTTCGACATTCTTGAAGCCTACGAACGACGCAGCCTGGCCCATGCAGTGCAGCTGCCCGGGCGGCAGTTCGCCCAGGACCTGTGGCGTGGCGTGGGTTACCGCGTCGGCCAGCGCCGGCTGGTGTCCGATTTCCGCGAAGTGGTGGAAATCGTGCCGATGCCGCCGGTGACCCCGGTACCCTGCGCGCAGCCCTGGCTGCTGGGCGTGGGCAACCTGCGCGGCAACCTGTTCCCGGTGGTCGACCTGAAGTACTTCCTGGAAGGCACGCGCACCGTGCAGCAGGAAGGCCAGCGCGTGCTGATCATGCGCCAGGCCGGCGGCGACGTCGCACTGACCATCGATGAACTGTTCGGCCAGCGCAGCTTCGAGCTCGACCAGCAGATCGAAGCGGGCACGCTGGCCGAAGGTCGCTACGGCCATTTCGTTGACCGTGCCTTCCATGCCGACGGCCACGACTGGGGCGTGTTCTCGCTCTCGCTGCTGTCGCGCACCCCTGAATTCCGGCAAGCCGCGGCCTGAGGCCGGGCATCGCCCCCTGCATTGAAGATCGAGGTTGAACGATGAGTACTGCTTCGGACGCCACCAAGACCGGCAAGCTGCGGCTGGGCGGCAGCAACCTCTGGCTGTTCCTGCTGCTGGCATCGATGATCCTGTTCGGCGTCAATACCGGCGTCGCCACCTGGCAGGGCAGTCGCCTCGCCGACGCCGGTTCCAAGGCCGCCGACCTGCAGGTGCTGTCGCAGCAGCTGGCCAACCAGGGACGTGACGCGGTCGGCGGCAATGCCCAGGCCTTCACCGCCTTCAAGGCCACCCGCAACGCGATCGAACAGAACGTGTCGACGCTGCAGGGCCGCTATGGCAAGGAGCCGGGCGTGTCCGGCGCCATCGCCACCCTGGGCGAAACCTGGGCGCCGCTGGGCAAGCAGGCCGGGCAGCTGGTGGCCAGCGAGCCGGCGGTGCTGGCGCTGGCCGGCAATGCCAACAACTTCACCGGCGCGGTACCGGGCCTGCAGGCCCAGCTGAACGAGCTGGTGCGCGCGATGTCCGCCTCCGGCGCCCCTTCGTCGCAGGTGTACAGCGCACTGCAGCAGGTGGTGGTGGCCGGTTCGATGGCGCGCCGCGTGACCGAAATGCGTGCCGGTGGCAGCGCTGCGGCGACCTCCGGTGATGCGCTGGCGCGTGACATCACCGTGTTCTCGCAGGTGCTCGACGGCCTGCGCAACGGCAACGAGGAACTGGGCATCACCGCCGTGCGCGGCGGCGCCGCCGTGGCCGCACTGGAGCAGTCGCAGCAGAAGTGGGAAGCGATGAAGCAGGACGCCGACGCGATCCTGGCCAGCTCGCGCCAGCTGTTCGCGGCGCAGTCCGCCGCCACCGCGCTGGGCCAGGGCTCGGCCCACATGCTGGACGACAGCCGCAAGCTGTTCGATGCGTTCTCCTCGTTCGGCTCGGTCTCCGACACCCGCCTGTTCCCGAACTTCTGGATCGGCGTGGTGTCCGGCGCGCTGTCGCTGATCGCGATCATCGGCTTCGTCTCCACCAACGTGCGCAGCCGCTCGCGCGAGCAGGAACTGCGCTACCAGACCCAGGTGGAATTCAACAGCCGCAACCAGCAGGCGATCATGCGGCTGCTGGACGAAATCTCCTCGCTCGGTGAGGGTGACCTGACGGTGAAGGCGTCGGTGACCGAGGACATGACCGGCGCGATCGCCGACGCGATCAACTATGCGGTGGACGAACTGCGCCACCTGGTGACCACCATCAACGACACCTCGGCCAAGGTCGCGATGTCCACCCAGGAAACACAGGCCACCGCGATGCAGCTGGCAGAGGCGGCGGGCCACCAGGCCAACCAGATCACCTCCGCCTCGGACCGCATCGGTGAAATCGCAGCGAGCATCGAGCAGGTGTCGCGCAACTCGGCCGAGTCTGCCGACGTGGCACAGCGCTCGGTGGTGATCGCCGCCGAAGGTGCCGGCGTGGTGCGCGAGACCATCCAGGGCATGGACCAGATCCGCGACCAGATCCAGGAAACCTCCAAGCGCATCAAGCGCCTGGGTGAGTCGTCGCAGGAAATCGGTTCGATCGTGGAACTGATCAATGACATTTCCGAGCAGACCAACATCCTGGCGCTGAACGCGGCGGTGCAGGCTGCGTCGGCGGGTGAAGCCGGCCGGGGCTTCGCGGTCGTGGCCGACGAAGTGCAGCGCCTGGCAGAACGTACCTCGGGTGCGACCCGACGCATCGAAAACCTGGTCCAGGCCATTCAGGCCGATACCAACGAAGCGGTCACCTCGATGGAGCAGACCACGGCCGAAGTGGTGTCCGGTGCGCGCCTGGCCGAGGACGCCGGTACCGCGCTGACCGAGATCGAGCGCGTGTCCAACGCCCTCAATACCCTCATCAAGAACATCTCCATCGCCGCCCAGCAGCAGTCGGCCGCGGCCTCGGACATCACCCGCACCATGGGCGTGATCCGGCAGATCACCGGCCAGACCTCGCAGGGTGCCGGGCAGACCGCAGAGTCGATCGGCCACCTCGCGCAGCTGGCGGCGGACCTGCGCCGTTCGGTCGCCGACTTCAAGCTGCCGGCGTGACGCGGGCAGGGCGGCGAGCAAGGAACCAGTCGATGAAGCATTTCCATTCCCCACGCCAGAACTCGCGCGGCCACCGCGCGGCGGCGAACGGAGCGCGTCCATGAGCAGTCTGCGCGATGCGATGAGCCACGCAGCACTGGGCTGGGTCAAGCCCGAGCTGGATGAGACCCTGCGCCAGGTGCGCAACGAGGTCGAGTACTACGCGGAAGACCCGAGCGATGCCAGCCGCATGCGCATCTGCGCCGGCTACCTGCACCAGGTGCAGGGCACCCTGCGCATGGTCGAGCTGTATGCCCCGGCGATGGTGGCCGAAGAGCTGGAGCAGCTGGCCAATGCCATCGGCGCCGGCCAGGTGGCCGACCGGGACGAAGCCTGCGCGACCCTGATGCGTGGCAGCGTGCTGCTGCCTGACTATCTGGAGCGCCTGCAGAACGGCCATCGCGACATTCCGATCGTGCTGATGCCGCTGCTCAACGAGATCCGTGCGTCGCGCGGCGAAGAAGGCGTCAATGACAGCGTGCTGCTGGCCTTTGCGCCGGACAGCGTCACCGCCACCGAGGCCGAGCTGGACCATGCCCGGGGCAGCCTGAGCGGGCGCAACCGCGAACTGCTCGACACGGTCGGCAGTGCGGTGAAGGAAGAACTGCTGCGCATCAAGGATGCGCTGGACCTGCACCTGCGCACCGGCGGTGCGCCGGAACAGCTGCAGACCCAGGCCAACGAGCTCGGCGCCGTGGCCGACACGCTGGGCATGATGGGCCTGGGCGTGGCCCGCGGCGTGGTCGTGCAGCAGCGCGACGCGCTGCGTGGCGTGGTCGAAGGCCGCCAGCAGATCGACGAGAACCTGCTGCTGGATATCGCCGGCGCGCTGCTGTACGTCGATGCGTCGCTGGACGATCAGGTCGCCCATCTGGGCGCCGGCGGCAGTGGCGAGGACGACCCGAGCGCGGTCGAGAACCGGCGCACGGTGGAAGTGCTGGCGCATGAAGCCATCGCCAACTTCGCCGCCGCGCGCGAGCATTTCGTCGCCTTCATCGAAACCAGCTGGAACCATGCCGAGCTGCAGGATGTCCCGCGCCTGCTGGGCGACGTGTCCGGCGCCCTGCGCATGCTTGACCTGGGTACTGCCGCCGACTACCTGCGCGGCGTGCAGCAGTACATCGAGGCCGAGCTGATCGGCCGCCAGCGCGTACCCAGCGGCCGCCAGCTGGACACCCTGGCCGATGCCATGGCCAGCCTGGAGTACTACCTGGAAGCGCTGCGCGACCGCCGCCCGGGTCGCGAAGACATCCTCGAAATCACCCGCAGCAGCCTCGAGGCACTGCGCTACTGGCCGCTGCCCGAACGCAACGCTGCCGCACCGGAAGCGCCGGCACTGCTGCCGGTTGAACGCGAGCCGGTTGAACGCGAGCCGGTTGCGTTGCAGGCCGAGCCGCTGCGGCCCGAGCGCATCGAGGTGCCGGTGCAGCCTGCTGCGCCCGCGGCCGGCGACGTGCCGGTGCCGCTGCCGGACTTCACCTTCGATCCGCCGCCGGCCACGCCGGCACCGAGGGTGCCCGACAACAGCCTGATGTTCGGCGCGCTGGGCACCGCAGGCGTCGTGGCCGCCAGCCCGTTGGATGCTGGCGCCTCGCCGCTGCCAACGCAGGAAGATGCCGAGGCAGCACTGGTCTTTGCCGCGTCCAGCGCACCTGCGCCGGATGTCCCGCAGTGGGAGCTGGCGCCGTTCTACCCCGAAGCCGAAGCGCTCGCGACCGCCGACGAACGCGCGCCGACGTTCGCCAGTTTCGATCCCGTCAGCTTCGAACTGGCCGACAGCGATCACGCCGGTGCACCGCAGTGGTCGCTGTCCGAGGCGCCACAGGTGCTTGAGGATGTCGATGCGCCTGCCAGCGACGAGCCGACCGACGCAGTGCTGGCCTCCGTCGCCGAGTTCGATGCTGCACCGGTGTTCGATCCGGTCGCCGCGGAACAGGATGCAGTTGCGGTGGCCGATGACGTGGTGTTCCGCTTCGACGCCGATGCACTGGACAACGCTGACGATGTCCTGTCGCTGCATGCGATGGAGACGCTGTCGCTGGATGACGACGCCGGGTTGCCGGCTTCGCTGGAGTTTGCCGATGCGGTGATGCCGCCGCAGGCCGATGCCGTGCCGGCGACGGAGCCCGGGATGGATGCGGCCGTGGATGAGCCGCCGGCACCATCCATTGCGCAGCCGACGCCCGAAGAGGCGGCTGCGACTGCAGAAGCGTCCGCTCCGGCCGTGTCGGTGATCGATATCGACACCATCGCGCCGATCGATTTCAGCGAAGCCGATGCCCAGTTCTTCGCCGAGCTGAGCGCGGCGGCTGCCGATTTCAATCCGCAGGCGATGGCCGCGGCTGCACCTCCGGAAACGGCGGTTGCGGATGCGGCCGACGCCGACGCCGACGCAAATGCGGGCTTCGACGCCGGCTTTGACGACGATGCCGAGAACATCGACGAGGACATCCGCGAGGTGTTCCTGGAAGAGTTCGACGATGAGTTGGCCAACCTCGGCACGCTGCTGCCGGCGTGGCGCATGCAGCCGGACAACATGGACCGGCTGCGTCCGATCCGCCGCATCTTCCACACCCTCAAGGGCAGCGGCCGCCTGGTCGGCGCGCGTACCCTGGGCGAGTTCGCCTGGAAGATCGAAAGCATGCTCAACCGCGTGCTGGATGGCAGCCGCGCCGCGTCGCCGGCGGTGCTGGCCATGGTCGACAACGCCCATGCGGCGCTGCCACAGCTGAACGCGGCGCTGCGCCACGGCCAGCGCATCAGCGTCGACCTGCAGGCCATGCAGGCCATCGCCGATCGCGTCGGTGCAGGCGAGGAAACCTACTACGTACCGCTGCCGGGCGCTGCGGCACCGGTGGCGGCGGAGACCAATGCCGACGCCGAAGACGAGATCAGCCGCATTCTCGAGGCCGAGGCTGCAGGTCCGGAAGCGGGCGAAACCGCCGAGGCCGAGGCCATCGGCACGCCGGCCAACATCGACAGCGTGCTGCGCGAGATTCTCGAGGCCGAGGTGGAAGTCCACCAGGCCACGCTGCAGGACTGGCTGCGTTCGGCGCAGCAGGCGCCGCTGCCGGTCAGCGATGCACTGCTGCGCGCGGTGCACACCATGAACGGCGCCTTCGCGATGACCGAAGTGCCCGAGATTACCGCCGTGACCGGCGGGGCCGAGTCCTACATCAAGCGCGCCCTGGCGGCCGAGGTGGTGCCCGGCGAAGACGCCGTGGCCGCCCTGGATGCGACCGCGCAGGCGATCACCGCCACCATGGAAGCGCTGCAGGCCGAACAGCCGCGCATCGCGCCGCAGCAGGTGTTGGCGCAGCGCCTGCAGGCGCTGGCCGGCGAACTGCCGGAAGCCCGCTGGCCGATGGTTGGCCTGGAAGCCGACGACGACGAGCTGGCGCTGGAGGACGGACCGGCGGCGGAATCGGAGGCGGACGCATCGGCGCCCGTCGACGTCGAAACCGATGCCCTGTCGCTGTCGCCTGCCGAACCGGCACCGGAGCACGACGCGCCTACCGATGCTGGGGCTACCGCAGTGGCCGACGCGGCGGTCGAGGCCGGGCTGGAGGTGGGCGAGTTGACTGCCAGCGACGACCTGTCGCGCTATTTCGATGCGGAATGGCCGTCCGCGCCGGGCGAGGGCGAGCTGGGCCTGCCGGAGGGTGAATCGATCCAGGCCGCGGAGGTGGCACAGGAAGCCGAGGCGGATAAGGTCGAGGCGGAGGCAGAGCGCGTGTTGCCGTTGTCCGACGAGGCGGGGCTGACCGTCGTCGACGATCTGTCGCCCTACCTGGACGCCAGTGCGCTGCCGGTCGACGACCGCGATGCGGAAGAAGATCCGACGACTGTCGAATCCGTCGCCCCTGACCTGAATGGGGCAGCGCCGGAGCGTGCAGACCTCGCCGACGCGGTGGAGTTCGAGACGCCTGTTGCACTGCCACTCGACAGCGAGCTGTCGAGCCTGCAGGATGAAATGGCTGCGCCGGGGTTTGCAGAACCGGTCTCGCTGGAAGCCGCGCTCGAGGCCGGCCTGCACGTGATCGACGAAGAGCAGCCCCTGGCCGACGACGGGCAATGGCCCGTGCTCGGCCTGCAGGCCAGCGAACTCGCGCCGGGCGAGGCGGAAGCCTTTGCCGAGGATGCGGACGTCGGCGGGGAGGCGGCGATCGGTGAAGGAGAGAGCGCCGATCAGCCGTCCCCGGCGACGGTGAACGAGCAGGCGGCCGCGGACGCAGTGCCGGGCATCGCCGAACCGGTGCGCTTCTTCGAAATGGAAGACGCGCCGGGCCAGGCCGAAGGCCACGCCGACATCGGCAACGCCGGGGCGGTTGCCGCATTGGATGACGTGGAAGCCGATCCGGCCGTAGGCGTCGCATCTGAACCCGAGGCAGCCGAGGCTGCTGCCGCGGCGGTGACGGAAGAGAGTGCCGATGCGCTTGACTTCAGCGTCTATGATCGCGAACTGGTCGACATCTTCGTCGAGGAAGGCAAGGACCTGCTCGACCATTGCGATGGCCTGATCAGCGAACTGCGCGATGCGCCGCAGGACCGCGAGGTGCTGGCCGGCCTGCAGCGTGACCTGCACACCCTGAAGGGTGGTGCACGCATGGCCGGCATCAACGCTATCGGCGATCTGGGCCACAGCATCGAATCGTTGCTGGAAGCCGTTGCCGCCGGTCGCACCGACATCGAACGCCGCGATGTGCAGTTGCTGGAGCGCGGGTTCGATCGCCTGCACCAGCTGCTGACCCGCACCGGCGACCACCGCGTGGTGGAACCGGCGCAGGACCTGGTGGACGCGTTCGAAGTGCGCACCACCACCGACATCGCCGCCGCTGCGGCGGCGTCCGCAGCCGCAGCGGCAGCCGCGAACGAAGCCGCTGTTGCCGAAACGGCGCGGGCACCGGACGCGGTCCCGGCACCGGCCCTGCTCGATGCGCCGTTGTCGGCGCCGCTGCCGGCCGAAGGCGGGGTCGATGAAGATCCGCTGGCACGCCCGCAGCAGGAACAGGTGCGCGTGCGCGCGGATCTGCTCGACCGCCTGGTCAACCATGCCGGTGAAGTGGCGATCTACCGTTCGCGGCTGGAACAGCAGCTGGGTGCCTTCCGTGGTGCCATGGGCGAACTGGAGCGCACCAACGCGCGTCTGCGCGACCAGCTTCGCCGCCTGGACCTGGAAACCGAAGCGCAGATCGTCGCCCGCTACCAGCGTGAGCAGGACCAGGCCGACCAGAAGTTCGATCCGCTGGAACTGGACCGCTTCTCCACCCTGCAGCAGCTGAGCCGGGCGCTGAACGAATCGGCGGCCGACCTCGGGGGCCTGCAGGGCGTGCTCGACGATCTGTCGCGCCAGTACGACTCGCTGCTGCAACAGCAGTCGCGTGTCAGTTCCGAACTGCAGGATGGCCTGATGCGCGCGCGCATGGTGCCGTTCGACGGCCTGGTGCCGCGCCTGCGTCGCGTGGTCCGGCAGTCCGGCATGGACACCGGCAAGCAGGTGCACCTGACCCTGGAAGGCACCCACGGCGAACTGGACCGCAACGTGCTGGATCGCATGGTCGCGCCGCTGGAGCACATGCTGCGCAACTCCGTGGCCCACGGCCTGGAAGCGCCCGAGCAGCGTCGCGCCGCCGGCAAGCCGGAAGAGGGCGAGGTCGCCATCCGCCTGCATCGCGAAGGCTCGGAAATCGTGCTGGAAGTGGCCGATGACGGCGCGGGCCTGGATCGCGAAGCGATCCGCCGGCGCGCCATCGATCGCGGGCTGCTGGCAGCCGATGCGCAGCCCAGCGAGCAGGACCTGGACAACCTGATCTTCGCCTCCGGCTTCTCCACCGCCGACCAGGTCAGCCAGCTGGCCGGCCGCGGCGTGGGCATGGACGTGGTGCGCAATGAAGTGCGCCAGCTCGGCGGCTCGGTCGACATCCAGTCGGTGCGCGGCCAGGGCGTGCGTTTCACCCTGCGCCTGCCGCAGACGCTGGCCGTCACCCAAGCGGTGTTCGTGCAGATCGGCGACACCACCTTTGCCGTGCCGGTGGCCTCGGTCAGTGGCATCGGTCGTCTGTCGCGCGAGCGTTTCGAGGCCGCCGACAGCAGCTACCGCTACAGCGGCGAAGACTATCCGCTGTATGACCTGGGCAGCCTGGTCGGGCAGGCCCCGGCGCGGGCGGATGGGCAGGACCAGGTGCCGCTGTTGCTGGTCCGTGCCGGTGACCTGCGCGCGGCCGTGGCGATCGACCAGGTGCTGGGCAACCGCGAAATCGTGGTCAAGCCAGTCGGCCTGCAGATCGCCTCGGTACCGGGCATCTACGGTGCCACCATCACCGGCGATGGCCGCGTGGTGGTGATCCTGGACGTCGCGCCGCTGGTGCGCCGCTTCCTGGCCAATCCGACCGCACCGGTGCTGGCCAATGCGCCGCGTGACGAACGCCAGGTGCCGCTGGTGATGGTGGTCGATGATTCGCTGACCATGCGCAAGGTGACCGGTCGCATCCTCGAACGGCACAACTTCGAAGTCAGCGTCGCCCGCGATGGCGTGGAAGCACTGGAGCGGCTGGAAGAGCGCGTGCCGGACCTGATGCTGCTGGATATCGAGATGCCGCGCATGGACGGCTACGAGCTGGCCACCGCGATGCGTGCCGACCCGCGCTACAAGGATGTGCCGATCGTGATGATCACCTCGCGCAGCGGCGACAAGCACCGCCAGCGCGCCTTCGAGATCGGTGTCCAGCGTTACCTGGGCAAGCCGTACCAGGAACTGGACCTGATGCGTAACGTGTACGACCTGCTGGGGATCGCCCGTGTCCGTGAGTGAAGCCCATCCGGCCCCGGCCGTTGCCCTGCTGGCGCGCCCCGGCGCGGCGCGTGAGCGCCTGCGCGAAGCGCTGTCGCATGCGGATGTGCAGCTGGTCCTGGAAGATGATCCGAACGGCCTGGAGCCACAGGTCCTGCAGGCTGCGGACCCGCAGTTCGTGGTGATCGCGCTGGAAGCGGCGATCGAGGACGCGCTGGAACGCCTGGAAGCTGTCCTCTCCGCCCCCGGGCTGACCTTGGTGTTCGATGAAGCCGAGCTGGCCGCACGCCGCGATGGCTGGGAGGCCCAGCGTTGGGGCCGGCATCTGGCCGCCAAGCTGCACGGACACCAGCAGGTGTTGCCGCCGGGTGCCGAGGACGAACCGGGCCTGCAGCTGGAGCCCGGTCATCCGGCGCCCGCGCCGGCACCACAGGAAGAAGCCCTGCAGCCGCACCTCGAACAGGCGCTGAGCTGGGCTGATGACGTCCCGGCCGACGGCCTGTATTCGCCGCCGACGAACCTGCACGAGCCGATCGCGCTCGAACAGGCCCTGGCGGCGCTGCAGCCGGTCGTGCCGTCGCCGCTGGATCCGCCGCCGCTGGCCGAGCCGGCGGCGCCCGCGGCACCACCGGTTTCGTTCGATCACACCGCCTGGTCGCTGGTCGACGAATCCAGCGAGTCCCCGGCACCGGCCGCCGTGGCGGCGCCCATGGCCGCGACGCAGCCGGCCTTTGATACCGATCATTTGAGCCTGGTCGACCTGGACGCTGCGGCACCGGTCGGTGCGCGGGCCGCCTCGCTGCTGGTGTTGGCCGGCATTGGCGGGCCGGATGCACTGCGTCGCCTGCTCGGCGCGCTGCCTGCATCGCTGAGCGTCCCGGTACTGGTGCACATGCGCCTGGACGGTGGCCGCTACGGCAACCTGGTCAAGCAGATGTCGCGCGTTTCGCCTCTGCCGGTGCAGCTGGCCGAGGCTGGCCAGCGCGCCGTACCGGGCGAGGTGCACGTGCTGGCCGATGACATCGGCGTGCGCGCGGCCGGTGATGGCCTGCATTTCCAGAGCGATGCCCAGGGCATTTCGCTCGCTTCGCTGCCGGCAGGGCACACCGCGCTGGTGCTGCTCAGTGGTGCCGACCTGGCCCACGTCGGTCCGGCACTGGATCTGGCGGCCGCCGGTGCATGGGTGGCCGGGCAGGTGGGCGAGGGCTGCTATGACCCGGCTGCGGCCACCGCAGTGGTCGCTGCCGGCATGGTGGCCGGCGAGCCGCAGGAACTGGCGCAGGCGATTGCCGCGCGCTGGGGCGAACAGCATGAGAACGGAGAGGCACCATGAGCTACGCCAGCAATGACGAAATCCGCGGCGTCCTGATCCAGGCCGGCAACGAGCGCGTGCTGCTGCCCAATGCCACCGTGGCCGAAATGATGTCGCGGGTACCGGTGCAGCCGGTTTCCGATGCGCCGCGCTGGCTGGTCGGCGAGATCGGCTGGCATGGCTGGCAGGTGCCGCTGGTGTCGTTCGCGCGGCTTTCGGGGCTGGGCGAAGAGGTGGTGGCCGGCCACAACAAGGTGGTGGTGCTGAAGTCCCTCAGCGGCAACGCGCAGCGCCCGTACTATGCGCTTCTGACGCAGAACTTCCCGCAGCTGATCTCGGTGCCACGCGATGGCCTGCTGGCCGACGCCTCCGAGGAAACCCTGCCGCAGACCGTGCACATGCGCGTGCTGCTGGGTGAGCAGAGCGCCCTGCTGCCGAACCTGGATGCCCTGGAAGCGGCGCTGGATTCGCTGGCGGCCTGATCGGGAACCCGCCGGTCGGGTTCCCGGTAGTGCCGGCCGCTGGCCGGCAACGTCATGTTCCCGTGGATGCCGGCAGCGGTCGGCATTGCCACGCATCAGCCTCACCCCAGGTCGCCCAACCGCGCCTGCAATGCGGCAATCGCGGCCAGCCCGGCCGTTTCCGTGCGCAGGATCCGCGGGCCCAGCTGCAGCCCCTGGAAGCCGGCCGCTTGCAATCACGATGCCGCCAGCGGGAGCGGCTTCCAGCGTCGGCATTCGCTGGCGGCCTGATCGGCAATCCGCCGGTCGGGTTCCCGGTAGTGCCGGCCGCTGGCCGGCAACCCCATGATCCCGTGGATGCCGGCCAGCGGCCGGCACTACCACGAAGCCTTACCCCAGATCGCCCAACCGCGCCTGCAACGCCGCGATCGCGGCCAGTCCGGCCGTTTCCGTGCGCAGGATCCGCGGCCCCAGTTGCAGCCCCTGGAACCCTGCCGCTTGCAATCACGATGCCGCCAGCGGGAGCGGCTTCCTGCGTCGACATTCGCTGGCGGCCTGATCGGTAATCCGCCGGTCGGGTAGCTGGTAGTGCCGGCCGCTGGCCGGCAACCTCATGTTCCCGTGGATGCCGGCCAGCGGTCGGCATTGCCGCGCATCAGCCTCACCCCAGGTCGCCCAACCGCGCCTGCAATGCGGCAATCGCGGCCAGCCCGGCCGTTTCCGTGCGCAGGATCCGCGGGCCCAGCTGCAGCCCCTGGAAGCCGGCCGCAGCCAGTTGATCGCGATCACGGGGTGACCAGCCGCCCTCCGGGCCGATCGCGATCACGATGCCGCCTGCCGGCGCAGCCTGCAGCGTCGACAGCCGATGCGCGCCCAGTGGGTCCAGGGTCAGGCGCAGCGTATCGGCCGGCAGCGCAGCGGCGGCCTGGGCCAGCGACAGCGGCGAACCCACCCGCGGGATGCGTGCACGCCCGGACTGGCCACAGGCCGACGTCACCACGTTGTTCCAGTGCGCCACGCGCTTCTCGGCCCGTGCCGCATCCAGCTTCACCTCGGTCCGCTCGGCGTTGACCGGAATGATCGCCGCCACGCCCAGTTCGGTGGCCTTCTGCAGGATCAGGTCCATCTTCTCGCCGCGGGCGATGCCCTGCAGCAGGGTGATGGCCAGCGGCGATTCGTTGTCGACGGCCTGCACCGCGTCGATGCGGACCTGGACCTCGCGCTTGCCGGCCACGGTCAGCGTCGCGCTGTAGTCATGGCCGTCGCCATTGAACAGTACGCAGGTATCTCCCTCGCGCAGGCGCATCACCCGCACCAGGTGGTTGGCCGTCTCTTCCGGCAGGGTCACGGTCTGGCCGCTGTGCAGCGCCAGGTCGATGGGGCAGCGGGTCACGCGCATGCAATCGCCTCGTCGATGGCTGCCAGCGTCGCATGTGCCAGCAGCTCCAGTTGTTCGTCGTCCACGCAATAGGGTGGCATCCAGTACAGCACGTCGCCCAGCGGGCGCAGCACCACGCCACGTTTCAGCGCGGCCTTGTACGCGTGCAGGCCCAGCCGCAGGGCCGGGTCGAACGGCGTGCGCCGGTTGCCGTCGCGCGACAGTTCGAAGGCGACCACCATGCCCGCCTGGCGCACGTCGGCCACGTGCGGATGGTCGCTGAAAGGAGCCGCCAGCGTGCCCATCACCGAAGCGATGCCGCGGTTGCGGGCGATCACATCGTCGTCGCGGAAGATGTCCAGCGTCGCCAGTGCGGCTGCGCAGGCCAACGGGTTGCCGGTGTAGCTGTGCGAATGCAGGAACGCACGCTCGCGCGTGTCGTCAAGGAAGGCGTCGTACAGCGCCTGGGTGGCCAGCACTGCGGCCAGCGGCAGGAAGCCGCCGGTCAGGCCCTTGGACAGGCACATCAGGTCCGGCATCACCCCGGCCTGCTCACAGGCGAACAGGGTGCCGGTGCGGCCGAAGCCGGTGGCGATCTCGTCGGCGATCATGAACGCGCCGTGCGCGTCGCACAGTTCGCGCACGCGCTGCAGGTAGACCGGATCATGCATGCGCATGCCACCGGCACACTGCAGACGTGGCTCCAGCACCACCGCGCAGACTTCTCCCGGGTGCTGGTCGAACAGCGTGGCCAGGCCATCGGCCGCCTGCCGCGCACGATCGGCCGCGCTCTGGCCCGGTTCGGCCAGGTAGGCATCGGGCGAGGGGGCGAACAGGCCTTCGGCCAGCAGCGGCGCATAGACCCGGCGATACAGCGGGATGTCACCCAGCGCCAACGCGCCCAGGGTTTCGCCGTGGTAGCCGTTCTCGAGCGCGATGAAGCGGGTGCGCCGGGACTCTCCGCGATTCTGGAAGTACTGGAAGGCCATCTTCAGCGCCACTTCCACGCCGGCCGAACCGTTGTCGGCGTAGAACACCTTGGCCAGCGGTGCACGGCCGGCCTGGCGTGGCGCGAGTGCCAGCAGGCGTTCGGCCAGGGTAATGGCCGGCTCGTGGCCGAAGCCTGCCAGCATCACCTGTTCCAGTTGCCCGGCCTGGGTGGCGATGGCGCCCCCGATGCGCGGCTCGGCGTGGCCGAACAGGTTGGTCCACCAGCTGCTGACCGCGTCCAGGTAGCGGTTGCCATCGTGGTCGATCAGCCAGGCCCCTTCGCCACGGGCGATCGGCACCAGGGGCAGGGTGTCCGGATGCTCACGCATCTGCGTGCACGGGTGCCACAGCACCTGCAGGTCGCGCTGCCGCCAATGGCTGGCCAGCGGGGAAGGGGTTGGGTCTGCTAGCATTTCGGGCTCATGAACATGTTGCTGCCTGCACATTCTATCGGCCCCGGCACAGCCGCCGGTCGCCGCGGAGATCCCGCATGAACGATGACCGTGCCGGCCGTCGCTTGCCGATCATCCATCGGATCACCGATGAGGAGAACGGCCCCTTCCAGCGCCAGCATCTGGACCTGGAGTTCTCCAACGGCGAACGCCGCCGCTTCGAGCGGCTGGTCAGCCGCGGGCATGGTGCGGTGGTGGTGGTGCCGATGCTCGACGACGAAACCGTGCTGCTGGTACGTGAATACGCCGCTGGCATGCACCGCTACGAGCTGGGGCTGGTCAAGGGCCGGATCGACGCCGGCGAGACCCCCGAGCAGGCCGCCGACCGCGAACTGAAGGAAGAGGCCGGTTATGGTGCGCGCCGGGTCGACGTGCTGCGCGCGATGACCCTGGCCCCGACCTACATGAGCCACCAGTCGTGGCTGGTGGTGGCGCGCGACCTGTACCCGGAAAAGCTGGCCGGCGACGAGCCGGAAGAACTGGAAGTGGTGCCGTGGAAGCTGGCCGATCTGGACCGGCTGATGCTGCGCGAGGACTTCTCCGAGGGACGCTCGCTGGCGGCGCTGTTCATCGCCCGCCAGTGGCTGCAGGGAACGCGATGATCAAGCTGACCACGGACCTGCGCGAGACCGCCATCGCCATCGCCCAGGAAGCCGGACAGGCCATCATGCAGGTGTACGCCGATGGCTTCGAGGTGCAGATCAAGGACGACGACAGCCCGGTCACCGCCGCCGACCTGGCCGCCAACCAGGTCATCGAACTGGGCCTGCGCCAGCTGACCCCGGACCTGCCGATCCTGTCCGAGGAATCGGCACAGGTGGGGTGGGAACAACGGCGCCACTGGGGCGCGTACTGGCTGGTGGACCCGCTTGACGGCACCCGTGAATTCGTCAAGCGCAATGGCGAGTTCAGCGTCAACATCGCGCTGATCTACCAGGGCGCGCCGGCCTTCGGCGTGGTGCTGGCGCCGGTTACCGGCATCGTCTGGCATGCCATGCGTGGCGAGCTGGCCTACCGGCGGCAGGGCCTGCACGACACCGTGCTGCGTACCCGCACGCCGGCCACCGCCCCGCTGCGCGTTGCCGCCAGCCGCTCGCACCGTTCGCCGGAAACCGAGGCGCTGCTGGCGCGCATGGGCCGCATCGAGACCATCGCGCAGGGCTCGTCGCTGAAGTTCTGCCGGATCGCCGAAGGCGGCCTGGATGTCTACCCGCGGCTCGGCCCGACCTCTGAATGGGATACCGCGGCCGGCCAGTGCGTGCTGCACGCCGCTGGTGGTGCGGTGCTGTCGGCGGCGACCGGCAAGCCGTTCCGCTACAACCGCCGCGAAACCCTGTTGAACGGCGATTTCATCGCCCTTGGTGATACCAGTCTGCCGTGGCGGGACTGGTTGTCCGACTGATTCCTGGAGGCCGCATGAGCGCGCACGACACCCCTGCCGCCGGCAGCGAGGCAAGCCATCAACTGCAACGCCTGCTGGTCATCATGGCGCGCCTGCGCGACCCGCAGGGAGGTTGCCCATGGGACCTGGAGCAGGACTTCTCGACCATTACCCCGTACACCATCGAGGAAGCCTACGAGGTGGCCGATGCGATCGACCGCGGCGACCTCGACGATCTCTGCGACGAGCTCGGCGACCTGCTGCTGCAGGTGGTGTTCCATGCGCGCATGGCCGAGGAGCAGGGCGCGTTCGGCTTCGCCGACGTCGCCCGCGCGATCAGTGACAAGATGCAGCGCCGCCACCCGCATGTGTTCGCCGATGTCAGCGTCGACGATGCCGATGGGGTGATGCGCAACTGGGAGGCGATCAAGCGCGCCGAGCGTGCCGCCAAGGGCGAGCAGGACACCTCCGCACTGGCCGGCATCTCGCGCGGCCTGCCGGAGTGGCAACGTGCGGTGAAGCTGCAGTCGCGCGCGGCCAAGGTCGGTTTCGACTGGCCAGGTCCGCTGCCGGTGCTGGACAAGGCGGCCGAGGAGCTGCAGGAGCTGCGCGAGGAGTTCGAGCGCGGCGATATCGCGGGCAACAAGGCGCGGCTGCAGGAAGAGCTCGGCGACCTGCTGTTCGTCTGCGCGAACCTGGCACGCCATGCCGATGTCGACCTGGGCGCCGCCCTGCGCGGCGCCAACCACAAGTTCGAGCGCCGTTTCCGTGCGATGGAGGCGCAGGCCGAAGCACAGGGCAGCGCATTGCCCGCACTGGACCTGGATGCGCAGGAAGCGCTGTGGCAGCAGGCCAAGGCGGCGGAGAAAGCGTGAAGACGCTGGGCCTGTTCCTGCTGACCGCGCTGGCCGAGATCGTCGGCTGCTACCTGCCCTGGGTATGGCTGCGCAAGGGCGGCAGCGTCTGGTTGTTGTTGCCGGCCGCGGCCAGCCTGGCCCTGTTCGCGTGGCTGTTGACCCTGCACCCGACCGCCAGTGGGCGGGTCTATGCGGCCTACGGTGGCGTGTACATCGGCACCGCGCTGTTCTGGTTGTGGCTGGTCGACGGCATCCGCCCCAGCCGCTGGGACCTGCTGGGCGCTGCGCTGTGCCTGGCCGGCATGGCGGTGATCATGTTCGGGCCGCGCACCTCATCAGGGTAGCGCCGGGCCATGCGTGGCGGCGCTTCCTGCCGACCGTGCTGGCGCGCGCAAGCCGGGCATGGCTCGGCGCCACAAGGTCGGCGATGGTGCATGATGGCGACGACCCTGGTTCCCGGAGCACGCGCATGTCCCGCTTCGCCAGCTTCCGCGAGTTCTATCCGTTCTACCTCAGCGAGCATCGCCACCCGGTGTCGCGCCGCCTGCACTTCATCGGCAGCTGCGGGGTGCTGCTGCTGGTTGCGGCTGCAATCCTGCGCGGGCAAGCCATCCTCGTGCTGGCCGCCCTGGTCTGCGGTTACGGCTTCGCCTGGGTCGGTCATTTCTTTTTCGAGAAGAACCGCCCGGCGACATTCCAGCACCCGCTGTACTCGTTCATGGGCGACTGGGTGATGTTCGCCGACATCCTGCGCGGGCGCGTGCCCTGGTAGTTCCCCTGTGAATGGGGCCTTCACGCGCTATGCTGGGGCCTGGACGTCACAGATAAGGAAAGCGAGATGTTCCCGACCATGTTTTTCACCGCGGTACTGGCTTTCGTGGCCGTGGTCATCCTGTTCAAGGCGGTACGGATGGTACCGCAGGGCTACGAATGGACCGTCGAGCGCTTCGGGCGGTACACGCACACCATGAGCCCCGGCCTGCACTTCCTGATCCCGATCGTGTACGGCGTGGGACGCAAGGTGAACATGATGGAGCAGGTGCTGGATGTGCCCAGCCAGGAAGTGATCACCAAGGACAACGCCGCCGTGCGCGTGGACGGCGTGGTGTTCTTCCAGGTCCTGGATGCGGCCAAGGCCGCCTATGAGGTGGCCAACCTGGAAGTGGCGATGATCGCCCTGGTGCAGACCAACATCCGTACCGTGATCGGTTCGATGGACCTGGATGAATCGCTCAGCCAGCGCGAGGTCATCAATGCCCAGCTGCTGAGCGTGGTCGACCATGCCACCAATCCCTGGGGCGTGAAGGTCAACCGCATCGAGATCCGCGACATCCAGCCGCCGCGCGATCTGCTGGACGCGATGGCGCGGCAGATGAAGGCCGAGCGCGAAAAGCGCGCGCAGATCCTCGAGGCAGAGGGTTCACGCCAGTCGGAGATCCTGCGCGCCGATGGCGAAAAGCAGGCCACCGTCCTGGAGGCCGAGGGCCGTCGCGAAGCCGCGTTCCGCGATGCCGAGGCGCGCGAACGCCTGGCCGAGGCCGAAGCGATGGCCACCAAGGTGGTGTCGGCGGCGATCGCCGAGGGTGACGTGCAGGCGATCAACTACTTTGTCGCGCAGAAGTACGTGGAAGCGTTCAAGGAACTGGCCAGTTCGCCGAACCAGAAGCTGGTGCTGATGCCGATGGAGGCCAGCGGGGTGATCGGATCGATCGCAGGCGTGGCCGAACTGGCAAAGCAGGCGCTGGCCAGCCAGGACAACAAGGCCGCGGGCAAGCGGCCGCCGCCGCTCGGAGGCTGACATGCGCTGGGAAGTCGTCGGTTGGGGCGCGTTGGCGCTGCTGCTGTTCGCGGCCGAAGCGCTGGCGCCGGGTGCGTTCATGCTGTGGATCGGCATTGGCGCGGCGGCCGTGTTCGTGCTGGTTGCGGTATTCAGCGACATTCCGCTGTTGTGGCAGGTGATCGCCTTCGTCCTGCTGAGCGTGGTGTCGATCCAGTGCTACCGGCGCTGGGGACGGCCGCGGGCACGGCCCAGCGATGCGCCGTTGCTCAACCGCCGCGCCGAGCAGCTGGTCGGCCGGGAGGTGGTACTGCAGCAGGGCATCGTCGATGGCCACGGACGGGTCAGCATCGACGATGCGTCCTGGCCGGTGAGCGGCCCGGAGCTGCCGGCGGGTACGTGGGTGCGGGTGGTGGCGGTGCAGGGCAGCACGCTGCAGGTCGAGGCTGCGGGCCGCTCCCTGTAGAGCCGGGCCGCTTCGTGCGGGCGCCGGGCGTGGGCTCGGCGCTTGCGCTCCGGCGCTGCGCTGCGGCACGCCTGCGGGCGACCGATCTGGGATAATGGGGATTCTTGTTTCCTCTGCTGCCGGACCCGGTCATGACCCAGAAGACGCTGCTCAACGATACCCACCGCGCCCTCGGCGCCAAGATGGTCGATTTCGGGGGTTGGGACATGCCCATCCACTACGGCTCGCAGCTGGACGAGCATCATCTGGTGCGTCGCGACGCCGGCGTGTTCGACGTCAGCCACATGACCGTGGTCGACCTGCGCGGTGACCAGGTCAAGCCGTTCCTGCGTCGCCTGCTGGCCAACTCGATCGACAAGCTGAAGGTGACCGGCAAGGCGCTGTACTCGTGCATGCTGAATCCGCGCGGCGGTGTCATCGACGATCTGATCGTCTATTACCTGGACGAAGGATTCTTCCGCATGGTGGTCAACGCATCCACCCGCGAGAAGGATCTGGCGTGGCTGCGCGAGCAGGCCGCGCCGTTCGGCGTTTCGGTCGAGCAGCGTCCGGACCTGGCGATCCTCGCCGTGCAGGGCCCGAAGGCGCGCGACATCGTGATCGGCCTGGCCCGCGAAGCCGACCGTGCCGCGTTGACCAAGCTGGGGCGTTTCGCCGCCCTGCAGGCGCAGTCCGATGATGGCGTCGAGCTGTTCGTCGCGCGCACCGGCTACACCGGTGAAGATGGTTTCGAGATCCTGTTGCCGCAGGATGCCGTGGTCGCGTTCTGGAACCGCCTGCTGGCGGCAGGGGTGAAGCCGGCCGGCCTCGGCGCGCGCGACACCCTGCGCCTGGAAGCCGGCATGAACCTGTACGGCCAGGACATGGATGAAGAGATCAGCCCGTATGAAGCGGCGCTGGCCTGGACCGTGTCGCTGGACGAAGGCCGCGACTTCATCGGCCGCGACGTGCTGGAGGCGCAGAAGGCCGCCGGCACCGCGCGCCAGATGATCGGTCTGGTGATGGACGAGAAGGGCGTGCTGCGCCACGGCCAGGCGGTGACCACGGCCAGTGGCCAGGGCGAGATCCTGTCCGGCACCTTCTCGCCGACCCTGGCCAAGGGCATCGCCTTCGCCCGTGTGCCGGCCGGTGAGCTCGGCGAGGTCACCGTCGATATCCGCGGTCGGCAGGTGCCGGTGCGCGTGGTCAAGTTCCCGTTCGTGCGCGAAGGCCAGGCCCAGCCCGGCGTGCTCGCCGACGCCTGATCCGGACATGCCGGTCGTCACTGACAGCAGTGGCGGCCGGTTGGTTACACTAGCCCCGTTTTTTCCACCCCCTGCATATCTCTGGAGCAGTCCCATGAGCGAGATCCCCGGCGACCTCAAGTTCCTCAAGTCCCATGAGTGGGCCCGTGTCGAAGGCAATGGCCGCGTCACCGTCGGTATTTCCGACCACGCCCAGGGCCTGCTGGGTGACCTGGTCTACGTCGAACTGCCGGAAGTCGGCGCCGACGCCAAGGCCGGCGAGCAGATCGCCGTCGTCGAGTCGGTGAAGGCCGCCTCGGACGTCTACAGCCCGGTCAGCGGCAAGGTCGTCGAGGTCAACGCGGCGCTGTCCGACAAGCCGGAAACCATCAACGAAGATGCCTACGGCGAAGGCTGGATGTTCGTGGTCGAACTGACCAACGCCGAAGAGATCAACGACCTGCTCGATCCGGACGCGTACGCCGAAGCCCTGGAGAACGACGACCACTGAGTCGTCGCCTCCGGGTTCTGGAACGGCCACCTTCGGGTGGCCGTTTTTGTTTTGACGACCGCATCGGACTCATGCCGGCCGGTTCGCTGCGCGCCCTCGGCGCGGCATCAGCAGACAGACGAACGGTGCCGACAGGCGTGCGCAGTTTTGCGCAAATCCACGTTTCCGCCCCGCTCCGACGCAGTCGGATGTGAAAACTTTTCGCCCCCCGTTGCGGCCCCGTTGTGCTGGCGTTGGCGGCGGTGCCAGCAACCATCGGCGAAGCACGCGCACGCGCGCGACGGCACTACGCATGATTGCGCGGAGTGCTTATTTCAAGTGGTTTTTGTTCAACGTGTGCATCGGCGCTGGTCGTTGCGGCGCACGTGGTCACCGCGTCAACCGCCATTGCAGGCCGTGCGTGCCGGCGGCGCAGGCGGTGTCCGGGATGGCGCGGATGTGAAAATTTTTCGCGGGGGTTGTTGACAGTAAAAAAAACCGTGATTAGGTTTCGCCTCAGCAGACCTTGCCTGCCCAACCGAGTGCGCAGAATCAATCGTCCGATGCGAAGCAGCCCCCTCAAGACCACCGCGACCCTGATGACGGTGGACACGGCCCCGCTTCCCCCGGAGAAATGCAAGGCACCTTCCGTTCCAGTGCCCGCTCCGCCGATCGAGGCGGGCATTGCCGCATCCGTAACGGCGCGCCTGACGCGCCGGCGGTCCCCGCACGCAGCATCCGCGGGTTTGATCCACCTGGGCGTTTCAACTCCCTATCACTGACGAGGAGCCATCCCATGGCAACCAAGAAAGCTGCGAAGAAAAAGCCCGCCGCCAAGAAGGCGGTGAAGAAGGTCGCGAAGAAGGCCGCTGCCAAGAAGGCAGTGAAGAAGGTCGCGAAGAAGGCGACCGCCAAGAAGGCAGTGAAGAAGGCGGCGAAGAAGGTCGCCAAGAAGGCCACTGCGAAGAAGGCAGTGAAGAAGGCGGCAAAGAAGGTCGCCAAGAAGTCCACTGCCAAGAAGGCCGCGAAGAAGGTAGCCAAGAAGGCCACCAAGAAGACCGCCAAGAAGGCAACGGCCCGCAAGCCTGCCAAGAAGGTCGCGAAGAAGGCCACTGCCAAGAAGGCCGTCAAGAAGACCGCCAAGAAGGCAGTGAAGAAGACCGCGAAGAAGGCCACCAAGAAGGCTGCCCCGAAGAAGGCGGCGAAGAAGGTTGCCAAGCGCAAGCCGGCCGCCCGCAAGAAGAAGGCCGCTCCGGTCGCTCTGCCGGCAACCCCGGCGCCGCTGATCTAAGTACTTCCCGATAGCCGCATCCTGAAACCCCTTCCCTGGCTGCCCAGCGGGGAGGGGGTTTTTTTATGGGGCCGTCTGTAGCGTCAAGCCATGCCCGACGGCTTTTCAGACGGTCGACGTTGCCGGTGCGGCGCCGGTGGAAAGCGCTCCACCAGGAAATCCAGGAAGCTGCGCAGGCGGGTCGAACGGTAACGGTCGTGGGCGTAGACCACGTGCATCGGCCGACCGGCCTGGCCGTGTTCGGGGAACAGCTGCACCAGGCGTCCGGCGTCGACATCGGCGCCCAGCAGCAGTGTCGATTGCAGGACGATGCCCAGGCCATGCAGCGCCGCCGAACGCAGCGCTTCGCCATTGTTGATCTGCAGCCGCCCGTCGGGAACGCGGTCGAGCCCGCCAGCATCGCCCTGCAGCCACTGTGCCAGCGCGCTCGGTTCGAACGACAGGCACTGGTGCCGGGCAAGCGCCTGCACGCTGTGTGGCGTGCCATGCCGGGCCAGGTACGCGGGCGAGGCGCACATCATCAGGCGATAGGGCGCCAGCGCACGCGCAACCAGCACGGTGCTGTCGGCCAGCGTTCCGATGCGCAGTGCCGCCTCGAAGCCCTCTTCGGCCAGGTCGACCACACGATCGGTCAGCGTGGCTTCGACGCGGACATCCGGATGACGCGCCATGTACTCGGCCAGCGCCGGCACCAGCGCGTGTGTACCGAAGATCACCGGTGCACTGATGCGCAGCGTGCCCGCCGGTGAGAGCTGCTGGTGCTGCGCCTGCGCGTCGGTCTCCTCCACCAGGCGCAGGATCTCCTTGCAGCGCGTGTAGTAGTCCTCGCCGAATGGCGTCATGTGCTGGCGCCGGGTGGTACGGCTCAACAGCTGCATCCCCAGCCGGGCTTCCAGCGCACGCAGGTGCTTGCCCGCCATCGTCGCGGAGATCTCCATCGCCGCCGCGGCCGCACTGAGGCTGCCCTTGTCCACGATCAGCACGTAGACCTGCATGCTTTCCAGCAGGTTCATCTGACACCCCGGGTGTTGAATGCTGAAACCTGCGCGGAGTTTATCAATCAGGGGTGATCGTACAGCCTGTCCTGCACCGGCCGGATGCACCGGCCGCACTGACAGGAGACCCCCATGGACTTGAATCTTGCAGGCCGTACCGCACTGGTGACGGGCGCGGCCAGCGGCATCGGTGCCGCCGTCGCCAGGCAGCTGGCGGCGCAGGGCGTGCACGTCGCCATCACGTCGCGGCGCCAGGAACCGCTGCTGGCATTGGCCGCACGGATCGAAGCCGACGGCGGCGCAGCACCGGTCGTCGTGGCCGGCGATCTCACCGTTGCCGAGGACGTCCTGCATGTCGCACAGGCATCGCGGGTCGCGTTGCAGCGCATCGACATCCTGGTCAATGCGGCGGGAGGCTCGCGTCCGACCACGGTGGACGCCGCTGACGAGGTATGGGACGAGGCGATCGCCCTGAACTTCTCCGCTGCGCGACGGCTGACCCAGGCACTGTTGCCGGACATGCAGGCGCGCCGATGGGGGCGGGTGATCAACTTCAGCGGTTCGATGGAGCCACGCGCGGTCAATGCCGCTACCGCGGCGAAGGCGGCACTGCATCTGTGGAACAAGGGGCTGGCATCGGAGCTGGCCGGGCAGGGCATCACGGTGAATGCGATCGCGCCGGGGCGTATCAACAGCGCGCAGATCCTCGATCGCCTGCATCCCACCGAAGCCAGCCGGCGCGAGTTCATTGCGCGCAACATCCCCATCGGACGCTTCGGAGAGCCGGAGGAAGTGGCGCCGCTGGTGGCGTTCCTGGCCTCGCCGCTGGCTGGCTACATCACCGGTGCGGTGATCCCGGTGGACGGTGGCATGCACTACTTTGCGCACTAGCGCTGCGGAGCTGTAGCGCCGAACCCATGCTCGGCGGTTTTTCGCCACGATGCCGCTCGGCCGAGCGTGGCTCGGCTCAACACAACAACAAAAAGGGCGGCCCGCAGGCCGCCCTTCAGGCTCACGGTCGAGCCCGCCCGATCAGCGCGGCGAGGCAACCGCGCGATTGCCGGAGGCACCCTTGCCCTTGCGCTTGTCCTGCTGCGCCGGGCTCGCACCCTCGGCCATCAGGTTGTCGCTGCCAAAGTCGGTGTCCACGTCCAGCCAGCGCTGCGCCGGCAGGCCCAGCGCGGAGTCGAGCACGGTCGGCAGCAGGCCGCTGGGCAGGCCGCTTTCGCCATTCCAGAGGATGGCGATGCCGAGGTCGCGTTCCGGCACCAGCGCGACCAGGCCGCGATAGCCCTGCACGGCGCCGGCATGGAACACCACGTCGTGGCCGGCGTAGTCGAACGTGCGCCATCCCAGGGCGTAGCCCGCCGAGTGCAGGCGCTCGCGACGCCACCCCGAACGCATTTCGCCCGGGGTGTTGATCAGGCTCGAATGCAGCGTGGCCAGCAGCGGGGCCGGCAGCACGTCGGGGCGATGGCCGGTATGGGCCAGCAGCCACTGCGCCATGTCACTGGCGCTGGCATTGACGCCGGCCGCCGGCGCCACGCGGTAGTAGGTCGGCTTCGGCGTCAGCGAGACCCAGCCATTGCGGCTGCGCACGTGCGGACGCGCCCAGCGCGAGCTGGCCTGGATGCCGGCCAGGCCCAGGCTGGCATCGTTCATGCCCAGCGGCTTGAAGATGCGGCGCTCCACCGACTGCTCGTAAAAGCTGCCGGACGCGGCATAGACGACGTCGCCGATCAGGCTGAAGGCCACGTTCTGGTAGGCGTAGCAGTCGCCCGGCAGGCACTTGAGGCTGGTGTTGGCCAGCTTCTGGGTCAGCGCGTAGTACTCGGCGTTGCCTTCGATATCGCGGTCATAGGCGTTGTAGGGCAGGCCGACGCGGTGGCTGAGCACATCGGCCACGGTCAGCCGATCGGTTGCTTCCGGCGAGCTCAGGCGGAAGCCCGGCACGTAGTCGGTGACCTTGCTGTCCCAGCGCAGCGTACCGTCGTTGACCAGCAGGCCGGCCATGGTGCCGGCGAACGCCTTCGACAGCGAGGCCAGGCGGAACACAGTGTGCGCATCGACCGGCTGCGGATTGTTGACGTCGGTAACGCCATAGCCGCGCGCGCTGAGGATGCGGCCGCCCTGCACGATCGCCACCGCCATGCCCGGCACGCGCTCGCCATAGGTGAGCTGCTGCGCCATCGACTCGATGTTGGCGACGTTGAAGCCGGGGGCCGGCGCCTGCACATGCGGCACCAGCCCGGTGCGGTAGGCCGCTGGCTGGGTGTGCGGCACGGCGCTGGTGGCGGCCGATTCAATGTTGGCCGGCATCGGTGGCAACGCCGGCGGGGTCTGCGCGGTGGTGGACAAGGCAACGGGCATCAACATGCCCAGCAAACCGGTAGCCGCCGAACGGATCGGACGACGCAGGCTGTTCTTTTTCATCGGTTGGACCCGTGCGCGACTGCTGATGGCGATTCTAGCGCCGCTTTTCCTCTGTGCACAAACAAAGCGAAGATGAATGCGCATCTCGTTGAAAAAGTTGGAATTTTGACGCCCCGAAAGTGTGTCGGAACGTGTCGCCGCTGGGCTGCGTCCTGCGCCGTCGCAGGCGGCAGGACGGGGCACGCTGGCGCTGTTGCGGTGCATTGGCTAACGTACGCGCTTCACTGCCCCCCGGAGCCTGCCATGCCGCTGTCCAACCGCCGTCTGCGGGCGAGGGCCGCTGTGTGAGCGCGGCACCGGGCAAGGGGGCACTGCGCGGACTGACGACGGCGCTGCGCGAGTCGCCGGCGCTGTGGTGGTCGTTCCTGTACTTCTTCTGCCTGCTCAGCGGCTACTACGTGCTGCGCCCGGTGCGCGAGGCGATGGCCGCTTCCGCCGACCTGGAAACGGTGTTTCCGCCCGTGCTGATTGCCTGGTTCCAGAGCCATGGCATCGCATTGAAGGATTTCGTCCTGCAGTTCCTGTTCTCCTGCGTGTTCGTGATCATGCTGGTGCTGCAGCCGGTCTACGGCTGGCTGGTCAGCCGCTTCCCGCGGCGCGTGTTCCTGCCCGCGGTGTATGGCTTCTTCATCGTTACCCTGCTGGGCTTCTATGTCATGTTCGACAGCGGCGTGCCGGGCCGCGGCATGGCGTTCTTCTTCTGGATCACGGTCTTCAACCTGTTCGCGGTGGCGGTGTTCTGGAGCTTCATGGCCGACGTGTTCTCCAACGCGCAGGCACGGGCCTTCTACGGCTACATCGGCGCGGCAGGCACCATCGGGGCCTTCCTCGGCCCGATCATCACCAGTGCGCTGGTGCAACGCGTGGGCATCGCCAACCTGATGCTGGTCTCGGCCGGTTTCCTCGCCATCTGTCTGTTGAGCATCTGGCGGCTGCGGCACTGGGCGGTGCTGCGCGAACGCGAGCAGCAACTGGTGTCCGGCGAGCAGCCGATGGGCGGCAGCGTACTGGATGGCCTGAAACTGATCGTGCGCGAGCCGCTGCTGCGCTGGCTGGCGGTGATGGTGGTGTTCGGCGTGGGCGTCGGCACGCTGTTGTACAACCAGCAGGCCAGCATCGTGCGTGCGGCCTTCACCGACCCGGCGGCCAGTACCGCGTTCTTCTCGCGCATCGACCTGGCGGTGAACGCGCTGGCGCTGCTGACGCAGCTGGGCCTGACCCGCTGGCTGCTGTCGCGCCATGGCATCGCGCCGGCGCTGCTGGTTCCCGGGTTCGCGATCCTGATCGGCTTCTCGGTGCTGGCGGCCTCGCCGATGCCGCTGATGGTCGCGGTGGTGCAGGTGATGACCCGCGCCAGCGAGTTCGCGCTGGCCAAGCCGGCGCGCGAGACCATCTACACGCGCGTGGACCGGCAGTGGCGCTACAAGGCGGGCGCCGCGATCGACACCGTGGTCTACCGCGGCGCGGACCTGAGCTTCGCGTGGCTGCACAAGGGCCTGTCCCTGTTCGGATCGCACGTCGTGTTCATCGGTGGCGTGGTGGTGGCCGCGTGCATGACCGCTGCCGCATTCGGCGTGCTGCGCGAAGAAAAGAAACTGCCGCGCGACCGCTGATTTGCCGGGGTCAGAGCCCTTTCCCGCGGGGAAAGGGCGCTGACCCCATTCTCCTTCCCTGTCCAAGGAACCGCCCATGTACTGGATCGCACTCGCCCTGACCCTGCTGGTCGCACTGCTGCACGTCTATTTCCTGGTGCTGGAGATGTTCCTGTGGACCCGCCCGCTGGGCCTGAAGACCTTCCGCAACACGCCGGAGAAGGCCGAGACCACGCGCGTGCTGGCGGCCAACCAGGGCCTGTACAACGGCTTCCTGGCGGCAGGCATCGGGGTGGGGCTGGCGATGGCACAGCCGGTGCTGGTGACGTTCTCGCTGGCCTGTGTGGTGGTGGCGGGGTGCTATGGCGCCTACAGCGTGAGCCGCCGCATTTTCATGATCCAGGCGGTGCCGGCGATCCTGGCGTTGGTGTTTCGCGCGCTGGCGTAGTTTCCAGCCAACGGCGCAGCCCCTCGTGGGTGGTCGCGTGGAGCGGGCCATGTGTTGGGTGTGGCGGGTGGGCCGTGCAGGGGACGCTGCAAGTACGTCCATGTAAGCTCGATGGCGCCATCCATGGCGCCAACGCCCCCGGCCCACCCGCCACACCCCTGACAGTTTCAGGGCGCGGCCAGCCCACGGAGAAGAAAAAGAAGATCAACAGCAACAGCAACAGCAAAAAGCGGCCGGTGGGCCGCTTTTGCTGTTGCTTCTGCTCTTCTTTTTTCTCTTGCGTGGGTGGGCGCCGCAGAGATCCGTCCGAGGCTGGGGGCGGTGGGTTCGCGGGGGTGTCCGCGGCATGGATGCCGCGGCCAAGCCCCCAGGGATGGGTTCACGGCGTCCCCCGCGAACCCACCGTCCCCAGCCCAGCCAGGGCTTTCCGCGATCAACCGTCTACCCACGAGGGGCTGCGCCGTTCGCGGGAACACTACTTCGCCGGCGACATCCACATGTCGATGACCGCGCTGAACACCTCCGTCCCTGCGCGGTCGCGCACGCTGACCGTCACCGGCAGCGCATACCCCTCGGCCGCAACGACAATCGGCTGCGCCGGCAACGCCACCGCCTGCAGCGTGCCCCGTGCCTTGGCCAGGTACTGCACCTGCATTCCCTTCGGAATCCAGCGCATCCCCTTCGGCAGCGATGCATCGACCATCAACCCGGCGGTCAGTTCGGCCAGGTTGCACATCGCGATCGCGTGCACCGTGCCGATGTGGTTGCGCACCCTGCGGCGGTCGGCCAGCGTGCCTTCGCAGCGGCCGTGTTCCAGGCGGGTGATGCGTGGCGCGATGCTGGCGAAGTAGGGCGCCTTGAAACACACCGCGCGCGAGAACAGCCAGTTGCCGGCAGGCCAGCGCTGCAGGCGGTTGTAGAGCGAGACCAGGGGCGTGGACATGGTGGGTATTCCGGTCGGCGGATAAAGCGACGGCGGGCCGAGGCCCGCCGTCGAGGCAACGCGTGTCGCGGGCGATCAGGCGGCCTGCGAATGCGGATCCTTGTGCTGGCGGTCGTAGTAGCTGGCCGCGCGCAGTTCGTGGGTGTCGAAGTCGTCCACGGTGATGGTGTCCAGGGTCAGCGTGCGCAGCTCTTCCAGCAGGCTGCGCTCGTCCTGGGTGATCACGCCCTCGGCCACGGCCTCGTCCAGTTGTGCCTTGAAGTCCAGCGCCTCGATGCCCTTGCTCTTCAGCGCCTTCAGGAACTTGCGCTCCACCGGCTCGGCCATGATCGCCTTGCTCAGGTAGCTGTTGATGCGGCCACCCGGGTTGTTCTCGCAGGGGGTCAGGAACACGCCACTGGCCAGGCGGTCGCGGGCTTCGTTCGGCGCCATCAGCAGGGCGGCGACGCGGCGGCTCAGGCGGTCGCCCGGAGCCTCGGCACGACGGCCCAGCGGGAAGATCAGCGCCCACATCAGCCAGCCGATCGGCCGGATCGGGAAGTTGCGCAGCGCGGCCGACAGCGACTCTTCGATCTTGTGCACGCTGTCATGGAAGGCCCAGGCCAGCAGCGGCTGGTCGGCCTGCGGTGCGCCTTCGTCGTGGTAGCGCTTGAGCATCGCGCTGGTCATGTAGACGTGGCTCAGCACATCGCCCAGGCGGCCGGACAGCGATTCCTTGAACTTCAGCTTGCCGCCCAGGGTCATCATCGAGATGTCGGCCATCAGCGCCAGGTTGGCCGAGTAGCGATCGAGCTTGCGGAAGTAGCGGCGGGTGTAGGCGTCGCCCGGGGCGGCACCGAAGCGCGCGCCGGTCAGGCCGAACCAGAACGAACGCACGGCATTGGAGATGCCGAAGCGGATGTGGCCGAACAGGCTGCGGTCGAACTCCTGCAGGCCGGCGCGGGTATCCGGATCCTGCGCGGCCTTCATTTCCTTCAGCACCCACGGGTGGCAGAGGATCGCACCCTGGCCGAAGATCAGCAGGCTGCGGGTCATGATGTTGGCGCCTTCCACGGTGATCGCGATCGGCGCGGCCTGCCAGCTGCGGCCGGCGAAGTTGCGCGGCCCCAGGATGATGCCCTTGCCGCCGATCACGTCCATCATGTCCGAGATCACTTCGCGGCTCATGGTGGTGCAGTGGTACTTGGCGATCGCCGACGGCACCGACGGCACGTCGCCACGGTCGACCGCGGCAGCGGTGGCCTGCGACAGTGCGCTGATCTTGTAGGCCTTGCCGCCGATGCGGGCCAGTGCTTCCTCGACGCCCTCGAAGCGGCCGACCGACAGGCCGAACTGCTTGCGGATGCGGGCATAGGCGCCGGTGACCGCAGCACCGGCCTTGGCACCACCACTGGCGGTGGACGGCAGGGTGATCGAGCGGCCCACGGCCAGGCACTCGTTGAGCATGTTCCAGCCCTTGCCGGCCATGGCCGCGCCACCGATCAGCTGGGTCAGCGGAATGAACACGTCCTTGCCGCGGATCGGGCCGTTCTGGAACGTCGAGTTCAGCGGGAAGTGGCGACGGCCGATCTCGACGCCGGCGGTGTCGCGCGGCAGCAGGCCCAGGGTGATGCCGATGTCGCGGGTGTCGCCGATCAGGCCATCCGGGTCATACATGCGGAAGGCCAGGCCGATCAGCGAAGCCACCGGGGCCAGGGTGATGTAGCGCTTGTCGAAGGTCAGCTTGACGCCGAGCACCTGCTCGCCGTTCCACTCGCCCCTGCAGACAATGCCGTAGTCCGGAATCGAGGTGGCATCGGAGCCGGCAAACGGACCGGTCAGGCCGAAGCAGGGCACTTCACGGCCATCGGCCAGGCGCGGCAGGTACTGGTCCTTCTGTTCCTGGGTGCCGTAATGCACCAGCAGTTCACCCGGGCCCAGCGAGTTGGGCACGCCGACGGTGGAGCTGACCACCGAGGACACCGAGGCCAGCTTCTGGATCACCTTGTGGTGGGCCAGCGCGGAGAAGCCCAGGCCACCGTATTCCTTCGGGATGATCATGCCGAAGAACTTGTTCTTCTTGATGAAGACCCACAGCTCCGGCGGCAGGTCGGCATGGACGTGGGTGATTTCCCAGTCGTTGACCATCGCGCACAGCTCTTCCACCGGGCCATCGAGGAAAGCCTGCTCTTCGGCGGTCAGCTGCGGCTTGGGGTAGTTGAGCAGGATGTTCCAGTCCGGATCACCGGTGAACAGTTCGCCCTCGAAACCGACCGAACCGGTTTCCAGCGCGATGCGCTCGGTCTGCGACAGCGGCGGCAGCACCTTGCGGAACACCTTCATCATCGGGCCGGTCAGCAGCGGCTTGCGGATGAACGGCAGCAGCAGCGGCACGGCGATGACGGCCAGTACGGCGGCAGCCACGATCGTGGCGGTCTGGTTGACGTAGGGAATGAACCAGCAGGCGACCAGCAGGGCCACGCTGATCAGCGTCCAGGTAACCAGCCGCATGCGGTGGTAGGCGACGAACGCGCCTGCCAGCAGCAGGGCGAGGAAGGGAAGAACGATGCTCATGAGCGTGCTCCGGTGACGTGCTCGTTTGTGGCGGACGAAGCTGCAGCATCCGCTGCGGGCAACACGTCCAGATAGTCCAACACAGTAGCGGTAAAGGCGTCGTTGTCATCGCCGGCGACCATGTGCGTGGCCTGCGGCAGCTGTACATGACGCGCGTGCGGCGCCAACGCCAGGAATTCGGCCACGGTCTGTGGCGTGACCAGGTCGCTTCGGCCGCCGCTGACCAGCAGCAGCGGGCACTTCACCTGGCGTGCGGCCTCGGCCAGTGCATCCTGGTGCTGCTCGCTGTCGCGGGCCAGTTCGGCCACCAGGCGCGGGTCCCAGTGCCAACGCCAGCGGCCGTGGCCGTCCTCGCGCAGCAGTGCGCGCAGCGACTGCTCGGATTTGCGCGGACGGTGCGGCATGTAGGCCGAGATCACGTCGGCGGCCTGGGTCAGCGAGGCGAAGCCGTCGGGATGGGCGGTCATGAAGGCGAGGATGCGCTCGACACCGGCGGTATCCCAGCGCGGGGTGATGTCGACCAGCACCATCGCCGAGAACAGCCCCGGCCAGCGCGACTCGGCCAGCAGCCCGAACAGCCCGCCCATCGAGGCGGCAACCAGTACCGGCGGGCGCGGCTGTTCACCGGCCAGCACGATCAGGTCGTCGGCGAACTGTTCGCCGTGATAGGGCAGGTCGGCGCTATTCCAGTCGGAATCGCCATGGCCGCGCGCGTCGTAGGCCAGCGTCTGCAGGCCGGCCGCGCTCAGTGCGCGGGCGGTGGCATTCCAGGCGTGGCGGGTCTGGCCGAAGCCATGCGCGAACAGCACCCGACCGCGCCGGCCATGGTCGCTTACGGTCGCCGCCAGGCGAGCGCCATGGGCGGCGTCCAGGCGCAGGTCATGAAACGCAGCGGAAGTTGGGGACGTAACCATACTTGCTAGTATGGATCGCTTCCGAGGGATGTCAATACTGCATGGTATGGTGCGCTGCGGAAGGTGCCTGGAGAGGGGCTCACGGGACCCTGTGACGGTTTCGACCGCAACCGCGTACTGCAACGAACCCCGGCGTATGGTTAAATCAGTCCATGAATCAACCTGACGCTTCCGCTGGCGAACCGCGCGCCGGCCGCAACAGCCGCCTGAGTGCCGAAGACTGGGCCCAGGCGGCCCTCGATCTGATTGCTGAACAAGGTGTCGGCGCCGTCGCGGTGGAGCCCCTGGCTCGGCGACTGGGTGTCACCAAGGGCAGTTTCTACTGGCATTTCCCCTCCCGCGACGCATTGCTGCAGGCGGCACTGGAACGCTGGGAACTGTTTGAACAGGAACAGGTATTCGGCAGCCTGGAAGACGTGCCGGATCCGCGCGTGCGCCTGCGCCAGCTGTTCCAGATGGTGGCGCATGAAGTGCAGCCGCACATCATCTACAGCGAATTGCTGAAGGCGCTGGACCACCCGATGGTGCGGCCGGTGATCGACCGGGTCTCGCAGCGTCGCCTCGACTATCTGGTCGCCTCGTTCCGACAGGCCGGCCTCAGCTCGACCGATGCACGCCATCGCGCGCGCCTGGCCTATGCCGCCTACGTCGGCTTCCTGCAGTTGTCGCTGCAGCTGCAGCAGCCCAAGCAGGCGCGCGAGGACTTCGAAGCGTACGTCGAGCATCTGATCGAGACGCTGATTCCGAACGGATGAGCGCCCCGGGATCAGCGTGAACAAGGACCGCGGCGATGCCGCGGTTTTTTTTCAGGCGGCGCAGCCCCTTTCCAGGCGGCATAACGAACAACGGCCCCGTGCGGGGCCGTTGCGGCATCAGCTGATCGGAGTACCGATCAGAACTTCTGCTTGTACTGCATGTAGATCAGGCGACCGATGTCGTAGCCGCCGTAGTAGGAGTACTGCGAGTTCGGCGCCGAGTACATCTGCGGGCCGTAGTGGTCGAACACATTGCGTGCACCGACCGCGATGGTCGCATTCCACGGCGCGTTCCAGGAGACCTGGACGTCGTGGAAGGTGGTGGCGCCGCGCTTGTTCTGCGCCTGGTTGCGGGCCGGATCCGGCGAGCCGTAGTCAGGCAGCGAGCACTCGGTGGCGTAGTAGCAACGCTCCTTCACGCTGGAGAAGTAGCGGGTGCCCCAGGTGATGCCGAAGTCGCCGAATTCCCAGCCAACGGTCAGGTTCGAACGCAGGCGGAAGTTGCTGCCGAAGCCATTGTAGATCTGCACCGGGGAGTCATCATTGGCCGTCTTCAGGACGTTCTTGGTGACGTAGGTGTTCTGCAGGTTGAAGTTGAAGCTGCCCCAGGTGTCGGTCGCATAGCGGTAGCTTGCATCGAAGTCGAAGCCTTCGGTTTCGATGAAGCCGGCGTTGCGGCTGCCGTAGGTCAGGTTGTTGACGTAGCCGAGCGTGGCGTCACGGGTGAAGGTGCTGCAGCGCTCAGCAATGCCCAGAACGTAGCAGTCGTTCAGCTGATCCGTCGGGGTATCGGAAACGATCGTGTTCTCGATCTTGATGTTGAACCAGTCCAGGCTCAGGTTCAGGCCCGGGGCGAAGGTCGGGCTCCAGACCAGGCCAACGGTCTTGGACTTGGACGTTTCCGGAGTCAGGTTCGGATTGGAGCCGGAGGTGAACGGCACCGGGCTCTGCTCATCCGGGCCTTCCGCCGGGACGTAACCCTGCTTCAGCTGGCGGAAGTTCGGGGCCAGTGCACCCAGGGCGGCAGCGCATCGCTGGGCCGTGGCGGCATCGGTTGCGGCCAGACCGAACGAGGTATCGCACGGATCGGTGAAGTACTCGAAGGACTGCGAGCTGCCGCCGTACAGGTCGGCGATGGTCGGCGCGCGGAAGCCCTCGGAGTAGGTCGCGCGGACCAGCAGCTGATCGATCGGGCGCCACTTCAGGCCGAACTTGCTGTTGGTCGTGTTGCCGAAGGTGCTGAAGTCGGAGAAGCGGGTGGCTGCGCTCAGGCTCAGTTCCTTGGCACCGGGCAGGTCGGCCAGGATCGGTACGTTCAGCTCCAGGTACACTTCATTGACGTCGTACTTGCCGCCGGTCGGGCCAGCCGCCAGGTCGGTGGAGTAACCCGACTGCGACAGCGCGTCCGGATTGAAGTTGCCCTTCTCTTCGCGGTACTCGTAACCCAATGCGAAGCCCAGGTCGCCTGCCGGCAGGGTCAGGATGCTGCCCGCGATGTTGGCGTAGTAGGACGTCATCGTGGTTTCGCCGACGTTGTGCGTCGTCGGGAACAGGAACTGCTGCAGGTCCGGATTGCCGGTCAAGCCGCCATCACCGGTGCGGCCGAACGGAATGGCCGGGTTCCACGGAATGCAGCCGCCGGCGCCGGGGCCGTAGGCCGGGTTGGTGCCCGCAGCCAGGCCCGCAGCGGTTCCGCACTCCACGCGGCCGGTTGCCGGGTTGTAGAACGAGGCCCCGGTGGCGGCGTTGGCCGCCAGGACGTTGTAGTTGCCGGTCTGGCTCTGGTTGTTTTCGGAGTTCTGGTAGAGGTAGCCGGCTTCCCAGTCGAAGTACTTGTCCTTGAACTGGAACGAGCCCTGCAGCGCGCCGCTGAAGCGGAACGTCGTCAGCTTGTTGTTGGACACGCGCGGCACTTCCCAGCCACGGCGGACATACGCCATGTCCTGGCCGAACGGGTTGTAGTAGCTGTTGGCCGACCAGATGGAACCGAGGTTGGCGTACGCTTCGGACTGCAGCGGGTAACCGGCCACCTGCGCTTCCGATTCGCGGCGGGTGTACAGCAGGTCACCGCTGAAACGGACATTGTCGGTGAGGTCGTACTGCAGGTTGGCGAATACGCTGCGACGCTTGGTGGGGGTCAGCAGCTGCATCTGCTGGTTGGAGTTGCTCACGTCACCGGTGATCGGGGTCAGGTCGGTTTCGTGGAAGTCCGCCGCGTTGTACGGATTGCCGCCGCGATTGAGGGTGAGCGACGGTGCGTCCGGATCGGTCGGGTCGTACACCGAGCCCCATTGGCTGACCGAGGTCCAGCCGGCGGTCGGATGGCGATTGGTGCGCGACGATTCGGAGAACCAGCGGTCCTTGGCCCACACCGCCTTTTCGTTGGAGTACTCGGCACCGATGGTGATCGAGCCGCGATCGCCGGTGAAGCCGGCCACGAAATCGGCGCTCTGCTTCTGGCCGTCGCCTTCACTGTACTGCCCGGTGTAGGCGTTGACTTCCAGGCCTTCGAAGTTCTTGCGGGTGATGATGTTGATCACGCCGGCCATGGCGTCGGAACCGTACACCGAGGAAGCGCCGTCCTTCAGCACGTCGATGCGCTCGACGATGGCCGACGGGATCTGCGACACGTCCTGATAGCCGCTGACGCTGGCGCCGAGGCGCTTGCCATCGACCAGGATCAGGGTGCGCTGTGCACCCAGGTTGCGCAGGTCGATGTAGTAGCCGCCGACCATTTCACCGGAGGACAGCGGTTCGGAACGGCTGATGGCCGGGCTGCCGGCGGCAGAAATGTTCTGCAGCACATCAGCGACCGTCTTGAAGCCGCTCTTTTCGATGGTGGCGCGGCTCAGGCTCAACACCGGCTGTGCCGTTTCGGTATCGACCTGGCGGATGCGCGAACCGGTGACCTCGATACGGTCGAGGTTGGTGGCTTCCTGGGCGTGGGCCGTTGCGGTGGTGGCACCGGCAACAAGCGCGATCACAACTGCGTCACGCAGCTGGCTGGACTTGAGTTTCATTGGCTCTCTCTCTCCAAGAAATCTTGGCTGGGGTTAATGCCCGGCGGGGGAGCGAAAAAGCGCTCCCAAATCGCGAGGCTGACCCGATAGTAACGGGCGTTCGCCAAGAATTAAAGCTGTGTTAATCCAGACTGTGATTCTGGTAAAAATCAACTTTTCCCAACCCAGTCAAAGAGTTGCTGGCAGGGTCAATTCGTCATGCCTCGTTTGTTAACGAGGAATGATGAAAAAAGTTTCCGTTGTTATGTATCCGAGTATTTCGGCGCGTTGTGTTTCATTTCCCAGCGACCATTGCGAACGCGTCTTTGTGCGTCCGGCACGCACATGCAAAGGGCGCCTTTCGGCGCCCTCGGGTCTGTCGCTGCACAGCGTGACTGCGGGGATCAGAGATCCTGTTCGTAACGGACATACGGCACGGTGCCGTCGTCGTTGCTTTCATTGCGCGGGGAGAACGGGTTCTTGCCGCGGCTGATCACGTTCTCGGCGCCGACGGTGAGCTGGCCCGACCACGGGGTCCGCCAGGTCAGGCCGATGCCCAGGCCTTCCCACTTGCCGGGCTTGCCCGGGACGTCGACCACGCGGCCGATGATGCTGCCGGTGAAATTGCCGTAACCGGCACCGAGGCTCAGGCTCTTGCTGTCCCAGCGATCGACGAGGGCCGGCGAGGCGTCGGCCAGCGGGACCAGGCGGGCCTTGGCATAGGTGCCGGCGATGGACACGAAGCCTTCGCGACCGATGTTCTTCTGCGCGAACACGGTCAGATCGTTCTGCTCGGCACGCAGGGACGGCGTCTTGTTCGGGCCCGACAACCAGGCCGGCAGGGTTTCACGGCCGGTGCCGGCGGTGATGCCCAGACGGCTGCTGCCACGGTTCAGTGCCGCGGTGCCGGTGAAGCGGCGGCTGTTGAGGTCATCGTCGTCGCCCAGGCTGGCCAGCATGCAGTGGCTGGCCAGTCCGCTGATGCTGGTGCCGCTGCTGCTGTTGCAGAGCAGGCCCAGCGAATCGCCGGACGACAGGCCAAAGGCCGCGTCCAGGGAGTTGCGGCCGAAATGCCAGCGGGCGCCGGCCGCCTGTTCGCCGGTCGGCTCCAGGTACAGCAGCGCCTCCACCTTGCCGCTGCCCTTGTTCCATACCGGCAGCACGGTGCGGGTGTCCTTGCTCTGCGCATGCGCGCCCGTGATCGCGCCAAGGGCGATCAGCAGGGCCAGCGGTAGACGCAGGAAGGTACGCATCGGACCAGTTCAGACAGGGACAGACAACGGAAGTTCCCGTGGGGACGGGAACTTGATCCTAGGGTGTTTATGAATTCTTAACAAGCCTTGATCCTCCCCAGGTACAAGACTGCCGTTCATTGAAGCCGTTCAGGCGCCGGTACAGCCCCCTGGGCGCCGTGGAACAGTATGCCGAACTCCGTCAATGGAAAGTGATACTCACGCCCGCAGAATTCGCAACGCACCTCGACCGCGCCGGTGTCCTCGGCGGCCGCACGGGCTTCTTCCTCGCCCAGTGACTGCAGCATGCCGGCCACCCGCTCGCGCGAGCAGGAGCAGGCGAAGGACAGGGGCTTGCTGCCCAGCAGTTCCGGCCGCTCTTCGTGGAACAGGCGGTGCAGCAGCGCTTCGGCCGGGGTGGCCAGCAGTTCGGCCTTGCCCAGGGTTTCGAACAGGGCGCTGGCACGCGCCCAGCCGTCCTCGTCGCCTTCGTCGCCCGGCAGCTTCTGCAGCAGCAGGCCGGCGGCGCCGTTGCGGTCGGCGGCCAGCAGCAGGCGGGTCGGCAGCTGTTCGGACTGGCGGAAATAGTCTTCGAAGGCCTCGTCCAGTTCCGGCGCGGCCAGCGCAACCAGGCTCTGGTAACGCTGCGGCTCACGCGGGTCCAGGCCGGGGTTCTCGATGGTGATGGCGAGGATGGCGTCATCGCCGAGGCTGGACAGGTCACGCGGCGCGTCGGCGCCCTCGCTGAGCTGGGCGATACCGCGCAGCGTGCCAGCGGCGGTGCATTCGGCGAACAGGGTGCGCAGCGCGGTGCTGCTGCGCAGCTGCACCGACAGGCGGCCGTCGATCTTGGTGTGGCCGGTGAACAGTGCCGAAGCGACGCAGGCCTCGCCGAGCAGTTCGGCAGCGGCGTCCGGGTACGCCGCGTGGGACAGGATTTCCTGCCAGGTGGCCTGCAGGTGCACATGCACGCCGCGGACGCCGGCGGCGGGGAGCAGGAAGCGGATCAGGGAATCGGGGTTGGCGGTCATCGGCTCACATCGCGCGTAAACGGGGGCGGTTGCCGGATAATGCGCCGACAACCAGACAGAAGAAGGATGCACCAGTAATGGGGGCAGCGGGAGAGCAGCACAAGGTAGAGGCGGCGGCCACCGCGCCGCGCCGGCGGCGCTGGCGCTGGAAGCGGCTGCTGTGGCTGCCGGTGCTCCTGGCTGCTTTCAGCTGCCTGCAGGTGCTGGTGCTGCGCTTCATCGACCCGCCGGTGTCCACGGTGATGCTGTGGCGCTACGGCGAAGCGCTGGGCGAGGCGGACTGGTCCTATCGGCTGCATTACCAGTGGCGCGACCTCGACCAGATGGCGCCGAGCCTGCCGATCTCGCTGGTGGCCGCCGAGGACCAGCGCTTCCCCGACCACAACGGCTTCGACCTGCAGGCCATCGAAAAGGCCCGCGACCACAACGCCAGGGGCGGGCGCCTGCGCGGCGCCAGCACGATCAGCCAGCAGGTGGCCAAGAACCTGTTCCTGTGGCAGGGCCGCAGCTGGATACGCAAGGGCCTGGAAGTCTGGTACACGGTGCTGATCGAGGCGCTGTGGCCGAAGGAGCGGATCCTGGAGATGTACGCCAACATCGCCGAGTTCGGTGATGGCGTGTACGGGGCACAGGCGGCGGCGCAGAAATTCTGGGGCAAGGACGCGGCCCGGCTGAGCCCGGCCGAGAGTGCGCGGCTGGCTGCGGTACTGCCGGCACCGCGGCGCTACAACGCGGCCGCGCCCGGGCCTTACGTGCAGCGGCGTGCCGCCTGGATCCAGCGCCAGGCGCGCCAGCTGGGGGGCGCGTCCTACCTGTCGGAGGACTGAGGTGCATACGGCGTGATCGTCATGCGACCGGCCGCGTGCGTGCCGGCAACGTACAATCCGGGCATGACCCGCGAACGGCTCACCTTCGTCATCGCCGCCTACAACGAGGCCCTGGCACTGCCGCTGCTGCATCCGCGGCTGTGCGCGGTGCTCGACGGCATGCCCGACATCGAGGGTCACATCCTCTATGTGGACGACGGCAGCCACGACGGCACCTGGGAGGTAATTGCCGGGCTTGCGCAGGCCGATGCGCGCGTATCGGCGCTGAAGCTGTCGCGCAACTTCGGCAAGGAAGCGGCGCTGACGGCGGGCCTGGACCTGGTGCACGAAGGCGCGGCGATGATCCTGGATGCCGACGGCCAGGACCCGCCGGAGCTGGTGCCGCAGTTCGTCGCCCGCTGGCGCGAGGGCCATGACAACGTCTACGGCACGCGCATGGCCCGCGATGGCGAGGCCTGGATCAAGCGCGCCACGGCAGCCATGTTCTATCGGGTGATGGGCCGCCTGTCGCGTACACCGATTCCGGCCGACACCGGGGACTTCCGCCTGCTGTCGCCGCGCGCGCTGAGCGCCCTGCGTGGCATGCGTGAGCGCCACCGCTTCATGAAAGGGCTTTTCAGCTGGGTCGGATTCAAGCGGATCGCCGTGCCCTATCACCGCCACGCGCGCGTGGCCGGCACCAGCAAATTCAGCCTGTGGCGGCTGTGGAATTTCGCGCTGGAGGGCATCACTGGATTCTCCACCGTGCCGCTGCGGGCGGCCACCTACCTGGGGCTGGCAACGGCAGCGGTCGCCTTCCTGTTCGGCCTGTGGGTGATCGTCAAAGCGGCGTTGTATGGCGACCGGGTGGCGGGCTGGCCGACGATGATGGCGGTGATCCTGTTCCTGGGTGGGGTGCAGCTGATCGCGCTGGGCCTGATCGGCGAGTACCTGGGGCGGCTGTACGAAGAGTCCAAGCAGCGGCCGCTGTACCTGGTTGACGCCTGGCTAGCATCCGCCGTGGCAGACTCGGCCCTGCAACCCACCCTCGGAGGGCAGGCAGATGACCACGGTACGGCAACTGTTGGACGGCAAGTCTCCTGAAGTACATGCGGTCGCGCCGGAAGCGGCGGTGATCGATGCGATCCGATTGATGGCGGAAAAAGGCATCGGTGCGGTGCTGGTGATGGACGGGCCGAAACTGGTCGGGATCCTGTCCGAGCGTGATTACGCGCGCAAGATCGTGCTGCGCGATCGTTCGTCGCGGGATACCGCGGTGGCGGAGATCATGACGGCACAGGTGGTGACGGTGTCGCCGGGCGAGCAGGTGGAGCACTGCCTGCAGCTGGTGACCGACTACCGCATCCGCCACCTGCCGGTGGTGGAGGGCGCGCAGGTGCTGGGGGTGATCTCCATCGGCGACCTGGTGAAGTCGGTGATCGATGCGCAGCGGCGGGAGCTGGACCAGCTGCAGCAGTACATCGTGGCGGGGTGAGGTGTTCGCTGGCGGGCCTGCGGCCCGCCGGCCCGCCAACAGCAAGTGCAGAAGCAGAAGCAGCGCCTTCCTGATACGTCGGAGAGGCGGAGGGCATGGGCGTGCAGGACACGCCGCAAGTACGTCCCTGTAGGCTCGATGGCGCCATCCATGGCGCCAACGGTCCTGCACGCCCATGCCCTCCGCCTCTGGATACATCACCGCGAGCGCGGTGCGTACATGCGCGGTGCCTCGCCTTTGGTAGCCGCCAACCTTGGTTGGCAACCGCTTTTGACTTTGCTTTCTTCTTTTGACTTTGAATTTCCGCTCTCGTTCCGCGCGCGCAGGAAACTGTCAGGAGGGGGACGGGTGACGGAGGCAGGACCGTTGGCGCCATGGATGGCGCCATCGAGCCTACAGGGACGTACTTGCGGCGTGTCCTGCCTGCGTCACCCGTCCCCCTCAAGACACCATCAATGCAGGCGCCGCGAACAACGCTGTAACCCTACTTCGCATACTGCCCGCCGCAGTCGGCATCCTTGCCCGGCCCCAGCTCGATCGTTGCCAGCAACGCCGCCGGCGGGGCGATGCTGCCCAATGCCAGGGCCACCGCGCCGCGGATGCCCAGCGCCTTGAAGTCCGGGCGGAACGACGGGTCCTTGAACGTACCGGCGATGTGCAGCGGCGAGCGCAGCACCAGGATGCTCTTGTCCTTCGGGCGCGGTTTCAACAGCAGGTCCAGGGTCTCGTCGCGCAGGCTCACCGTGCCTTCGCCGATGAGGATCGTGTCGGTGGTGTCCACCGCCAGTGCCTGGCTGGTCATCAGGCCGTCGCGCACGCCGAAGTCGGCGAAGGCACACCGCAGGGGAATCTGCTTGTCGCCGGTCACCAGGAACTTCAGCGACTCGGTGATGTCCAGGCCGGCCAGCTCCATCACGAGGTTGCCGACATGCCCACGGCCCATCGCCAGGCCGACCTTGCCGCTGCTGCTGCCGAGCATTGCCGCGATCGAATTGCCACGGCCGCTCAGGTCCACTTCGCCACCGATGCCACCCTTGGCCTGCTCGGCCAGCTTGGCATCGGGGAACAACTGGCCCAGCTGCACGCCGCGCACGCTGGCCTTCAGTGCGGTGCTGATCTGCGGTTGCCGCGCGTCCATGCGGACCGTGCTGCGGATATCGCCGCCGGCGACGCCGAAGTTCAGCGGGTCCAGCCGCAGCAGGCCGTCATCCAGCAGCAGGTGCGCATCCATGTCATCCAGCGGCAGCGACGGAGCGTTGATGCGATGGGCCTTCCACCGCACGTCGGCGTCCATCGCCCGCAGCTTGCCGAGGTTGTAGGGCGTATCGGGCAGCACGCGCGGGCGGGCAGCCACCCGCGCCGCCTCGGCCTTCTGCTCCGCATTGGCGGTTTCGCCACCGCCGGTCTTTGGCGGGGCGCCAACGAAGCCGGCCAGGTCATCGAAGTCCAGGCGCCTGGATTCCAGCGTGGCGGTCAATCGCGGGCGAGCGCCGCCCACGTCGAACTGCAGATTGCCACCCAGGTCGCTGTCGCCGACCTTGCCGGAGAACCGCTCGTAGCGCCAGGTGTCGTGGTCACGCTTGAGGCGGCCGTTCAACGCATACGGCGGGGAGGGCGGGATGGCGATGCCGAGCAGCGGGTAGAGGTCGGCAAGATCCTGCCCGCTCAGCGCGAACTGCAGGTCGAACACGCGCAGCTGGAATGGATTGGTGAGCGTGCCGGTGGCGACGGCGTGGGTAGCGCCGGCGCGGCCGTCAAGGTGGATGCGGAACGGGTGGTCGCTGTCGGTCAGCTCCAGCGGGGATTCGGTGCCACCGCGCAGGGTGAACGGGTTGCCCTGCCAGCGTCCCTTGCCCTGCACCAGCAGCGGCGGCGCGCCGTCGGTCTGCTTCGGTTGGCCGCTGCGCACCTCCACGCGGATATCCGTGCGGCCGAGCGCGTCGAGGAACTGCAGACGACCGTCGTCGATGCGCAGTCGCTTGAGCTGGGGAGGTGTCCCTCCAGCGCTGTCACCGAGGAAATCCCAGTTGCCGGGCTCACCCTTGCGCGGGGCAGTCTGCAGCAGCAGGTCCGGCCGGGTCAGGCGTACTTCGGGCAGTTCCACGCGGCCGCGCAGCAGTGGCCAGAGCCGCACGTCGATCTCGACGCGGTCGGCCGTGGCCATGTTCGGCTGCTTTGCCCAGCGGGCATTGGCGAAGGTGATCGCATCGGCGCGAAGGGTGCTGGTGCGGCCGAGGTCGACGTCGAGATTCCCGATCTGCAGCGCACGGCCGGTGCGGGCCTGCACCGCGCGTTCAACCGGGCCCTTGAACCAGTTCCAGTCCCATAGCGCGATCAACACCAGCACCGCCGCGAGCAGGAAGACCAGCACGGTCAGCCAGCGGCGGCCCCGGGGACCGGGGCGGCGGAGGCGCCAGCGGGGCGAGCGCCGTGCAGCAGGGGAGGCGGCAGCATTCACGCTGCCATGGTTGCCCCCTCATCGTGGACGGGGCGCGAAGCGTCCATGTGCGTGGCGTGCACAAGCGGCGCGGACGCCGGTCTACAGCACCTGCATGGTCACTGCGACGAAGTGGCAGACGCTGCCACCGATCACGAACAGGTGCCAGATCGCGTGCGAATAGGGAATCGATTCGCGATGGTAGAAATAGGTGCCCAGTGTGTACGACAGGCCGCCGGCCAGCAGCCAGCCCAGCGTCCAGCCGTCGATCGAAGCCAGCATCGGCTTGACCGCCACGATCACCAGCCAGCCCATGGCGACGTAGATGGCCGTGGACAGGCGCTTGAAGCGGCCGGTGTAGAACAGCTTGAACACCACACCGGCCAGGGCCAGGGTCCAGATTGCGGCGAACAGGCCCCAGCCCCACGGGCCGCGGAGACCGATCAGGGTGAACGGGGTGTAGGTGCCTGCAATCAGCACGTAGATCGCGCAGTGGTCGAACACCTTGAGTCGCCCCTTGGCGACCGGGTGCTGGATGGCGTGGTACAGGGTCGAGGCGGTGTACAGCAGCAGCAGCGCAATGCCGAACACGATGGCACCGGCCAGCTGCCAGCCATCGCCGTAGATCGCGGCCAGGGTGATCAGGACCGCGCCGGCACCCAGCGCGAACACGGCACCCAGGCCGTGGGTCAAGGCACTTGCGATTTCTTCGCGGATCGAAGCAACGGAAGTCGTGGACATGGCGTAGGCATCGTTCGCGGGGAGGTGGGGACCCGCGCCCCCCTATCATCGCCGCGATGGGCGGGATGTGCACGCCCGTCCCCGTATGGTCAATGAACTACCGGCCTGCGCCGGTAGGGGGAGCGCCCTTTCCTTGCGGAAAGGGACCTGACCCCGTTGTTCAGCCCGCCGACACGGTATGGGCGGCTTCGCGCGTGGCCGAGAAGCGGACATCCGGCGAGCGCTCCTGCGCCAGCTGCAGGTTGACCCGGGTCGGCGCCAGGTAGACCAGGTGCCCAGCGGCATCCAAGGCCAGGTTCAGCGCGTTCTTCTCGCGGAACTCTTCCAGCTTCTTCTCGTTGCTGCAGTGGACCCAGCGCGCGGTGGTCACGCTGACCGGCTCGAAGGTGGCTTCCACGCCGTACTCGTCCTTCAGTCGGTACGCGGCCACGTCGAACTGCAGCACGCCGACCGCACCCAGGATCAGGTCGTTGCTGGTGAGCGGGCGGAAGAACTGGGTCGCGCCTTCCTCGGACAGCTGCGCCAGGCCCTTCTGCAGCTGCTTGAGCTTGAGCGGATCGCGCAGGCGGGCGCGGCGGAACAGTTCCGGCGCGAAGTTGGGGATGCCGGTGAAGGTCACCGCTTCGCCTTCGGTGAAGGTATCGCCGATGGAGATGGTGCCGTGGTTGTGGATGCCGATCACATCGCCCGGCCAGGCCTCGGCCGCGATCTCGCGGTCGCTGGCCATGAAGGTCAGCGCGTTGGCCAGCTTCATTTCCTTGCCGGTGCGCACGTGGAAGGTCTTCATGCCGGCGCTGAAACGGCCGGAGCAGACGCGCATGAAGGCCACGCGGTCACGGTGCTGCGGGTCCATGTTGGCCTGGATCTTGAACACGAAGCCGGTCAGCTTGTTCTCTTCCGGGGCGATCTCGCGGCCGGTGGTCGAACGCGCCTGCGGCGACGGTGCATGCTCGACGAAGAAGTCCAGCAGCGGCTGCACGCCGAAGTTGTTCACGCCGGAGCCGAAGAACACCGGGGTCTGCTTGCCGGCGCGGTAGGCGTCCAGGTCGAACGGGTGGCTGGCGCCCTGCACCAGTTCCAGCTCGTCGCGCAGGTCGGCCAGCATCTGTGCACCGATCTTCTCGGCCAGGCCGGGGGCATCGATGGACGGGAAGATGGTCGAGTCCTGGCGGGTGAAGTTGCGGCCGGGCTCGTACAGGTGCACTTCACCGGTCAGCAGATGGACCACGCCCTTCAGGCGCTGGCCCATGCCGATCGGCCAGGTCACCGGCGCGCACTGGATGCCGAGCACGGTTTCCACCTCATCCAGCAGCTCGATCGGGTCCTTGCCCTCGCGGTCGAGCTTGTTGATGAAGGTCATGATCGGGGTGTCGCGCAGGCGGCAGACTTCCATCAGCTTGATGGTGCGCTCTTCCACGCCCTTGGCCACGTCGATCACCATCAGCGCCGAGTCCACCGCGGTCAGCACGCGGTAGGTGTCCTCGCCGAAGTCGGCGTGGCCGGGGGTGTCGAGCAGGTTGACGATCTTGCCCTCGTACGGGAACTGCATCACCGAGGAGGTCACGGAGATGCCGCGCTCCTTTTCCAGTGCCATCCAGTCGGAGGTGGCATGGCGGGCGGCCTTGCGGCCCTTCACCGAACCGGCCATCTGGATCGCGCCTCCGAACAGCAGCAGCTTTTCGGTCAGCGTGGTCTTGCCGGCGTCAGGGTGGGAAATGATGGCGAAGGTGCGGCGACGCGACGCTTCGTTGGCGACTTCGGACATGGCAGTGGCGCCCGCCCGGGGCGCTTTTCAAAGAGATAAGCGCCCGATTATACCGGCCGGGGCCGGTCAGCGCCCGGTCCCGCCGTCGGCTTCGCCGTGGCGGGCGAACTGCAGTTGGCCCTGTTCGGCGAAGATGCGCACCGGCACCGAGCGCAGGCCCATGCCGCGGTTGACCTGCACCACGAAGTGCAGGTGCGGCGCGCTGCTGTAGCCGCTGTTGCCGGACAGGCCGATCGGCTGCCCGGCCCCCACGGCCTGGCCGCGACGCACGCGCATGCCGCCGGCCTGCAGATGGCCGTACAGGGCCATGCTGCCGTCACTGTGCAGCACGCGGATGAAGTTGGCGCGGGCGCCATCGCGCTCGCGGTCCTGGCCGTTGCCACGGAAGCCATCCTGGATCTGCATCACCGTGCCCTCGCGCGCGGCCAGCACCAGGGTGCCCTCCGGCAGTGCGAAGTCGACCGCATCGTGGTTCTCCTCGTCGCCATGGCTGAACCGTCCCTGCGGCGCCTGGTCCACGCGCAGGGGGGCTGCGTCGAAGGGCAGGCGATAGGCAACATCCTCGGCCTGCGCGGCCGGGTTGCCCGGCACCGACTGCAGGCGCAGGTCCAGCGTGCGCCCATCGATCGGGGCGGGCAGGTGGCCGACCACCAGGCTGCTGTCGCCCTGGATCAGTGACTGCACCGGCAGGCCGTCGACCGGGTGACCGGGGGCCGCGCGCAGTTCGATCTGCAGCGGGCCGGCCAGGGCGTTGTCGATGCGTGCCTGCCATTGCCCGCCGACCGGCTGCAGGCGCAGCTGGGCCATGGTGGCGGCGCCCGCGGACCCGCCTGCGGGCGTCGCCTGGCCAGGCGGGGGAACCAGTCCCCAGCCCTGGCGCCAATCGTCGGCGTGCACGCTCGCGCTCGCCAGCAGGGTCAACAGCAGGCAGGACAGGGGCAAGCGCGACATCGGCGTTTCCAGCGGAATGGACCGCCGGGACTGTACCCGATCCTGAACGGGGCGACCGGAACGGACTGCGCAGTGTGGACCTGAAAATATTCATCGCTTTATCCGCATGAAGGGATTGACAGTGCCGGAAAGGGCTGGCATCGTGGCTCCACCATCGAGACCGGCAGAGGGACAGGCCCTTTGAAGCCGGGGCAGCCCGCAGGCGCGCAAGCGTCTGCGTAGGTGCCAAATCCTGCGGGGACCGTGGCGTCCACCGAAAGATGGTTCGAACCATGCACCCCACGTGCATCTCGAACGCGGGCCCCGCGAAGGCTCGATGGCCGATTCCCCAACCGGATCCCGCCATGAGCTTCGCCGCCAGTACCGCCATTCGCTCCGAGTCCTTTGTCCCCGTCAGCGTGCCGGTCGAAGACCGCGTGCATGCCGAGCGCGGCGAGTTCGCCGCGGTGCTGTCGATGCGCCACGCCGGCCCCAGCCCGGTGCGCCTGCGCTATGAGTGGGTCGGCCCGGCCGATGCACCGGTGGTGGTGCTGGCCGGTGGCATCTCCGCGCACCGCCACGTGGCGTCCAATGCACAGTTCGGCGAGAAGGGCTGGGCCGAAGACCTGGTGGGCAGCGGGCGCGCGCTGGATCCGCAGCAACTGCGCGTGCTGGCCTTCGACTTCATCGGTGCCGACGGTGCGCTGGATGTGCCGATCGATACCGCCGACCAGGCCGATGCGCTGGCGCTGCTGCTGGACCACCTCGGCATCCGTGCGCTGAAGGCGTTCGTGGGCTATTCGTATGGTGCGCTGGTCGGCCAGCAGTTCGCGATCCGGCACCGGGCCCGCGTGCGCCAGCTGGTGCTGGCCAGCGGCGCGCATCGCCCGCATCCCTATGCCGCCGCCTGGCGCGCGCTGCAGCGCCGTGCGGTCGCGCTGGGCCAGCTGCAGTGCGGCGAAGACCACGGCCTGGCCCTGGCGCGGCAGTTCGCCATGCTCAGCTACCGCACGCCGGAAGAATTCGGCGAGCGCTTCGACGCCGCGCCGGAAGTGATCAACGGCCGCGTGCGCGTGGCCGCCGAAGACTACCTCGACGCGGCCGGTGCGCAGTACGTCGCGCGCACGCCGGTGACCGCCTACCTGCGCCTGTCCGAATCGATCGACCTGCATCGTGTCGACCCCACCGCGATCCTGCCGCCGACCGTGGTGGTGGCCGTGGAGGGTGACCGCCTGGTGTCGCTGGCCGACCTGGTCGGTCTGGTCGAAGGGCTGGGCCCGCGCGGCAGCCTGCGCGTGCTGCGCTCGCCTTACGGCCATGACGCCTTCCTCAAAGAAACCGATCGCATCGACGCGATCCTCGCCACCGCCTTCCGCACTTCTGGAGAGTCCGCATGAGCCTGCACGCAAACGAGCCGTCCTGTAGTCGCACCACTGCCGCCGTCCGTGCCGGCATCGATCGGGACACCGCGCATGGCGCGGTCACGCCGCCGATCGTGCTGTCGTCGAACTTCAGCTTCGAAGGCTTCGGCAACAAGCGCCAGTACGACTACACGCGCAGTGGCAACCCGACCCGCGACCTGCTGGGTGAGGCGCTTGCGGAACTGGAGGGTGGCGCCGGTGGCGTCATCACCGCCACCGGCATGGGAGCAATCAACCTGGTGCTGAACGCGCTGCTGCAGCCGGGCGATACGCTGGTGGTGCCGCACGATGCATACGGTGGCAGCTGGCGCCTGTTCAATGCGCTGGCCCGGAAGGGACACTTCGAACTGGTCACTGCCGACCTGACCGACCCGCGTGCGCTCGCCCAGGCACTGGCGACCCAGCCGAAGCTGGTGCTGGTGGAAACCCCGTCCAACCCGCTGCTGCGCATCACCGACCTGCGCTTCGTCATCGACGCCGCGCACAAGGCCGGTGCCCTCGTCGTGGTCGACAACACCTTCCTGTCGCCGGCCCTGCAGCAGCCGCTGTCGTTCGGTGCGGACCTGGTGCTGCATTCGACCACCAAGTACATCAATGGTCACAGTGACGTGGTCGGCGGCGCCGTGGTCGCGCGCGATCCGGCGCTGCACGAACAGCTGGTGTGGTGGGGCAATGCGCTGGGCCTGACCGGTTCGCCGTTCGATGCCTTCCTGACCCTGCGCGGCCTGCGCACGCTGGACGCGCGCCTGCGCGTGCACCAGGAGAACACCGCATCGGTCGTTGCCCTGCTGGACCAGCATCCGGCCGTCGGCAGGGTGTACTACCCGGGCCTGGCCGATCATCCGGGCCACGCCATCGCGGCGCGCCAGCAAAGCGGTTTCGGCGCGATGCTGTCGTTCGAACTGGCGCACTGCGCCGGTGACGATCCGCATGCGGCGGTGCGCGCGTTCGTCGATGGCCTGCGCTGCTTCACCCTGGCCGAATCACTGGGCGGCGTCGAAAGCCTGATTGCCCATCCGGCGACCATGACCCATGCGGCGATGAGCGCCGAAGCGCGTGCGGCGGCTGGCATCAGTGAAGGACTGCTGCGCCTGTCGATCGGCATCGAGGCTGAGCGTGACCTGCTGGCCGATCTCGGCGCCGCGCTGCAGCGCGCCGAAGCGGTGATCGACGCGGCCGCACGCCGCAAACAGGTGGTGGACGCATGAACGCGCTCGCCGCTGAAATTCCCGCGCTGGGCACAGGGCGGCTGGCGCTGCTCGGCACCGGCACGGTCGGGTCGGCCTTCGTCCAGCGTTACCAGGCGTTGCAGGCACGCGGGCTGGAACTGCCCAGCGTGCAGTGGCTGGCCAACTCGCGCACCGCACTGGCGATCGACCGCGATCTGGCGTTGCCGCTGGAGCTGGCGCGCCGCGCACCGCGCGACGGCCTCAGTTCGCCGCCTTGGGCCAGCGCCGAAGGCCTGGAGCGGGGCGATGTGGTGGTCGATGCCACCGCCAGCGAAGAGGTGGCCGCGCGCCACGTGCAGTGGCTGGCGCGGGGCGTGCATGTGGTCACCGCCAACAAGCTCGGCCGCGGCGCGCAGCTGGCACGCGCCACGGCCATCGCCGAGAGCTGCGCCGACAGTGGTGCGCGTTATGGCGACAGCGCTACCGTCGGTGCCGGCCTGCCATTGTTGAGCAGCCTGCGCGCGCTGGTCGCCGGTGGCGACCACATCCATGCCATCGAGGGCGTGCTGTCCGGTTCGCTGGCGTGGCTGTTCCACCGCTACGACGGGCAGTCGCCGTTCTCGGCGGCGGTGCGCGAGGCGCTGGCGGCCGGCTACACCGAACCCGATCCGCGCCTGGACCTGTCCGGCGAGGACGTGCGCCGCAAGCTGCTGATCCTGGCACGCAGCAGCGGGCTGGCCCTGGATGCCGCGCAGGTGCAGGTGGATTCACTGGTCCCGGACGCGCTGGCAGCGCTGCCGCTGGAGGATGCAGTGGCTGCACTGGAGCAGCTGGATGCACCGCTGCAGGCGCGTTGGCAACAGGCACGGGACAACGGCCGCGTGCTGCGTTTCGTGGGCCGTGTTGACGGCCAGGGTGCACAGGTCGGCCTGCGCGAACTGCCGTCCGATCACCCGTTGGCGCAGGGCGCAGGCACCGACAACCGCGTGGCCATCCACAGTGATCGCTATCAGCGCCAGCCGCTGTTGATCCAGGGACCGGGTGCCGGTGCGGAAGTCACCGCTGCCGCGCTGCTGGATGACGTGCTGCGGATCGTGGGTTGATCGCAGGGTGCCTGTAGAGCCGAGCCGATCCTCGGCTCTACAGGAGCACAACCGGTCAGCGTGACTTCAAGGACTTCAGCAACGCGGTGTTGAACTGCTTGGGGTCCTGCACCTGCGGCGAATGGCCCAGTTCGGCGAACTCGACCAGGGTCGCCCCGGGAATTGCCGCGGCCGCCGCCTTGCCGAGCGCCGGATAGTTGCCCAGCGTCGCCTTCACCGCCGGCGGCGCCAGGTCGCGCCCGATCGCGGTGCGGTCCTTCTGGCCGATGAACAGCGTGGTCGGCACCTGCAGGTGCTTCAGCTCGTAAACCACCGGTTGGTTGAACACCATGTCCGAGGCCAGCGCCTGGCTCCATGCAACAGCCTGCTTGCCCGGCCCTTCGTACATGCCCGACTGCATCCGCGCCCACGGTTCGTAGGCCGGCTTCCACTTGCCGTCGTAGTACACCTCCAGCTGGTAGCGGCGGATGCTGTCATAGCTGATGTTCATTTCGCCGGCGTACCACGCGTCCACGCTGCGCCACGGAACGCCCAGCGCCTTCCAGTCCTCCAGCCCGATCGGGTTGACCAGCGACAGGCTGCGCAGGTCCTGCGGGAACATCAGCGCGTAGCGTACCGCCAGCATGCCGCCCATCGAGTGGCCCACCAGATGCACCGGTACCTCGCCCAGCTGCAACTGCTGCAGCAGGGCATGGGTGTTGGCGGCCAGTTGCGCGAACGAATACTAGTAGCGCTCGGGCTTGCTGGATTTGCAGAAGCCCACCTGGTCCGGGGCGATCACCCGGTAGCCGGCGGCGACCAGCGGCTTGATCGATTCCTTCCAGGTGGCCGCGCAGAAATTCTTGCCGTGCAGCAGCACCACCACGCCGATCGGTGCCTTCTTCGGCGCGATGTCGAGGTAGGCCATCTCCAGTGGCTGGCGCTGCGATTCCAGCGCGAAGGTATTTACCGGATAGCCATAGTCGAAGCCCTCCAGCCGCGGCCCGTAGGTGGGCGCGGCCAGGGCAGGCAGCGGAAGGCAGGCAAGCAGGGCGGCGGCGATCACGCGCATGGGGCAATCCGGGGCGGGGGAACCCGGAGCCTAACCGCAACGCGGTGACGATGTCGCCCGTGCGGGCCAGGGTGGGCGGGGTAGCGTCGACTGTTGGTCGACTGCTCTTCCCTCAGGCCGTGAAAATCCCGCGCTGCGCGCGATAGTCGACTAACAGTCGACTCTACCTGTGGCCCGTCGCCATCGCGCCGAAGCCGGCCGCCCTCAACACTCGATGACGTTCACCGCCAGGCCACCGCGGCTGGTTTCCTTGTATTTGTCCTGCATGTCGCGGCCGGTATCGCGCATGGTCTTGATGACCTTGTCCAGCGATACCTTGTGCTTGCCATCACCGCGCATCGCCATGCGCGAGGCGTTGATCGCCTTCACCGCACCCATCGCGTTGCGCTCGATGCAGGGGATCTGCACCAGGCCACCGATCGGATCGCAGGTCAGGCCGAGATTGTGTTCCATGCCGATCTCCGCGGCGTTCTCGATCTGGCTCGGGTTGCCACCCAGGGCCGCGACCAGGCCGCCGGCGGCCATCGAGCAGGCCACGCCCACTTCGCCCTGGCAGCCCACTTCGGCCCCGGAGATCGAAGCGTTTTCCTTGTACAGGATGCCGATCGCCGCCGAGGTCAGCAGGAAGTCGAACACGCGCTGCTCATTGGCGCCGGGGCAGAAACGATCGAAGTAATGCAGCACCGCCGGCAGCACGCCGGCGGCGCCATTGGTCGGCGCGGTCACTACTCGGCCGCCGGCCGCGTTCTCTTCATTCACCGCCAGCGCATACAGGTTGACCCAGTCCAGCGTGGTCAGCGGGTCGCGCATCGCCGCTTCCGGCTTCGACGACAGCTCGCGGTACAGCGCCGGTGCACGACGGCCGACCTTCAGGCCACCGGGCAGCACGCCTTCCTCGCGGATGCCGCGCGCCACGCAGGACTGCATCGCGCTCCAGATCTCGCGCAGATTGGCACGGATCTCGTCTTCGCTGCGCCAGCACTTCTCGTTCTCGAACATCAGCTGGGCGATGCTCCGGCCGCTGCGCGCGGTCTGCGCCAGCAGTTCGTCGCCACTCTTGAACGGGTAGGGCAGCGGGGTCTCATCGGGCACGATGCGGTCATCGGCCGCATCGTCCTGGTTGACCACGAAGCCCCCCCCGACGGAGTAGTAATCGCGGGTGGCGATCACTTCGTCGTCGGCGTTGTACGCGGTGAAGCGCATGCCGTTGGTGTGGTAGGGCAGCTTCTGGCGCTTGTTCATGCCGAGGTCGCGCTTCTCGTCGAAGGCGATCTCGTGCTGGCCCATCAGCTGGATGCGCTTGCTGCTGCGGATGCGCTCCAGCGTGGCCGGAATGATGTCCGGGTCGATCAGGTTCGGCCGCTGGCCTTCCAGGCCGAGCAGGATCGCCTTGTCGGTGCCGTGGCCGCGGCCGGTCAGCGCCAGCGAGCCGTAGACATCGGCGCGGATGCGCGCGACCTCGTGCAGGCGGCCCGGGTCGAGCAGCCAGCGATGGATGAATCGCTCGGCGGCCTTCATCGGCCCGACGGTGTGCGAGGAACTCGGGCCAATGCCGATCTTGAAAACGTCGAACGTGCTGACAGCCATGGTTGCCGTACTGCGGGTACCGGAAGAGACCGCTATTCTAGCGGTTCACGCCGCAGTTCCATGGCTGCGGCGCAGCATTTCCGCCACGGGAGCCCGGCCGGTGTTGATCCTTATCCAGCGTGACGATTGCCACCTGTGCGATATGGCCCTGGCCGAGCTGGCCAGGGCGCGGGCGCCGGAGTTCGAATCGGTGTTCCTGGATGACCAGCCGGCGCTGGAGGCCCGCTACGGCGCGCGGGTGCCGGTACTGCGTGACGAGCGCGGCGACCGCGAGCTGGATTGGCCGTTCGACGCGGCCGCGGTGCAGGCGTGGCTGGCCGCCGACCGGTAGTGCCGGCCGCTGGCCGGCAACCCCTCTGTTCCCGGTGACGCCGGCCAGCGGCCGGCACTACCCCATGCGTTGCGATGCCCGTTGATGCCGGCCAGCGGCCGGCACTACCCGATGCGTAGCAATGCCCGGTCCAGACGCGATTTACTTCGCGTCGAACTTCACGATCGTGCTGATCGCGGTTTCATCCGGGATGGTCTTGGTGTCGGCCCAGTCACCGCCGCCGACGCCGAAGTCCAGTCGCTTGACCGTGGCCTTGCCGGTCAACACCGGCTGGGTGCCTGGCTTCCAGGTGAAGGTCAGCGTGACCGGCTTGCTGACGCCGCGCAGTTCCAGCGTGCCATCGGCGGCGAACTGGTCGTTGCCCACCGCGCGGAAACCCTTGGCGGTGTAGCGCGCCGTGGCGAACTTGCCGACATTGAAGAAGTCGGCGCCCTGCAGGGTCGAATCACGGTCACTGTTGCCGCTCTTGGCCCCGGCCAGCGGAATCACCACGTCCAGCGAACCGGCGGCCGGATTGGCCGGGTCGAAGCTGAGCTTGGTGGCGAAGCCGGGGAAGCTGCCGGTGAACACTTCACCGTCGTACTTGGTGGCAAACACCAGGATCGAGCCGGCACCCGGGGCCTGCGCATAGTCGGCGGCGAGCGCCGGGGCAGTGGCCAGCATGCCGGCCAGGGCGGCGGCCACAGCGGCCGGGGTGGTCAGTTTCAGGTTCATCGGTCAGTCCTTCTGAGGGGAGGCGAGCCAACCGCGTGGCAACATGCGGGACAGTGTTGCATCGCGCTGGAACAGGTGGTGGTAGAAGGCAGCGCCGGCATGTGCCAGCACCACCGCGATCAGCAGCCAGAAGCCATATTCGTGCAGGGCATGGGACACCGCGACGACCTGCGGATCCGGCGCGCTCAGCTTGGGCACGTCAACCAGGCCGAACCAGCGGAACGGGCGCAGGCCACTGGCCGAATCGTACAACCAGCCCGACAGCGGAATGGCGAACATCAGCACGTACAGCAGCACGTGGGTGGCGCTGGCGATGCGCTCCTGCCAGCTGGGCACGCCCGGCACCGGCTTCGGCGCACCGGCATACAGGCGCCAGCCGAGACGGAACAGCACCAGGGCCAGGACCGTGATGCCGATCGACTTGTGCGCGGTGTACACCCAGAAGTACTTGGGCGTCTTGGGCAGTTCGCCCATGGTCAGGCCGACCACGCCGAGGGCGAGGATCAGCAGTGCGATCAACCAATGCAGGATCTGGCTGACACTTCCCCACGCGGCGGGGGTGTTCTTGGCGGTCATGAAGGGTCCTTGGGGGCCGTCGTGTGGTCGGAGTGGGAAACAGGAGCCGGAGTTCCCGGGGCGTCGTTGCGGTCGAGGGTGGCTTCGGCCTCGATCCGCACCTGCACCGCATCACCGATGACGCCCGGCCAGGCGGTGATGCCGAACGCGCGCCGGCTCAGCGTGGTGCTGGCGGAAAACCCGGCGGTGCGCCGGAACGGCGGGAGCGGATAGCGCTTGAGCGCGTTGAAGGTCACTTCCAGAATGACCTCCTGGCTGACCCCGCGCAGGGTCAGCGTGCCGATCACGCGCGCGTGTCGGGCGTCGATCGGTTCCACCCGATGGGAGACGAAGCGTGCCGTGGGATGGCGCTCGCCGTCGAGCAGGCTGCGCGCCAGCGTGGCCTGGTTCCACTTGGCGTCACCAAGGTCCAGTCGCGACACCGGAATGTCCACTTCCACGGTCGCATCGCGCCAGTTGTCGGGATCGAACAGCACTCGGCCCTGGCTGCCGGACACCGTGCCCATGGCCTGCGAGTAGCCGGCGTGGTCGATGGAGAACAGCACCCGCGTATGCACCGGATCGAGGCGGTAGGTATCAGCCGCCGCCCAGGCAGGAGCGGTGGCGAGCAGCATCGGCAGCAGGGCCAGGCAGGGACGCATCGATGGCGGGCTCCGGAAGGGGACGCTGCGATCATACGCACAGCCCCCCGACAACGTTGCGTACATGGCTGCAACAGTTCGTGGTGGCGCCATCGCTGGAAACAGGCTGTTGCAGCCATGAACCCGGCCCTGTGTGACAATCGGGCCAGGACAGGGGGTTCAGGATGACGAGCGGCTGGCGCCGGTGGTGCCGTGGCATCGCGGGTATGGGACTGCTGCTGATGGCGTTGGCCACGGCGGCTGCGACCCTGGATATCGCAGAAACACCGCGCCTGCGCCGCTTCGGTGCCGCCGAAGGCTTGCCGTCGCGCATGGTGGTGGCGTTGGCCGAGGACCGGCAGGGCCACATCTGGGCCGCCACCGATGGCGGGCTCGCCCGCTACGACGGCAACAGCCTGCGGGTCTGGGAGCACGACCCGGAGCAGCCAGGCGCGCTGCCGGGAAACGAAATCGAGACCCTGCTGATCGATCCGCTGGACCGCGTCTGGGTGGGCATCAACGGCAAGGGCGTGGCCCGCCTGGATGCCGACCGCGAGCGCTTCCGGACCTTCGACAAGGTCAATGCCACCTGCCAGGGGCAGTTCTGGGCACTGGCCTATGTCGACGACGCATTGTGGATCGGCACCAACAACCACGGCGTCTGCCGCCTGGGCGAAGACGGCAGCGTGCGCCTCTACACCCATGATCCAGCGCACCCGGATGGGCTGCCCAGCAACAGCATTTTCACCAGCCTGGTCGATGCGCAGGGGCGCCTGTGGGTGGGCACCGAAGCCGGTGTGGCGCGATGGAATGGCAGCGGATTCGAGCCGGTGGCCGCGTCGCAGCTGGGAACGCTGAGCGTGCTGCGGTTGAGCCGTGATGCGGACGGTTCGATCTGGGTCGGCAGCCAGAACGACGGGCTGTACCGTATCGATGCGCAGGATCGGGTCAGTCGCCCGCGATGGGCCGACAGTGCCCAGCTGCGCTCGGCGCTGGTGCTGGCCGATCGCCAGGGGGGCTACTGGGCCGGCACCTCCGATGGCCTGTTGCGGGGCGACGCGGCCGCGCTGCGCCGGCTGGAGGGCGACCGCGGCAGTGGCTTCCTGACCGCGCACAGCGGTGTGCTGGATCTGCTGCAGGATCACGAGGGTGGGTTGTGGGTGGCCCTGCTGACCCAGGGCCTGGCCTATCTGCCACCGGACTGGCGGCGCTTCTCGATCTGGAACCAGCTCGACGGCAAGCCGTTGGACAGCCAGTACCTGTTGAGTGCGGCCAGCGACGGGAAGAACTACTACGTCGGCTCGGCGCGCGGGGTCTACCAGCTGGATGCGCAGGGCACGCTGCGCCTGCTGGCCACCGATCGGCAGCTGGGCAACGGCGTGGTGTGGTCGGTGCTGCCGCGCCCGGACGGTCGCCTGTGGCTCGGGCGCGGCGGCCGCATCACCCTCTACGATCCGGCCTCCGGTGCATTGCGTGACCTGCGGATCGACGGCAGTGCCGACCTGCGCCAGCGCATCGATCTGATGCGCGAGGCCCCTGACGGTACGGTGTGGGTGTCGGTGATGGGCCTGGAACTGCAGCAGCGAAGTGCAGAGGGCCGGCTGCTGCACCGCTATCCGCTGGAGTATTTCCGCGGTACCGCCGATGCGCCGATCGAGCAGATCCGCTTCGACGCCCACGGCCGGCCGTGGGTGATGGGTGACATGGGCATCTGGCGTGAGCAGGCCGGACGCTTCGAGGCGGTGCCGGGCGTATCGCGGGGGCCGATCTACGACCTGGTGTGGATCGATCCGCAGCAGTTGTGGCTGGCGCGCCAAGGTGCTTTCGAGCGCTACCAGTGGGACGGCATGAGCCTGCGCCTGATCCAGCGCATCGACGGCGGCGCCGGCGTGCCACCGCTGACCATGGGGGGGCTGGCCCTGGCCGCCAACGGCCAGTTGTGGGCGACCACGCCGCGCGGCCTGCTGCGCTGGGATCCGAAGACGCGGCGCCTGCAGCAGTTCAACGAGCGCGACGGCCTGTCCGACGCGGAGTTCACGGGCCGGCCACCGGCGGTGAACGCCGATGGTCGCGTGCTGGCGGTGACCCAGACCGGTTTGGTTGCCTTCGATGTGAACGCCGACGACACCGTGCTGCCGGCGTCATCGCTGGTGATCGCCGAAGTGCGGGTGCGCCGCGACGACGCCCGCGGCTGGCAGCCGTTGCCGCTCACCGGCACCCTGCTGCTGGGGCCGGATGACCGCGACCTGCAGATCGATGCGCGGCTGCTGTCCTACGCCAGCCCGCAGGGCAACCGCTACCGGTTCCGCGTGCAGGGCTACGACCAGGACTGGGTGGAGCAGGGCGGTGATGGCCAGCGCACCCTGTCGCGGCTGCCGACCGGCAGCTACCTCATCGAGGTACAGGCCGCGACTGCCCGGGGCGCGTGGACGCCTTCGCAGCAATTGCAGGTGAAGGTGCTGCCGCCGTGGTGGCGAAGCGGCATGGCGATCTTCGGCTACATCCTGCTGGGGTCGTTGCTGCTGGTGATCCTGGTCTGGTCGATCCGGGCGCGGCTGCGGCGTCGCCAGCAGTGGCAGTTGACGGTGCACAAGCAGCAGCTGGCCGAACAGGCCTCGCAGGCCAAGAGCCGTTTCCTGGCCACGCTGGGCCATGAAGTGCGCACGCCGATGACCGGCGTGCTGGGCATGAGCGAACTGCTGCTGGCCACCCCGCTGGACCCGGTACAGCGCAGCTATGCCGGCTCGATCCAGCAGGCCGGCAGCCACCTGCTGCGGCTGGTCAATGATGCGCTGGACCTGGCCCGCATCGAAGCCGGGCGGCTGGAACTGGACCTGCGCCCGTTTGACCTCGGCGAACTGCTCGACCAGGTGCAGGGCCTGATGCAGCCGATGGCGCAGCAGCGCCAGTTGGAATTCCGGCGCGGCGAGGACCCGCCCGGGCCGATCACGGTCAGTGGCGACGAGATGCGGGTGCGCCAGATCCTGCTGAACCTGCTCGGCAACGCCATCAAGTTCACCGAACGTGGCCACGTCGGCCTGGCCGTCCGCCTGGAAGAAAAGGGCGGGCTGTGCTTTGAAGTGCATGACAGCGGCCCGGGCATCAATGCCGAGCAGCAGCAGCGCCTGTTCCATCGCTTCGAGCAGGCTGACGGCCCGCGCACTGCCTCGCGCTACGGGGGCAGCGGGTTGGGGCTGGCGATCTGCCAGGAGCTGGCGGTGGCGATGGGCGGGCGTATCGATGTGGTCAGCCAGCCCGGCAGGGGCGCGCGCTTCCGCGTTCGCCTGCCATTGCCCTGGACGCGGCAGGCTGTCAGCCCGGCGGGCGAGGCGGCAGTGCTGCCGGTACTGCCACCGTTGCGCATCCTGCTGGTGGAGGACGATGCCACGGTGGCCGAGGTCATCGCCGGCCTGTTGCGCGTGCGCGGGCACACGGTGGTGCACGTGCTGCACGGCCTGGGCGCGTTGTCGGAGATCGCCACCGACGGCTTCGACGTGGGCCTGCTCGATCTCGATCTGCCCGCGCTGGATGGTACGGCCATCGCCCGCCAGCTGCGCACGATGGGCTATGACCTGCCCCTTGTGGCGGTGACCGCCCGTTCCGATGCCTATGCCGAAACCCAGGTGCTGGCGGCTGGCTTCGATGGCTTCCTACGCAAGCCGGTGACCGGCGACCTGCTGGTGGCGGCCATCGCCCAGGCGCGTGCGAAGCGACAGGCGACTGCGTGACCGCGCCGGCGCCGGGCGTGAACGGTGCGACTTTCGGTTTACCATGCCGACGCCCGCGGCGCGGGAATCATCAGGACCAGCGTGAGGAGGCAATCGGTGGTGTATCTGCGGGCGGCGATGCTGCTGCTGGTCCTGCTGTGCTGCGCGTTGCCCGTTGCGGCACAGCCGGTGCCGCCCAGCCCACGGCAGGTGACGGTGTTCGACGGCCTGCCGTCCAATACCGTCAACCGCATGGCCGAGGATCGCTACGGCTACCTGTGGATCGCCACCAACGATGGCCTGGCCCGCTACGACGGGCGTACCTACCGGGTGTGGCGTTCCGAGGACGGGCTGCGTGACAACCGCATCTGGACGGTGCTGGTCGATGCCCGCAACCAGTTGTGGATAGGCACCGAGAACGCAGGCCTGGTACGCATGTCGGCCGACCGCAGGCAGCTGCACTTCTACGACCGCAGCAGCCAGCCGCTGATGGGCACCAACACGGTCTGGAGCCTGGCCAGCACGCCCGACGGCTCGATCTGGTTCGGCACCCACGAGGGCGGCCTGTACCGCCTGGACAGCCAGGACCGCCTGCAGCGCTTCCTGCCCGAGCCGAACAATCCGCGCAGCCTGCCGTCGTCGTCGGTGCCCTATCTGGCCACGCTGCCTGATGGCAGCCTGTGGATCGGCACCAAGCATGGCGTGGCGCGCTGGACCGGGACCGACTTCGAGCGCGTCGGCACGGACATCATTCCCAGCCTGCTGATCAACGGCCTGACCACCGAGCCGGACGGCAGCCTGTGGATCAGCACGATGGCCGGGGCCACCGTGCGCCGCCCGGACGGCCGCTTCGAGGCACCGCCGTGGAAGCTGCCACCGGGCGAGCAGGTGCTGGGCATGATGCTGCGCGACGAGCAGGGCGGGCACTGGCTGGACACGCGCACCGGGTTGGGACGTGCGGTGGATGGCCAGTACCAGACCGTGCCGCTGTACAGCGTCATCGCACGCGGCCCGGTACGGCCGAACTGGACCGGTGCCTATGAGGATCGGGAAGGCGGCATCTGGCTGGCCAGCACCAACGCCGGCCTGTGGCACCTGTTGCCGCGCTGGTGGCAGTTCTCGGTGCTGTCGCGCCTGGAGGACGACCCCACCTCGCTGCGCAATGCACTGGTGCTGGGCACCAGCCCGTCCAGCAACGGCGGCGTCTGGACGGTGGGCAGCCACGGTGCGCTGGATCGCTTCGATCCGAAGACGGGCCGGATCGAGCAGCACCGCACCTGGGTCAACGGCATGCACTGGCTGACCTCGGTGAGGGAGGACCGGCGCGGGCAGGTGTGGATTGGATCGAACGACGCATTGGTGCGCTATGACCCGCAGCGGCGCGAGCTGCGTCGCTGGGGCCGTGATGCCGGTGCTGATGCGGCGATGGAAGGGGTCATCGAATCGATGATGACCTGTGACGGCGACAGCCTCTGGCTGATGCTGCCCGCCGGCCTGCAGCAGCGCGACCTTGACGGACACCTGCGGCGCCAGCTGGACAATGGCCAGCGTGGGCTGCAGCAGGGCCAGCTCAACCTCGACGTGGAATGCGGACCGCAGGACCACATCTGGCTGGCCAGCAGTCGCGGCCTGTTGCAGTGGCTGCCGGAAAGCGAACGCTTCCAGCCGGTGCCGGGCGCGCCGGCAACCGCCATCCACGCGCTGCACGTGGGCCGGGATGGCCAGGTCTGGCTGTCCGAGGATGGCCGACTGTCGCGTTACCGCTGGAGCCAGGGGCGCCTGGAACGACAGGCGGTGGTGGGGGCCGAGCAGGGCTATCCGGCAATCTCCGCGACCGGCCTGGTGGTCGATGCACAGGGCGTGGCGTGGGCGACCAGCGCACGCGGCTTGGTGCGTGTCAGTGCGGATGGGCAGAGCGTGCGCCTGTATGGCGTGCACGACGGCCTGCCGAGCCAGGAATTCCGCGACCACACCTTGATCGCGGCGGGCGACGGCCATCTGGTGGCCGGAACGGCGGCAGGTGCGGTGGTGTTCGACCCGGAGCAGGTGCGGCCCTCGGTGCGTCGCGCCCCGCTGGTGATCGAGCGGGTGGAGGTGCGCCGCAACGAGCAGGTGCTGGACATGACCCACGATGCGCCGTTGCAGATCGCCGACGGCGACCGCGACCTGCGCATCGTCGCGCGGCTGCTGTCCTTCGCCGACTCGGCGTCAAATACCTACCGCTACCGCCTGGCCGGCTACGACCCCGATTGGGTCGAAGTCGGCCCGGCCGGCGAGCGCCTGTTCTCGCGCCTGGCGCCGGGCAGCTACCGGCTGGAAGTGCAGGCCCGGTCGGCCGACCACGTGTGGTCGCGGGTGCAGAGCCTGGAATTCCGCGTACAGCCGCCATGGTGGCGCAGCCTGTCCGGCCTGCTGGTGCTGGCGTCGGTCGGGCTGCTGCTGACCAGCTGGTTCGCTTGGTTGTACCGTCGCCGCCTGCAGCGGCGCCACGCCTACCAGCTGGCGCTGCACAAGCAGGAACTGGCCGAGCAGGCTTCAGCGGCCAAGACCCGTTTCCTGGCCAATCTGGGCCATGAGATCCGTACGCCGATGACCGGTGTGCTGGGCATGAGCGAGCTGTTGCTGGCGTCGCCACTGGACCCGCAGCAGCGCGGCTACACACAGTCGATCCGGCATGCCGGCGAGCACCTGCTGCACCTGGTCAACGATGCGCTGGACCTGGCGCGGATCGAGTCCGGTCGCCTGGAGCTGCAGTCGAAGACCTTTGCGTTGAACGGCCTGCTGCACGACCTGGCGGCCCTGATGGGCCCGCTGGCCGCGCAGAAGGGCCTGCGCTTCACCCTCGACAACCAGCTGCCGCCGGGGCTGCAGGCCACCGGCGATGCCATGCGCGTGCGGCAGATCCTGCTCAACCTGCTGTCGAACGCGGTGAAGTTCACCAGCCGTGGCACCATCACCCTGCACGCGCGCTGCGATGGCGAACTGCGCGCACTGCACTTCGAAGTGCGTGACACCGGCCCCGGCATCAGCCAGGAACAGCAGCAGCGCCTGTTCCGCCGCTTCGAGCAGGCCGACGGTGCACGTACCGCCGCGCAGTACGGCGGCAGCGGCCTCGGCCTGGCCATCTGCCGCGAGCTGGCGCACGCGATGCAGGGGCGCATCCAGGTGGAGAGCCAGCTGGGCCGGGGCACCTGTTTCGGTGTGACCCTGCCATTGCCGCTGGTGGTGGACAGTGATGCCGAGGGCGCTGCCGACGGGCATCGCGACGAGGCGGCCAACGTGCCGCCACTGCGGGTGCTGCTGGTCGAAGACGATGCCACCGTAGCCGATGTGGTGCGCGGACTGCTGAGCGCGCGTGGCCACGAGGTGGTGCACGCCGGCCATGCGCTGGCGGCGCTGCGCGAGATCAGTGCGGGCGATTTCGACGTCGGCCTGCTGGACCTGGACCTGCCGGGCCTGAGCGGTTTCGAGCTGGCCCAGCACCTGCGCAACCAGGGCTACATGCTGCCGTTGCTGGCGGTGACCGCACGGACCGACCCGGACCTGCAGCAGCAGGTGGAAGCGGTCGGCATCGGTGGCTTCCTGCGCAAGCCGGTGACCGGCGAGCTGCTGGTGGACGCGATTGCCAGGGTGATGGGCAGGTAGGGAGTTCGGCAGGGCCTGCGGCCCTGCACCTGCTGCAAGCCGGAGGAACAGCAACAGCAACAGCAGAAGCAAAAGCTGGCTTCCTGTGGGATGGCGGGGTGGATCCGGTTGCGGGAGACGCCGTAAACCCATCCATGGGGGCTTGGCCGCGGCATCCATGCCGCGGACACTCCCGCAACCGGACCCACCCCGCCTTCGACAGTTTTCCGCGATCTGTCGGAGCACGGGGTCGGATCCCGTTGCTGCGCAACGGGCTCTGACCCCAATCTGGAATTCGAGATCTGACAGATGTGTCGACCAAGGTCGACACCTACCAACAACCGCGCGTTCCAACAGTCGCTGTTACCCACAGCCGCGTGAACCTGTCAGAGGTGGGGCGGTGTGGGCTTGCAGGACCGTTGGCGCCATGGATGGCGCCATCGAGCCCCCAGGGGTGAGGGCGCTTTGCTTGCGAAGCACTGCTTCGCGAGCACCCGAACGCCCAGCCGCCAGCGGCTGGGCCGGACCGCGGAGCGGGGTTTACGGCGTGTGCTGCAAGCCCACACCGCCCCGCCAACCCACGGAATGCTCGCTGTTGTTGTTGCCGGCCAGCGGCCGGCACTACCGCGGGTGCAGGGCCGCAGGCCCTGCCGAACCCCTTCACTCCGCGACGTGCTCGACCTGCCGCGGTTCGGGCTTGGTGTCGGGCAGCTGCCAGAAGATCATCGTCGAGGTCAGGGTGATCGCGCCGACGCACAGGAATGTCGCGTGCAGTGCTGCGGTGGCGCTGTTGCTGTCCAGGTGATTGCCGAACGCGGCCAGCAGGCTGCCGGCGGCTGCGGCACCGAAACCGGCGGCCAGCATCATCACCATCGACAGCAGGCTGTTGCCGGAGCTGGCGAATTCGCGGTCCAGATCGCGCAGGGTCACGGTGTTCATCACGGTGAACTGCAGCGAATTGACCGCACCGAAGAAGGCCAGTTGCAGCAGGCGCCAGGCCAGGTGCTGGCCCGGTGTCATCAGGACGAAGCTGGCCATCGCCAGGCCCACCAGCACGGTGTTGACCATCAGCACGCGGCGGTAGCCATAGCGCTCGACCAGCTTCACCGCCAGCTTCTTCGACACCATGCCGGCCGCCGCCACCGGCACCATCATCAGGCCGGCGTTCATCGGGCCCAGGCCGAGGCCGACCTGCAGCAGCAACGGGATCAGCATCGGCATGGCACTGCTGCCGATGCGCGAGAACAGGTTGCCCAGGATGCCGATGCGGTAGCTGGGCACACGGAACAAAGCCAGCGAAAACAGCGGCGCGGTGGAGTTGGCGGCGTGCAGCCAGTAGCCCACCAGCGCAGCCAGGCCGGCCACGGTCATCAGCATCACCAGCGCATGTGGCGTACCCAGGCCGGAGATGCCGTCCAGCGCCAGCGACAGCACCACCATCGCGAAGGCCAGCATGATGTAGCCACGCAGGTCGAAGCGGGTGCGATGGCTGGCGTAGTGGTCGGGCATGATCTTCATCGCGGCGATGAAACCGATCACGCCGATCGGCAGGTTGATCAGGAACACCCAGTGCCATGAGGCGATCTCGACCAGCCAGCCGCCCAGCGTGGGGCCGATCAGCGGGCCAACCAGCGCGGGGATGGCGATGAAGCTCATCGCGCGCAGGAAATCCTCGCGTGGCACCGAACGCATCACTGCCAGGCGGCCCACGGGAAGCAGCATCGCGCCGCCGATGCCCTGCAGCACGCGCGCCCCGACCAGCTGGTGCAGGTGCTGGGCCAGCGCGCACGCAAGCGAGCCGAGCGTGAACAGGATGATCGCCACCAGGAACGTGCGGCGGGTGCCGTAGCGGTCGGCGATCCAGCCGGAGGCGGGAATGAAGGTGGCCACCGCCAGCGCGTAGCTGAACACCACCGACTGCATCTGCAGCGGGCTCTCGCCCAGGCTGGCCGCCATCGCCGGCAGCGCCGTGTTGACGATGGTCGAGTCCAGCATCTGCATGAAGATCGCCAGGGACACCAGCCACAGCAGGGGGCGGTGGCGGTTGTAGGTCGATGACGATGTAGGCATGGCGTGCGGCCGGTGCAGCGTGGGGGCCGCCATGATCGCGCAACGCGGGTCACGGCGCGATCAAGGTCGCGCCGTGATGGCCTGCGGAATGCTCAGCGCTGGCTGTGCGCGTGCACCGCGTCGACCAGCACCTGGACGTGTGCCGGGTCCATGTCCGGCGACATGCCGTGGCCAAGGTTGAACACATGGCCCTCGCGCGAGCCGCCGTTGCCAGCGGCATAGGTGTCGAGCACGCGTGCGGCGGCCGCGGCGATCGCATCCGGCGAGGCGTACAGCGTGGTCGGGTCGAGGTTGCCCTGCAGGGCGACGCGGCCACCAGTGCGCCGCAGTGCCTCGTCCAGGTCCAGCGTCCAGTCCAGGCCCAGCGCATCGGCACCGGTGTGCGACAGCGCTTCCAGGTGCAGGCCGGTGCCTTTGCCGAACAGGATCAGCGGCGTGCGCTCGCTGCCTTCGCCGCGCTCCAGCTCCTCGGCGATGCGCTGCAGGTAGCGCAGCGAGAACTCGCGGTACATCGACGGCGACAGTACGCCACCCCAGGTGTCGAACACCTGCAGCGCCTGTGCACCGGCCGCGCGCTGCGCGCCGAGATAGGCGATCACGGCGTCGGTGGTGACCTCCAGCAGGCGGTGCAGGGCCTGCGGGTGGTTCAGTGCCATGGCCTTGATGCGCGCAAAGTCCTTGCTGCCACCGCCTTCCACCATGTAGCAGGCCAGTGTCCACGGGCTGCCGGAGAAGCCGATCAGCGGCACCTGGCCGTCCAGTTCGCGGCGGATCAGGCGCACCGCATCCATCACGTAGCCCAGGTCCTGTTCCATGTCCGGCACCGCCAGCCGGGCGATGGCGGCTTCGTCACGCACCGGGTGCCGGAACTTCGGGCCTTCGCCTTCGACGAAGTACAGCTCCAGGCCCATCGCATCGGGAATGGTGAGGATGTCCGAGAACAGGATGGCCGCATCCAGCGGGAAGCGGCGCAGCGGCTGCAGGGTGACTTCGCAGGCAATCTCCGGGGTCTTGGCCATGGCCAGGAAGCTGCCGGCCTTGGCCCGGGTCGCGCGGTACTCCGGCAGATAGCGGCCGGCCTGGCGCATCAGCCAGACTGGGGTGCAGTCCACCGGTTCGCGGCGGAGGGCGCGCAGCAGGCGATCGTTGCGGAGAGGGCTGGTCACGATGGGCATTCCTTGGGCGAAAGTTGGCAGCGGCGTCAGTCGCCGTGCGAGAGAATCTGGAAACCGCGATGCAGTTCGGCATCGCGGGCCTTCTCGAAGGCGTGGCGGGCTTCGTCAGCGTGCAGGAACAGCTCGCGCCGCAACTGCGAGCGGCTGCCGACGCGACCGCTCTCGCGCAGCAGCTCCCAGCCGCCGAACAGGTCCGGCTGCAGGCTCAGGCGCAGGAAGCGTGGTGCCTGCGCACCGGCGTCGGGATGTTGCAGGTAGACGTGCATGGGCCGATTGTAGCGGGGCCAGGGTGACCCCGGCCGCAACGCGGTCGTGCCGGCCGCTGGCCGGCAATCCCCCCGCGCATCCCGGCTCTACCGGGCCGACAGCACCTTCAGCACCGCCGCCTCATCCACGTCCGGCACCACTTCGGCACGCCCCATGCCGCGCCACAGCACCAGGCGCAGGCGGCCGGCCACGTTCTTCTTGTCCAGGCGCATGCGGCCGAGCAGGGCCTGCGGGTCGAGCCCGGCCGGGATCGCCACGGGCAGGCCCAGGCGTTCCAGCAACGCCTGCAGGCGCACGCGGTCGGTATCGTCGGCCAGGCCCAGGTCGGTGGACAGCTTCGCCGCCAGCACCATGCCCACCGCCACCGCCTCGCCATGGTTCAGCGCATCGCGGCCGGGCGCGGAGTAGCCCTGCTCGGTTTCGATGGCATGGCCGAAAGTGTGGCCGAGGTTGAGCAGGGCACGTTCGCCCTTCTCGAACGGATCGCGCTCGACGATGGCGGCCTTGTGCCGGCAGCTGCGCGCGATGGCTTCGGCCAGCGAAGCATCCTCGCCGGCCAGCAGCGCATCGGCATGCTGCTGCAGCCATTCGAAGAACACGGCATCACCCAGCGCGCCGTACTTGACCACTTCGGCCAGGCCCGCACGCAGCTCGCGCGGCGGCAGGGTGGCCAGCACGCGGGTATCGGCGATGACCGCGCGCGGCGGATGGAACGCACCGACCAGGTTCTTGCCGGCCGGAATGTCGACCGCGGTCTTGCCGCCTACCGACGAATCGACCATCGCCAACAAGGTGGTCGGCAGCTGCACGCAGTCGACGCCGCGCATCCAGCAGGCCGCGGCAAACCCGGCGAGATCACCGACCACGCCGCCGCCGAGCGCGAACACGCAGGCATCGCGGGTGGCGCCGAGCGCAGCCAGCGCTTCGATCGCGCGGCCGAATTCGGCCAGGGTCTTGGACGCTTCGCCCGCGGCGAGGACATGCTCGCCGACGATCAGGTCGGGGCGCGCGGCCAGCAGCGCCTGCTTCACCGGCGCCAGATAACGCGGGGCCACTTCGCTGTCGCTGAGCAGCAGCACATGGCGGCCGCGCACATGCGCGGCCAGCGCGGCGCCGTCGGCCAGCGCGCCTGCGCCGATGGTGATGGAGTAGGGCCGGTCGCCGCCAACGGCGACCTGCAGCAGGGCGGGAGAAGTCATGCGTTCAGGTCCTGGCGCTGCCATTGCGTGGCCAGCTTGACCACCAGCTGGGCGGTCGCGTCGGCAGCGGTGTACGGGTCGGTATCGAGGGTGAGGTCGGCCAGTTCGCGGTACAGCGGGTCGCGGTGCGCGGCCAGATCGTGCAGCACCTGCTCGCGGTCCGGGCGCTGCAGCAGCGGCCGGCCCTTGTCGCGGGCCAGGCGTTCCAGCTGCGCGGCCACGCTGACCCGCAGGTAGACCACGAAGCCACGCTGGGCGATCAGTGCACGGTTGTCCGGATCCAGCACCGCGCCACCGCCGGTGGAGACCAGCTGGCCGCGGCCTTCCAGCACGCGGGCCAGGGCCTGGCGTTCATGGTGGCGGAAACCGGCTTCGCCGGCATGCTCGAAAATGGTCGGGATGCCGGCGCCGGCAGCCTCGACGATGGCCTGGTCGACATCGACGAAGTCCAGCGTGAAGCGCTCGGCCAGGCGGCGGCCGATGCAGGTTTTGCCGGCGCCCATCGGGCCGATCAGGATCAGGTTCGGAGCAGGATTCATGCCCTCTGATGCTAACACCTCCGTGCCCTGGCCTTTACGTTCTTCACGTCAGGGTGGGCATTCCTGCGGGGGTTCCCGCGCCAACCGGAGCACAGGTCATGACGGTCGCCAAGGTCATCGAGATCACCGCCTCCTCGCCGAAGAGCGTGGAGGACGCGGTGCGCAGCGGACTGAAGAAGGTTTCCGAGACGGTCAAGGGCATCCAGGGCGCCTGGGTGAACGAGACCAAGGTGGTCACCAACGGCAGCGGCGAGATCACCGAATGGCGGGTCAACCTGCGGGTGACCTTCCTGGTGGAATAGCCGCGCTCAGCGCACGGCCTGCACCTGCCGCTGGCCGTCCAGGACCACGACGTGGTCGGCAAGCGTGGGAAGCGTGCGCAGTGCCTGTCGGCTGACCCGCTCGTAGTACTGCACGAAACGCTCCAGCTGCGGCCGGCTCATGCCGTGCCGGCCCGGCTGCGCGGCCTGCAGGTTCTGCTCCTGCTGCCAGCGCCAGCGCGGTACCACCGCGAAATCCGGCGGTTGCAGGAACCACAGGCGGTCGCAGCGCTGCCACAGCGCGGGGTAGTCGCGGGCCAGCGCCTGGTTGCACCAGCGGCGCCAGCGGCCGTCGCTGTCGGCTTCGCGTTCCAGCGCGTTCAACGGGGCATCCAGTGCAGCGTCATCCTGCGCGGGCGTACCGAGGAACCATCCCTCGAACACCAGCAGGTCCAGTGGCGTGTCCAGGTGCGGCCATTGCGCCTCGGCCAAGCGTTCATCGGCCAGCTTGTCAAAGCGCGGCATCGCCAGGGGGCGGCGCGCTGCAACGGCGTCCAGCACGCTGTGCGCCAGCGTCAGGTCATGGGTACCGGGCGGGCCGCGGGTCATCAGCAGCGGATGCACCTGGCGCGCCAGGCGCTGGCGCTGCGCACGGGTCAGGTAGACATCGTCGATCGACAGGCTGGCCGCGCACAGGCCGCGGGCCCGGGCGCGTGCGACCACCTGTGCGGCCAGCGTCGATTTGCCGCTCCCCTGCAGGCCGCTGATCGCCAATACTGGAACCGCTGCACCGCTGGACAGTGCATCGTCCAGCGCCTGTTCGGCCAATGTTTCGGGGAATCCTTTCACCTGGGGCATATACGCAGCAGCGGCCATGCAGCCACAATAGCCCAAACCGTGTGAGAACAACGCCATCATGAGCGACCTGTACGCCGAAGCCCTGTCCACGTTTGCCCGCCTGTTCGAGGAGGCCAAACAGAGCCGCGAGGTCGAGCCCAACGCGATGACCGTGGCGACTGCAGATGCGCAGGGGCGCCCGTCGGCGCGCACCGTGCTGCTGAAGGCCTTCGACGAGCGCGGCTTCGTCTTCTACACGCACCTGGACAGCCACAAGGGCCGTGAGCTGCGGTCCAATCCGCAGGCCGCGCTGCTGTTCCTGTGGCGCAGCCTGCGCGAGGCCGGCATCCAGGTGCGCATCGAGGGTCGTGTCGAGCAGGTCGCCGACGCCGAGGCCGACGCCTATTTCGCCAGCCGCCCGCGCATGAGCCAGATCGGCGCCTGGGCCTCGCAGCAGTCGAAGACGCTGGCAACCCGCGAGGAGTTCGACGCGCGCGTGGCCGAGGTCGAAGCGCGCTTCGAAGGCAAGGACGTGCCGCGCCCGGAAGGCTGGAGCGGCCTGCGCGTGGTGCCCGACCGCATCGAGTTCTGGTACGGCGCGCAGTTCCGCCTGCACGAGCGCTGGTGCTATGAAGCCGGTGCGGAAGGGCGCTGGAGCAAGCGCCTGCTGTATCCGTGACCGGCAGCGCGGCCACGATCCGCCCGGCCACGGCGGCCGATGCGGTCGCGTGGGCGCAGCTGCGTCTGGGCCTGTGGCCCGATGCCGATGATCCGCTGGAGACGCTGGTGGCGGCGCTGGCCGAGGACGCAGGTGCGGTTTTCCTGGCGTGTGCAGCGGGTGGCCAGGCGATCGGCTTCGCCGAAGTGCGCCTGCGCCATGACTACGTGAACGGCACCGATTCCTCGCCGGTGGGCTTCCTGGAGGGCTGGTACGTGCAGCCGCAGTGGCAAGGCTGCGGCGTGGGCCGCGCCCTGCTGGCGGCGGTGCGGGCATGGACGCGCGACGCGGGCTGCCGCGAACTGGCTTCGGACAGTCGCGTGGAAGACGTGCAGGCTCACGCCGCGCATCGGGCCTGCGGCTTCGAAGAGACCGAACGGGTGGTCTATTTCCGCATGCCACTGGAGCCATCGGCGTGAATCGCGTGGCGCTGTATCGCGTGGTGGTGTTTGTTCCATCGGCCGCGCTGGACGCAGTGAAGCGAGGCATCCTCGCGGTGGATGCGCTCGCGGCCGGCGACTACGAGCATGGCATGTGGTGGTCGGCGCCGGGATTCGAGCAGTTCCGCCCACGCATGGGGGCGTCGCCCGTGCAGGGTGAAGCGGGTCGCACCGAAGTGGTCGACAGCGTGCGCCTGGAATTCTGCCTGCCGCGCGATCCGCAGCGGCTGCAGCGCATCTTCGAGCAGGGCATCGTGCCGCATCATCCGTGGCAGGTACCGGTGGTGCAGGTGGAGGACATCGAGCTGCTGCTCGCTGACGGGCGGCGGTTGTAGAGCCGGGCCATGCCCGGCTGCTTTCGCGCGAACATCAGCCGAGCATGGGCTCGGCTTTACAGGCCTTCAGCGCGCAACCAGCGCCACAGCGTGGTGCGGGATACCCCCAGCGCCTGCGCCATGCCCTCACGATCATGCCGGTGTTCCCGCAGCAGTGCTTCCAGCTGCGCACGCGGTGGCCGCTTGCCGTTGCTTTCCAGCGGCAACGTCGCGACACCTTCATGCACCAGCTCGGGTGCCAGCTGCAGCAGCCGCGCCGCATCGATCAGCCCTTCACCGGGCTGCCAGTGGATGCGCAGCCGATCGACCAGATTGCGCAGTTCGCGCACGTTTCCCGGCCACTCGGCCGCGCTCAGTACCGCCAGTGCCTCCTCATCCAACGGCGCGTCGATGCCACGCAGCTGGCGGAAGAAGTGCTGTGCCAGCAACGGGATGTCACCACGTCGCGCGCGCAGCGCGGGCAGGGTGATGCGCAGCGCGGCCAGCCGGTAGTACAGGTCGCGACGGAAGCTGCCGGTCGCCGCGCGCTGCTCCAGCGACTGCAGGGTGGCGGCCACCACGCGCAGGTCGACCGGGGTCGGTTCGGTGGCACCGACGCGCAGCACCTCCCGTTCCTCCAGCACCCGCAGCAGGCGGGTCTGCAGCGGTAGCGGCAGCTCGCCGATTTCATCCAGGAACAGGGTGCCGCCGTCGGCCGCTTCGACCAGGCCGACGCGGCCGCCGCGACGCGCGCCGGTGAAGGCGCCGTCGCTGTAGCCGAACAGTTCGGCTTCCAGCAGCGACTCACTGATCGCGCCGCAGTTCAGCGCCACGAAGCGTCCACGACGGCCACTGGCCGCATGCAGCTGGCGCGCCACCAGTTCCTTGCCGGTGCCGGTTTCGCCGCTGACCAGCACGGTGCTGTCATGCGGCGCGTAGAGCGCGATCTGCGCACGCACCTGTGCCATCGCGTCGCTGTCGCCGAGCAGTTCATGCGCGTCGCTGCGCACTGCCGGGCGACGGCGCAGGGGCGGCCGGCTGCCCGTGGAGCGGGCCAGGGCCTGGGTCAGTTCGAGGGCGTGTTCGAACGCCTGCCGTACCGAATCGGCCGAGTACAGCAGCACGCCGGGCAGGCCGGCCTGCTCGGCATGGTCGATGGCCATGCCGGTGCCGACGATCACTTCGATGCCGTTGGCACGCAGGTCGGCAATGCAATCGCGTGCGTCCTCGCGGGTGACGAAGCGACGGTGCTCGATCTCCAGGCCAAAACTCTGCTGGAAGTTGCTGAACACCGGTACGTCGCTGGCGTGGGTGACCAGGCCGATGCGGCTGGCGATCCGTCGCGCGCGCGCCAGCGCTTCCATCAGGTCGAAGCCGTTGGCCTGGATCGGCACCAGCGGCAGCTCCAGCCGGTCACGCAGCCACGCCGCATTGGAGCCGCCGGCGATGACCACGTCGCAGTGTTCCCGGCGCAGGCGTTGGCCGATCACGGCCACCGCTTCCTCGAAGCCGAGGTTGATCTGCTCGATGCGCGCGCGACGGTCGAACTCGGGAATGACGTCGCCGAGCAGGCCGGTCAGGCGCGAAACGCTGACGGTCCAGATGACCGGGCGGCCGGGGTCGGCATCGGCGTGGCGCAGGGGCGAGCGGGGCAGGTACACGACGGCAGCCATCGGTCGGAATGTTTCATGATACATCCGTTTCAATGTTTCATATGTTTCACTTTGGTCGACCGGTCACGCCCGTGAAATCAACAGCTTGCAGCTTGGCACGGTGCTTGCGCCTTCGTTTCTGGACTTCAACCTGGATTGCCGCATGACCGCTTCCGCCCCTTTCTCCGCCGGTGCACGCTTCCGTGAGGCGCTGGCTGCCGAATCGCCGCTGCAGGTGATCGGCGCCATCAACGCCAACCATGCCCTGCTGGCCAAGCGCGCCGGCTTCCGCGCCATCTACCTGTCCGGTGGCGGGGTTGCGGCAGGCTCGCTGGGCCTGCCGGACCTGGGCATCAATACGCTGGAAGACGTGCTGGTGGACGTGCGCCGCATCACCGATGTCTGCGACCTGCCGTTGATGGTCGACATCGATACCGGCTTTGGCCCGAGCGCGTTCAACATCGCGCGCACCGTGAAGTCGCTGATCAAGGCCGGTGCGGCCGCCTGCCACATCGAGGACCAGGTCGGTGCCAAGCGTTGCGGTCACCGTCCGGGCAAGGAGATCGTCTCGCAGGGTGAAATGGTCGACCGTGTGAAGGCCGCTGCCGATGCCAAGACCGATCCGGACTTCTTCCTGATCGCGCGTACCGATGCCATCCAGGTGGACGGCGTGGACAAGGCGATCGAGCGCGCCATCGCCTGCGTCGAGGCCGGTGCCGACGGCATCTTCGCCGAGGCCGCCTACGATCTGGACACCTACCGCCGCTTCGTGGACGCGGTGAAGGTGCCGGTGCTGGCCAACATCACCGAATTCGGTGCCACCCCGCTGTTCAGCCGCGATGAACTGGCCTCGGCCGGCGTCGCCATCCAGCTGTTCCCGCTGTCGGCGTTCCGCGCGGCCAACAAGGCGGCCGAGAACGTCTACCAGGCAGTGCGCCGCGATGGCCACCAGCGCAACGTGGTGGAGACCATGCAGACCCGCGAAGAGCTGTACGACCGCATCGGCTACCACGCCTTCGAGCAGCAGCTCGATGCGCTGTTCGCCGCCAAGAAATAAGCAGTACCCTGCACCATCAAGTTTCGGAGGGAAACATGAACGATACGACCGCAACCCCGACCTTCAAGCCGAAGAAGTCCGTCGCCCTGTCCGGCACCGCGGCCGGCAACACCGCGCTGTGCAGCGTGGGCCGCAGCGGCAACGACCTGCACTACCGCGGCTATGACATCCTGGACCTGGCCAACACCAGCGAGTTCGAGGAAATCGCCTACCTGCTGGTGCACGGCAAGCTGCCGACCCGCGCCGAGCTGGTTTCGTACAAGGCCAAGCTGAAGTCGCTGCGTGGCATCCCCGCCGCGGTGAAGGCCGCGCTGGAAGAGCTGCCGCCGTCGGCGCATCCGATGGACGTGATGCGCACCGGCGTGTCCGTGCTCGGCTGCGTGGCACCGGAGAAGGACGACCACAACCACCCGGGCGCGCGTGACATCGCCGACAAGCTGATGGCCTGCCTCGGTTCGATGCTGCTGTACTGGTACCACTGGAGCCACAACGGCCGCGCCATCGACGTGGAAACCGACGATGATTCGATCGGCGGCCACTTCCTGCACCTGCTGCATGGCGAAAAGCCGCAGGATTCGTGGGTGAAGGCGATGCACACCTCGCTGATCCTGTACGCCGAGCACGAGTTCAACGCCTCGACGTTCACCTGCCGTGTCATCGCCGGTACCGGCAGCGACATGTACAGCGCGATCTGCGGTGGCATCGGGGCGCTGCGTGGCCCGAAGCATGGCGGCGCCAACGAAGTGGCGTTCGAAGTGCAGAAGCGCTACGACAACCCGGATGAGGCCGAGGAAGACATCAAGGCGCGCGTCGAGCGCAAGGAAGTGGTGATCGGTTTCGGCCACCCGGTCTATACCGTCTCCGATCCGCGCAATAAGGTGATCAAGGACGTGGCCCGCGAGCTGTCCGAGGAACAGTCGAGCATGAAGATGTACGACATCGCCGAGCGCCTGGAATCGGTGATGTGGGACATCAAGAAGATGTTCCCGAACCTGGACTGGTTCAGTGCGGTCAGCTACCACATGATGGGCGTGCCGACCGCGATGTTCACCCCGCTGTTCGTGATCGCGCGCACCGCCGGCTGGAGCGCGCACATCATCGAGCAGCGCATCGACGGCAAGATCATCCGCCCGAGCGCCAACTACATCGGCCCGGAAGACCGCGACTTCGTCGCCATCGACAAGCGCGTCTGATCCTCCTGCTGTCCCCATCCGGCCGGCCGCGTGCCGGCCGGATGCTCTCGCCGCCGCTCCGCCGGCACCCGGCCCGCCCCAAGTACTCCGCCAGCCCATGAATACCGATTACCGCAAGAACCTCCCCGGCAGCGCGCTGGATTATTTCGACGCGCGCGCCGCGGTCGATGCGATCCAGCCCGGCGCCTACGCCACCCTGCCGTACACCTCGCGCGTGCTGGCCGAGAACCTGGTGCGCCGCTGCGATCCGGCCACGCTCGGCGATTCGCTGAAGCAGCTGATCGAGCGCCGTCGCGACCTCGACTTCCCGTGGTTCCCGGCACGCGTGGTGTGCCACGACATCCTCGGCCAGACCGCGCTGGTGGACCTGGCCGGCCTGCGTGATGCGATCGCCGACAAGGGCGGCGACCCGGCCAAGGTCAATCCGGTGGTGCCGGTGCAGTTGATCGTCGATCACTCGCTGGCGGTGGAGTGCGGTGGCTACGATCCGCAGGCGTTCGAGAAGAACCGCGCCATCGAGGATCGCCGCAACGAAGACCGTTTCCACTTCATCGACTGGACCAAGCAGGCGTTCCAGAACGTGGACGTGATTCCGCCGGGCAACGGCATCATGCACCAGATCAACCTGGAGAAGATGTCGCCGGTGATCTACGTGCAGGACGGCGTGGCCTTCCCGGATACCTGCGTGGGCACCGACAGCCACACCCCGCACGTGGACGCGCTGGGCGTGATCGCGATCGGTGTTGGCGGCCTGGAAGCGGAGAACGTGATGCTCGGCCGCGCGTCGTGGATGCGCCTGCCGGATATCGTCGGCGTCGAGCTGACGGGCAGGCCGCAGCCGGGCATCACCGCCACCGACGTGGTGCTGGCGCTGACCGAATTCCTGCGCAAGGAGCGCGTGGTCGGCGCGTACCTTGAATTCTTCGGCAAGGGAGCGGCGGCACTGACCATCGGTGACCGCGCCACCATCTCCAACATGTGCCCCGAATACGGCGCGACCGCCGCGATGTTCTACATCGACGGGCAGACTATCGACTACCTGCGCTTGACCGGCCGCGAGGAATCGCAGGTGGCGCTGGTCGAGAATTACGCGCGCACCACCGGCCTGTGGGCCGACGCGCTGGCCACCGCGCAGTACGAGCGCGTGCTGCGCTTCGACCTGTCCAGCGTGGTGCGCAACATGGCCGGCCCCTCGAATCCGCACAAGCGCGTGGCCACTGCCGAGCTGGCCGAGCGCGGCATCGCCGACGAAGCCAAGCTGGCAGCGGGCAAGGCCGAGCAGGCCCAGGGCCTGATGCCGGATGGCGCGGTGATCATCGCCGCCATCACCAGCTGCACCAACACCTCCAACCCGCGCAACGTGATCGCCGCCGGCCTGCTGGCGCGCAAGGCCAACGAACGTGGCCTGCTGCGCAAGCCGTGGGTGAAGTCGTCGCTGGCGCCGGGCTCGAAGGCGGTGCAGCTGTACCTGGAAGAAGCCGGCCTGTTGCCCGACCTGGAGAAGCTCGGCTTCGGCATCGTGGCGTTCGCCTGCACCACCTGCAACGGCATGAGTGGCGCGCTGGATCCGGCGATCCAGCAGGAGATCATCGACCGTGACCTGTATTCCACGGCCGTGCTGTCGGGCAACCGTAATTTCGACGGCCGCATCCACCCGTATGCGAAGCAGGCCTTCCTGGCGTCGCCGCCGCTGGTGATCGCCTATGCCATCGCCGGCACCGTGCGTTTCGACATCGAGAAGGACGTGCTGGGCGTGGACGCCGACGGCAATGAGGTGCGGCTGAAGGACATCTGGCCGAGCGATGCCGAGATCGACGCGGTGGTGAAGGCCGCGGTGAAGCCGGAGCAGTTCCGCCGCGTCTACAACCCGATGTTCAACGTACGCGTGGAGCATGGTGCGGCGGTCAGCCCGCTGTACGACTGGCGCCCGCAGAGCACCTACATCCGCCGCCCGCCGTACTGGGAAGGCGCGCTGGCCGGGGAGCGCACGCTGTCGGGCATGCGCGCGCTGGCAGTGCTGCCGGACAACATCACCACCGACCACCTGTCGCCGTCCAACGCGATCCTGGCATCCAGCGCGGCCGGTGAATACCTGGCGAAAATGGGCCTGCCGGAAGAGGACTTCAATTCCTACGCGACCCACCGTGGCGACCACCTGACCGCGCAGCGCGCCACCTTCGCCAACCCGAAGCTGTTCAACGAGATGGTGCGCAACGACGACGGCAGCGTGAAACAGGGCTCGCTGGCGCGGGTGGAGCCGGAAGGCAAGGTGATGCGCATGTGGGAAGCGATCGAGACCTACATGGACCGCAAGCAGCCGCTGATCATCATCGCCGGTGCCGACTACGGCCAGGGCAGCTCGCGTGACTGGGCCGCCAAGGGCGTGCGCCTGGCCGGTGTGGAAGCGATCGTGGCCGAAGGCTTCGAACGCATCCACCGCACCAACCTGATCGGCATGGGCGTGCTGCCGCTGGAGTTCAAGCCGGGCACTACCCGCCTGACCCTGGGCATCGACGGTACCGAGACCTTCGACGTGATCGGCGAGCGCACCCCGCGCGCCGACCTGACCCTGGTCATCCACCGCCGCGACGGCCAGGACGTGATCGTGCCGGTCACCTGCCGCCTGGACAGCGACGAGGAAGTGGCGATCTACGAAGCCGGTGGCGTGCTGCAGCGCTTCGCCCAGGACTTCCTGGAAGGCGCCAAGGTGGCGTGATACCGGCCTGAATGCCTGCCCCCGGAGGCCGGGGGCGGGCTTGTCCGACACCCGGGCAGGGCGCACACTGACTTGGCAAAAACTGCCAATGGAGAGTCTCATGGCCACCATGAACATTTCGCTGACCGACCCGCTCAAGCAGTTCGTGGACGAGGAAGTGCGCGAAGGCGGCTACTCCAGTACGTCGGACTACGTGCGTGACCTGATCCGCCAGCGCCAGCGCAGCAAGGCGGAAGAGCTGCTCAAGCAGTTGATAGCCGAGGGGCTGGCTTCTGGGCCTGGCGTCCCGGTGACGGCCGACACATTCGAGCGCATGCGTCGCGAACTGACCGAAAGGATGGAGCGTGAAGGCGATTGAATGGCGGCCCAAGGCCGAAGCCGACGCAGCCGATGCCGCGCTGTGGTTCGCACGGCAGGGTGGGCTGGTACTGGGTCGGCGCTTGCTCGCCGAGTTGGAAGCCACGCTTCAGCGCATCGCGGTGTTTCCTGGCTCGGGTTCCACCCGGCACGCCGACCTCGCAGCACAGCTGCCGGTGCCGTTGCGCTTCATGCTGGTTCCGGGCTTCGAACGCTACCTCGTTTATTACCTCGATCGACCGGACCGTGTGGACATCATGCGTGTGTGGTGCGTTGATCGTGGTCTTGACGCGCTGACGCAAGACATTTCCTGAAATTCAAACGCGTGGATTCGACGATGACCTTCCTCCCGCAACTCCGTATTCCCGCCACCTACATGCGCGGTGGCACCAGCAAGGGCGTGTTCTTCCGCCTGCAGGACCTGCCCGAGGCCGCGCAGGTGCCGGGCGCCGCACGGGATGCGATGCTGATGCGCGTGATCGGCTCGCCCGACCCATATGGCAAGCAGACCGACGGCATGGGCGGTGCAACGTCCAGCACCAGCAAGTGCGTGATCATCTCCACCGCCTCTATGCCGGACCACGACGTCGACTACCTGTACGGCCAGGTCTCGATCGACACCGCCTTCGTCGACTGGAGCGGCAACTGCGGCAACCTCAGCACGGCAGTGGGGCCGTTCGCGATCGCCAACGGGCTGATCGATCCGGCCCGCGTGCCGCGTGATGGCCTGTGTACCGTGCGCATCTGGCAGGCCAACATCGGCAAGACCATCATCGCCCACGTGCCGATGCGCGACGGCGAAGTCCAGGAGATCGGCGATTTCGAGCTGGATGGCGTGACCTTCCCGGCCGCTGAGATCCAGCTGGAGTTCATCGATCCGTCCGATGACGGCGATGCGGGTGCCATGTTCCCGACCGGCAACCTGGTCGACACCCTGGACGTGCCGGGCGTGGGTCGTTTCGAGGTGACCATGATCACCGCCGGCATCCCGACCATCTTCCTCAATGCAGCCGACCTGGGCTACACCGGCACCGAGCTGCAGCCTGCAATCAACGAAGACAAGGCGGCGCTGCAGAAATTCGAGGCCATTCGTGCTTACGGCGCGCTGCGCATGGGCCTGATCCCGAAACTGGAAGACGCCGCGACCCGCCAGCACACGCCGAAGGTGGCCTTCGTGGCGCCGGCACAGGACTACGTGTCGTCCAGTGGCAAGGCCATCCCGGCCTCGGCCATCGACCTGCACGCGCGGGCGCTGTCGATGGGCAAGCTGCACCACGCGATGATGGGCACTGCCGCGGTTGCAATCGGTACCGCAGCGGCGATCCCGGGCACGCTGGTCAATCGCGCGGCCGGTGGTGGCGAACGCGAAGCGGTGACCTTCGGCCATCCCTCCGGTACGTTGCGCGTGGGTGCGCAAGCCGGTCTCGTTGACGGCCAGTGGACAGTGACCAAGGCCATCATGAGCCGCAGCGCCCGCGTGCTGATGGAGGGCAAGGTGCGGGTGCCGGCCGAGTGATGCTCGGGTAACCGCCAACCGGGGTTGGCATGGTGCACGGGCAACCGTGCACTCCCACGAGGAGGCCCACGATGTCCGACAGCCACACCCGATCCAACGAGCGTGCAGCGTGGGATGCGCTGCTGGTGGACATCGTCGATTACGTACGCGACGCGCGCATCGACTCGCCGCTGGCGTTCCAGACCGCGCACCACTGCCTGCTCGACACGCTCGGCTGCGGCCTGGAAGCACTGTCCTTCCCGGCCTGCAGCAAGCTGCTCGGCCCCCTGGTGCCGGGCATCAGCGTGGTCAACGGTGCGCGCGTGCCGGGTACGCACTACGTGCTGGACCCCGTGCAGGCGGCTTTCAACCTTGGCGCGATGGTGCGCTGGCTGGATTTCAACGACACCTGGCTGGCCGCGGAATGGGGTCACCCCTCGGACAACCTGGGCGGCATCCTCGCCGTCTGCGACTGGCTGGGGCGCAACGCGCAGGCCCTGCGCCGCCCGGTGCCCACGGTGCACGACGTGCTGTTGGCGATGATCAAGGCGCACGAGATCCAGGGCGTGCTGGCCCTGCAGAATTCCTTCAACCGCGTCGGGCTGGACCACGTGGTGCTGGTCAAGGTCGCCACCACCGCGGTGGTCGCGCAGTTGCTTGGGCTCGACCGCGAACACATGCTCAATGCACTGTCGCTGGCCTGGGTGGATGGCCAGGCGCTGCGCACCTACCGGCATGCGCCCAACACCGGCTCGCGCAAGAGCTGGGCGGCCGGCGACGCGACCAGTCGTGGCGTGCGACTGGCGCTGATGGCGGCCAGCGGCGAGATGGGTTACCCCAGCGTGCTGAGTGCGCCGACCTGGGGCTTTGAAGCGGTATCGATGCACGGCAGGGCCCTGACGCTGGGGCGACCGCTGGGCAGCTATGTGATGGAGAACGTGCTGTTCAAGATCAGCTACCCGGCCGAGTTCCACGGCCAGACGGCGGTGGAGGCGGCGATCACGCTGCACCAGCAGCTGCGCGCGATGGGGCGACGGGTCGAGGACATCGCGCATATCGCCATCCGGACCCAGGAAGCCTGCATCCGCATCATCGACAAGCAGGGACCGCTGCATAATCCGGCCGACCGCGACCACTGCGTGCAGTACATGGTCGCCATCGCACTGCTGCACGGGCGGCTTGTGGCCGAGGACTACGAGGATGACGTCGCGGCCGACCCGCGCATCGACGCGCTGCGCGCAAAGATGGCCTGCCATGAGGACCCGCAGCTCAGCGCCGATTACCTGGACCCGGGCAAGCGCAGCATCGCCAACGGCCTGACAGTGCGCTTCATCGATGGCACCGCATTGCCGGAGGTGCTGGTGGAATACCCGCTCGGCCACGCGCGTCGCCGCCAGGAGGGAATCCCGCTGCTGATGGACAAGTTCCGCCGTCACCTGGCCCATCGCTTCCCGACCGTCCAGCAACAGCGCATCCTGGCCGCATCGCTGGACCCGGTGGCCCTGGCGGCAATGCCGGTGCCCGACTACGTGGACCTGTACCTGCCGGGGTAGGGCGATCGGTAGTGCCGGCCGCTGGCCGGCAATTCCATCCAACCTGCCATGCCGGTTGCCGGCCGGCGCCGGCACTTCCCGCACCGGGGCGATTGCCGAATTCGCGTCAACACCTTGACGTGGCCTGCCTATAATGGCCGCCTCGATCAAGGAGTGACGACATGAGCGGTCCGGCACGGCGGAAGCGGTGGGGATGGGCGGCGGCCGTACTGGCAGGAGGCCTGTTGCTGGGCCTGGCCGGCTGTCGCAATGACAGCGGGCAGCTGCCCAAGGCCAGTGGCGAGGCCATCACCACCAAGGCCGAGCAGGTGAAGGAGTTCACCCTGCTGCGCGCCTACCCGGACCAGAAGAATGACGGCCTGTCGCTGGCGCTGGAGTTCTCGCGCCCCCTGGTCGGCACCCAGGATTTCGACACGCTGGTGCGCTTCGAGGAGAAGGTCGGCACCGACGACAGCAGCTGGACCCTGTCCGATGACGGCCTGACCCTGCGCTACCCGTTCGTCGAGGCCGGCAAGGAGTTCAGCCTGGTGGTGTCGCCGGACCTGCTGGCCGCCGACGGCAGCCGGCTGGGCAAGGAACTGAAGCAGAAGGTGTTCAGCGGCGAGCTGAAGCCGGTGGTCGGCTTCGCCTCGCAGGGCAGCGTGCTGCCGGCCAAGGATAGCCGTGGCCTGCCGGTGGTTTCGGTGAACGTGCCGGAGGTCGACGTCGAGTTCCTGCGCGTGCGCGAGAAGGACCTGCCGACCTTCTTCAGCCAGTACCAGCGCGGCGGTCGCCGCGGCAGCTGGGAGCTGAGCAGCGACTACGAGCGCAGCCCGATCAACAAGCTGGCCGAGCCGGTCTACGTCAACCGCTTCATCCTGGGCGGCAAGAAGAACGAGCGGGTGCTGACCTACCTGCCGACCCAGGACATCAAGGAACTGCAGGAGCCGGGCCTGTACTTCGCCCTGCTCAAGCGCACCGGTGACTACGAAGGCGAGTTCGATACCGCGTTCTTCTCGGTCAGCGACATCGGCCTGCATACCCGTGCCTACAAGGACAAGCTGTTCGTGCACACCGCCGGCCTGAAGGACGGCGCGCCGCTGAAGGGCATCGACCTGCGCGTGCTCGACGCCAAGGGCGAGGTGGTGCTGAAGGGCAGCACCGACGGCAATGGCAATGCGCTGCTGAACTACACCCTGGATGCCACCCACGTGCTGGTCGCCAGCAGCGGCAAGGACACCAGCTTTCTGCCGTTCAACCAGCCGGCGCTGGACCTGAGTGAGTTCGCCGTGGCCGGTCGTGACAACGCCTGGTTCGACGTCTACGCCTGGTCCGGCCGCGACCTGTACCGCCCGGGCGAGACCGTGCGCCTGTCCGCGCTGTTGCGCGACAACGACGGCAAGCCGGTCAAGGCGCAGCCGGTGTTCCTGCGCCTGAAGCAGCCCGACGGCAAGACCTTCCGCGAGACCCGCCTGCAGCCGGGCGAGCAGGGCTACATCAGTTTCGAGCAGGTCATCCCGGCCGAGGCGCCGACCGGGCGCTGGCAGGTCGAGTTCCGCACCGACCCGGCCAGCAAGGAAGCGATCCAGGGCATGACCCTGCGCATCGAGGAGTTCCTGCCCGAGCGCATGAAGCTGGACCTGGACAGCGCGCAGAAGACGCTGAAGCCGGGCGAGGACCTGCGCCTGCAGGCCAACGGCGCCTATCTGTACGGTGCGCCGGCCGACGGCAACCGCTTTACCGCGCGCATGGCGGTGGCCGCCGAACAGCAGCCGGTGGAGGGCCTGCCGGGCTATTTCTTCGGTGACCCGACCCTGCAGCTGCCGCGCGAGGCCAAGGACGTGATCGATACCACGCTGCCGGCCAACGGCCAGCTGCGTGAGGATGTGGCGCTGCCGGAAGAGGCGGCCAAGGCCAAGGCACCGATCGCCGTGGTGCTGTCCGGCAGCCTGTATGAAACAGGAGGGCGCACGGTCACCCGTACCCTGAAGCGGGTGATGTGGCCGGCCAACGCGCTGGTCGGCGTGCGCCCGCTGTTCAACCCCGACGATGGTGCTGATTCCAACGGCAACGCACGCTTCGAACTGATGCGCGTGGATGCCGCCGGCACACCGCAGCCAGCCAAGGGCCTGAAGATCACCCTGGTGCGGGAACTGCGCGACTACCACTGGACCTTCAACGACAACCGCTGGGATTACGATTTCACCCGCCGTTTCGAGAACAAGGAAACCCGTACCGTCGATGCCGGCAGCAGTGCGGTCGCCTTCGATTTCCCGGTGGAGTGGGGCGAGTACCGGGTGGACGTGTTCGATCCGTCCACCGGCCTGACCAGCCGCTACCCGTTCCGCGCCGGCTGGAGCTGGGGCGATGACAACCGTGGCCTGGACGCGCGCCCGGACAAGATCAAGCTGGGCCTGGACAAGACCGGCTATAAGGCCGGGGACACCCTGGAAGTGACGGTGACCCCGCCGCACGCCGGCAAGGGCATCCTGATGGTCGAGACCGACCGCATGCTGTACGTGCAGGACATCGACGCCAAGCCGGGTTCGACCTTCAAGATCCCGGTCACCGCCGACTGGGAGCGGCACGACGTCTACATCACCGCGCTGGTGTTCCGTGGCGGCAGTGCGCCGAGCAAGATCACCCCGGCCCGTGCCGTGGGCGTGGTGCACGTGCCGATGGACCGCAAGGGCCGCACCGTGGCCGTCGGCCTGGTCGCGCCCAAGCAGATGCGCCCGGAGCAGGACCTGCCGGTGACGGTCAGCGCGCCGCAGCTGGCCGGCAAGATGGCGCACGTCACCGTCTCGGCGGTGGACGTGGGCATCCTCAACATCACCCGCTTCCCGGTGCCCGACGCCGGCGCGCATTTCTTTGCCCAGCGCCGTCTCGGCATCGACGCCTATGACATCTACAGCCGGGTGATCGAGAGCTTCGACGGCGGCAGTGGCAAGCTCAAGTTCGGCGGCGACATGGCCTTGCAGGCGCTGCCGCAGGCCAAGCGTCCGACCGCGCGCGTACAGACCGTGGACCTGTTCTCCGGCCCGGTGCAGCTGGATGCCAAGGGCAATGCCCGCATCCGCCTGAAGGTGCCGGACTTCAACGGCACCCTGCGCGTGTCGGCACTGGTCTACAGCGATGACCAGTACGGCAAGCGCGACGTGGAGACCGTGGTGCGCGCGCCGATCCTGGCCGAGGCCAGCATGCCGCGGGTGCTCGCCCCGGGTGACCGCAGCACCGTGACCCTGGATGTGCAGAACTTCACCGGCAAGCCGGGCCAGTTCAACGTGAAGGTGGATACCGAAGGTCCGCTGAACCTGGGCGAGGGCAGCCGCAGCGTGCAGTTGAATGCCGATGCCAAGACCACGCTGAGCTTCCCGTTGTCGGCACGCGAGGGCCACAGCGTGGCCAAGGTGCGGGTGCGGGTGGACGGCAACGGCTTCAAGGCCGATCGCCGCTACGACCTGCCGGTGCGTGCGGCCTGGCCGCAGGTGCTGCGTTCGCAGGTGCGTACGCTGGATCCGCTGGCCGCGGTCAGCCTCGACAACAGCCTGACCGATGGCCTGATGGCCGAATCGGTGAATGCGCGCCTGCTGGTCAGCCCGCTGCCGCCGATCCCGTTCGCCAGCGCGCTGCAGGGCGCGCTGAACTACCCGTATGGCTGTGCCGAGCAGACCACCAGCAAGGGCTATGCCGCGCTGATCCTGGACCAGGCCACCTCGTCGATGCTCGGCGCCGACGGGCTGGATGCCAAGACCCGCCGCGAGCGCATGGAGGGTGCGTTCGGTCGCCTGGCGTCGATGCAGGTGGCCAATGGCAACTTCTCGATGTGGGGTGACGACGGCTACGTGAACCCGTGGCTGACCCCGTACATCACCGAGTTCCTGCTCGACGCCAAGGATGCCGGTTTCGCGGTGCCCGACAACGTGCTGCAGAAGGCGCTCAACCGGCTCAGCGAGGATATGCTGTCCGGTGGCAACCAGTTCTATGGCCAGGACGACCGAGAGAAGCTGAAGTTCGCCAACCAGGCGTATTCGGGCTACGTGCTGGCCCGGGTCAACCGTGCGCCGCTGGGTACCCTGCGCACGCTGTACGACAACGAGCGCAGCAAGGCGGTCGGCGGCCTGTCGCTGGTCCACCTGGGCGTGGCGCTGTCGCTGCAGGGTGATGCCAAGCGTGGCCAGGCCGCGCTGGCGGCGGCCTTCGCCAAGTCCAGCAGCGAGCGCCCGTCGTACTTCGGCGACTACGGCAGTGCCATCCGCGATGACGCGCTGATGATCGCGCTGACCCATGAAAACAAGCTGGCCAAGCCGGCCTGGGATGCGCGTGCGGTCGATCTTGGCCGTGGCCTGGATGCGCGCCGCAACGCCGGCTGGATGTGGCTGAGCACGCAGGAACAGGTGGCGATTGCACGTCTCGGCAAGGCGCTCGCCGCCAACCAGAAGGCGCTGGTGGCCGGTGAGCTGGTGATCGGTGGCAACACCGAAGCCATCGGCGAGCGCAAGCTGTTCGGCCGCAACTTCAGCGCCAGCGAACTGGCCAGCGGCGTGCGCTTCACCCCGCAGGGCCAGCCGCCGATGTTCGCCAGCATCGATGTGGCCGGCATTCCGCGCAGCGCACCCGCACCGGACAACAGCGTGCTTGGCGTCGAGCGCAGCTACTACGGCACCGATGGCAAGCCGTGGTCGCCGCGGCCGCTGAAGGAAGGCGAAGCGCTGATCGTGCGCGTCACGGTGACTGCCGACACCACGATGCCCGATGCGCTGCTGACCGACCTGCTGCCGGCGGGCCTGGAAATCGAGAACTTCAACCTGGGCGACGCCAAGCAGTGGGCCGACGTGGTGGTCGATGGCATCACCATCAGCGACCGTGGTGGGGCCGCCGACACCAAGCACGAGGAGTTCCGCGATGACCGCTATGTGGCCGCGCTGAAGCTCTCGCGTGGCAGCAAGGCCAACGTGTTCTACCTGGTACGCGCGGTGACGCCGGGAACCTACTCGGTGCCGCCGCCGCTGGTGGAGGACATGTACCGGCCGCAGCTGCGTGGGGTGGGCCGCAGCAACCCGACCACGATCACGGTGGTACAGCCGTGACCGCGCGGACGGGCCGCGGCGGCGCGGCCCGTCCTGCTGGCAACCTGCAATGAAGAACACGATGACGACCCGGCTGGCGGCGCTGTGCCGCTGGTTGCGGCCGCTGTGGCCATGGCTGCGCTGGGGCACGGCCGCCACGCTGGCGCTGCTGCTGGTGCTGGATTTCGCCTTCCCACCGCCGCTGCCGAAACAGCGCGATACCAGCACCCTGGTGGTGGCTGCCGACGGCACGCCACTGCGTGCGTTCGCCGATGCCGAGGGCGTGTGGCGCTATCCGGCCTCGATCGACAGCGTTTCGCCGCTGTACCTGCAGGCGTTGCTGACCTACGAAGACCGCTGGTTCTGGCGCCATCCGGGCATCAACCCGGTGGCGATCGTGCGTGCCGGCGGCCAGCTGCTGCGTGGGGGCCGCATCGTTTCCGGTGGCTCGACCCTGACCATGCAGGTGGCACGCATCCTCGACCCGCACTCACGCACGCCGTGGGGCAAGCTCAAGCAGATGCTGCGCGCGGTGCAGCTGGAAGTGCACCTGAGCAAGCCGCAGATCCTGGCCCTGTATCTGGAGCGCGCGCCCTACGGCGGCACCATCGAGGGTGTGGAGGCCGCCAGCTGGGCCTACCTGGGCAAGCCGGCGGCGCAGCTGTCACATGCCGAGGCCGCGTTGCTGGCAGTGCTGCCGCAGGCGCCGAGCCGGCTGCGCCCGGACCGCCACCCGGAAGCAGCGCAGAAGGCGCGCGACAAGGTGCTGTCCCGCATGGCCGAACTGGGCGCGTGGACGGCGGAAGACGTGGAAGATGCGCGCATCGAGAACGTGGTCGCACGCTCGCTGCGGCCGCCGCTGCATGCCGCGTTGCTGGCACAGCGCCTGCACTCGGCCCATCCAGGCCAGGCACGCATCCAGAGCAGCATCGACGTCGGCTTGCAGCGCACGCTGGAAGAGCGCGTGGCCAGCTATTTCTCGACGCTGCCCGAACGTACCTCGGCGGCCCTGCTGGTGGTCGACAACCAGACCCTGCAGGCGCGTGCCTATGTCGGCACGCTGGCGTTCGGTGACCGCCAGCGGCTGGGCCACGTGGACATGGTGCAGGCCTGGCGGTCGCCGGGCTCGACGCTCAAGCCGTTCCTGTATGCCATGGCGCTGGACGATGGCCTGATCCATTCGGAAAGCCTGCTGGTCGACGCGCCGCAGAGTTTCGGCAGCTATCGCCCCGGCAACTTCGACATGGCCTTCAATGGGCCGATCGGCGCGTCCAGCGCGTTGCGGTTGTCACTGAACGTGCCCTCGGTTGACCTGCTGCAGCGGGTCGGCGCCGCGCGCTTCGCCGCACGCCTGTCGCACGCGGGCATCCAGCTGCGCTTCCCGCCAGGCAGCACGCCCAATCTGTCGCTGATCCTGGGCGGAACCGGCGCACGCCTGGAAGACCTGGTCGGCGCGTTCGCCGCGCTCAACCGCAACGGCATTGCCGGCCGCGTGCGTTACACCGACGACGAGCCGATGATCGAGCGGCGCCTGGCCTCGCCGGGTGCCAGCTGGATCGTGCGCGAGATGCTGGAATCGAACCCGCGCCCGGGGTACAGCGCAGGGACGTTCGATGTCGGTGGCCGCCCGCGCGTGGCCTGGAAGACCGGTACCAGCTATGGCTATCGCGATGCGTGGGCGATCGGCAGCACCCGCCACTACACCGTGGGCGTGTGGGTGGGCCGGCCGGACGGCACACCCTTGCCGGGCCAGTATGGCGCGGTCACCGCGCTGCCGCTGATGTTCGAAGTGGTGGACAGCCTGCCGCGCCAGCGGGGTGACTCGGCGGCCGCGCCGATGCCGGCCAGCGTCAGCCAGGAGGATGTCTGCTGGCCCACCGGCGAACGTGCCGAGGGCCTGCCGGCGGCACTCTGCCAGCGGCGGATGTCGGCCTATCTGCTGGAAGGCGCAGCACCGCCGACCTTCCCCGAGCGCGAGGCGCGGCGGTGGCAACCGGGCCGGCAGCGCTACCTGGCCGATGTGCGGACCGGCCTGCGCGTGTCCGCTGACTGCCGTCTTCCGCATGAGGAAGTGGCGCGCGAGATTGCACGCTGGCCGGCACTGCTCTCGCCGTGGTTGTCCAGGGCCACGCGCGAGGCGTCACAGCTGCCAGCGCTGTCACCGGACTGCCGCGACGACGGCCGCGAGGCCAGCGTGGCGCTGCACGTGGACGGGCTCAATGACGGCGCGACGCTGGCGCGCGCGCCGAATGCCGAACACGGGGTGCGCCTGCAGCTGCGCGCGCTGGGCAGCGAGCAGGCCGTGGACTGGTTGCTGGATGGCCGCTGGATCGCGCAGACCCACGGCGCGCAGTTGATGCAGCGCGAGTTCGCCGAGCCGGGCGCACATACCCTGACCGCGCTGGCGGCCGACGGCGCGTGGACGCAGGTCAGGTTCAACGTCCTCCGGTAGGTGCCGGCCCTGGTCGGGGCCGGCCACGCCGTTGTGCAGCCGGGCATGGGCTCGGCTCTACAGGGAGCGCCGCGCCGCTATTCCCCGATCCACCCTTCCAGCAGGTCGGCGAACTCGTCGGCGTGTTCTTCCTCCTGCGCCAGGATCTCTTCAAGGATGCGCTTGGTGGTGGTATCGCGGTCGCCGATGAAGTTGATCATCTCGCGGTAGCTGTCGATGGCGATCCGCTCGGCGACCAGGTTCTCGCGCACCATGTCGCGCAGGTCGCTGCCTTCCTTGTACTCGGCGTGCGAGCGCGCGGTCAGCGTGTCCGGGTTGAAGTCCGGCTCGCCGCCAAGCTGCACGATGCGCTCGGCCAGCTTGCCGGCGTGCGCCTGCTCCTGCTGCGCATGCTCCAGGAACTCGGCCTTGACCGCGTCGGCCAGCATGCCCTTGGCCATGAAATAGTGCCGGTAGTAGCGCAGCACGCACACGTACTCGGTGGCCAGGGCATCGTTGAGCAGCTTGATCACGACCTTGCGGTCGGCGCTGTAGCTGTCGGTGATCGCGCCGTCTTCGATGTTGTGCCGAGCACGCTCGCGCAGGGTCTGGCGGTCACTGATGCCGGGAATCCCGGCGGCGGGCTTGCTGGCTTTGGCTGGCTTGCTGGACATGGCTGGCCGTTTCCTTTTGCAATGGGGGGTCAGGTGGGCAGGTGTTCAAGTACGTATTCGGCGGACGACATCTCGAACTGGCCGGGCTGTTCGATCCAGGCGGCGCGCACCACGCCATCGACCACGTACAGCGCGAAGCGCCGCGAGCGGATGCCCATGCCCGAGGCGCTGGCATCGAGCTCCAGGCCCAATGCGCGGGTCAGCTCGGCATTGCCGTCGGACAGCATCAGCAGGCCGTCGGGCACCTTCTGGTCGGCTGCCCAGGCTTTCATCACGAATGGGTCGTTGACCGCCATGCAGTAGACATCGATGCCGCGCTGGCGGAAGGCCTCGAATTTTTCGACGTAGCCGGGCAGGTGGCGGGCCGAGCAGGTGGGCGTGAACGCGCCGGGCACCGCAAACAGCACGACCTTGCGGGCGTCGAACAGCGAATGCGTATCAAGCGTTTCGATGCCCTCGCGGATGCGCTTGAGGGTCACTTCCGGAATGCGGTCGCCGACGTGGATGGTCATGGTGAACTCCTTGCTGGGGGCAGGCTAGTGGGCCGGATGGGACAGGGGCGTCAAGACATTGGAAACCCGGTGTGCAGGCCCCATCTTCAGGCCTCGTGGCGGGGGCTTCCAGCCCTAGCGTGGTGCATCGGCAGGGCAGCGGCATTGCGCAGGATCAGTCGGCCTCACCGGGGCCGCACGAGGGGCGGCGTAGCATCGCCGGCGCGTAGAATGAACCCGGGGCGGCGCCACCGGCGCGGCCGAAGCGAATCGAGGTAGCTGGATGGAATTCAAGGATTACTACGCCACCCTGGGGGTGGAACCGAGCGCGGGCGAGGCGGAGATCAAGACCGCCTACCGCCGGCTGGCACGCAAGTACCACCCGGACGTCAGCAAGGAGGCCGGGGCCGAGGACAAGTTCAAGGCGGTCAACGAGGCCTATGAGGCACTGCGCGATCCGGAAAAGCGCGCGGCCTACGACCAGCTGCGCGCACAGGGCTATCGCCCGGGCGAGGAGTTCAACGTGCCGCCGAACTACGGCGGTGCCGGAGGCTTCAATTTCGAGGAAGTGTTCGGTGGCGGTGGCGCCAACGGCGGCTTCAGCGACTTCTTCGAAAGCCTGTTCGCGCGCCAGCGCGGCGGTGCCGGCGCGGGCCCGGGCTTCAGCAGCCAGGGCCACGCGCCCAACCGCGACACCCGCGCCAAGCTGTCGGTGCCGCTGGAAGCGGCCTACAGCGGCGACAGCCTGCGCATCACCGTCAACGGCAAGCAGCTGGATGTGCGCGTGCCCAAGGGCATCCGCCCGGGCCAGGTGATCCGCCTGGCCGGACAGGGCAACCATGGCGGCAACCTTCTGCTGGAGGTGGAGTACGCCGCGCACCCGCAGTTCGAAGTCGACGGCCGCAACATCCTCTATACGCTGCCGCTCACGCCGTGGCAGGCCGCGCTGGGCACCAGCATCAGCGTGCCGACCCTGGGCGGCGCGGTGGAACTGAAGATCCCGGCCGATTCGGATGCCGGCCGCAAGCTGCGCCTGCGCGGGCGTGGCCTGCCGGGCAACCCGGAGGGCGACCAGATCGTCGAAATCGAGATCGTGGCGCCGGCCGCGACCGACGAGGCGCAGAAGAAGGCCTACCGCAATCTGGCCAAGGCCTTCGGCGAGGCCATTTGAAGGTAGTGCCGGCCGCTGGCCGGCAACTTCATTGCCCTGGACGGCGATGCATGGTTGCCGGCCAGCGGCCGGCACCACCGCGCGTTCAGCCCTGCCCGGCGAACACGCGCTCCAGCACCTCGGACAGCTCGTCTTCCGAGAACGGCTTGGTGATGTAGGCCTTGGCGCCCTGGCGCATGCCCCACATGCGATCGGTGTCCTGGTCCTTGGTGGTCACCAGGATCACCGGGATATGCCGGGTCGCCTCGTCGCGGGCGAGGGTGCGGGTGGCCTGGAAACCATTGAGGTTGGGCATCACCACGTCCATCAGGACCAGGTCGGGCAGTTCGGCCTTGGCGGTTTCGACCCCTGCGGCGCCATCGGTGGCGGTCAGGATCTGGTGCCCGAGCTTCTCGACGATGCGCTGTATCCCCAACAGCTGCGACGGTGAGTCGTCGACGATCAGAATGCGTGCCATGTTGTTCCCCATGTAATGCCCGCAGTGTAGTGCGGGCACCTTACCGGCGGGAGGGGCGCGATTGCCGTCCGTCGCCTGCCTGCGACGTTCAGTCGATCCGCACTACGGTGCGCCCCAGCGAACCACCGGACAGCATCCGCTCGAACACCGCCGGCAGGCCATCCAGGCCCACCTCGGCGGTGCAGATGCGGTCCAGGTGCTGCGGTTTCCACTCGTCTCCCAGCCGCGCCCACACGTCCTCGCGCAGGTTGCGCGGTGCATTGGCCGAGGCCACGCCCAGCAGCGATACGCCGCGCAGGATGAACGGCATCACCGTCATGTCCAGCGCCGGGCTGGCCGCCAGGCCCGCACTGACCACGCTGCCATAGGGCACCGTCTGCGCCAGCAGGCCGGCCAGCATCGCACCGCCCGCATTGTCCAGGCCCCCGCCGAAGCGCGCCGATTGCAGCGCAGCGGTATCGGCCAGCGCTTCGCGCGGCAGTACTTCGGTGGCGCCGATGCTGCGCAGGAAGTCGGCCTGGTCCGGTTTGCCGCTGACCGCATGCACCGTGTAACCGGCACGGCTGAAGATCGACAGGGCCAGCGCACCGACACCGCCGCTGGCGCCGGTGACCGCCAGCGGACCAAGCGCCGGGGTCTGCCGGTTGTCCTGCATGCGCAGCAGGGCCAGCGCCGCAGTGAATCCAGCGGTGCCCAGTACCATCGCCTCGCGCGCGCTCAGCCCGGCCGGCTGCGCGATCACTGCACGCGACTCCAGCCGCACATACTGGCTGTAGCCGCCGTCGCGGGTCTCGCTGAGGCCGCAGCCGGTGGCCAGCACGGCATCGCCTTCACGCCAGTCCGGATCGGTGCTGGCAACCACCGTGCCGGCCACATCGATACCCCCCACCAGCGGGAAGCGGCGCAGGATCTTCCCTTTGCCGGTGCCGGCCAGGGCATCCTTGTAGTTGACCGAAGACCACTGGGCGCGGATCAGCACCTGCCCGGGATTGAGGTCGTCGATCCCGAGCTGGGCCAGGCCGCTGCGGTAGCCGGCGTCGTCGTTTTCGATGCGGAAGGCGGTGAACGGGGTGGTGGGGGCCATCGGCGTTGCCTGACTTCGAGGAAAACGCCACCTTACCCCGTCGGCCCCCTTTCGATCCTGCCGATCCGCCCCATCTTGTATGATCGGTGATGGTTTCACGGCTGGCGCCGCGGGAAGGGCCCGCGCCGCAGCCCACATCTTGATGGAGCGTGCATGGCCTGGAATACACCCGGCGGCAACAAGGGCGGACAAGGCCCCGAGGACAATCGACGCGGGCCGTTCGGGTCGCGCGGCGGTGGCAATGGTGGTGGCTGGGGCGGACTGCCCGGGCCGCTGAAGGACCTGTTCGACGGCGGCATCGTGCGTTGGGTGGTGGCCGCCGTGGTGCTGCTGGTGCTGTTCTCCAGCTTCCAGCTGATCGGCGAACAGCAGCGCGGCGTGGTGCTGCGCTTCGGCCAGTTCTCGCGCATCCTGCAGCCCGGCCCGAACTTCAAGCTGCCGTGGCCGATCGAATCGGTCACCAAGGTCAACGCCACCGAGATCAAGACGTTCTCGATCCAGGTGCCGGTGCTGACCCGCGACGAGAACATCGTCAACGTGTCGCTGAACGTCCAGTACCGCATCGACGATCCGCAGCAGTACCTGTTCGGCACCGTCGATGCCAACCAGGTACTGGAGCAGTCGGCGCAGAGCGCGGTACGCGAGGAAGTCGGCCGCGCCGACCTCAATGCCGTGCTGAACAACCGTGGCCCGCTGGCCGTGGCCGCCGAGGAGCGCCTGCAGGCGCTGCTGAAGGCATTCAAGACCGGCCTGACCGTGACCGGCCTGACCCTGCAGGACGCCCGTCCGCCGGAAGAAGTGAAGCCGGCCTTCGACGAGGTCAACGGTGCCCAGCAGGTCAAGGAGCGCCTGATCAACGAAGCCCAGGCGTACGCCGCCAAGGTCGTGCCGGAGGCCCGTGGCCAGGCCTCGCGCGCCCGTACCACCGCCGAAGGCTACAAGCAGGCCGTGGTTTCCAAGGCCGAGGGTGACGCGCAGCGCTTCAGCCTGTTGCAGGCCCAGTACAAGGACGCGCCGGAAGTGACCCGCAAGCGCCTGTGGCTGGAGACGGTGCAGCAGGTGCTGAGCGAGAACCGCAAGGTGATCGGTGGTGATGGACGCCAGCTGATCTACGTGCCGATGACCGGCGATACCCGTCCGAGCACGTCGGCTCCGGCCGCCGTGGCCAACCCGGACGTGGTCATGCCGTCGCTGCCTGGTGCAGCGGTGGAAGCTTCCCGTGATCCGGGCCGGCCGGTGGGCCGCCCGACCGGGCGACCGAGCGGCCGTGAGGAGGGCAGCCGATGAAGAGTCCAATCTGGATCGCCGTGATCGTGGCGGTGGTGCTGGGCCTGCTCGGCTCGGTGTACGTGGTCCGCGAGGACCAGACCGCCATGGTGCTGAACCTGGGCAAGGTGGTGCGTTCGGACATCAAGCCGGGCCTGCACTTCAAGGTGCCGGTGGTGGAAACGGTGAAGGTCTTCGACCGCCGCTTCCAGGTGCTCGACACCGCGCCGGCACGCTACTTCACCGCCGAGCAGAAGGACGTCAGCGTCGACTTCTTCGCCATCGGCTACATCTCCAACGTAGGTGACTACTTCCGCGCCACCGGCGGCGACCCGCGCGTGGCCAACGCCCGCCTGGCGCCGATCATCACCGATTCGCTGCGCAACCAGATCAACTCGCGCACCCTGCAGCAGCTGGTGTCCGGCGACCGCAGCGAGCTGATCGCCGAGCAGTTGAAGGGGATCAACGAGGCCGTGGCGGGCCTGGGCATGCAGATGATCGACCTGCGCATCAAGCAGGTGGACCTGCCGACCGACAGCCAGGTCATCAACGATGTGTACGAGCGCATGCGTGCCCAGCGCAAGCAGGAAGCGGCCAAGCTGCGCGCGGAAGGCGAGGAGCAGTCGCTGACCATCCGCGCCCAGGCCGACCGTGACAGCACCGTGCTGATCGCCGAGGCCGAGCGCGATGCACAGCGCCTGCGCGGTGAAGGTGACGCGGAAGCCACCCGCATCTACGGCAAGGCCGGTTCGGCTGATCCGTCGTTCTACGCGTTCTACCGCAGCCTGGAGGCGTACCGCGGCTCCATGACCGACGGCAACGGCGTGATCGTGCTCGACAAGAACGACCCGTTCCTGCAATACCTGAAGAACGACCGCTGAGGTCGCAGGGCATTACCCCACGGGGCCCGGCCAACTGCCGGGCCCCGTGCTTTTTCCGGAGTTCCCCCATGAAAGATCTGTTCGCCGCCGTCTGCCTGGTGGCGGTGCTGGAAGGCCTGTTCCTGTTCGTTGCGCCGTTTGCCTGGAAGCGCATGGCCGAACGCCTGCTGGACCTGCCCAGCCCGGCCCTGCGCAGCTTCGGGGGGCTGGTGCTGCTGGCCGGCCTGAGCCTGCTGTGGTGGGCGCGCCACTAGCAGGGTAGTGCCGGCCGCTGGCCGGCATCCCGGGATTGCCGGCCAGCGGCCGGCACTACCGGGTGGGGCCTGAGCGGCCGGCACGACCGGGCGGGGCGGCTGACCGGCCGGTGAAGCCGTCCGTCGGAAAGGTGGCAGCGGACCCCGGAAACCCGGATAATGCACAAAAGCCGGACGGGCCTCCCCGTTCGGCTTTTTCCGTGTCTGGGCCTTCCATCGCCGGCCGCTCCCCGTTTGGAGCCGCCCTCCAGGTGCTGGCCAGCCCCGCCACGGTTTACCCGTCCGCGGCCCCGATGGCCGCAACAAATCGAGGAGCCCGTCATGGGTCAGTCTGTCGTAGTGTTGGGTGCCCAGTGGGGCGATGAAGGCAAGGGCAAGATCGTCGATCTGCTCACTGAGGAAATCGGCGCCGTCGTGCGCTTCCAGGGCGGCCACAACGCCGGCCACACCCTGGTCATCAACGGCAAGAAGACCGTCCTGCACCTGATCCCGTCGGGCATCCTGCGTGACGACGCGCTGTGCCTGATCGGCAACGGCGTGGTGATCTCGCCGGCTGCGCTGCAGAAGGAAATCGCCGAGCTGGAAGCCTCCGGTGTGGAAGTGCGTTCGCGCCTGAAGATCTCCCCGGCCGCGCCGCTGATCATGCCGTACCACATCGCCCTGGACCAGGCGCGCGAGCGCGCCGCCGGTGGCAAGGCGATCGGCACCACCGGGCGCGGCATCGGCCCGGCCTACGAAGACAAGGTGGCACGTCGCGGCATCCGCATCGCCGACCTGCATTACCCCAAGCAGCTGGAAGAACTGCTGCGCACCGCGCTGGATTACCACAACTTCGTGTTGACCAAGTATCTGAATACCGATGCGGTCGATTTCCAGAAGACCTTCGACGAAGCACTGGCCTTCGGCGAATACGTGCAGCCGATGAAGTCCGACGTGGCCGGCATCCTGCACGACCTGCGCAAGCAGGGTAAGCGCGTGCTGTTCGAAGGTGCGCAGGGTGCGCTGCTGGATATCGACCACGGCACCTACCCGTACGTCACCAGCTCCAACACCACCGTCGGTGGTGCGCTGGCCGGTTCCGGCGTCGGTGCTGATTCGATCGACTACGTGCTGGGCATCGCCAAGGCCTACGCCACCCGCGTCGGCGGCGGCCCGTTCCCGACCGAGCTGGACGACGAAATCGGCCAGGGCATCCGTGACCGCGGCGCCGAGTACGGTGCGTCGACCGGCCGTCCGCGTCGTTGCGGCTGGATGGATATCGTCGCGCTGAAGCGTGCGGTGGCCATCAACGGCATCAGCGGCCTGTGCATCACCAAGCTGGACGTGCTGGACGGCATGGAAAAGCTGAAGGTCTGCATCGCCTACGAATACAACGGCAAGCGCACCGAGTACGCGCCGCTGGACGCGCAGGGCTGGGAAGAATGCACCCCGGTGTACCTGGAGTTCCCGGGCTGGAGCGAGAACACCCACGGCATCACCCAGTGGGACGACCTGCCGCCGGCCGCACGCGCCTACCTGCGTTCGCTGGAAGAGCTGGCCGGCTGCCCGATCAGCATCGTCTCCACCGGCCCGGACCGCGACCACACCATGGTGCTGCAGGATCCGTTCGCCTGAGGTAACGCCGGGCGCTTTCCGGCATAGGTGACCGCAAAAAGCCCCGCGAAAGCGGGGCTTTTTCGTTATTGAGCGGCAGGAGCCAGCGGGAAAGCGACGCGATGACCAGGGTGTCAACGTGCGCTACAGGGGCGGACCCAGGGGTGCTGCTGCGCATCGATACGCCCACCGATCATGGAGACTTCACGGCCGCGGCGACGCATTGCCACGCGACCGCTCATGGTTGCGGGTAACGGTGCTGGAGGTGGACCCGGCGCTGGCGGGGCAACCGGCAGACATCGAGCTGCAGCCTCCGCTGGATCTGCTGAAGCTGACCGACCTCGATTACCTCTGGCTGTGGCCGTTCTTCCTCTGGAAGAGGGCGTCGCTGTTGCTGCTGATTCCTGGGGCTGCGTTGGCTGTCATCACTTTGGCGTTGCGGCGCTGGCAGCGCCGGGCATCAGTGCCGCCGATTTCAGCAGCGGATAGGGATTGATCGACTCTCCCTTCCACCACTGTTTTTCCGGCCCCAGCACATGCACCTCGAAATGCAGATGCGGCGCGTCGGCACTGGCGTTGCCGGTGCTGCCGACGTAGCCGATCACCTCCCCGCGTTTGATCACCTGCTTTTCCGCCAGGCCGTCGGCATAGCGCTGCAGATGCGCGTAGTAGTAGCACCAGCGTCCGCTGGGCTCGAACTGGTAGATCGTCAAGCCGCCGCGTTTGCTGTCGAACAGTTTTTCCACCGTGCCATCAGCCACCGCGAGTACCGGCGTACCGGCATCGGCCAGGATGTCGATGGCATCGTGCACGCGGCCTTCGCTGCGCGCATCGGTGAAGGTGTCGCGCAGCTGCGAGGCCGCGACGCCCTGTACCGGCAGCAGCAGGCCGGACGGCGCATCCGCAGACCGCGCGGCTGACGGTGGGGTGGCGGCGGGGACAGGGGCCGTGGCGAGCGGCGCTACGGATTCCTTCGCCGGCGCCACAGCAGCTGCCGGTTGTGCTTCCGGCAGCGAGGCGGCTACCGGCTCGCCTGCATCGCGGTGCAGCCACCAGCCGGCCCCCAGTCCCAGCAGCACGCCCAGCACGATCAGCTGAGAAAGGCGCATCGGTTCACTCCTGCATCAGCACGGGTACCGAGCTGTCTACTGCGTCGGCCACGCGCAGTGCATCCCAGTTGGTCATGCGCACGCAGCCATGTGACTCGGTCTTGCCGACATGCCCGGGCTCGGGCGTGCCATGCAGGCCGTAGTGTGGCTTGGACAGGTCGATCCAGACCCGGCCGACCGGATTGTTCGGGCCCGGCGGCAGCGTCGCCTTCTTTTCGCCCTTGCGCGCATCCCAGAACAGCTTGGGGTTGTAGTGGAACGGCGGGTCGCGGTAAACGCCCAGGATCTTCCATTCGCCGATCGGCAGCGGATCATGCTGGCTGCCGGATGAGACAGGCACCTGCGCGATCACCTTGCCCTGGGCATCCAGCAATTGCAGGGTCGAGTCGGATTTGTCGACGACCACCTTCGCTGCCTTCGGCAGTGCCGATGGTGCGATGTTGGGCACCTGGATGCGGTTGCCGGCCTTGCTCAGGTCCACGCCCGGATTGAGCAGCTTCAACAGCTCAGGGGATGCGTGGAAGCGTTCGCCCAGCGACTCTTCGACGTTGTTGAAGCCCAGCGATTTCAGTTTGGCCTGTGCGGCGGGGCCCTTCGGCACCGCCTGGAACGGCCCGGCGACATCCTCGCTGGTCAGCGTGTAGCTGGCCAGGGGGGTGACTGTATCGGCCTGCAGGGCCTTCCAGGTCGCGTCGTCCAGTTCACCGGTGACGGTCAGGCCGTGCGCCGCCTGGAAACCCGACACCGCGCGCCGCTGGTTGCTGCCCACTTCGCCGTCGATCTGGCCGGGGGAGAAATTCGCGCGATCCAGCAGCACCTGGGCGTGCAGGGCGGAGCGTGCTGCCGTGTCCGGCCCGGCTTTTTCAGCGATCGGGGCGGGAAGGCCAAGAGGCGCAGCCTGCGCAAAGACATAAGGTGCCAGCAAGGTGAGGGACAGCAAAGCGACGCGGGCTGAAAGCATGGGCGGCTCCAAGGGGATGCCCGTCCACCATGCCAGCGGAGCACGAGCAGCCCGCGTGAAAAGCCTGACCCACACCTGAGCAGTGTGTCTTCACGCAGCTTTGGCAACTGCATGCGCGTGGTTGCCGCGCATGCTGAAGGCATGTCGCTCTCCGTAGCGCCTGATCATGTCCGGCAGAGGAAGAGTCACTACCTCTAGTGGTGGGTTCCAGGCAGGCGAGCTGCGGATGTGAATCCGCTGCACTTCGCCTCCGGGGAGCCAGAACTCCAGGGTGATCGTTGCCGATACCTGCTCCACCGCAGCAAGGTGACGGTGCAGCAGAAGTCCATACAACTCAATGTTGTCCAGATCCTTCTGCGCTTTCTCCTTCAAGGCGGGCGCCTTCTCGTCTTCGTCGCGACGGCTTCGCTGATGCCAGTCGGGTGCGATGGGGTAGTACTTGAAATCGACCACGGTGTACGCGGAGCCGCGTTGCAGCAACAGGTCGGGACGGCGACAGAGTCCGTTATGGGCGAACATTGAATGCTGTCGCTGTCCCCAGGTGTCCCGTTGCTCGATGGCGATGGGGTGGGATGGGAGATAAGTACTGTCACAGGTGACGACGGATGTGCCGTGCGTGTCGCTCGCCTGTTGCAGGGCATCATGCAGGCACATGGATTCCCAGACAGGCCAGAAATCCCGCATGCCCCAGACCTGGCCCTGCTGCACACTACCTGCGAGCGCGGGATGAAGGTAGCGTTCCAGTGCTGCATGCAGCGAAAGAAACTCCGCGCTGCGCAGCGTTGCCTGCCGGTAGCACGTTCTCAGGAGTTGCTGGAGTCGCCGCAGCAGCAGCTCCTGTGCCCAGGCATCACCTTCATGCAGCGAGTCACCCTCGCGCAGATGGCGATGGCGGAAGTCCGTTGCGCGCTGTACGGCATCCATGGTGAAGCGTCCCCAGATGATGCCGGGATCGATCTGCAGCAGGTTGCGATAGAAGTCGTCAGCGAGAAAAAAATACAGGCCGACGATGTCGGCGGTCCCGCGTTCGCATACGCTTCGCCGGGTGGGAAGCTTCGGAAAGAAGGGGGCGTCGTCGTCGTTGAACAATGCATGGTGAAGCTGGCGGTCAGCGTACTTCAGATTGCCATCCTGCCGCCGCGCCATCTGTGAGCGAAGTGAAAGCAGTCGAAGTGGATTGGAATGGTTGAACAGCGAGTCGATGGCAATGGCGTCGACGAACGAAGCGGGGGCCGCTGCAAGTCCACGTCCATGCGTGTCTGCCTCAATGCCGTCCTGCTGCGGTGCATGTCCGAGATCTGATTGGACATTCCTGAAAGCGGCGAAAGCCAGGTAGAGCAGACGGAATGCGTCGCGGGGCGCGGTGGAGGTCGGCATGCCATGCGGCACGCGCAGCTCGGTGCGCCCATCTTCCACGAACAGGCCCACAGCGCTGGACCCAGCCGCGACGACGCTGACGTCATGCAGCTGCATGCAGATCTTCCGAAACAGTGAAGCTGCGGATGAAGTCATCGCGTCGGGCGGAAAACTGTCCGAAGGTCCTCAGTGATTCCGGGGGAATACGCAGCCATTCTGCAAGTGGGGACTTGTCCCTTTCGAAGACGTTGTCCCACAGGTAGAGGAATAGCTTTCCCTCGATATCACTGGCGGCGATATGGTGGGCAATGGGATGGACTTCCTGCGTCACGGCAAGCGCTTCGACGAAATCCTCAATGAGCATCCCGTCCTTGGTCTTCTGGAAGTTTATCTTTGACTTGTAGTAGGGGGATGAGCCGCTGATGGCAAAGGCAATAGTCTTCAATTTGCGCTTGGCGGACTCGTCAAAGCCCGAGAGTGTGTCGATTGCCTTCAAGGTCTCGGCATTGCAGGATTTCCGGAGCTTGCAGAATGCATCGTCGAACCTCTGGCTGTAGTCCGCGCCCTGCATGTACTCCGCAGCACCTGGGGCAAGCTTGCGCAGTTCGGCAATCGATGCAGCGTGCGTCTGTTCCAGCGTCGCGGGTGGTGTTGTTGCAGCGATGGCCCGCGCCTTGATGAACCAGGGGCCGATCAGTTTGTCGTCGAGATTCGGAGAGGTGCATTTCTCGACGATCATCGCATTGAGAGCATCCACCAGCATCTTCCAGGTAACCGATGGGTGGCCTTCGATCGTTGTATTGGCCTGCGCAGCGGGAACTGCATTGAACTCGGCTGGACTGAACTGGAAATTCCAGCGGCGCTTGAATGCAGAGTCCATGAAGAAGATCGATTCGTCGCCAGTGTTCATGGTCCCGATCAGGTAGAGATTCGCCGGAAGCCTCAGCATGCGCTCATCTTCGATACGACCGATCAGCGTGGAGGAGTCTCTGTCATCACGAGCTTCAAGTTCGCGGATCTCGTTGATCAGCGCCTGCACCGTCAGTTTCGAGGCACAGACGGAATAGCTGGATTGTCCGTCATCGTCACGGTCCAGCAGCTGGAAGATGTCGCCGAAGATTTCCGCGCAGTTGCCGCGGTTGATTTCGTCAATGAGCAGGACAACGTTGCGAGGCGGCGAATCGGCCGTGCCATGCTCTGAACGGTGTAGGGCAAGTGCCAACGCGCGGATGAAGGGGCCGGCATGCACTTGGTAATGGACCTTGTTGCCCTCGGACAGTGGCAACAGGCGGGAGACGAAATCGCCGTAACCAAACTCGGCGTGGAACGTCACGGGGATGACCTCGTCCGGGCGAATGCCGAGCATCGGCGTCTTCTCATACCGGGCCTTGTAACTCTTGCTGGTTCCCGGTGGGCCGAAAATAATCAACTGGTGGGGAAGATCGTGGCTCATCAGATGTATCCATTCATCTTCAAGGATCGATTCGATTCTAAGGGGCCACGATGTAGGCGGGCACCCTTGGCAGCATGGAAGGGAACTTTAGGGTCGCTAGCGCCAGGAATTGACGCCATCACCTCTCTGAACCGCACCCGGACGAGCGTGGCAGCTCCCATCAAGGCGCTTCGGGCCACGCCGATAAGGGCGCATCCCCCCGTTTTGGATGTACCGATGAACTACTTGAGGAATGTCAGGGTTGCCTGGCGTCTTGGGCTGGGCTTTGGCCTGTTGCTGCTGCTGGTTGCCGCCGTGGTCGCCACCGGGGCCACCGCCAGCGTCGTGCAGAAGCGCGCGATGCAGCAGGTGGTCGATATCAGCGTGGCCAAGGTGCGCCTGCTGTCGCAGATGCTCGATGCCAACAACCAGATGATGGTGGTGCGCCGCGAGATGCTGATCCGCCAAGGTGACGACCGCAGCAGCGACGAGAAGCGCATTGCCGATCTGGTCAAGCGCTACGAGGCCAGCTGGTCCGCCTACCAGGCGCTTCCGGGTGATGCCGAAGGCAAAGCCATTGCGGAAACCATCGCCGCCAAGCGAGCCATCGCACGCCCGCTCAACAAGCAGACCAGCGAGCTGATGGAGAAGGGCGACTATCCGGGTGCCGTGGCGCTTACCCTGGGCCCGGTGCAGGACGCGGCCAACGGCTGGAACAAGGCGCTGTCGGACGGCGTGGACTTCGAGGAAAAGGAAAGCCGCAAGGCTGCTGCCGAAGCGATCCGACTGGGCGAGCGCAGCCTGTTGCAGCTGCTGGTGCTGGGCGGCGTCGCGCTGTTGGCGGGCATCGCTGCCTCGGTGATGATCGGCCGCAGCCTGACCGGCCCGCTGGCGCGCGCGGTGAACCTGGCCGAGCGGCTGTCCAAGGGCCAGCTGGACCAGGAGTTCCGCCTCGGTGGCCGCGACGAGCTGACCCAGCTGGGCGAGGCCATGGCCAGCGTCCGCCAGAGCGTGCAGGCGGCGATCGGCGCGCAGCTGCAGATGGCCGAGCAGCACGAGGCCGGTGCGATCCGCTATCGCATGGACGCCAGAGCCTTCCCCGGCGATTTCGGCCGCATGGTGCAGGCGACCAACAGCCTGGTCGAATCGCACGTTGAGGTGGAACTGCTGATGGCCGAGGTGATGCAGCGCTACGCCATCGGTGACCTCAGCCGTGATCTGCCTGACTACCCGGGCGAGAAGGCCACGCTGACCCGTACGCTGGCTGCAGTGAAGCAGAGCTTGATGGCGATCAACGCGCAGATTGATGAACTGGCCCGCGCCGCTCGCGCCGGTGACTTCAGCATGCGTGGTGATGCGGCTGCGTTCCAGTTCCAGTTCAAGGCAATGGTCGAGCACCTCAACGGCATGATGGCCAGTTCGCAGGCCAGCATCGCCGATGTCTCCGACGTGCTGCGCGCGATTTCGCACGGCGACCTGACCGCGCGCATGGATGGCGAGTACGACGGCGTGTTCGCCCGCATGCGTGACGACGCCAATACCACCACCGCGCAGCTGACCGGCATCGTGCAGGGCATCCAGGCCGCCGCCGACAGCATCAACAATGCCGCGCAGGAACTGGCGGCCGGTAACAACGACCTCTCGCGCCGCACCGAACAGCAGGCGGCCAACCTGGAGGAGGCCGCCGCGTCGATGGAGGAACTGACCTCGACCGTACGCCAGAACGCCGAACTGGCGCGGCAGGCCGACAGTGAAGCGCGTGCCGCCGGTGCCGCTGTGCGCGAGACCGAGCAGGCAATGGCACAGATGGCCTCGGTGATGGGCGAGATCGATCAGTCTTCGGCACGCATTTCGGAAATCTCGACGGTGATCGACGGCATCGCGTTCCAGACCAACATCCTCGCACTGAACGCTGCAGTGGAAGCCGCGCGCGCGGGCGAGCAGGGGCGTGGCTTTGCGGTGGTCGCCAGCGAGGTGCGTACGCTCGCGCAGCGTGCCGGTGTCGCCGCCAAGGAAATCAAGGAGCTGATCGAAGACGCTGCTGCCAAGGTGAAGAGTGGCCTGGCGGTGACCGTTGAATCCGAAGCTGCAATCGCGCGCGTGGCCCAGGCCAGTTCGCGTACCACCCAGCTGATGAGCGACATCGCAGCGGCCAGCAAGGAGCAGGCCGCCGGCATCGAGCAGGTCAACCAGGTGGTGGTGCAGATGGACCAGGTGACCCAGCAGAACGCGGCCCTGGTGGAAGAAGCCACTGCCGCGAGCCGCGCGCTGGAAGAACAGGCGCATGCGCTGACCACGTCGGTGGCGGTATTCAAGGTGGAAGGCGCGGTGGTCTCTGCTGTGCCCCGTCGCGCAGCCTGAGCGGGCTGCCAGTGCAGTGACAGGAATACGGCCGCCTTGAGCGGCCGTATTGCCATCGCCCGCTCAGGCAGAAGGGAGGATCGCCCTCATTGCTCCAGGACGCTGCCGAGCATGGCCCCAAGCACGTAAAGCACCCCAAGCGTGGGGGGAATCACCAGGAGGTAGACGGTCATCCAGGTCATTCCGGAAAGCCAGCTTCCTACGCCGATGGCGTTGAGTGCTGCGGTCTGCAGCATCACCGGCAGCTGCATGAGGATGTAGGCGCTCTTGGGGTCGCTGTTGGACCGGGCATCGAACACCAGCCAGGCGGTCAGCGCGAGATAGAGCGCGCATAGGGCGATGCCGGTCAAGCTGAGCCAGCGGGGCTTGCGCATGCCACCTTCTCTGTTCCGTCAGGGGCCATCAGGGTAGCGCCGCGATCAGCGGCGTGCACTTCCCTGGGTCGAGCCGATAAGCGAAGCTGCGGGGCAGGGAATCGTGCGAAGGGGCCTGGAAGGTGAGCAATGTGATGAGCGCCGTGATGCTCCCGATCGTGATGCTGCCGGGGCTGGATGGCAGCGGCCTGCTGTCGACATGCTTCGTGGAGGCGATGCAGGGCCAGGGAGTTACCGTGCAGGTGCTGCCGCTACCCATGCAGGGGCCACAGGACTACGTTACGTTGGCGTCGATCCTGCGTCCGCAGCTTCCCATCGCTCCCTTTGTGCTGCTGGCTGAATCGTTTGCCGGGCCACTGGCCATCGAACTGGCGGCGGCTTCACCGCCGGGATTGCGCGGATTGATACTGAGTACGACTTTCGCGCGGCGACCGGTGCCGCTGCCAGCGGCGAGCGCACGCTTGCTTGCCCCCGCATGGCCACGGCCGCCGCTGGCGTTGCTGGCCCGGCTTCTGCTGGGGCATTGGCGGACACGCATGAACCTTCGCGAGCTGCGACATGCGATCGCTGCGGCGCCGGCCGCGATGCTGCGGCAGCGCGCTGCGGCGACACTGCAGATCGATGTCCGCGCGCAGTTGCCGAAGCTCACGCTGCCGACGCTATGCCTGCATGCACGACAGGACCACCTGTTGTGGCCGCCCAGCGTGGCCGAGCTGCAGCTCTTGTTGCCCGACGCCCGGCACGTATCGCTGGAAGGGCCCCATCTGCTGCTGCAGGCCCGTGCTCACGCAGCCGCAGCCGAAGTTGCTGCATGGATGAGGACGCTCCCCTCCTGACCGACGCTTCAGCCGCGCGCACGCGTACGCGCAGCCTTCTTCGCCGCCGCCTTGCGCACGGTCTTCTTCGCGGCCCGCGTCTCGGCTGCCTTCTTCGCGGCGGCGCTCCGCGAGGCGGCCGTACCCGTCTTCTTGGCCGCAGCCTTCTTCGCCGTCTTCTTTGCGGCCTTCTTTGTCGCGGTCTTGCGAGCCGGTGCCTTCTTCGCCACCGCCTTCTTCGCAGGTGCCTTCTTCGCCGCCGTCGTCTTGGTTGCGGCCTTCTTTGTGGCCGACTTCCTGGCAGGCGCCTTCTTGGCAGCCTTCTTGCTGGTCGCCTTCTTCGCGCCCTTGCGGGCACTGCCGGCGCGCTTGCCGCCGCCGTCCTGCTTGTTCACGGTGGCCCAGGCAATGCGCTCGGCGGTGCCTTCACTCGCGCCGCGATCACGTTCGCTTTCCTCGATGTGCTCGGCCTGGCGCTTCTGCTTTTCGGTGTATGCGGATTTGTCACCACGGGGCATGACGATTCTCCTGTCGTTGTGGTCAGGCCAGCAGGCGCAGCTTGGGCTCACGCGCCCACTGGCGGGTGGCGGCCGCCGCCAGGAATGCCTTGGCGTCTTCTGCTTCGACGATGCCGGGGTCGTTGCCGACCCGCGCCGCCTTCAGCAGCGCCTGGCCGCCCGCGTCGCTGGCGATGGCCTTCAGGTGTGCCCACGCCTGGCTGACGAACTCCAGGGCGGCGCTCTCTTTCGACAACGCCTTTGATGCCTCTACGCTCAGCACCACGGCCACCGCATCGAACACGGCCGATGGCGTGCCGGCCAGTTGCCCATCGGCGGCCTGTACGCTGCCGTCACTGAGCGTGGCGCCTCCCACTTTTGGTGCGACCAGTTTCACGTCTGCACCTGCCTTCCGGGCCGCCTTGCTCAGGCTGGCAATCACGCGCGCGTCGGAGCCTTCGTCGAACAGGATGCCGATGCAGCGACCCTGCAGGGTGGGCTTGTTGCGGCCGATCACGCGCACTTCCGGGGCCGGCGGCATGTCCCGCACCGGGGTAGCGGTTGGCGCGGGGTCGGGCAGTGCAGGCAGGGCCAGGCCATTGGCCACGCGCTGCGCCAGCGTGTCATCGATGTTGCGCAGGTGGCTGACCGTGCGCACCCGCACCTTCAGCGTTTCCACCTTGGACAACTCGAAGACCAGCGCCGATGCCAGGTGCGCCTGCTCCGGCTTTTCCAGGCTGCGGAAGAACATGCGGGCCTGGCTGTAGTGGTCGGCGAAACTCTCTGCGCGGGTGCGGCCCTTGCGGCCATCGTCGGCGCTGGCGTGGCTGCGGAAGCCGGTGGGCGTCTCGCGCGGGGTGTCGTCCTGCAGCGAGCTGGGGTCGTAGGCCACCCGGCCCTTGGGCACCTGCATCTGCATGTGGCCATCGCGCTGATGATTGGCAAACGGGCACTTCGGCGCGTTCACCGGGATCTGGTGGAAGTTCGGGCCGCCCAGGCGCAGCAGCTGGGTGTCCAGGTAAGAAAACAGGCGGCCCTGCAGCAGCGGGTCGTTGCTGAAGTCGATGCCGGGCGGCACGTTGGCCGGGCAGAACGCCACCTGCTCGGTCTCGGCGAAGAAGTTGTCCGGCCAGCGGTCCAGCACCATGCGCCCGATCACCTGCAACGGCACCAGCGATTCGGGAATGATCTTGGTCGGATCCAGGTGATCGAACGGGAAGGCGTCGGCTTCTTCTTCGGTGAACAGCTGCACCGCCAGCTCCCATTCGGGAAAGTCGCCGCGCTGGATGGCCTCGAACAGGTCGCGGCGATGGAAGTCGTTGTCGGCCGATTGCAGTTTCAACGCTTCGTCCCAGACCGTGGACTGGATGCCCAGCTTGGGCCGCCAGTGGAACTTGACGAACGTCGACTCGCCGGCCTCGTTCAGCAGGCGGAAGCTGTGCACACCGAAGCCTTCGATCATCCGCAGCGAACGCGGGATGGCGCGGTCGCTCATCGCCCACATGATCATGTGCATCGATTCGGGCATCAGCGAAATGAAGTCCCAGAAGGTGTCATGGGCCGAAGCGGCCTGCGGGAAGGCGCGGTCCGGCTCCATCTTCACTGCGTGCACCAGGTCCGGGAACTTCATCGCGTCCTGGATGAAGAACACCGGGATGTTGTTGCCGACCAGATCCCAGTTGCCCTCCTTGGTATAGAACTTGACCGCAAAGCCGCGCACGTCGCGTGGGGTATCCACCGAGCCTGCGCCACCGGCCACGGTCGAGAAGCGGGTGAACACCGGCGTCTTCACTCCCACCTCGGTGAGGATGCGCGCGCGGGTATGGCGCGACAGCGAACGGGTCAACTCGAAGTAGCCGTGCGCGGCGCTGCCGCGGGCATGCACGATGCGCTCGGGAATGCGTTCGTGATCGAAGTGGGTGATCTTCTCGCGGAGGATGAAGTCCTCCAGCAGCGTAGGACCCCTCGGTCCCTGCCGCAGCGAGTTCTGGTTGTCTGCCACCGGAATGCCCTGGTCGGTGGTCATTGCCGGGTGGCTGCCGCCGGCCTGGAGGTGCAGCTCGCCGCCTTGGCCGCGATGCAGGTCTTCGGGGTGGGCAGTTGCGCGCTTGCCGGTGGGCTTGCTGGCGGCCATGGACGGTGGCTCCGGATCGTCAAGGGGAGCCACCACACTGGGACCGGTCCCGTTAAACCACGGTCCGGCAAAGGTGAACGTACGGGCAAAAGCAGGCTCGGGTATGCTTGCCGCATGCGAGTCGAGCCCGCCGACATCGAAGCCCTGTTCGACGCCATCCCGGATGTGCTGTTCTTCATCAAGGACCGCCAGGGGCGTTACACCCACGTCAACCAGACCATGCTGCGGCGGCTGGGCCTGCGCGCGCGCAAGGACGTGATCGGGCGTACCGCAGCCGAGATCTACCCGACCGGCCTCAGCGCCGACTACGTCGACCAGGACGCCCGCGTCCTGTCCGGCGAGGTGATCGAGAACCTGATGGAGCTGCACCTGTTCGCCAACCGCGAACCGGGCTGGTGCCTGACCTGCAAGCGTCCGCTGGTGGTTGATGGCGCCATCGCGGGCCTGATCGGCATTTCCCGCGACCTGGGCCAGAAGGACAGCCTGGGCACCCAGTACGAACAGCTGCGGCTGGCGCTGGCCCATCTCAACGCGCACTACGCCGAGAACGTGCGCATGCAGACGCTGCTGGACATCACCGGCTTCTCGCTGTCCAAGCTGGAGCGCAGCTTCCGCAAGGTGTTCCAGATGACCCCGCAGCAAGTGCTGACCCGGCTTCGGATCCAGATGGCCATGCACCTGCTGCATGGCGACGACAGCATTGCCTGCATCGGCCAGGCCTGCGGTTTCAGCGACCAGAGCGCGTTCACCCGCAAGTTCAAGGCTGAAACCGGTTTCTCGCCGCGTGCCTATCGCGCCCGTATCGGCGGTGGTATCGGCGAGCCGGCGCTGGCCTGAGCCGGCTGCTGCGCTGTGCCTATCCGGGCAGGCACGGGACAGGGTAAGGTGTCGCCCCTGTAGCCCGCCGCCAGCCCCGCCGATGCCCAACTCGATTCCGACCGCTTCGCCGTCCCGCCTCGGACATTCGCTCAAGCCCCGCCAGCTGATCATGATGGGCCTGGGCAGCGCCATCGGCGCCGGCCTGTTCCTCGGCTCGGGCGTGGGAGTGCAGGCCGCCGGGCCGGCGGTGCTGGTGTCCTATCTGGTGGCCGGCGCGCTGGTGATCATCGTCATGAACGCGCTGGGCGAGATGGCGGCGGCCAAGCCGACCAGTGGCGCGTTCTCGGTCTATGCCGCCGATGCCATGGGCGCCACCGCGGGCGCCACGGTGGGCTGGCTGTGGTGGGTGCAGCTGGTGATCGTGATCGCCGCCGAAGCGGTGGGCGCGGCCGGGCTGCTGGCGACGGTCTGGCCGGCCGTACCGGTGCCGATGGCGGCGTTGGCCTTCATGCTGTTCTTCACCGCGATCAACCTGCTGGGGGTGAAGAACTTCGGCGAGTTCGAATTCTGGTTTGCCATCCTCAAGGTCGCGGCGATCCTGGCGTTCATCGCCATTGGCGTGGCGCTGCTGATGGGATGGCTGCCGCAGGTGACCTCCCCGGGCCTGAGCAACTTCACCGAACACGGTGGTTTTGCACCGAAGGGCCTGGCCGGGATCGGCGCGGCGCTGCTGGTGGTGGTGTTCGCCTTCGGCGGCACCGAGATCGTGGCCGTTGCCGCAGCCGAGACCGAAGACCCGGAGCGCAGCATCGCCCGGGCCATCCGCACCGTGGCCTGGCGCATCCTGGTGTTCTACATCGGCTCGCTGAGCGTGATCATCGCGGTGGTCCCGTGGACCAGCGAGGCGCTGAAGTCGCCCTTCGCCGCCGTGCTGGACATTGCCCGTATTCCGGGCGCGGGCACCGCCATCACCCTGATCGCGGTGATCGCGCTGCTGTCGGCGCTCAATGCCAACCTCTACGGCGCCTCGCGCATGATGTACTCGCTGGCGCAGCGCCGCGAAGCGCCGGCCGTGCTGGGCTGGACCGATCCGCGCCAGGTGCCGGTGATTGCCGTGCTGGCCAGCGTGCTGTTCGGTTTCGCCGCCACGGTGATGGAACTGCTGTTCCCCGACCGGGTGCTGCCGGTGCTGCTGAACATCGTCGGTTCCACCTGCCTGCTGGTGTGGACGCTGTCGCTGGTGTCGCAGCTGGTGCTGCGCCGCCGCGCGGATCGGCGTGGCACCCGGCTGCCGTTCCGCATGGCCGGCTTCCCGTGGCTGACCTGCTGTGCACTGGCGATTCTGGCGCTGATCTTCGGCCTGCTGCTGAGTGAATCGCACACGCGCCTGCAGTTCCTGTCGATGGTGGCGCTGACGGCCACGATCGCCGCCGGCAGCGCCATCGCCCGGCGCATGCGCGAGGCTTGATGGGGGGTGCCGGCCGGCGGCCGGCACTACCACGGGGGCTGCACATCCGCCGTGCCATCCTGATCGTGTAGGCCGTCAACGGCCTGTCGACCAGGAGTACCGCATGCTGCGCAGCCGTCCCTTCCTGATGTTCACCGGCCAGGCCGAGGCCGCGCTGGCCCTGTACGCCGAAGCCTTTGCCGATTTCCGCCTGCTGGCCCTGCAGCGCCATCCTGACGGTGCCGGCGCTGGCGTGTCCGGCCAGGTCCGCCAGGCCATCTTCCTGCTCGGCGGTACCCACTACCTGTGCTTCGACAGCCTGGACGTGCACGATTTCACCTTCTCGCCGTCGATCTCGCTGTTCGTCGAGTGTTCCGGTGCCGAACAGTTCGAGCGCGCGGCACGCGTGCTGGGCGAGGGCGGGCACTGGCTGATGCCGGTGGGCGAGTACGATTTCAGCAACCGCTACGGCTGGGTGCAGGACCGCTTCGGCGTATCGTGGCAGTTGAGCCTGGGGCAGATGCCGGACCCGTGATTATTGTGGGTGTGGACCTTGGCCCACACGCCCTTATGAGAACGGCCCGCTTTCGCGGGCCGTTTTGTCATCCGATGCAGCGGGGAATCACGCCTCGACTTCATCATCCTTGTAGGCATCGACCGGGATGCAGGCGCACATCACGTTCTTGTCGCCGTACACGTTGTCCACGCGCGCCACCGGCGGCCAGTACTTGCTCTGCTTCAGGCTGGCCAGCGGGAAGGCGGCCAGCTCGCGCGGATAGGCGTGGGTCCACTCGCTGGCGGTCACCGCGGTGGCAGTGTGCGGCGCGTTCTTCAGCGGATTGTCCTCGCGGTCCAGCCGGCCGTCTTCGATCGCGGTGATTTCCTCGCGGATCTGGATCATCGCGTCGACGAAACGATCCAGTTCGTGCAGCGACTCGCTCTCGGTCGGTTCGACCATCAGCGTGCCCGCCACCGGGAAGCTCAGGGTGGGGGCGTGGAAGCCGAAGTCGATCAGGCGCTTGGCCACGTCCTCGGCGCCGATGCCGCTGGTCTTCTCCAGCGGGCGCACGTCGAGGATGCACTCGTGGGCCACCAGGCCGTTGCGGCCGGTGTACAGCGTCTTGAAGTGCGGCGCCAGGCGCTTGGCGATGTAGTTGGCGTTGAGCTGCGCGACCTGGGTGGCCTTGCGCAGGCCTTCGCGGCCCATCATCGCGATGTACATCCAGCTGATCGGCAGGATCGAGGCGCTGCCGAAGCTGGCCGCGCTGACCATGCCGACCGGACCGTTGTCACCCAGCTTGCCCGGCAGGAACGGCGCCAGGTGCTCCTTGACCGCGCACGGGCCGACGCCCGGGCCGCCACCGCCGTGCGGGATGCAGAAGGTCTTGTGCAGGTTCAGGTGCGATACGTCCGAACCCCACTTGCCCGGCTTGGCCACGCCGACCAGCGCGTTCATGTTGGCGCCGTCGGTGTACACCTGGCCGCCGTGCTTGTGGATGATCTCGCAGATCTCGACCACCTCTTCCTCGAACACGCCGTGCGTGGACGGGTAGGTCATCATGATCGCGGCCAGGCGGTCGCTGTACTTCTCAGCGTTGAGGCGGATGTCTTCGACATCGACGTTGCCGTTGGCATCGGTCTTGGTCACCACGACCTTCATGCCGCACATCTGCGCCGAGGCGGGGTTGGTGCCGTGCGCCGAGTCCGGGATCAGGCAGATGTCGCGATGGCCTTCGCCGCGCGAGCGGTGGTAGGCGCGGATCGCCAACAGGCCGGCGTACTCACCCTGTGCACCCGAGTTCGGCTGCAGGCTGACCGCATCGTAGCCGGTGCATTCGACCAGCATCGCTTCCAGCGAGTCGATCAGTTCCTTGTAGCCCAGCGCCTGGTCGGCCGGCACCAGCGGATGGATCTGCGAGAACTCCGGCCAGGTCACCGGGATCATCTCGGCGGTGGCGTTGAGCTTCATCGTGCACGAGCCCAGCGGGATCATCGTGCGGTCCATCGCCAGGTCCTTGTCGGCCAGCGAACGCAGGTAGCGCAGCAGTTCGTGCTCGCTGTGGTGGGTGTTGAACACCGGATGGGTCAGGAACGCGGACTGGCGCAGCAGGCCGGCCGGCAGTGCGTCGGCGGTGCTGGCATCCAGCGCATCGATGTCGGCCTGCGCGCCGAACACGGCGGCCAGCGCGACCACGTCGGCGCGGGTGGCGGTCTCGTCCAGGCTGATGCCGACCGAGTCGCTGTCGATCGCGCGCAGGTTGTAACCGGCGGCGCGTGCCTTGGCGTGGATCTCATCGGCATGCACGCCGGTGATGTGCAGGGTATCGAAGAAGTCGCCACCGACCTGCACGCCGGCCTTGCGCAGCGCCGCGGCCAGGATCGAGGCCAGGCGGTGGGTGCGGCGGGCGATGCGGGTCAGGCCTTCCGGGCCGTGGTAGACGGCATACATCGAGGCCATCACCGCCAGCAGGACCTGTGCGGTACAGATGTTGGAGGTGGCCTTCTCGCGGCGGATGTGCTGCTCGCGGGTCTGCAGGGTCAGGCGATAGGCCGGGTTGCCCTGGGCATCGATGGAGACACCGATCAGGCGGCCCGGCATCGAGCGCTTGTAGGCGTCACGGCAGGCCATGAACGCGGCGTGCGGGCCGCCGAAGCCGAACGGCACGCCGAAACGCTGGCTGTTGCCGACCACGATGTCCGCGCCCCATTCGCCGGGTGCGGCCAGCAGGGTCAGCGCCAGCAGGTCGGTGGCCACGGCCACCAGGCCGCCGCGTGCGTGCACGGCCTCGACCAGGGCCTTGTAATCGCCGATCTGGCCGAAGGTGTCCGGGTACTGCAGCAGCAGGCCGAAGGCTTCTGCTTCCAGTGCCTCGGCCGGGGTGCCGACGCGCAGCACGATGCCCATGGGCTCGGCGCGGGTGCGCAGCAGTTCCAGGGTCTGCGGGTGCACGGCATCGTGCACGAAGAAGGTGTCCGACTTCGACTTGGCGGAACGCTTGGCCAGGGTCATCGCTTCGGCCGCTGCGGTCGCTTCGTCCAGCAGCGAAGCGTTGGCGATTTCCATGCCGGTGAGGTCGGCGCACAGGGTCTGGAAGTTGATCAGCGCTTCCATGCGGCCCTGCGAGATTTCCGCCTGGTACGGGGTGTAGGCGGTGTACCAGGCCGGGTTTTCCAGGATGTTGCGCAGGATCACGTTCGGCGTGTGGGTACCGTAGTAGCCCTGGCCGATGAAGCTGCGCAGCACGGTGTTCTTGTCGGCGATCGCACGGATCTTCGCCAGTGCCTGCACTTCGGTCATCGATTCGGGCAGTGCCAGCGGTGCCGGCGACTTGATCTTGGCCGGCACGATGGCATCGGTCATCGCATCCAGCGACGCGTGGCCGACGACGTCGAGCATCTGCGCGATCTCGGCATCGTTGGGGCCGATGTGGCGCTCGACGAACGCATTGTGGTGCTCGAGCTCACGCAGGGAAGGGGTGTTCTGGGACATGGCGAAGGATCCGTCAGGAAAGGGCACACGCACGGGCACAAGCCGCCGGTCGGCGGTCTGCGGGGCGCCCCTCTGTCCTTTTGCCTGAGAGTTTGGAAGCGCGGAAAACCGCGGCTTCGTGCCCCTTCGGCGCCGGATCGAACCGGTCTCTCCAGAGTTCTGTTACGGGTGGTATCGGGCCTGAGCGATTACGGGCGTTGCGCCTTCGGCAGCGGTGTTCCGCTTCTCCCACCGTGTTGCCTGCCGATTATAGCCCGTTGCGGGCCCGCCGGCCGCCTCCGGGGCCGGCCGCCGCGCCTGAATGGCCGATGGCCCGGCCATGCGTTTTGTGCACCGCTGCATGGCATCGGGCGCAATCCCCACCTATCATGGCTGGATACCCGAATTCATCTGGCGCCGTCCCTGCAGAAGGGGGACCGGCGCCCGCCGTGCGTGCCACGCATGGCCCTGCCGGACGCCTTCATCATGACCGCCGCTGCTGCTCCCTCCACCCGCCGCATGGCCCTGCTGCTTGCCGGCCTGGCCATGTTCGGCCCGTTCTCGATCGACACCATCTTCCCGGCCTTCCCGCAGCTGGCGCAGCGCCTGGCGGTGGACGAGGTGGCGGTGCAGCAGACCATCAGCGTGTACCTGCTGTTCTACGGCCTGATGAGCCTGGCGCACGGCCCGCTGTCCGATGCGTGGGGCCGCAAGCGGGTGATCCTCGGCGGCCTGGTAGTCTTCGCCGGCGCCTCGGTGGGCTGCGCGCTGTCCACCGACCTGACCACGCTGCTGGCGTTCCGCGCGCTGCAGGGCCTGTCTGCGGGCGTCGGCATGATCGTCGGCCGCGCGGTGATCCGCGATCTCTACCATGGCCACGATGCGCAGCGCTTGATGAGCCAGGTATCGATGCTGTTCGGCATCGCACCGGCGATCGCGCCGATCATCGGCGGCTGGATCCTGCTCAGTGGCGCGGGCTGGCCGCTGATTTTCTGGTTCCTGGTGGTGTTCTCGCTGGTCCTGCTGGTCGCCACCGCACGCTACCTGCCGGAGACCCATCCGCTTGCAGCACGTGTGCCGCTGTCGCCGCGCGTGCTGCTGCGCGACTACGTGCGCATCGGCTTCAACCCACGCTTCCTGCGCCTGGCGCTGGCTGGCAGCATCGGCTTCGGCGGCATCTTCCTCTACATCTCCTCGGCGCCGGTGTTCGTGATGCAGCACCTGCACCTGGGCGAGGGCGGCTTCGCCTGGCTGTTCATTCCCACCATCGGCGGCATGACCACCGGCTCGTTCCTTTCCGGGCGCATGGCCGGGCACACCACGCCCACCCGGCAGGTGTCCATCGGCTTCGGCCTGTGCGCGCTGTCGGTGCTGCTGAACGTCGGCTACGTGGCGCTGTCGCCGCAGTTCGTGCTGCCGTGGGCAGTGCTGCCGATCTTCCTCGGTGGCATGGGCATGGCGCTGATCTTCCCGATCCTGGCGCTGGCGGTGCTGGACATGTACCCGCACCAGCGCGGCCTGGCCTCGTCGCTGCAGGCGTTCGTGCAGCTGATGATCAGCACCGTGGTGGCCGGCGTGGTGTCGCCGCTGCTGAGTGCCAGCCCGCTGCACCTGGCGTTGGGCCAGGCCGGGTTCTTCGGCGCCGGCTTCGTGTTCTGGTACTGGGAACACCAGCGCGAACGCGCGGCGCAGGCGGCCTGCACGGGCCATTGAGCAGCACGCAGGGGTAGGGCGGGCGGTGGCGCCCGCAACGCTTGCGACGGGAAATCACCGGGCTAGGCTGGGCACTCCAGCCAGCCGGTGCGCGGATGCACCACAGCCAGCCGATCCGATGCCGTTGCATGAGGTTTCCCGATGGCTGCGCAGCAGACCTACCGCCTGTTCGAGGTGGCGCTGAAGGAGCGCCGCGTTCTTTCCCCTTCCCTGGATCGCATGGTGTTCACCGGTGCCGACGTGGCGCGGATGAAGACCGAAGGCCCGGACCAGCGCATCAAGGTGTTCTTCCCCTTGCCTGGCCAGCGGGTGCCGCAGGTCCCCAGCGGTGCGGACTGGTACCGGCGCTACCGGGCGCTGCCGGATGATCAGCGCCCACCGATGCGCACCTACACACTGCGCCAGTTGCGCGCCGAGCAGGGCGAGGTCGACGTCGATTTCGTCCTCCACGGCGAGACCGGGCCAGCGTCGCGCTGGGCGATCCACGCACGCCCGGGCGACCGGGTGCTGCTGCTGGCCCCGGACGCCGACTGCGCCGACAGCAGCGAGGGCTGGGAATGGAAACCGCCGGTCGGCGTCGGCCAGGTGCTGCTGGTGGCCGATGAAACCGCGCTACCGGCGGTGGCCGGCATCCTCGAGGAACTGGCGGCCAGGGTGGATCCGCCGCGCACGCTGGCGCTGCTGGAAGTGGCCCAGGCCGGCGACGCGGTGCGCCTGAAGGCACCGGCCACGGCCGAGCTGGTCTGGCTGCCGCGCGGGCGGGCCAGCTACGGACAGCCGCTGCTGCAGGCGGTCCAGGCGCGCCTGGCCGCCGCTCCCGGCGGGGTAGCGGGGGAGGCGCTGGAGGAGATCGACGTCGATACGCAGATCCTCTGGGAACAGGCCGATTCCCGCGTGGCCGGTCCGCTGTATGCCTGGGTGGCGGGCGAGGCGGGGGCGGTGATGGCGATCCGGCGCCACCTGCTGCGCGCGTGCGGGCTGGATCGCCGCGCGATCACCTTCATGGGCTACTGGCGGCAGGGCAGGGTGCTGGATTGACCGTGTCGAACCGGGGCCGCGTGAAACGGCCTGGCCGGCGGGGTGGGTTATCCTTGCGCCCCCCTCGCCGCGGTACCGCACGATGTCCACCACCTCCAAGATCCGCCGCGACCAGCGCCGTCGCCAGGAAAAGCAGGCCGCCAACAAGGCCGCCGCCCAGGCGTCGCCGGTGGAGCCGCATGCCGAACTGCGCGACGCGCAGCGCACCCTGCTGGCCGGTGTCGTGCGCCGCGACGGCGAATGGGTGCTGGGCATGGATGGCCGTATCGCCGGCCACAGTGACTCCGCCGCGCAGGTCCTGGCGCTGATCATGCAGGCCGGTGAACTGCACGAACGCAATGGCACGCCGGTGCGCCTGATGTACTCCGATGCACTGCGTGATGCCGCGCAGGCCGAAGCGAAGGAGAAGGGCCAGACGTTCGAGGAGTTCAAGGCGGAGCTGGCTGCGGCGATGGCCGCGAAGAAGGACAGCTGATCGCGGTTGGGATAGCGCCGGCCGCTGGCCGGCTGCCAGACGGATTTCCACCGTGCAGTTGCCGGCCAGCGGCCGGCACTACCAGAATGGGACGGATCCTCGCGGACCCGCCCCTTTTCTCATTTCGCCGCCGGGGCCGCGCTGGCCTGCCAGCCGCACACCTAGCCTTTGCTTGATCGCTGTTCCGGTAGAGCCGGCCGCTGGCCGGCTGCCAGACGGATTTCCACCGTGCAGTTGCCGGCCAGCGGCCGGCACTACCAGGAAGGGGCGGATCCTCGCGGACCCGCCCCTTTTCTCATTTCGCCGCCGGGGCCGCGTTGGCCTGCCAGCCGCACATCTGGCCTTTGCTTGATCGCTGTTCCGGTAGAGCCGGCCGCTGGCCGGCTGCCCGCGGGGTCTTCATCGCGTAATTGCCGGCCAGCGGCCGGCACGACCAGGAAGAGGCGGATCCTCGCGGACCCGCCCCTTTTCTCATTTCGCCGCCGGGGCCGCGTTGGCCTGCCAGCCGCACATCTGGCCTTCGTTCTGCTGCTTGAGCCACTCGTTGACCGGGGTGAAGTACTCGATCATCGGGCCGGCATCGAGCTTGTCGGTGCCGGTCAGCTCCTTCAGCGTGGCCTGCCACGGCTGGCTGGCACCCTTGCTCAGCATCGCCCAGTACTTCTGGCCGGCTTCCTTGTTGCCGTAGAAGGTGCACTCATGCAGCGGGCCCTTGTAGCCGGCCGCATCGCACAGGCCCTTGTAGAACTGGAACTGCAGGATGCGCGCCAGGAAGTAGCGGGTGTAGGGGGTGTTGCCCGGCACGTGGTACTTCGCGCCCGGGTCGAAGAATTCTTCGCCACGGGTGCTGGCCGGGGCCACGCCCTGGTACTTGGCCTTCAGGTCCCACCACGCCTTGTTGTAGTTGTCGGCGGTGATCGAGCCATCGAACACGCCCCAGCGCCAGCGGTCGATCATCAGCCCGAACGGCAGGAACGACACGCCCGACAGCGCCATGCGCATCTGGTTGTTGATGACCGCTTCGCGGCTTTCGGTCGGCGCATCGACCAGGCCGATCGAGCTGAGGTACTTGGGCGTCATCGCCAGCACGATGGTGTCGCCGATCGCTTCGTGGAAGCCATCGTTGGCACCGCCCTGGAACAGCGGCGGCAGCGGGTTGTAGGCCAGGTCGTAATAGATGTGGCCCAGCTCATGGTAGATGGTGGTGAAGTTCTCTTCGTTCGGCTTGATGCACATCTTGGTGCGCACGTCGCCTTCCATGTTCATGTCCCAGGCGCTGGCGTGGCAGACCACGTCGCGGTCATCGGGCTTGATGAACTGGGTGCGCTCCCAGTACGACTGCGGCAGCGACGGCATGCCCAGCGACACGTAGAAGTCCTGCGCGCGTTCGGTCATCTGCCTGGCGGTACGCAGTTCGGCCTCGCGCTGCGCCTTGTACTGCGCGGCGACGTTGGCGTCCTTGCCGGCCTTGGCCAGCGCCGCGCTCAGGTTGGTCTGGTACTGCTTTTCCAGTGCCGCGGTGATGTCCAGGCTGCCGGCGCCGGGGTACGGTTCCAGCTGGTCCCACAGGTTCGACCAGTCCTGCTGCCACATGTTGCCCAGCAGGTGCGCGGCGATCAGGCCGTTGCCCACTTCGGCCTTGTCCTTGCCATAGGTCTTGTCCAGCTTGCCGCGCGCGTAGCAGTGCAGCTGCTCGTACATCGGCTTGACCTGTTCCCACAGGCGATCGGTTTCCGGGCCGATCTGCTCCGGCGGCATGTCATAGCCACTGCGCCACATCTGGCCGGCATCGGTGAAGCCCATGCCCTTGGCGCCTTCGTTCACCAGGCCGACGAACTTCTGGTAGTCGCCGCGCATGCCCTTGGTGGTGCTGTGCCAGCCCTGCCAGGCGTCGAGCTGCTTGTCGTAGTCGCGGCTGCGCGCCAGCACCTGCTCCAGCTCGCCCAGCTGGCGGCAGGAGTTGGGATCGTTGGCGTCGGTGCAGTACTTGCCCGCACCGTAGCTGCCTTCCATGCGGGTGGCGATCTGGGTCAGCTCGGCCAGCTTGGCCGGATCGCGCGGCGCCGGCATCGAGGACATCAGCTTCAGCAGGTGGATCGCGCGCTTGCTGTCCTCGCTCATCGGCTGGCCGTCGAACTTCGCAGCCTGTTCGATCCAGCTGTTGAGCTGGGTCAGCGAGCGCTCGTTGGCCTTGGCCGCGATGCGCTCGGAATCACTGTTGATGTAGGTGGAGGACAACCACTGCGCCGAGGTCATCTCCGGGTAGGCGGCCTTGAACTCGGCATTGATGCGGGCCACGAACTGGTCGGCGGTTTCGCCGGCCGGGGCGCTGCTGCCGGCGGTATCGGTGCCTGGGGCAGCTTCCTTCTTGCAGGCAGCCAGGGCCAGCGTGGCAACGGCGATTGCCGAAGCCAGCAGGAGATGACGGTGTTTCACGGGCGATCCTTGGGTGGTGAACGACGGCCGAAGGCTAGTGGGCAGCCGCTGCCACCGCAAGTGGCGGAAGTCGGCCGGGCGGCGCCCGGCACCCGCAGAGGCCTTCAGGCAAGGGCAAAGGCAGAAGCAACAGCAACAGCGGACTATTCTTGGTTTGGCGGGGCGGTGTCGGAGTGCGGGGACGCCGCAAGTACGTCCGTGTAGGCTTGGCAGCCGCTTGCTCGTGTGCGCTTTCCTGCGCACACGGCAAGACCGGGGTTGGGCGTCCTGCCCAACCCGCCCGAGGCATGCCTCGGGCCCATGCGGCTGACACCCCGCACTCCGACACCGCCCCGCCTCTGACAGATTCCGTGTGCTGTCGGTAGGTGTCGACCTTGATCGACACATCTGTCAGATATCGACAATCAAAATGGGGTCGGATCCGTTTTCCTACGGAAAACGGATCCGACCCCATCGGCATGTCCAACAGATCGCGGAAAACTGTCGAAGGCGGGGTGGGTCCGGTGGCGGGAGTGTCCGCGGCATGGATGCCGCGGCCAAGCCCCCAAGGATGGGTTTACGGCGTCTCCCGCCACCGGACCCACCCCGCCATCCCTCAGGAAACCCGCTTCTGCTGTTGCTGTCGAGGCTGCCGGCCAGCGGCCGGCACTACCGCGGGTGCAGGGCTGCAAGCCCTGCCGGACACCCCTCAACCTTCGCAGCTGGCGAACACGTCGCGGTCGCGGTCATACAGCGAGGTCTTCACCTGCATCAGGCCCAGCACCGACGGGAACAGGTTGTCGTGGTCGGTATAGGCCGCCGAGCGCTTGCGCACGCATTGCAGGTCCAACCCGCGGCTGCTGGCAAAACCCGGGGAGAACCACATCGTCATCGGTACCCGGGTCTGTTCGGCCGGGGCGATGGCGTAGGGCACGCCGTGCAGGAACAGGCCCTTCTCGCCCAGCGACTCGCCATGGTCGGACAGGTAGATCATCGCCGTGTCGTAGTCCTGCATGCCCTGCAGCGTGCCGATGGTCTTGGTCAGGAAGTGATCGGTGTACAGCACGGCATTGTCGTAGCTGTTGGTGATCTCTTCGCGCGAGCAGCGGCCGATGTCACGGGTATCGCAGGTCGGGGTGAAGCGACGGAATGCAGGCGGATAGCGCTCGAAGTAGGCCGGTCCGTGGTTGCCCAGCTGGTGCAGCACCACCACCCGGTCGCCGGGCCTGGCCCGTACCTGGGTGGCCAGGTCCTGCAGCAGGATCTCGTCCATGCAGCGCCCATCGGCGCACAGGCCCGGCGTGGTGGCATCGGACAGCGACTGGAAGTCCAGGCCCTCGCACACGCCCTTGCAGCCGGACTGGTTGTCACGCCACAACGGCGCGATGCCGGCGCGATTCAACACGTGCAGCAGCGACTGGTGTGCGCGGATCTTCTTCTCGTCGTAATCGTGGCGCCCCCACGGCGAGAACAGGCACGGCAGCGAAACCTCGGTGCTGGTGCCACACGAATGCATGTCCGGGAAATTGATCACGCTGGCCTGCGCCAGTTCCGGGGTGGTGTTGCGGCCGCCATTGAGTCCCCAGTTCTGCGCGCGCACGGTTTCGCCCATGACGATCACCAGCAGGCGCGGCTTGCTGGCCGGCGCTCGCGGCGTGGCCTTGGCATCGGTTCCGATCGGCAACTTCGGTGCGCGCTGCACCGGGTTGTCGCCACGCAGTGCACGCGGCATGCCCAGCAGCACATTGGCGGGCGTGGCGAGGTAACGCACTTCGCGCTGGTTGCGCATCAGCGCCGAGACATCCTGGAACGAGATCAACGCGCCGCCGACGGCGGTCACTGCGGCTACTGCAAGGAAGCCCAGCCGCCACAGCAGGCTGCGGCCCCAGCTGCGCCGGCGCAGCTGCACGCGCCACAGCACCAGCATCGGCAGCACCGCCAGCAGCAGTACCGGCCATATCAGCGACACGGTCATCAGCTCGCGGCTTTCCTTGGGGTCGGTCGCCAGCACGTTGCGCAGCATGTCCGCATCCAGGTAGATGTGGTAGCGGCCCATGTAGTGCGCGGCGAACGCGGTCACCAGCAGCAGCAGGCTGATCACCACCTTGGCATTCCAGCGCCAGACCAGGATGCCGAGCAGCACGCCGTGCGCACCCAGCAGCAACAGCAGCAGCGACAGCGCGTAGCGCAGGCTGCCCGGGTGGCTGGCCATCGCGCTGTGCCAGAACAGGCCGTTGCCGGCCACCGCGAAGAACAGGCTGGTGAACGTGATCAGTGCTTCGGTGGACAGCTGTGGCCGCCAGTGGCGAAGACCCGCCAGCGCAGACGGGCGGGCGGGGCGTTGGACCGATGCACTCATGCGTTTGCCTCCTGGCGGTTGGGATGGTCCAGCTGACGGCGTGTCAGGACGCGTTTGACGATCAGGTACAGGCCCAGCGAAAGCAGCCAACAAATCAATGCAGTGGCAACGTCATGCGAAAGGAAATGCGCCCCCCGGAGCTGCTGGCTGATGCCGAACACCAGGCCGGTGCCGAGGCCGATCCACAACCCAGCCCAGCGCCACGACGGGCGCCACAGCAGGGCGAAATAGTACAGGCACAGCCACGCATAGCCCGCGCTGGCGTGGCCGGCAGGGAAGCACGCCTGGGCGGCCATCCCGGCCGGGCGCTGCGTGAAAAGGCCGATATAGGGCTGATGGCCACCGTAGCGCAGCAGGTCCCAGGGACAGTCCATCGGCACCAGGGCCTTCAGCAGGGAGATCACGCCCGTCCCCAGCGCCATGGCAATTACGACATAAAGCAGCGCCCATCGCAGGGTGCGATCGCCTCCCTTGCGCCAGTGGTGCACGCACAACAGGATCGCGACCAGCGCCGCCGACGTGCTCAGCCATTTGCCGGCCTTGTGCACCACCGCGCGGGTGACCCAGGCGTCCTGCAACGCCCAGTGGCCACCTTCAAGGCGGAACAGGTGATCGGCCACCCATTGATCGCCGCCGAAACCCATCAGCACCGTAAACACGGGCAGACCGATTGCGACAGGCAGCCAGAAGTGAGTTACGGCGAATCTTGACGCCAGTGGCGATGTCGCAGGCGGTGCAACCGCATCAATGGGACGAACGGGCATGCTGAGGGAAGGCGGTTCGGGAATCCGCAGTCATGCTCGTCACCTTGATGTCGGAGAAGGGTCGGACGCTCGTTCGCGCCGGGTTAATGATTCCCCGGTGCATGTCAACGTTCAGTCTTCGTCTGCGGTCGATCCTGTCCGCTCGGCATGGCATTCCGGGTTCCATGCGGAGCCGGGAAGCAGTTGCCAACGATTCCTGTTGGCGATGCCGATATCGATCACCTTGGCCGGGTCCACGCAGGGACTCATTGCCTCGTCCAGCACCAGCAACCACCGCTTGTCCGGCGCCTCGGCCAGCCAGGGGCCGGCATCGTGCCACTGCTCGGCCCAGGGCCGCTTGAAGCCGAACTCGCGCACCGGGCGGTCGGCCTGCAGCAGGTTCTGTTCACGCCAGGCGACCAGCGCCAGCTCTGCATCGGGGCCGATCCTCGCGCCCACCCGGCGCATCACCGCGGACGCCGACGCGTACGGGTCCAGCGCCGGGATCAGCACCAGGCCGTAGAGCATCCACAGCATGCCGTGGGCCAACAGCACCAGGGTTGCCGCACGGCGCACCCGCAGCCACACGATCAGCGTGGCCAGGGCGATGGCGAAGGTCAGCAGGCCATCGCCGAGCACCGGCAGCAGCGTATCCGGCATTGCCCGGCGCTCAAGCTGCGCAAGGGCCCAGGGGTGTTCGGTCAGCAGCAGCACGCCGAGCACGCCGGTGGCCAGCATCAGCACGACGCTGTAGCCGAACAGGTAGCGCCGCACGCACAACCGGCGCAGCAGCCCCGGCAGCAACGGGGCCTCCGCCAGCGCCATCGCCGGCAGCATCGGCAGTACATAGACCTCGCGCTTGCCCGGGCTGGCGCTGAAGAACACCAGCACCAGAACGGCCCAGCCCAGCAGCAGCCACTGGCGACGGTCGCCACGGCGGATGCGGCGCCACCAAGGCTTGAACAGCATCGGCAGCAGCAGGCTGCCCGGCAGCCACAGCGTGAGGATCACCTGCAGGTAATACCAGGCCGGTTGGCGGTGGTGCCAGGCGTTGGCATAGCGGGTGCCGGTCTGCTTGAACAACAGTTCGTGGGCATACGACTGCAGGGCCGCACTGGGCTCATGCAGCAGGGCCCAGCCCAGCGGGGCGAGCCATACCGCCACGCCGAGCAGGAAGGCCGGGATCAGCCACAGCAGCGTTGCCGGGTGCGGACCGTCCACCCGGTGGCCGCGGCGACGCTGGTACAGCCACCAGCCGAACCACGGCAGCACCATCAGCAGCGGCAGGAAACCCACACCCTTGGTCACTGTGCCCAGGCCCGCCGCGAAGCCGGCCAGCCACAGTGCGGGCAGGTTGCGGCGCTCGCACAGGTGGCGCATCAGGCCCCACAGGGCCACCGTGGTCATGCCCACCAGCACCATGTCGATCTGCGCGCGCTTGGCCATCAGGCCAAACTGCAGGGTGCAGAACAGCGCCGCCAGGGCATACAGGGAATGCCGGGGTGACCACAGCCGCCGTGCCAGGTCCGAAACCAGCCACAGGCTCAGCAGGGCGCCCAGCAGCGACGGCAGCAGGAACGACCACTGCCAGCTGCCGACCAGTTCGTAGGCGGCCGCCTGCAGCCACATGAAGACCGGCGGCTTCTCCGCGTACAGCTCCACGCCCCGGTGCGGCAGCAGCCATTCCCCGCTTTCGACCATGGTGCGGGCCGCCAGCACGAAGCGCGGCTCGTCCGGCGGCTGCGGCTGGCGCAGGCCGATGCCGGCGGCCAACGCAGCGATGATCAGCAGCCACAACAGGGGCAGGCGCCAATGGCGGGGCAGGGCTACGGGCACGGCAGGCTCCGGGAGCAAAACGGCCACTCTGACGTGGCAGGGGTAGGAAAGGCGTCGGAGCGGGCGCACGGCGACCGCATTCCGACATGGTCAGCGCTACCATGGTACGAACTTCCGTGGATCTTTCGTGCATGCGTCTGTTGGTGATCGAGGACAACCGCCAGCTGGTGGCCAACCTGTTCGACTACTTCGAGTCGCGCGGGCACGTGCTCGACGTGGCCCCGGACGGCATCACCGGCCTGCACCTGGCCGGCAGCCACCCCTACGACGCGGTGATCCTGGACTGGATGCTGCCGCGCATGGAGGGGCCGGAGGTGCTGCGCCGCCTGCGCGCCGAGCACGCTTCGGAGGTGCCGGTGATCATGCTGACCGCGCGCGACGAGCTGCCGGACAAGATCACCGGCTTCCGCGCGGGGGCCGACGATTACCTCACCAAGCCGTTCGCCCTCCCCGAACTGGAGGTGCGGCTGGAGGCACTGCTGACGCGTGCGCAGGGCCGCAATCCGCGCAAGCGCCTGCAGGTCGGCGACCTGGTGCTGGACCTGGCGACCCTGGAGGCCCAGCGTGGCGGCCAGGTGCTGCATCTGTACCCGGCCTGCCGCAAGCTGCTGGAGGTGCTGATGCGGGCCAGCCCGGGCGCGGTGACCCGCCAGCAGCTGGAGTTCGCCCTGTGGGGCGACGAGCCACCCGATGGCGATCTGCTGCGCTCACATGTCTACGAGCTGCGGCGCAGCGTCGACGGCCCGTTCGCCGACAAGCTGATCCATACCCTGCCGCGGGTCGGTTATCGCCTGGCGGTGACCGCCGCCAGTGATGCAGGCAAGGAAGATGATGAAGGCGCGTAAGCCGGGCCCGCTGTACCGGCGCGTGGTGTGGTGGTTGCTGGGCTATCTGGCCCTGCTGTCGATCGCCGTGTTCAGCGTTGGCAACTACGTGCACGAGCACGCCGAGCATGCGGCCTGGCGCGCACTGCTCAATTCCGAACTGGACAGCATTGTCGACCACACCGAGCACGAGCCCCATTACCGCTGGCAGGACTCGGACACGCTCAGCCTGTTCCGCTTCGACGAGGGCAACATGCCCGAGAGCGTGCGCACGCTGCACCCGGGGCTGCACGACGGCGTGCCGATCAAGGACCGGCAGACCGCAGTGATGGTGCGCGACACCGGCTCGATGGGGCGGGTGGCGCTGGCGCTGGACATCTCCGACTTCCACGACCTGGAGCAGTTCGCCACGCGCTGGGTGATGCTGGCCGGGGTGATCATGATCTTCGTCACCGTGTTGATGGCGTCGTTCGGCATGGAGCGCATGGTGCGCCCGCTGAGCCTGCTGGCCCAGCACATCGGCGCCCTGCGCCCAGGGGTGCAGGGCCAGCGTATCGAGGTCGACCCGCGCGGCAGTTCCGAGCTGCACACCATCGCCGATGCGTTGAACGATTACCTCGACCGCAACGAGCAGTTCGTCGAGCGCGAGCGGGTCTTCATCAGCACCGCCAGCCACGAACTGCGCACGCCGATCGCGGTGATGACCGGTGCCGCCGAACTGGCACTGGAGCAACCGGGCCTGCCCGAGCGTGCCCGCCAGCAGATGCAGCGGGTGCTGCGCACCGCGCAGAGCGTGGAGCAGCTGATCGAGCTGCTGCTGGTGCTGGCACGTGACCCGGCGCGCCTGGCCGCGCGTGCCGAGCGTATCGCGCTGGACCAGCTGCTGCCGGAAATCGTCGACGACCATCGCCACCTGCTCGGCGACAAGGACCTGAGCATCGGCATCCAGGCCGCGCCGGTGGATATCGTCGCGCCGATGGCGGTGGTGCAGGCGGCGATCGGCAACCTGCTGCGCAATGCCATCGAGAACAGCGGTCGCGGCCATATCGAACTGCAGCTGAGTCCGTCGGCGGTGCTGACCCTGCAGGACCCGGGCCATGGCATGAGCCCGGAGGAGATCGCTGCCATCCACGCGCGCATGGCCCGTGGCGGGCGCGCCGATCGTGGCGGCGGTATCGGGCTGGACCTGATTGCGCGCTTGTGCGAACACCTGGGCTGGACCCTGCAGCTGCACCCCTGCGAACCGCGCGGGACCCGCGTCACCCTGGACTTCGGCGCTTCGCGCCCCGCCTGACCGGGCTCCCGCCCACTGCGCACTGCCGCATGACCCGGCGTGAAGACAATGTTAATCTCAACCTGCGCCGCTTTATGCGGCGCTTTTTTTTCCGCTCTTTCGATCGACAGAGGATCCCATGCCGACCGAACCCGCTCCTGCCCTGATCAGCAACGACATCGTTGGACTGGGCCTGATTGCCGCCACCCTGGCCCTGATCTTCTGGGCCGCCAGTGGTCCGACGCCGCTGCTCAAGAAGATCTTCGCCTGGGTGCCGGCCCTGCTGCTGTGCTACTTCATCCCCGCCATCTACAACACCGCCGGTGTCATCGATGGCCACAACACCACGCTGTACAACCCGGTCGCGCGTGACGTGCTGCTGCCGGCCGCGCTGGTCCTGCTGACGCTGTCGATCGACCTGAAAGGCATCGCCAAGCTCGGCCCGAAACTGCTGATCGTGTTCTGCGCCGGTACGGCCGGCATCATGCTCGGTGCGATCGTCTCGTTCCAGCTGATGAAGCTGATCCACCCGGAAACCGTGGCCGGTGATACCTGGGCCGGCATGGCCGCGCTGGCCGGCAGCTGGATCGGGGGTGGCGCCAACATGGTGGCCATGCGCGAGGTGTTCGGCACCGACGCCACCACCTTCGGCCAGTTCGCCGTGGTCGACGTGGCCTGTGCCAGCCTGTGGATGGCGATCCTGCTGTTCCTGGCCAATCGCGCGCAGCAGATCGATACCCGCAACGGGGCCGATACCCGCGCCATCGACGAGATGAAGGCACGGATCAGCGCCTACGAGGCACAGAACGCGCGCATTCCCAGCATGACCGACCTGATGGTGATCGTCGGCGTGGCACTGGGGGGCGTCGGCCTGGCCCACGCCATCGCCGCACCGCTGTCGGGCTGGTTCAAGGCCAACGTCAGCTGGGCCAGCCAGTTCAGCCTGGACAGCCAGTTCGTGTGGGTGATCCTGCTGTCCACGGCGATGGGCCTGGGCTTGAGCTTCACCCGTGCGCGCCGGCTGGAAGCAGCAGGCGCTTCGCGACTGGGCACGGTGTTCCTGTACTTCCTGATCGCCTGCATCGGCATGCAGATGAACCTGCTGTCGCTGCTGGATCGGCCGTGGCTGTTCCTGCTCGGCGCGATCTGGATGTCCACGCACGTGCTGGTGCTGTGGGGGGTAGCCAAGCTGCTGCGCGCGCCGCTGTTCTTCTTTGCGATCGGTTCGCAGGGCAACATCGGCGCGGCGGCGTCGGCACCGGTGGTGGCCGCGGCGTTCCACCCGACGCTGGCGCCGGTGGGCGTGCTGCTGGGTACCGTGGGCTATGCCACCGGTACCGGGCTGGCGTATGTCACCGGCCTGATCCTGAAGTGGATGGCCAACGGCTGAGTGGGGGTGCCCTGCCTGCGCTTTCCCGCGATCGGCGGTCGATCCACGCCATGCGTGGATGCACTTCATCGAGACCCATGAACAAAGAAGGGGTCAGATCCGTTTCCCGGAGGAAACGGATCTGACCCCTGATGCTTCTCGCCGTCACCGGAAATCTGTCGAAGGTGGGGGCCGGGCTGCGAGCCCGGCACCCACCTCACTCCTCAACAGCAGCGGCCACCGTTGCGTCCGCCGTAGCGCGCTTCCTGACGCTCGCGGAAGAACGTCTTGTAGTCCATCGGCTCCTGGTCCGGGTGCTTTTCCAGCATGTGCCGGACGTAGTTGTCGTAATCGGGAATGCCACAGCACAGCCGTGCGGTCTGCACCAGGCGCCGCCAGATGCGGCGGTGCGCCTGGTACTGCCCCACGGGAACCAGTTGCGTGCTCATCACAGGTCCACCATTTCATGCGGCTTCAGTGCTACGTAAGGGGTCTCGCGGTCGCTGCGCTGCGGATTGCGGCGTGCCGCCAGGATGGTCTTGATCGAATACACCAGCACCGCACCCACCACCAGCAGGAACAGCGCGGTCAGGCCGGTGTTGACGTAGGCGTTGACCACGATCTGCTTCATCTGCGCCACCGACTTGGCCGGTGCCGTGATGGTGTCGCTGGCGAGCGCCGCCTGGAACTTGTGTGCCTGCGCCAGGAAGCCCTGCGCCGGGTTGCTGTCGAAGATCTTGATGAAGCCGGCGTAGGTGGTGCAGATCAGCAGCCACACTGCCGGTACCGCAGTGACCCAGGCATAGCGGTCACGCTTCATCTTGAACAGCACCACCGTGCCCAGCATCAGCGCGATGCCGGCCAGCATCTGGTTGGAGATGCCGAACAGCGGCCACAGGGTCTGGATGCCGCCGAACGGGTCGACCACGCCGGTGTAGAGCAGGTAGCCCCACAGCGCCACGCAGCCGGCGGTACCGATGATGTTGGCGGTCCACGATTCGGTCTTCTTCAGGGCCGGCACGAAGTTGCCCAGCAGGTCCTGCAGCATGAAGCGGCCCGCACGGGTACCGGCATCCACTGCGGTCAGGATGAACAGCGCTTCGAACAGGATCGCGAAGTGGTACCAGAACGCCATCATCGCGTCGCTGCCACTGGGTATCGCTTCGTGCAGGATCTGCGCGATGCCCACCGCCAGGGTCGGCGCACCACCTGCACGATGCAGGATGGTCGGTTCACCAATGGCCGCCGCGGTCGCGGTCAATTGCTCGGGCGTGATGGTGAAACCCCAGGTGTTGGTGATGTAGTGCGCCGCCGAGGCCGCATCGGCACCGATCACCGCCGCCGGGCTGTTCATCGCGAAGTAGATGCCCGGATCGATGATCGAGGCCGCCACCAGTGCCATCACCGCCACGAACGATTCCATCAGCATGCCGCCGTAGCCGATGTAGCGCATGTGCGCTTCATTGGCCAGCAGCTTCGGTGTTGTGCCGGAGGAAATCAGTGCATGGAAGCCGGATACCGCGCCGCAGGCGATGGTGATGAACAGGAACGGGAACATGCCGCCCTTCCACACCGGGCCATCGCCGCTGGCGGCGAACTGGGTCAGCGCCGGCATCTTCAGTTCCGGCATGACCACCAGGATGCCGATGGCCAGCGCGATGATGGTGCCGATCTTGAGGAAGGTCGACAGGTAATCACGCGGGGCCAGCAGCAGCCACACCGGCAGCACCGAAGCGACGAAGCCGTAGCCGATCAGCATCCAGGTGATCTGGGTGCCGGTGAAGGTGAACGCCGGCCCCCACACCGGGTCGGCGGCGACCTTGCCGCCGTACCAGATCGCGGCCAGCAGCAGGATCAGGCCGACCACCGAGATCTCGCCGATCCTGCCGGGGCGGATGTAGCGCATGTACACGCCCATCAGGATCGCGATGGGCATCGTCGCGATCACCGTGAACATGCCCCACGGGCTTTCGGCCAGCGCCTTGACCACCACCATCGCCAGCACCGCCAGGATGATGATCATGATCAGGAACGCGCCGAACAGCGCGATGGTCCCGGGCACCTGGCCCATCTCTTCGCGCACCAGGTCGCCCAGCGAACGGCCGTTGCGACGGCTGGACAGGAACAGCACCATGAAGTCCTGCACTGCGCCGGCCAGCACCACGCCCACCACCAGCCACAGCAGGCCGGGCAGGTAGCCCATCTGCGCGGCCAGCACCGGGCCGACCAGCGGGCCGGCACCGGCAATGGCGGCGAAGTGGTGGCCGAACAGGACGTGCTTGTTGGTCGGCACGTAGTCCAGGCCATCGTTGTTGATCACCGCCGGGGTGGCCCGGGTCGGGTCCAGCTGCATCACCTTGTTGGCGATGAACAGGCTGTAGAAGCGGTAGGCGACCAGGTACAGCGAGACCGCGGCCACCACGATCCACAGTGCGTTGATGTGCTCGCCGCGGCGCAGGGCCACGGTGCCCAGACAGAATGCGCCGAGCAGGGCGAGTACCGCCCAGCCCAGTTTGGAAAACCCTTTCATGAGGTGCTCTCTCCCGGAAAGACAGTCAAAGAGTCCCGCGTGCCCTCGACAGGGTCAATTGGCACAGGACGAATCGGCGGTAGTACTTTGGTCGTACGACGGTGGTGCTGACGTGCAGCGAACATCAGGGATGGAACAATCGGTTGCGGTGCCATCCATTGGCGTAAGGCCGCGTGGCGTCCATCTTGACCGGCATCCATCCAACAGGAGTCGCCATGAGCCTTCCCGAACCGGTCCGCGTGCTGCGGACCATCCGTGGCATGCCCACCTCCGACGGTGCCGGCGTGCGCCTGACCCGCGTCATCGGCGGCCCGACGCTGCCGGACCTGGACCCGTTCCTGCTGCTCGATGAATTCGGCACCGACCGGGCCGAGGACTACATCGCCGGCTTCCCGGAACACCCGCATCGCGGTTTCGAGACCGTCACCTACATGCTCGATGGACGCATGCGGCATCGCGACAACCACGGCAACGAAGGCCTGCTGACCCCGGGCAGCGTGCAGTGGATGACCGCCGGCCGCGGCCTGGTGCACTCGGAGATGCCTGAGCAGGAAAGCGGGCAGATGCGCGGCTTCCAGCTGTGGGTGAACCTGCCGGCGAAGGAGAAGATGACCGCGCCGAAGTACCAGGAGTTCGCGCCCGAGCGCATTCCCGTGGTGCAGCCGGCCGCCGGTGTGGAAGTGAAGGTGATCGCCGGCACGGTCGATGGCACCCGCGGCCCGATCGTGCAGCCGGCCACCGAGCCGCTCTACCTCGACATCACGCTGTCGCCCGACCGCGCCTGGACCTACACGCTGCCGGAGGGCCACAACGCTTTTGCCTACGTGTTCGAAGGTGCGCTGACGGTGGGCGAGCAGGATGCCGCCCGCGATGTCGCGCGCCAGGAACTGGCGGTGCTGGGCGGTGGCGAACAGCTGCACGTGTCGGCCGGCAGCGAAGGCGCGCGGCTGATCCTGGTGGCCGGCCGTCCGTTGCGCGAGCCGGTGATGCGGCACGGCCCGTTCGTGATGAACACGCGGCAGGAACTGATGCAGGCCTTCGTCGATTTCCAGGAAGGCAGGTTCTGAGGGAGTGCCGGCCGCTGGCCGGCAACTGCTTTTGATCAGGATCGAAGGGTTTGCCGGCCAGCGGCCGGCACTACCTGCGGATCGAGGTGTATTGCGGGGATGCTGCCAGGCAGTCATCCCCGTCACCTTCAGCGCCCGGCGGCCACGGCCGACGGCGTCAGGCTCATGCCCTGCGCCAGTTGTTGCAGTGAGCCCAGCTCCTGCGCGCTGTCCGGATACAGCGCAATCTGCGCGTAACGCCCTTTGTCGATCTTGACCACGCTGATGCGCCGTTCGGCGTAACCCGGCGGTTGCTGGCCGCCCAGGTCGGGCTGGTACCAGTACAGCGATTCACCGCCGAAGCTGCCTTTTTCCTGGCGCAGCGAGCGGTTCAACGGAATGGCGGGATCACGCGCGCTGAGCATCAGGCTCAGCACTTCGCGACCGTCAGCGGTGCTGGCGCGGCAGACCAGGAAATCGGCCTGCACCTGCTGCTGCCACTGCAGGCCACTGCTGGCCGGCAGCGAAGGACATTCGGACGGTGCCTGCGCGGCGGCCTGGGCCGCGGCGAACAACAGGCTCGACAAGATGACAGGCACGAACTTCATGCATCCCCCAAGGTGATGAGTTGTTTGGCTCCGCCAGCAGGCCCGGCGGCATGGCATCCCATCCCCGGATGCCGCCCCTTCCGGCATGTGCACGGATGGTCAACTCAACCTTAACGGAACGTGAGCAATCGCACAATTCGCGGTTACAGACGTAACCATTGCGGCCGCAGGGCGGCCGCAATGGGTGCCTCATGGATCAGCGGTCGTTGCCGATCCACTTGTAGATCAGGCCGCCGATCGCGCCGCCCAGCAGGGGGGCGACCCAGAACAGCCACAGCTGGCTGACCGCGCCGCTGCCGGCAAAGAAGGCCACGGCGGTGGAGCGGGCCGGGTTCACCGAGGTGTTGGTGACCGGAATGCTGATCAGGTGGATCAGGGTCAGCGACAGGCCGATGGCCAGCGGGGCGAAACCGGCCGGTGCCTTGCCGTGGGTGGAACCCATGATCACGATCAGGAACACCGCCGTCAGCACCACTTCGCACAGGAAGGCGGCTGCCACGCTGTATCCACCGGGCGACAGCGCGCCATAGCCATTGCTGGCGAACGCACCCGCCTGGCTGCCATCGATGGCGAAGCCACTGGCGCCGGAGGCGATCTGCAGCAGGATGAAGCCGGCCAGCAGGCCGCCGGCAACCTGGGCGATGATGTACGGCACCAGATCCCTGGTGGGGAAGCGACCACCGGCCCACAGCCCGACGCTGACTGCCGGGTTGAAGTGCGCGCCGGAGATATGGCCGAACGCATAGGCGCCGGTCACCACGGTCAGGCCGAAGGCCAGCGCCACGCCCAGGAAGCCGATCCCCAGCGGATTGCCGTCGCCACCGAACTTGGCGGCCAGCACCGCACTGCCACAGCCCCCCAGAACCAGCCAGAACGTGCCGAGGAATTCGGCGGACAAGCGTTTACCCATGCTCATGTGTTGCACTCCTTTGACGGTCTAAAGTGTGATTTATGTCACATTTCAGTGATCAGCGGGTGACTGTAGCGTCAACGCCGGGTGCAGGGATACACCTTCGGATGTGTGCAACACGCGATGTTCAGTACTGCGGCAGCGGGATGAATTCCTTGTCGTCGCCGGGGATGGTGCCGAAGCGACCGGCCTCCCAGTCGTGCTTGGCCTGCTCGATGCGCTCCTTCGAGCTGGACACGAAGTTCCACCACAGGTGGCGTGGGCCATCCAGCGGCTCACCGCCAAACAGCATCGCCTTCACCGGCGTCTTCGCGCGCAGGCGGCCGCGTGCGCCGGCCTCGGGAATCACCAGGTGCTGCGCAGGAATGTCCACGCCATCCAGCTGCGCCTCGCCTTCGAGGATGTACAGCGCGCGCTCGCGGTGGCCGTCGTCGATGTCGATTTCGGCATCCGGGTCGAGATCGATGGCCACGTTGAGGGTGTCGGCGAACACCTTCACCGGCGATTCCTCGCCGTAGGCGCGGCCGGCGATCACACGCAGCCAGGCGCCGTTGCGGCGCTGCTCGGGCAGGGTGGCAGCGGCATGGTGGTAGAACGCCGGCTCGATTTCCTCGTGCGACTTCGGCAGCGCGACCCAGGTCTGCATGCCGTGGATCGGATTGTCATGGTCGCGGTCCGGTTGCGGCGTCCGCTCGGAATGGGCGATGCCGCGGCCGGCGGTCATCCAGTTGACGTCACCGGGGCGGATCACCTGATCCGAGCCCAGCGTGTCGCGGTGCCCGATCGCGCCCGACCACAGGTAGGTGACGGTGGCCAGGCCGATGTGCGGGTGCGGACGCACGTCGATGGCGGTGCCCGGGTGCATCAGTGCCGGACCCATCTGGTCGACAAACACGAACGAACCGATGCTGCGCGCCTGCAGGGTGGGGACGGCGCGACGGACTTCCAGGCCGCCGATGTCGTGCACGCGCGGGGCGATGATGGTGGTCATGCGGGCGTTCTCGCTGGCAGGGATCAAGGGTGCCAGCATGGCATGTGGTCGTGACGGGTACATGCCCCATGCGGGTAACAGGGTGTTCCAGCCAACGGCGCACCCCCTCGTGGCTGTGGGGGTGGTCGCTGAAGGCGGAAGCAAGATCAAAAGCCGCGCTTGGCCGGGCGGGTGGGTTGCGCAGGACACGCCGTAAACCCGTGCATGGGGGCTCGATGGCGCCATCCATGGCGCCAACGGTCCTGCGCAACCCACCCGCCCGACCTCTGACAGTTTCCGTGTGCGTCCAGCCACGGAGAAGAAAAAAGAAAATCAAAATCAAACGCGGGTCGCGTCGCTCCTGGTGTCGACCAAGGTCGACACCCACCAGTTCGTAATGATCCGTGCCGAACAAGGTCGACACCTACAGCCATCGCAGTTCACCCACCGTCACCGGGAAACTGTCAGGGGTGGGGCGGTGTCGGGTTGCGGGGTGTCCGCGGCATGGATGCCGCGGCCAAGCCCCCAAGGACGGGTTTACGGCGTCCCCGCAACCCGACACCGCCCCGCCCAACAAACAGAAAAGCCAGAGCCGCTTTGGCTCTGGCTTCTGCTGTGGAACTTGACGTTGCCTCTGCGGGGGCCGGGCCGCAGGCCCGGCCGATGAACTCAGACCACCGGTTCGCGCAGGGCGGGGTTGTCCCAGCCCGGGCGCGGGGCGAAGCGGTCGCCGTGGCGCTGCTGCAGCGCCTTCAGCCGCTCGACGATCGCATCGGCACCGACCGCGCGGATGTGCTGGATCGGACCGCCGCGGAACGGCGCGAAACCAGTACCGAAGATCACGCCGGCATCCAGCAGGTCCGCGTCGGCCACCACGCCCTCGTGCAGGCAGGCCACCGCTTCGTTCAACAGCGGCAGGATCAGGCGGTCCTCCAGATCGGCCGGGGCCTGGTAGTCACTGGCCACGTCCGGCTTCTTCGGCTTGCCGTTCTCCCAGGTGTAGATGCCTTGGCCATCCTTCTTGCCGCGCTTGTCCGGTTCCACCGTCTGCAGTGCGGCTGGGATCTGCAGGCCCAGGAACGGCGCCAGTTCGCGGCCGACGCCGGCGGCCACGTCCAGGCCGACCGTGTCGATCAGCTCGATCGGGCCCATCGGCATGCCGAACTTCACCGCAGCCCTGTCGATCACCGGGCCCGGAATGCCCTCGGCATAGGCGGTGGCCGCTTCCAGCATGTACGGGAACAGCACGCGGTTGACCAGAAAGCCCGGGCTGCCGGCCACCGGCACCGGGAACTTGCCCAGCGCCTTGCAGAACGCGGCCAGGCGGCGCTCGGTTTCCGGCGCCATGCCGTCGTGGTGGATGATCTCCACCAGCGGCATCTGCGCGACCGGGTTGAAGTAGTGCAGGCCAGCGAACTGCGCCGGGCGCTGGATGTGGTCGCGCAGTTCCACCAACGGAATCGACGAAGTGTTGGTGGTCAGCAGCGCGTCCAGCTTCATCTTCGGTTCCAGCGTCTGGTACAGCGCACGCTTGGCCTCAGGGTTCTCGATGATCGCTTCGATCACCAGGTCGGCCTCGGCCACACCGTGGCCTTCCAGGTCGGCGCGCAGGCGCGCGGCCACGGCAGGGCGCTTGCTTTCATCGCGCACCTTCTTGGCGAACAGCGCCTGCGCGCGCTCCATGGCCGGGTCGATGAAGCGCTGCTCGCGGTCCTGCAGGGTCACCTCGAAGCCCTTGTAGGCGGCCCATGCGGCGATGTCACCGCCCATCACGCCGGCACCGACCACGTGCACGTGGCGGATGCCGGAATCACCGCCGCCCAGGCCCTTCAGGCGTTCGGTCAGGAAGAAGATGCGGATCAGGTTGCGCGCGGTCGGCGTGCTCGCCAGCTTCACCACCGCACGGCGTTCGGCGTCCAGGCGGGCCTGGATCGGCTTGCCGCCGCTGCGCTGCCAGGTGCTGATCAGCGCATACGGCGCCGGATACTGGTCCTTCTTCGCCTTGCGCGCGACCTGCTTGACCATCTGCGGGGCCAGCAGCGTGCGCGCCAGCCAGGTATTGGTGGCCCACGCGGTGGCGCGCTGCTTGAACGGGCGGGTGGTGCCGGACAGGGCCAGCGCCACGGCGGTGTCGAGCACCACTGCCGGTGCCACCACCTTGTCGACCAGGCCGATGCCACGCGCGGCCGAGGCCGACAGGGTACGGCCGGTCAACATCATGTCCATCGCTGCGGGAGCGCCCACCAGCTGCGGCAGGCGCGCGCTGCCGCCCCAGCCGGGGAAGATGCCCAGCTGGGTTTCCGGCAGGCCGATGCGGGTGCTGCTGTCATTGGACGCCACACGGTAGCGGCAGGCCAGCGCCAGCTCGGTGCCGCCGCCCAGGCAGTGGCCGTGGATGGCCGCCACCGTAGGGCAGGGCAGCTCGGCCAGCTTCTGGTACGTGGCCTGGCCGCGACGGATCGCGTCGTTGACGGTGCCGCGCCGATCGAATTCCTGGAACTCCTTCAGGTCGGCACCGGCAATGAAGCCGGCCTTCTTCAACGACTGGATGACCACGCCCTTGGGCGGGTCCAGGGCAATGCGCTCAAGCAGGTCGCCCAGTTCCAGCAGCACGTCCTGCGACATCGCATTGACGCTGCTGTCCTGGCGATCCAGGGAGAGAACCACCACGCCGTCGTCGCGGATCTCGGGGTGCCAGTGGCTGAAGCGGAGACCATCGAAGCCTGAGAGCATGGACGTTCCATCCGGTTGTGTATGGAGAAGCGGCTATGATCCAGAGGTTGTTTCCCCCGCGTCAAATCCCAATAGCAGGGGTGTGGCGTCCCCGGATCCATGGCCGTGGACCGGAACGCTAACGGAACGGTGGTTAAAAGCTGGTGCGGCGCCAGGTGATCGGCGACTGAACTTTTCCCGGGATTGGCAGTCTCATTGCCCGACGTCGGTTGGGCTGACAGGAGTGCGGCCCCTCATGGCCGATGTTGATACACCTCAGGAGCTGGATCTGGAGCTGGTCCGGCGCGTGCAGCACGGCGAGAGTGCCGCGTTCGATGTCCTGGTGCGCAAGTACCAACATCGGGTCGTGGCCCTGGTCGGTCGCTACATCGCCGACTGGAGCGAATGTCAGGACGTCGCCCAGGACACTTTCATCCGTGCCTACCGCGCGATCGGGAGTTTCCGTGGCGATGCCCAGTTCTCAACCTGGTTGCATCGAATCGCCGTGAATACCGCCAAAAACTACCTGGCTTCACACAATCGACGGCCGCCGACCGATGACATCGACATCGGCGATGCCGAACAGTTCGACAGCGGTACCCGCCTGCGCGACACCGATACGCCCGAACGCGAGTTGATGCGCCAGGAACTGGAACAGACGGTGATGAAGGCCGTCAACGCGCTGCCGGAAGAACTCCGGTCGGCGATCACCCTGCGCGAGGTGGAAGGCCTGAGCTACGAGGATATCGCGCAGAAGATGGGGTGCCCGATCGGCACCGTGCGTTCACGGATCTTCCGGGCGCGCGAGGCGATCGACACCGAACTCCGGCCGCTGTTGGACATCGGCAGCGCCACCCGTGAGAAGAGCCGCGTATGACCAGTAACCCGTTCAACGAATCGCAGAACCATCAATCGCCCGCCGGGCAGCGCCTGGACCAGCGCCATCGCGAGCAGCTGTCGGCGCTGGTCGATGGCGAGCTCGGTGCCGATGAAGCGCGCTTCCTGCTGCGCCGGATGGAGCACGACCCCGAACTGGCCGGCTGCCAGGAGCGCTGGCAGCTGCTGGGCGACGTGATGCGCGGGCAGGCCCCGGCGCTGGCGCCGGCCGGCTTCAGCGCCGCCGTGGCCGCTGCCATTGCCGCCGAGCCGGTGCCACCGTCCGAGCCGCGTCGCCAGGTGCGCCGCGGTGGCTGGCGGGCCTGGGGCGGCGGCGCCGCCCTGGCCGCGTCGGTGGCCGCCGTCGCCCTGTTCATCGGCGGTGAGAAACTGAAGGAGGCGACGCCGGGTGAACCGCTGGCGCCGCAGGTGATCGCCAGCCAGGCGGAACTGGCGCCGGCGCCGACCGCACCGGCCGCGGTGACCGAGGCGTCGGTGGATACGGCCGCGATGGCCGTGGCTGCTGCGCCGGCCGTGGCGATGGCCGCCTCCAGCCGCCGCCAGGACGCCCGCCGTGCCAGCGCCACGCGTACCCAGCAGGCCGGGCGTGCGGCGCAGCGCGATGAGGCCCCGCAACGGGCCATCGCCGCAGCGCCGGCGCCGTTGACCCCGACCGTGCCGGCCAACGCCAACCGCAACCTGCCGTTCGGCGAGGTGGGCGGATTGCAGGCCCGGCCGTGGCCGCGCTCCAGCCTGGCGCCCGCTGCCGGTGGCGCACTCAATGCCAGCTTCCCGGCCCATGCCGGCGGCGCGGCGTTCTACCCGTTCGAGCCGCGCCTGCAGGACGAGCTGCCGGTGCCGCCGCGCCCGCGCGACTGAGCCGGGCCTTCACGCCCCGCCGTCGGCGGGGCCCGTATTCCTCTTCCCATCCGACCCGGAGGTTGCCGTCCGATGATTCCCCGACTTCGCACGCAGGCCATTGGCCTGCTGGCCCTGACCCTTCCCCTGGCGGCCTGCGCGCAGGCGCCGGCGCCCGTCGCGCAGACCCAGCCCGCGCCAGCCGCGGTCGCGCGGGCACCGGCGCAGCCGCTGGTCAGTGGCCTGCCCGACTTCACCAACCTGGTCGAACAGGTCGGCCCGGGCGTGGTCAACGTCGATACCACCATCGTCCGCAACAACCGCCAGGCCGCGCGCGGCCCGATGGGCGACGATGACATGCCGGAGTTCTTCCGCCGCTTCTTTGGTCCCGACTTCCCGATGCCGGGGCAGGGGCCGGGTGGGCCGGACGGTGGCCCCAGCATCAAGGGCCGTGGCATGGGCTCGGGCTTCATCATCTCGCCCGATGGCTATGTGCTGACCAACTACCACGTGGTGGCCGACGCCAGTGACGTGAAGGTCAAGCTGGGCGACAGCCGTGAGTTCACCGCCAAGGTGGTGGGCAGCGACCAGCAGTACGACGTCGCGCTGCTGAAGATCGATGGCAAGAACCTGCCGACCGTGCGCGTGGGGGATTCCAACACCCTGAAGCCGGGCCAATGGGTCGTCGCGATCGGCTCTCCGTTCGGCCTCGACCATTCCGTTACCGCGGGCGTGGTCAGCGCCGTCGGCCGCAGTACGGGGGGCCCCGACCAGCGCTACGTGCCGTTCATCCAGACCGACGTGGCGATCAACCAGGGCAATTCCGGTGGCCCGCTGCTGAATACCCGCGGCGAGGTGGTTGGCATCAACTCGCAGATCTTCTCCGCCTCCGGCGGCTACATGGGCATCAGCTTCGCGATCCCGATCGATCTGGCGATGAGTGCGGTCGAACAGATCAAGAAGAGCGGCAAGGTCACCCGGGGCCAGCTCGGCGCGGTGGTCGAGCCGATCGATTCGCTGAAGGCGCAGGGCCTGGGCCTGCCGGACAGCCGTGGCGCCCTGGTCAACCAGATCGTGGCCGGCAGTGCGGCCGCCAAGGCGGGCGTGCAGGTGGGCGATGTCATCCGCTCGGTCAACGGCAGCCCGGTCAACAGCTGGTCCGATCTGCCGCCGCTGATCGGTGCGATGGCGCCGGGCAGCAAGGTCAACCTGGTGGTGTACCGCGACGGCAAGCCGCATGACCTCAGCGCGACCCTGACCGCACTGAGTGAAGACGGCCAGGCCACTGCCCGCGGGCCGGCGGCCGGCGGGGCCGAGGCGGCGCCGCAGACCGGCGTCAATGCCCTGCTGGGGCTGGACGTGAGCGACCTGAGCGCGGCCCAGCGCAAGCAGTTCGGGCTCAACGGCAACGAAGGCGTGCGTATCACTGCGGTCAAGGGCCAGGCCGCGCGTGATGCCGGGCTGTCGCCGGGCATGGTGATCCTGCAGGTTGGCCGGGTCGCGGTCGGCAGCGTGGATGCCCTGAACCGGGCGCTGTCCAGCTTCAAGAAGGACGACGTAGTGATGCTGCTGGTCCGCACGGCCAACGGCAACAGCGCCTTCGTGGCGGTCAAGGCCGGCCAGTAAGGCCCGCCGGGGCCGCTCCGGCGGCCTGCGTCTCCCCCCGAAGCCCCGCCCCGGCGGGGCTTCGGCCGTTCCAGGGCGGGCACGATGCGGCCGTTTTCGCGGCGGGGCGCCGGGCATGCGATAATCGACCGTTACCCTGACGACGCCGCGCGCCGCCGCCACCTATGTCTTCTGATTCGATGCGGAACATCCGCAACTTCTCCATCATCGCCCATGTCGACCACGGCAAGTCCACGCTGGCCGACCGCATCATCCAGCTCTGTGGTGGCCTGCAGGCCCGCGAGATGGAAGCGCAGGTGCTCGACTCCAATCCGATCGAGCGCGAGCGTGGCATCACGATCAAGGCACAGTCGGTGTCGCTGCCCTACCTGGCCAAGGACGGGCAGACCTACCACCTGAACTTCATCGACACCCCCGGGCATGTCGACTTCTCCTATGAAGTCAGCCGCTCGCTGGCCGCCTGCGAAGGCGCGCTGCTGGTGGTCGATGCGGCGCAGGGCGTGGAAGCCCAGTCGGTGGCCAACTGCTACACCGCCGTGGAGCAGGGCCTGGAAGTGGTGCCGGTGATCAACAAGATCGACCTGCCCACCGCCGACATCGAGCGCGCCAAGGCCGAGATCGAGGCCGTGATCGGCATCGATGCCTCCGACGCCGTGCCGGTCAGTGCCAAGACCGGCCTGAACGTGCAGGACGTGCTGGAAGCGATCGTGCACCGCATTCCGCCGCCAGCGCCGCGCGACACCGACAAGCTGCAGGCGCTGATCATCGACTCGTGGTTCGACAACTACCTCGGCGTGGTGTCGCTGGTGCGTGTGATGCAGGGCGAGATCAAGGCCGGTGACAAGCTGCAGGTGATGTCGACCGGCCGCAACCACCAGGTCGACAACGTCGGCGTGTTCACGCCGAAGCGGAAAGTGCTGCCGGCGCTGCGTGCCGGTGAAGTGGGTTGGGTCACCGCCAGCATCAAGGACGTGCATGGTGCGCCGGTCGGCGACACCCTCACCCTGGCTGGCGACCCGGCGCCCAAGCCGCTGCCGGGCTTCCAGGAAATGCAGCCGCGCGTGTTCGCCGGCCTGTTCCCGGTCGATGCCGAGGACTACCCGGACCTGCGCGAAGCGCTGGACAAGCTGCGCCTGAACGATGCCGCGCTGCGCTTCGAGCCGGAAAGCTCCGAAGCGATGGGCTTCGGCTTCCGCTGCGGCTTCCTGGGCATGCTGCACATGGAAATCGTGCAGGAACGCCTGGAACGCGAATACAACCTGGACCTGATCAGCACCGCGCCGACGGTGGTGTACGAGGTCCTGAAGACCGATGGCTCGATCATCAACATGGACAACCCGGCCAAGCTGCCGCCGGTGAACCAGGTCGAGGAGATCCGCGAGCCGATCATCCGCGCCAACGTGCTCACCCCCGAGGAGTACATCGGCAACATCATCAAGCTGTGCGAAGAAAAGCGCGGCAGCCAGATCGGCATCAACTACCTGGGCAGCCAGGTGCAGATCAGCTACGAGCTGCCGATGGCCGAGGTGGTGCTGGACTTCTTCGACAAGCTGAAGTCGGTCAGCCGCGGCTATGCCTCGCTCGATTACCACTTCGTGCGCTTCGACGCAGGCCCGTTCGTGCGCGTGGACGTGCTGATCAACGGTGACAAGGTCGATGCGCTGTCGCTGATCGTGCACCGCAGCCACGCCGACCGCCGTGGCCGCGAACTGTGCGAGAAGATGAAGGACCTGATCCCGCGCCAGATGTTCGACGTGGCCATCCAGGCTGCCGTCGGCTCGCAGATCATCGCCCGCACCACGGTCAAGGCCATGCGCAAGAACGTGCTGGCCAAGTGCTATGGTGGCGACGTTTCGCGCAAGAAGAAGCTTCTGGAAAAGCAGAAGGAAGGCAAGAAGCGCATGAAGCAGGTCGGACGCGTGGAGATTCCGCAGGAAGCGTTCCTGGCCGTCCTGCAGATGGACAACAAGTAAGGCCCGCACCGGCCCTGCAGGGCCGGTCGTCTGGTGACGTTGCAAAGGACCCTGAATGAAACTGTTTGAGATCCTCCTGGTCGTGCTGACCCTGGCCTCGGGCCTGATCCTGCTCGCGGACAAGCTGTACCTCGCCAAGCGTCGCGCCCAGCGCGCGGGCCTGCTCGACTCCGAGCCGGTGCTGGTGGATTACTCGCGTGCGTTCTTCCCGGTGCTGGCGATCGTGCTGATCGTGCGCAGTTTCATCGCCGAGCCGTACAAGATCCCGTCCAGCTCGATGATGCCGAACCTGCTGATCGGCGATTTCATCCTGGTCAACAAGTTCTCCTACGGCCTGCGCCTGCCGATCAGCAACACCAAGATCGTGCCGTTTGGCGAGCCGTCGCGCGGTGACGTGGTGGTGTTCCACTTCCCCGGCCACAGCGACAACGATCCGGCCAAGGGCGAGAACTTCATCAAGCGCGTGATCGGCGTGCCGGGTGACACCGTGGTCTTCGAAGGCGACGGCGTGATCCTCAACGGCGAGCCGCTGAAGTACGACAACAAGGGCATCTATGCCGGGCACAAGGGCCAGGGCGAGGGTGCCAACCTGCTGGTCGAGCACCTGCCGGGCCGCACCCACACCGTGCTGGAGACCGACTACCCGCGTGGCCAGGGCCAGTGGACCGTGCCGGCCGGCAAGTACCTGGTGATGGGCGACAACCGTGACAACAGCGATGATGGCCGTTTCTGGGGGCTGCTGCCGGAAGAAAACCTGCGCGGCAAGGCCTTCCTGATCTGGCTGAACTGCCAGGGCTGGTTCTGCAAGGATGGCTTCGAGCCGTCGCGGATCGGCTCGGGCATCAACTGAGTACCTTCACATCCAACGCGTATCTGGGGAGAACGCAATGAAGACGATGAACACGCAGCGTGGCATGACCCTGACCTCGTTCCTGACGGTCCTGATCGTGGTCGGTTTCTTCCTGTACATCGGCATGAAGCTGTTCCCGATGTACCAAGAGTATTACGCGGTGCGCTCGGCGATGAAGAGCCTGGCCAACGAGCCGGGCGTGGGCAGCATGGAGCCGGCCCGGATCCAGGATCTGTTCTTCAAGCGCCTGTACATCAACTACTCGGAAAACGTGAAGCCGGCCAACGTGAAGTTCGACCGTCGCGACAATGGCTGGACCCTCAAGGTCAACTACGAAGTGCGCCGTCCGCTGGTCGGCAACCTGGATGTGGTTGGCAAATTCGATTCATCCCAGGACCTGACCCGAAGCGGTGCCGAATAAACCTTTCCAACGTGGCGACCTGATCGGTCATCCCTTCCGCGACCCGGCGCTGCTCACGCAGGCGCTGACCCATCGCAGTGCCGGCGCGCCACATAACGAGCGCCTGGAATTCCTGGGCGACAGCATCGTCAACATGATGGTGGCCGAAGCGCTGTACCAGCGCTGGCCCAAGACCGACGAGGGCGCGCTGACCCGCGCCCGCGCCGAGCTGGTGCGCGAGGGGGCGCTGGCGCTGATCGCCCGCACGCTGCAGCTGGGCGAACGCCTGACGCTGGGGCCGGGCGAGATGAAGTCCGGCGGCCACCGCCGCGATTCGATCCTGGCCGATGCGCTGGAAGCCGTGGTGGCTGCGATCTACCTGGATGCCGGTTTCGAGGTCTGCCGGGCGGTGGTACTGCCCTGGTTCAGCGCTTCGATCGAGGCACTGCCGGCCTCCGGCCGGCCCGAGAAGGACCCCAAGACCCGCCTGCAGGAATGGCTGCAGGCCCGACAGAAGGCGTTGCCGCAGTACGAACTGATGTCAGAATCCGGTGACGACCACGCCAAACATTTCCGGGTACGCTGCAACGTAGCTGACCCGGCCGCCAGCACCGAGGGCGAAGGCCCCTCGCGGCGGCTTGCCGAACAACAGGCGGCTGCGGCCGTCCTAGAACAACTGGATTCCAAGTGAGCGAACAAACTCCCCATCATTGCGGCAGCGTGGCCGTCATCGGCCGCCCGAACGTGGGCAAGTCGACCCTGACCAATGCCCTGGTCGGCGCCAAGGTCAGCATCGTCTCCAACCGCCCGCAGACCACGCGCCATCGCCTGCTGGGCATCGCCACCTATCCGGAAGGCCAGCTGGTGCTGGTCGATACTCCCGGCCTGCACAAGGTGCAGAAGCGGGCGATGAACCGGGTGATGAACCGCGCTGCGCGCGGCTCGCTGGAAGGCGTCGACGCCGGCCTGCTGGTGATCGAAGCCGGCCGCTGGGACGAAGAGGACAGCCTGGCCTTCAACGTGCTGCGCGACGCCGGCATCCCGGTGGTGCTGGTGGTCAACAAGATCGATCGCCTGAAGGAAAAGGGCGCGCTGCTGCCGTTCCTGCAGCAGGTGACCGAAGGCCGCGACTTCGCCGCGGTGCACCCGATCTCGGCGCAGAAGCGCAACGGCCTGGAAGCGCTGGTGCGCGACGTGCTGAAGCTGCTGCCCGAAGCCCCGCCGATGTTCGGCGAGGACGAGATCACCGACCGCAGCCAGCGCTTCCTGGCCGGTGAACTGGTGCGCGAGCAGCTGATGCGCCAGCTCGGCGAGGAACTGCCTTACGCCACCACGGTCGAGATCGAGCGCTTCACCGAAGACGGCAATCTGCTGCGCATCGGTGCGGTGATCTGGGTCGAGCGCGAGGGCCAGAAGGCCATCGTGATCGGCAAGGGCGGCGCCCGCTTGAAGGAGATCGGCGCCAAGTCGCGCCTGCAGATGGAACGCCTGTTCGGAGCCAAGGTGTTCCTGGAAACCTGGGTGCGCGTGCGTGAAGGCTGGTCCGACGACGAGGCCGCACTGAAGGCCTTCGGTTACGAGTAAGCGGTCGCGGTCGCTTCGATGATGATCGAGGACGACACCGGCTTCGTGCTGCACGCACGGGCCTACCGCGAGACCAGCCTGCTGGTCGAAGTGTTGAGCGCGCAGCACGGCCGTATCGGACTGCTCGCGCGCGGCGTGTCCACCGCCAAGGGCCAGGTGCTGCGCGCGGCCCTGCAGCCGTTGCAGTGGATCCGCTTCCGTGCCCAGCAGCGCGGCGAACTGGCCCAGCTGCGGGGTGCCGAAGCGCTGGATGCGGCGCCACGCCTGGTCGGCCAGGCGATGCTGGCCGGCTTCTACCTGAGTGAACTGACCCTGCGCCTGGCCCCGCGCCAGGACCCGCTGCCGGAGCTGTACCTGGCTTACGGCGAAGCACGCGCACGGCTGGCGGTAGGTGCCGGGCTGGCCTGGACCCTGCGCCGCTACGAACGCGAGCTGCTGGCCGCGCTGGGCCTGGGCTTTGCGCTGGACAGTGCCAGCGACGGCCAGCCCATCGACCCGGCGGCGCGCTACGAACTGGACCCGCAGGAGGGGGCGCAGCGCCTGCTGAGCGAGCGTGGCGGGGAGCGCCGGGCGGCGGCCACTGGCTCGGCGCTGCTGGCCCTGGCGGCCGACGAAGAGCCGGATGCCGCCGATCTGGCCAGCCTGCGCCTGCCGATGCGGCGGGTCCTGGCCCATCACCTGGGCGCGCGCGGGCTGAAGTCCTGGGAAATGCTCGAGCAGCTTGCGCCCCGCAGGTAGGGGGTGTGCGGCAGGGCTTGCAGCCCTGCACCTGCCGAAGCCGAAGCCGAAGCCGAAGCCGAAGCCGAATCAACGTCAACGTCAACGGCAAAAGCTGGCTATCCGTGGGTAGGCGGGGTGGGTCCGGTTGCGGGAGACGCCGTAAACCCGTCCCTGGGGGCTTGGCCGCGGCATCCATGCCGCGGACACTCCCGCAACCGGACCCACCCCGCCTTCGACAGTGTTCCGCGAGCTGTCGGAACGGGGTGGGGTCGGATCCGTTTTCCGCAGGAAAACGGATCCGACCCCAGATTGATTTCGATATCTGACAGAAATTCATCCACGCATGGCGTGGATCTACCCGATCGCGGAAAACTGTCAGAGGTGGGGCGGTGTCGGAGGGCGGGGTGTCAGCCGCATGGATGCGGCTGCCAAGCCCCCATGGATGGGTTCACGGCGTCCCCGCACTCCGACATCGCCCCGCCAACCCACGGAATGCCAGCTTTTGCTTTTGCTGTTGCTGTTGCCTTGGTTTGAAGCCTCTGCAGGTGCAGGGCGCAGCCCTGCCGAACACCCCTCAATGCAGCAGGGCAGCTACCGCGTCGCGGAACCCCGCCTGGGCCTGCCCGGAGTCGGGTGCGTAATGCAGCTGGCGCACGGCCCGGCCCAACCGGGCCGCCCCCACGAAGCCACAGCTCGCCTGCAGCCGATGCAACTGGCTGCGCAGCTGGCGCTCGTCGTGCTGGTCCACCGCCTGCTCGACCGCGTCGCGCACACCGGGCAACTCGGCCAGGAACAGCTCGCGCAGGGCGATCAGATGGTTGCGCTGGCCATTGAGCGCGGCCAATGCCGCAGTCTCGTCCCAGTCCTGCACCTGCAGTTCGACGGCGGCCGGGGCCTGCGCCACGAAAATTCCCGCCGGGCTGTTGACCAGGGCGCGGCGCACCGCTTTCAGCAGCTGGTCGCGTCCGAGGGGCTTGACCAGCGTGTCACTGAAGCCGGCTTCGCGCAGGCGGGCGTGGATGGCGGCATCGCCGTCGGCGGTATGCGCCAGCGCCGGCGTGTCCGGATGGGATCGGCGCAGCTCGCGCAGCAGCTGCGCGCCATTGCCGTCCGGCAGGTTGACGTCGATCAGCCACAGATCATGCGCACCGGGTTCGGCACTGGCCAGCGCACTGGCCAGCGAATCTGCGGTGTCCACATCCGCCGGTAACGTTTCCAACGCCGCCTTGAAAAAACCGCGGCTGATGATGTCGTCCTCGACAAGCAGGAAGCGGGGCCGTGCGGCCCGCGGGGTCATCTGCATCAGGGCTGCCTCCATGTCTGCTGGCCCAATCATCAAGCACGACGGCCACCGGCGCAAGCGGGTCCGGACCCCATCAGTCAGGATCTGCGACAATACGCCCCCATTTTTGCCCGCAGCCTGTTGCCACGTGGCCCGATCCCGCTCCCGCACCGACCGTACCCCGTTCCAGACCGAGATCCTCGACCTCAGCCATGATGGTCGCGGCGTCGCCCGCCGTGAAGGCGAGGGCGGCAAGGTCACCTTCGTCAGCGGCGCCCTGCCCGGCGAGGTGGTGAAGGCTGAACAGACCGCCCGCAGCCGACATTTCGACGAGGCACGCACGCTGGAGGTGCTGCAGGCCTCGCCGCAGCGGGTGACGCCGAAGTGCCCCCATTTCGGCACCTGTGCCGGCTGCGTGCTGCAGCATCTGGACGAGGCCCAGCAGATCGTCGCCAAGCAGCGCGTGCTGATGGACAACCTGGAGCGGATCGGCCATGTGAAGCCGGGCACCGTGCTGCCGCCGCTGGTCGGCGAAAGCTGGGGTTACCGCCGCAAGGGCCGCTTCTCGGTGCGCCGGGTCGAGAAGAAGGACAAGACCCTGGTCGGCTTCCGTGAACAGGATCCGCGTTTTGTCGCCGACCTCAGCCAATGCCTGACGGTGATTCCGGAAATCGGCACCAAGGTCGAGGCGCTGTCCACCTTCATCGAATCGCTCGATGGCAAGCGCGACATCCCGCAGATCGAGTTCATCGCCGGTGACCAGGCGGTGGTGCTGACCGTGCGCCACCTGCAACCGCTCAGCGATGCGGACCGCGCGGCCTGGGCGGCCTTCGGCCAGCAGCATGGGTTCGTGATCTACCTGCAGTCCGGCGGCGTGGACACCGTGCAGCCGCTGGACGGGCAGGGCGTGCCGCTGTCGTTCCGGCTGGTGCCGTGGGACGTTGAACTGGCGTTCCGCCCGCTGGATTTCATCCAGGTCAATGCCAAGCTCAACGAGAAGATGATCGCCCATGCCCTGGACCTGCTGCAGCCGGGCGAGGACGAGCGCGTGCTGGACCTGTTCTGTGGCCTGGGCAACTTCACCCTGCCGCTGGCCCGCCGTGTGCGCGAGGTGGTGGGCGTGGAGGGCGATGCCGGCCTCGTCGCGCGTGCGCGTGAGAACGCCGAGCGCAACGGCCTGGCCAACGCACAGTTCTTCAGCGCCGACCTGACCCAGGACCAGCGCAGCACCCCGTGGATGCGCCAGGGCTTCGACAAGCTGCTGCTGGATCCGCCGCGCTCGGGGGCGATCGAAGTGCTGCAGCAGCTGCCGCTGAAGCAGTTCAAGCGCATCGTCTACGTCAGCTGCCACCCGGGCTCGCTGGCACGCGATGCCGGCTATCTGGTCAACGAACAGGGCTTCACCCTGGTCAGTGCCGGTGCGATGGACATGTTCCCGCACACCGCGCACGTGGAAAGCATCGCGGTATTCGAGAAGCGCTGAGCGGCGGTCATCACCCGTGGCGCATAATTGCGCCATGGGCATCGAAATCGAACGCAAATTCCTCGTCAGCAGTGAGGGCTGGCGCACCGCCGCGCATCGGGTGATCCCGATGGCGCAGGGCTACATCAACGACATGGGCGCGCTCGACCGCGGCACCCAGAACGCCTCGGTGCGCGTGCGCATCGAAGGCGACCACGCCGCGCTGAACCTGAAGTCGCGCACGATCGGCCATACCCGCCAGGAGTTCGACTATCCGATTCCGGTGGAGGATGCGCGCGCCCTGCTGGCGCTGTGCGTCGGTGGCCTGATCGACAAGCGCCGCCATCTGGTCGAACACGCCGGCCTGACCTGGGAAGTGGACGAGTTCCTCGGTGACAACGCTGGCCTGGTGGTGGCGGAGGTCGAACTGGACAGCGCCGACCAGGCGATCGACCTGCCGGACTGGGTCGGCGCCGAAGTCACCGACGATGCGCGCTACTACAACGTCGCGCTGGCCAGCCACCCCTATTCACAGTGGTGAACCCCCAAAAAGGGGACGGAGGGGATTAAGTCGTGTTTACCCCACCTGTGCGGGAAACGACTTAATCCCCTCCGTCCCCTTTTTTCGAGGGCGACGGGCCCCATGTGGTGGGGATGAGAATCGACATCTACTCCGACGTGGTCTGCCCCTGGTGCTGGATCGGCAAGCATCGTTTCCAGCAGGGCGTGCAGTTGCTGGGCGAGAACGCGCCTGACCTCGATATCCACTGGCAGCCGTTCCAGCTGGACCCGGATGCGGACGCTACCCCGGTGCCGCTGCGCGAGGCATACGTGCGCAAGTTCGGTGGCGTCGAGCGCACCGAGCAGATCCTCGGCCAGACCCAGACCACCGCGCGGGCCGAGGGCCTGCCGATGGACTTCAGCCGTGGCCAGGTGCGGGTGACCACGCTGCCGGCCCACCGGTTGCTGTGGTTGGCGGGCGAGCATGGCGTGCAGGACGCGGTCGGCGAGGCGCTGTTCCGCGCCCACTTCGAACATGGCCAGAACCTGGCGGACCCCTCGGTGCTGATCAAGGCCGGCGTGGCAGGTGGCCTCGACGCTGGCGAAATCGCGCAGATGCTGGCCTCCGACCGCGGCCTGGCCGAGGTCGAAGCCAAGCTCGGCCAGGCCCATGCGCTGGGCGTTTCCTCGGTGCCGACCTTCGTCATTGATGGAAAGTGGGCCATTTCCGGGGCACAGCCGCCCGAGGCCTTCGCCAACGCGCTGCGCCAGATCGCCGCCGAGCAGGGGGCTGCGGCCTCCTCGGCTGTCGGCGACGAGGCCTGCGGCCCGGATGGCTGCAAGGTCTGAGCAGATCGGGGGCAGCGCCCTGCGGGGATCCCGGCCCCGGGGTCAGATGCCCGCAGGGGCTCTGACCCCACACTGCTCCCCCTTGTTCTGCCCCCTGCGCCTGTCGGCCGGTTCTGCGACAATGCGGCACTGCGCCATGCGGGCGCGTGTTGTGGAGATCGACCATGCTGCTGATCGGCGTTGCCGGCACCGAACTGACCGCCCAGGAACGTGACTGGCTGCAGCACGATGCCGTGGCCGGAGTGGTGCTGTTCAAGCGCAACTTCGCCTCGCGCCAGCAGGTGACCGATCTGAGTGCGGCGATCCGTGCCGCTGCCCCGCGCCCGCAGCTGATCTGCGTGGACCAGGAAGGCGGCCGCGTGCAGCGTTTCCGCGAGGGCTACAGTGCGCTGCCGCCGCTGCAGGACATCGGGGCGCTGTACGCCACCGATCCGCAGCAGGCGCTGGCGCTGGCCGAGCAGCACGCCTGGCTGATGGCCAGCGAAGTGCGCGCCAGCGGCGTGGACCTGAGCTTCGCGCCGGTGGTCGACCTGGGCCGTGGCAACCGCGCCATCGGCAACCGTGCCTTCAGTGAAGACCCGCAGGTGGTGGCCGCGTTCACCGCCGCCTATGTGCGCGGCATGCACGCGGTCGGCATGGCCGCCACGCTCAAGCATTTCCCCGGCCACGGCACCGTGCTGGAAGACACCCACGTCGATACCGCGATCGATCCGCGCGCGCTGGACGAACTGCGCGCCCAGGACCTGGTGCCGTTCCAGGCCGGCATCGCCGCCGGTGCCGACGCGGTGATGATGGCGCACGTGATCTATCCGCAGGTGGCACCGGAGCCCGCCGGCTACTCACCGCGCTGGATCCAGGACATCCTGCGTGGCCAGCTCGGTTTCCGTGGCGTGGTGTTCTCCGATGACATCGGCATGGCCGCCTCGCACAGCGCCGGTGGCGTGCCGGCACGCGTGCACGCGCATCTGGATGCGGGCTGCGACGTGGTGCTGGTCTGCCACCCGGAACTGGTCGACGAAGCCCTGCACGCCGTGCAGGGACGCGCTCTGAACACTGCTGCGCTGCTGGGCCTGCTGGGCCGCGGCGCGCTCGGCTGGGACGGCCTGCTGGCCGATGCCCGCCATGGCGACACCCAATCCCGTCTGCTTGAAACCCTTGGAAGAACCGTCTGATGCCCAACCTCACCATTTCCCAGGCCCTGGCCCAGGCTGACCTGCTGGTCGACCGCCCCACCATCGACAAGGCCATCGCAGCGATCGCCGACGCCATCGCGCGCGATTACAAGGGCGAGGTGCCGCTGTTCCTGTCGATCATGCACGGTGCGCTGCCGTTCGCCGGCCAGCTGGCGCTGGAACTGGGCGCGCGTGGCCAGGACGTGCAGTTCGATTACCTGCATGCCACCCGTTACCGCGGCGAAACCACCGGCGGCGACCTGGTCTGGAAGCACAAGCCGGCCACGTCGCTGTTCGGCCGCCGCGTGCTGCTGGTCGATGACATCCTCGACGAGGGCTACACCCTGCAGGGCGTGCGCACCTGGTGCCTGGAACAGGGCGCGACCGACGTGCGCATCGCGGCGATGACGGTGAAGAAGCACGACCGCGCGCTGCCGGACGTGACCGCCGACTACGCCGGCATCGAACTGCCGGACCGTTACGTCTTCGGCTTCGGCATGGACGTCAACGAGACCCTGCGCTGCGTGCCGGCGATCTACGCAATGAAGGAGTAACGGCGCAGCTGCCTGCGACGCGTCTTATTCCACCGCCGGCATCCTCGGGTGCCGGCGTTCGTCTTTCCATGGAGTGCTTTGAATGCAACAGATCGCCCTGGCCGTGATCGGCGGTACCGGTGTCTACAACCTGGCCAAGCTCGACGACGTGCAGACCCACGAGGTCGACACCCGCTTTGGCCGCCCGTCCGGCCCGGTGCGCGTGGGCACGCTGCTCGGCCATCGCGTGGCGTTCCTGGCGCGGCATGGCGAGGGCCATTCACTGCCGCCGCACAAGGTCAACTACCGCGCCAATCTGGCCGCGCTGCAGCAGCTGGGCGCGCAGCGGGTGCTGGCATTGAACACGGTGGGTGGCATCACCGAGAACTTTGGTCCGCGCGTGCTGGCCTGCCCGGACCAGATCATCGATTACACCTGGGGCCGCATCAGCACGATCTGTGAAGAAGAGGGCACCGACGTGGTCCACGTCGATTTCGGCCATCCGTACACGCCGATGCTGCGCAGCAAGATCCTGGCCGCGGCCAGAGTGACCGGCGTCACGGTCCATGACGGTGGCTGCTATGGCGCGACGCAGGGCCCGCGCCTGGAAACCATCGCCGAGATCGCCCGCATGCGCCGCGACGGCTGCGACCTGGTGGGCATGACCGGCATGCCGGAGGCCGCGCTGGCACGTGAGCTGGGGCTGGATTACGCCTGCCTGGCGATCGTCGCCAACTGGGCCGCCGGCTGCGGTGATGGCGAGGAAATCACGATGGCCGAAGTGCTGGCCAACGTCCAGGCGGCCAGCAACGGACTTCCGGAACTGGTGGGCGAATTGGCACGGGGGTGATTGTCTTCCCCGAGCAAGCTTTGCATACTCAGCTTGTGCGCGGGTTCAGCGTACACCACCCATTCATTGCATAAGGTCTCGCATCACCATGCCGAACGGTACCGTCAAGTGGTTCAACGACGCCAAGGGATTTGGCTTCATCTCGCCGGAGGATGGCAGCGCCGACGTGTTCGCGCACTTCTCCGCCATCAACTCCAAGGGCTTCCGCAGCCTGCAGGAAGGCCAGCGTGTCACCTATGACGTGACCCAGGGCCCGAAGGGCGCCCAGGCTTCGAACATCACGCCGGCCGAGTGACCCACTCGACAGTGCGTTGAAAACCCCGCTCCGGCGGGGTTTTTTTTTGCCGGGTGCACGCAGTCCGTTCGCGATCCACCGGCCTCGGGCACAATGCAGCCATGAAGGAACGACTGCGCATCGCCGTGATCGGCTACGGCACCGCTGGACAGGCTGTGTCCATCCTGCTCACCCGTGACGGCCACGAGGTGGAGATCTTTGAACGCGTGCCCGCGCCCGGGCCGGTCGGGGCCGGCTTCCTGCTGCAGCCGAGCGGCCTGCAGGTGCTGTGGCAGATGGGCCTGCTGGATGCGGTGCGTGCGCATGCCGCGCCGGTGCACCGCTTGTATGGCGATACGCCGTGCGAACGCGCCGTGATGGACATGCGCTATGAGGGCCTGGACGCGCGCCTGCACGGGCTCGGCATGCAGCGCGGTGCGCTGTTCTCGCTGCTGGACGAAGCACGTGCGGGCGCGGGCCAGCTGCATGCCGGGACCACCATCGCCACGGTGGATGCCGGGCAGGGCCGCCTGCGCGACAGCGAGGGGCGCGTGCACGGCCCGTTCGACCTGGTGGTGGCCGCCGACGGCGCGGCCTCGACGCTGCGCGGCACGATCGAAGGCGGTACCGGCCTGGATCGCGTGTATCCGTGGGGGGCGTTGTGGTGCCTGCTGCCGGCCGAGGACTGGCCGCACCTGCAGGAACTGCGGCAGCGCTACGTGGCCGCGCGCAAGATGATCGGGCTGCTGCCGGTAGGCACCCGGCCCGGTGATGATACGCCGCGCCTGAGCTTCTTCTGGAGCCTGCCGCGCGCCGACTTCGAGCGTTGGCAGGCCGATGGCATGGCGCCCTGGCTGGACGAGCTGCACGCGCTGTGGCCACAGGCCAGTGCGCGCTTCGCTCATCTGCGGGATGCCAGCCAGCTGGCGCGGGCGGTCTACCGGGATGCAGTGATGACACGCTGGCACCAGGGCCGCATGGTGCTGGCCGGCGATGCCGCCCATTCGATGAGCCCGCAGCTGGGGCAGGGCGTGAACATGGCGCTGCTCGATGCAGTGGCGCTGCGCGATGCCGTGCGCACCCATGGCGCAGCGGGCGAAGCGTTGCAGGCGTACCAGGCGCAACGGCGGGCGCACGTGGCGGTCTATCAGCGCTGGAGCCGTTGGCTGACGCCGTTGTTCCAGTCCGATCGCGATGCGTGGGCGAAGGCGCGCGACGTCCTGCTGGGCCCGATGGGGCGCCTGCCCGGCGGCCGCGGCCACATGCTGCGCGTGCTGAGCGGAACACAGCACGGCTGGTTCGGTTCACTCGCACTGGATCCAGCCTTCATCGATGCACTGGCCACCGCAGCGGACGCGCCTCCCATCAGTGCGATCGCCGCCAATGCGTGAACTGCTCCGTCACGTGAATTAACGGTTATCTCACCGCGGATATGCGAGAAGTGGGTGGCACGCGATTGCGCGTCGCCCGTTTTCCTTTCCGTGATCAACATCGCGCATGGCCCCGGGCGGCGCTGCCGTTGCAGCCCGCTGCGGCCCGGATGCGCCGCTGATGTTGACGAGGAGGATGCCATGTTGTTCGCGGTCGAGGAGCTGGAATCGGAAATCTGCAAGCTGCGCGGACTGCTGCAGATGCTGCACGAGGACCAGCCCGACGTATTGGAGGATGTCTTCGAGTTCCACGTCGGCAGCCTGATCAGCCATGCATCGCCGGAACACCACCCGCGCATCCGCGCCTGCGCCCAGGAGATGCTGGCAGCCATCCGGGCCCTGCCGCGGCGACGCGGCGATGACACACCCGTGTTCCGCGTGATGCCGCAGCTGGACATCCGCCCGGCCTGATTCACGCCACTGGCAAGGTCACCACGCCGTTGTCCACGCAGGCGATCATCTGTTCGCCGCGGACGGGCACTGGCACGATGCCTGCCGTGAACGCGGAAAAGGCCGGCAGGATCGTCATTCGTTCGCGCAGCCAGAAGGCCGGGAAGCGGCGGCGCAATGCGGGCAGTGCGACCTGTGGATGCAGGTGGCCGGCGATCACGTGCCACGCCGGGTCTGCGCACGGTTCATGGCGCAGCAGGAACGGTGCCAGCCGCACCTCCTCGTGGATCTGCACCTGCAGCTGGGCATGCGGCAGCTGGCGGTCGTGGTTGCCGCGCAGCACATGCACCTCCAGCGCGGCATTGCGTTCGCGCCAGCCCAGCCATTGCTGGTACCACGCTGCGCGATGGGCCGGTCCATGCAGGATGTCGCCGAGGATCCAGAGTTCGCGGCAGGCGTACCTGTCCAGGAGTGACTGCAGTCGCTGCAGGTCTTCGCCGGTACCGCCGCGGGGCAGCGCAATGCCGGCGCGGCGGAACACATCGGCCTTGCCCAGGTGCAGATCCGCGATCAGCAGCGCCTGCCGCGCCGGCCAGTAGAGTGCGCGCGCGCCCGCCAGGGTCACCGGTTCGCCGGCAAGCAGCAGCGGTAGTTCATCGGCCATGGCGGCGCTCGAGCTGCTGCGCCGCGCGTTGCACGCGGGTGCGCCAGTCTTCGTTGCTGAACTGCCCGCGCAGGCGTTCGGCCCACAGTGGAAAGCCCAGGGGCGAGAGCGATGCAGGGCGCTGCATCGACATGCGTCGCGCGCCGATCCGGACCAGCACCTGGCGTAGCCCCGGCAGGTCAAGGCTGTCATGCAGCACTTCGCGTTTGGCCAGCGCCAGCAGCAGGTGCTCGGGGTCATGCTCGCGCAGTACGTCGTACAGCAGGCCCGCTGAGGCCTGCAGCTGGCGCAGCGATCGCGGCATGCCTCCGGGCAGGCTGGGTACCAGCAGGCCTGCGACGCGCGCGATGCCACGGAACTGGCGCCGCGCCAGCTCGCCCAGGTTCACCGCCGCACGCAGATCGTCCAGCAGCTGATCGGGGCTGAACAGCGCATGCCATTGCGCCGCGTCCAGGTCGATCGCCTGCGCCGGTGCCAGCACCAGGCCGTGATCATTCACGGCATAGCCGATGCTGTTGCGCTGCTGGCGGGTGCACCGCAGTGCCAACAGGGCGGCCAGCGCCTCGTGCACGTGGCGTCCGGCAAAGGGATAGACGAACAGGAACTGGCCTTCGCGGCGGCGTACGTCTTCCAGCAGCACGCGGTCCGGGCCGGGAAGCGCCGACACCTGCTGCTGAAGTGCCAGCAGCGGCGCCAGCCAGCGCGCTTCGGCACTGTCGTCGGCGCCTGACAGCACCGACTCCAGTTCGCTGCCGAGTGCCATCGACAGCGGCAGCTGGCCTCCCTGCCAGCGGGGCACGACACCGTCACCGCGCCCGCGTGCCAATCGCACGAAAGCGGTCATGTCGCGCAGCTGCACCAGTTCCAGCAGGCGCCCGGCGAACTGGAAGCGGTCTCCGCGGCGCAGGCGGCCGGCGAACTGTTCCTCCACAGCGCCGAGGCTGGCCCCGCGCAGGAACTGCACGCGCACGCTGCCATCGCTGCTGATGGTGCCGATCGACAGCCGGTGGCGCAGTGCCTGGCGCCGGTCGTGCATCCGGTAACGGCCATCGGCGTCCTGCACGACCTTGTGGAAGTCAGGGTACTGGGCCAGGGCCTGGCCCCCCTGCACGATGAAGGTCAGCACGGCCTGCCACTGGTCCTCGGCCAGGGATGCGAATGCATGGGTGCGCCGGACCTGAGCCAGCAGCGCATCACCGTGGAAGCCACCGGCCAGGGCGCGGCTGACCGCATGCTGGGCCAGGACGTCCAGCGACAGCGTCGGCGGCCTGCGTGCTTCGACCACGCCTTCGGCCAGTGCACGACGCACGGCTGCGTACTCGGCCAGTTCCAGCGCATGGCTCGGCACGCACAGGATCGCGCCGCTGGCACCGGGACGATGGCGCGCACGTCCGGCGCGCTGGCGCAGGCGGGCGACGCCCTTCGGGCTGCCCAGTTGCAGCACCTGTTCGACCTCGGGAAAGTCCACGCCGAGGTCGAGGCTGGAGGTGGCGACCACGCAGCGCAGCGTGCCTGCACGCAGCCCGTCCTCCACCTGCTGGCGCAGCACCGGATCCAGCGAACCGTGGTGCAGCGCGAGCGTGTCCTGTTGCTCGGGCCAGACCGACGCCAGCGCCTGATGCCACAGTTCTGCCTGTGCACGGGTGTTGGTGAACAGCAGGCTGCTGCGTGCCTGCATCAATGCGTCCAGCACCCGCGGCAGTTGGGCCAGGCCCAGGTGCCCGGCCCAGGGAAAGCGTTCACCGGGTTCGGGCAGCAGGCTGCGCACCGTGGTCGCACGCGGGCGTACACCCTCCACGATCGGTGCATCGGGTTGCCCGGGCAGCAGCACGTCACGGGCTTCATCCAGATTGCCCAGCGTGGCCGAAAGCCCCCACAGCTGCAGCGCGGGGGCGGTGTCGCGCAGCAGCGCCAGGTTCAGCTGCAGCAGCACACCCCGCTTGTTGCCCAGCAGTTCATGCCACTCGTCCACCACCACGCAGCGCAGCTGGCGCATGCGTGCGAGCGTATCGGGATAGCTCAGCAGCAGCGCCAGCGATTCGGGCGTGGTCACCAGGACGTCGATGCGGCCCTCGCGTGCCTGCCGCCGCTCGCGGTTGCTGGCGTCACCGCTGCGAAGTCCCACGCGCCATCCCAGTCCCAGCCCGTCGACGACCGCCTGTAGCGCGCGTGCGGTGTCACTGGCCAACGCGCGCAGGGGCGTCACCCACAGCACCTGCAGCGGGCGCACCGCGCTTGCGCGCCGGGGCAGCGGCGGTGGATCGATCATTGCCTGCAGCAGGGGGCCGCCGAACATCGCCAGCGTCTTGCCGCTGCCGGTGGGCGTATGCAGCAATCCGGATTCGCCGGCAAGGTAGTGCCGCCACATTGCGCGCTGGAACGGCAGCGAACGCCAGCCTTGGGCCGCGAACCAGTCTTCCAGCCGGCGCAGCGCCTGGCTGCGCTTCATCGGGCCAGCGCCTGCAGCGTGGCCAGCTGATCGGCCTCGCTGGCCGGCTTGTCCTGGCGCCAGCGCAGGATGCGCGGAAAACGCACGGCGATGCCCGACTTGTGGCGGCTGCTGCGGTTGACTGCCTCGAAGCCCAGTTCGAACACCTGTTCGGCGCGCACACTTCGCACCGGTCCGAAGCGCTCGCGCGTGTTGGCGCGGATCCAGCGATCGAGCGCGAGAATCTCCTTGTCGTCCAGCCCCGAGTACGCCTTGGCCACCGGCACCAGCGTCTCGCCGTCCCACACGCCGAAGGTGTAGTCGGTATACAGCGTGCTGCGCCGCCCGTGCCCGGCCTGGGCGTACAGCAGCACCGCATCGATCGTGAGTGGATCGACCTTCCACTTCCACCAGTCGCCGCGTCGGCGGCCGGCCTGGTAAGCGGACAGCCGCCGCTTCAGCATCAGTCCTTCCACCCCGCGTTCGCGCGCGACGTCGCGCAGTGCGGCGGCATGCGGCCAGTCGTCAGCGGCAACCTCGGGCGACAGCTGGATCCGCGCATCCGCCAGCGCACCGAGGACGCTGGCGAGCCGGGTGCGCCGCTCCTGCAGGGGCAGCTCACGCAGGTCAACGCCATCCTGTTCCAGCAGGTCATAGGCCAGCACGCGCACCGGCGTGTTGCGCAGGGTCGCTGCACCGGGCTTGCGACGCTGGATGCGGGTCTGCAGTGCGGTGAATGCGCGCGGCAGGTTGGCGGCCTCGTCCCAGGCCAGCAGCTCACCGTCCAGCACGCAGCCGTCGGGCAGCGCCATCGCCGCCTGCTCGATCTCGGGAAAGCGGCCATCCAGCCGCTCCTCACCGCGTGACCAGAGCGCGACCTCACCACGCCGGCGCAGCAGCTGCAGGCGGATGCCATCCCATTTCCATTCCAGCAGCCAATCGCCGATCGGCCCGAGGCGCTCCGCAGGTTCGCTTTCCAGTGGCGAGGCGAGGAAGAACGGGTAGGGCTGCTGCCGGTCCAGCGGCAGCTCGTCCGGTGATAGCAACTGAGCCAGCAGTCCGGGCGAGGGCACCCACTCGCCGAGCATGCGCTGGGCGATGCGTGCTATGTCCAGGCCGGACCACTCGGCCAGCGCCTGCTGCACCAGTCGCTGCGAAACGCCTACGCGCAGGGCGCCGGTCAGCAGCTTGTTGAACACCAGGCGTTCGCTGCTGCAGAGCTGCGTCCAGCCTGCGACGACCGCCGCACGGCGGACCGGTTCGGGCTGGTTGGCCACCGCCAGCAGGTGCTGTTCGATCCATTCGGCCAGGGGGCGGTCGGGCGCCGGCTGTTTCGGATCATCCAGCAGCAGGGTCAGCGTTTCGGCCAGGTCGCCCACCTGCGCATAGCTGTCTTCCACCAGCCACGGGGGCAGCCCCGATGCGTCGGCGATCCAGGCGCGCAGTTCGCCGCTGGCGGCGATCTTGCGGCGTGCGCCACCTACCTTGCCACCGCTGAGCAGGTACAGCGCCCATGCCGCGTCATGCGCCCCTGCCTGGCGGAAGTAATCGACCAGCGCCGCACGCTTGTCCAGCGTGGCGGTGCTGCGGTCCAGCCGTTGGTAAAGCGCAGCGAAGGCCTTCATTCCTCGCTCCCGAAATCCGTGCGGAAGGCTTCGGCGGCCACGCCGCGCTCGCGCAGGAAGGGAATCAATGCATCGGTGTTGCCGTGCGTGGCGATCACCCGGCGCGCGCCGGTCTGTTCAATGGTCTGCAGCAGCGCCGGCCAGTCGGCGTGATCGGAAATGACGAAGCCGCGATCGACATTGCGACGCCGCCGGTTGCCGCGAAGCTGCATCCAGCCGGAGGCAAAGCCGAGCTGGTGGCGGCCGAAACGACGCATCCACGGCGTGCCTGCCGCCGACGGCGGCGCCAGGATCAGCTGGCCGGCCGCATCCGGCTGGCGTCCCTGTTCGGCGACCGTGTGCGTCTCCAGCAGGGGCACGCCCGCCTGCCGGTAGACCGCCACGCCGTTGGCGATGGCACCGTGCAGCCAGGCCGGGCGGTCGTCCAGCGGCAGCAGCTCGGCAAGCACGCGCTGTGCCTTGCCGAGCGCGTAGCACAGCAGGATCGCAGCCTCGCCGCGTTGTTCGCATTCGCGGCGCCACGCCACGATCTCGGCCGCCACCGCCGGCGTGTCCGGCCAGCGGTAGATGGGCAGGGCGAAGGTGGCTTCGGTGATGAAGGTATCGCAGGGCACCACCTCGAACGGCGCGCAGGTCGGGTCGGGCTGGCGCTTGTAGTCGCCCGAGGCCACCCAGACCTGCCGGCCGTCGTCGATGCGCACCTGCGAGGAGCCGAGCACGTGTCCGGCCGGATGCAGCGATACCTGCACCCGGCCCAGGCCGAATGGCACGCCTTCGGCATGCGCCTGCACCTGCACGTCGCCCAGGCGCCAGCGCAGGATCGGCAGGCTGCCTTCGCTGCAGTGGTATTCGCCCATGCCGGGGCGTGCGTGATCGCCGTGGCCGTGGGTGATCACCGCACGCGGCACCGGTCGCCAGGGATCGATATGGAAATCGCCGGCGGCGCAGTACAGCCCCTCCGGGCGCAGCACCACCAGATCGTCATTGCCTGCCATGGGCCCACTGTGGCCTGCGCCTCGTGCACGCAGTGAGAACCGGCCTGAACACGGGCTTGGCGGATCATGCGGCACAATCGGGCCGCAGACTTCTTGGCGCCAGGATGGACCGGATGAGTGGACCCCGCTTCGACAGCAACCCGCCGTTTGAAACGCATGTGGTGCTGAACCAGCCACCGCCGTTCGCGGGGCGCCAGTTGTGGACCGACGACGTGGCGCTGATGGAAGCCGTGCAGCGCGAGGGCGCTGGCAGCTTCGCACCGCGACTGGATGTTTATGGCGGGTTGGCCGGTGACGAGCTGTACCGGCTCGGCTTCGATGCCAACCGCGATCGCCCGCGCCTGCGTACGCATGATGCGCAGGGCCATCGCATCGACACGGTGGAGTTCCATCCGGCCTATCACCAGTTGATGGGCACGGCCAAATCGCACGGCGTGGCCGGACTGTCCTGGCACGAGCCGCAGCCTGGCGCGCACGTCGCGCGTGCGGTGCTGAGCTACCTGCATCACCAGGCCGAGGCCGGCACCAGCTGCCCGCTGACGATGACCCACGCGGCAGTGGCGGTGCTGTGCACGCAGCCGCACCTGGCCGAGTGGGCACGCAAGGCCGCGGCGCCGGTCTATGACCCGCGCGACGTGCCGGTGGCCGACAAGGGCGGCATCACCCTGGGCATGGGCATGACCGAGAAGCAGGGCGGCTCGGATGTGCGCGCCAACAGCACGCGCGCCGAACCGATCGATGGCGAGCGCTATCGCCTGGTTGGCCACAAGTGGTTCTTTTCCGCACCGATGTGCGATGGCTTCCTGGTGCTGGCGCAGGCGCCGGGCGGGCTGACCTGCCTGTTGATGCCGCGCCGGTTGGCCGACGGTGACCGCAACGCATTCCGGTTGATGCGGTTGAAGGACAAGCTCGGCGACTGGGCCAATGCCTCCAGCGAAGTCGAATTCTGCGGTGCGCAGGCCTGGCGTGTGGGCGACGAAGGGCGCGGCGTCGCCACCATCATCGGCATGGTGATGATGACCCGCCTGGATTGCATGCTGGGCGCCGCAGCGGAAATGCGCATGGCGCTGGCCCAGGCGCTGCACCACGCACGCCATCGCCGCACCTTCGGCAAGCTGCTGGTCGAGCACCCGTTGATGACCAACGTGCTGGCCGACCTGGCGCTGGAATCGGAAGCAGCCACGGTGCTGTCGATGCGCATCGCACGTGCGGTGGACCGCGCCGCCGTGGATGCCAGCGAGGCCGCGCTGGCGCGGCTGGGAACGGCACTGGGCAAGTACTGGCTGTGCAAGCGCGCACCGGCCTTCGTCAACGAAGCGCAGGAATGCCTGGGCGGAGCAGGCTATGTGGAGGAATCAATGCTGCCGCGGTTGTACCGGCAGGCACCGTTGAATTCGATCTGGGAAGGCAGCGGCAACATCCAGTGCCTGGACGTGCTGCGCGCGCTGGCACGCGAACCGGAGACGCTGGCGGCGCTGCGCGCTGAGCTGGCGGCGGTGGCCGATCGTGATGCGCGCTACGCGGCGGCGCTGCAGCGTTGGTCAGCGGCGCCGGCGCCCGACGAGTCGCAGGCACGGACGTTCTGCGAGCGCACTGCGCTGCTGCTGCAGGCGGCGCTGCTGCTGCGTGCGCGCAGCCCGATGGCCGAGGCGTTCGTGCGCAGTCGGCTGCAGGGGGAGCATGGCCTGGCATTCGGGACGCTGCCGGCGGGCGTGGATCTGTCGGCAATGCTGGCGCGTGCGCTGCCGTAGGGGCGCCGTGCATACGTCCGTGCAGGCCCGGGCGCGCCATCCATGCCGCTTGCGCCCCTGCGCCACCTGCCCGCGGGCAGAGAGCGAAAAGCAGAAAAGCCGCGGCGGCGCCGCGGCTTTCCTGTAGCGCCGGGCCCATGCCCGGCTGATACGACGTCGCTAAGCGCCTCAGTGCTTGGCTTCTTCCTTGGCGGCGTTCGCCTTCGCGTCATTGGCGACATCGCGTGCCTTGTCGGCGACCTTCTGCGCGGCATCGGCAGTTGCGTCACTGGCGTGGGCAGCGGCATCGGTCGCCGCGTCCTTGGCCTTGTCGGCGGCGTTGGCGGTGGCGTCTGCGGCCTTGTCCAGGGCCTGCTGGGTGTCGGCCGCGGCCTGCTCGGAGGCGGCGGCCGTCTTGTCGGCGGCTTCGCGGGTCGCGGCGGCGGCCTTGTCCACGGCGTCGCGGGCGGCAGCGCCGGCACTGTCGGCGGCCTGCTGCGCGTCCTGCTTGGCCTGTTCGGCTTCCGGGCCCTTGCAGGCAGCCAGCGCCAGCAGCAGGGAAGCAGCCAGCAGAGGCGTGGTGATCGGGCGAATCTTCATGGCGGTCTCCGGTGCTGCAATGGATGGGGACGCCAGCCTATTCATGCCGTTGTGAAGACGGGGTCGCGATGCAGCGACGCGGTCGCCGGCATCGGGGCAAAGAAAAAGCCGCTGGCGAACCAGCGGCTTTTCCAGAACAGCGTGAAGAAAGAAGTTATTACTTCTTGGCTTCTTCAGCAGCGTCCTTGGCCTTTTCAGCGGTAGCTTCGGCAGCCTTGGCGGCGTCCTTGGCTTCGCCAGCAGCGGCGTCGGTGGCAGCAGCGGCGGTCTGGGCAGCGGCGTCGACCGAAGCGTCAGCAGCGGTGGCGGCGGTGTCAGCGGCCTGCTGGGCAGCAGCGGCGGTCTGGGCGCCGGCAGCGGCGGCCTGGTCGGCAGCAGCCTGGGCTTCGGTGGCGGCTTCGTTGGCCGAAGCAGCGGCGTCCTGGGCAGCTTCCTGCTTCGAGCAGGCGGCCAGGGCCAGAGCCAGGGACATCGCGACCAGCAGCTTGTTGATGCTCATTGTGTGAATCCTCGTCGTTAGATTAGGCAACGCGCAACTGCGCGCCGACAACATGATGACAAGCCAAGATTGGGTGTCAAGCGATCCCGCATTCATTTTTGCGAAATCATCGTTAAATCGTTTTAAATCAATTCGATGGCAATTGCCGTTGCTTCGCCGCCACCAATGCACAGGGTGGCAATGCCGCGCTTGCCACCGCGCGTGCGCAGGGCGTTGACCAGCGTCACCACCAGGCGCGCACCGGAGGCACCGATGGGATGGCCGAGTGCGCAGGCGCCGCCATTCACGTTGAGCTTGTCATGCGGGATACCCAGTTCGCGCATCGGCGCCATCGCCACCACGGCAAAGGCTTCGTTGATTTCGAACAGGTCGACCTGGTCCAGCGACCAGCCGGTCTTGGCCAGCAGCGCGTGGATCGCGCCGATCGGGGCGGTGGTGAACCACTCCGGTTCCTGCGAATGGGTGGCGTGGCCGACGATGCGCGCCAGCGGCGTGATACCACGCGCGGCAGCATCTTCCTCGGTCAGCAGGACCACCGCAGCGGCGCCGTCGGAGATGCTGGAGGAACTGGCCGCAGTCACGCTGCCATCCTTCTTGAAGGCCGGGCGCAGGGTCGGGATCTTGGCGATGTCGGAGCGGCCCGGCTGTTCGTCGGTGGCGACCTCCACGTCACCCTTGCGGGTGGCGACCTTGACCGCGACGATCTCGTCGGCGAACGCGCCGCTGGCCTGCGCGGCCTGCGCGCGCTTGACCGATTCGATCGCGTAGGCGTCCTGCTCCTCGCGGCTGAACTGGTACTTGTCCACGGCGCACTCGGCGAATTCACCCATGGCCTTGCCGTCGTAGGCATTGACCAGGCCGTCGTGGGCCATGTGGTCGACCGCCTGGAAGTTGCCGAAGCGGTTGCCGGTGCGCGAGTTCGGCAGCAGGTGCGGGGCGTTGGACATCGATTCCATGCCGCCGGCGACCACGATGCTGGCCGAGCCGGCCTTGATCAGGTCATGGCCGAGCATGATCGTCTTCATGCCCGAGCCGCACACCTTGTTGAGGGTGGTGGCGCCGGTCGACAGCGGAATGCCGGCGGCGATCGCGGCCTGGCGGGCGGGCGCCTGGCCGAGGTTGGCCGGCAGCACGCAGCCCATCAGGACCTCGGAGACGTCGCTGGCCGGGACACCCGACTGTTCCAGGGCGGCAGCGATGGCGGCCGCGCCGAGGGTGGGGGTCGGCACGCCGTTGAACTGGCCGAGGAAGGAGCCGATGGCAGTGCGCTTGGCGGCGGCGATGACGATGTTGGACATGGCAATCTCGTTGATGCGTAAGCAATGTTCGGAAAGGAGACCGTGGACGTTGGAAGCGCCCCGGTTTCCCGGCAGACTGCGTGGGGGTCGGCCCAAGTATAGAGGGTCGGGAAGGGCTGCCGCTGGGCAGCGCCGCACGCCTGCCGGGATGTAGGCAGGCCAACGTTCATGGGAAGGAATCGATGGAACGCACGATGAGGGTGAAATCCGCGCTGGCAACGGCGATGGCGATGGCGTTGACGGCATGCGGGGGAGGCGGGGGCGGCGGCAACGTCCGCATTGATCCTCCTCCGACCACGCCGACACCCCCGACCACGCCTCCGCCGACGACACCGCCGCCGGCCAAGCCGCAGGAGCCGGCGTTCGACGCGCACCTGTCGGTGACCAACGCGCGGGCCGCGCAGGCCGCCGGGCTGACCGGGCAGGGGGTGCGCATCGGCATCGTCGATTCGGGCGTGCAGCGCAACGCGGCGGCGCTGAACGGGCGCGTCGTCGCCAACCTCAACTACATCGATCCCGCCCGCAACAACCTGCAGGTCGACGACGTGGTGGGGCATGGCACGGCGGTGGCCAGCCTGGCTGCCGGTGCCGCGGTGGGCTCCTGGCCGGGCGGCCTCGCCCCCGGCGCACAGATCGTGTCGGCGCGGATCATCGCCGACAAGCCGCCGGTCGATGACGGCAGCGGCAAGGGCAATTCCTTCAGCGGTCCGCTGGGTGTGGCGCAGGTCCACCAGGACCTGATCAGCTACAACGTCAAGGTGATGAACAACTCCTGGGGCGGCCTGTACTGGACCGACCTGCCGACCACGGCCCAGGTGGCGGCCGAGTACCGTCCGTTCGTCATCAACCATGGCGGCCTGGTGGTGTTCGCCGCCGGCAATGATGCGCGCGCCGAACCGAGCAGCCTGGCCGCACTGCCCAGCCAGCAGGGCGTCGGCGGCTCGCTGCCGGCGGCCGACCTGGAGCGCGGCTGGCTGGTGGCGACCGCGGTCGACCCCTACACGCCCGGTACGCTGGCCAGCTATGCCAACGCGTGCGGCCAGGCCGCGCGCTACTGCCTGGCCGCGCCGGGCAGCGCGGTCTATCCCGACGCCAATGGCAGCACCTATTACTGGAACTACGGTACGTCCTTCGCCGCGCCGCTGGTTTCCGGCGCCGCCGCACTGGTCTGGCAGCGCTATCCGTATTTCGACAACAACCTGGTCCGGCAGACCCTGCTGGGGACCGCCAAGGACATCGGTGCGCCCGGCGTGGATGCGGTGTTCGGCTACGGCCTGCTCGACATCTCGCGGGCGATCAAGGGGCCGGGGCGCTTCGACTGGGGCGATGTGGTGGCCAATGTCGATGCGCCGTCGAGTGGCTCGCTGTGGAGCAACGACATCGTCGGCAGCGGCGGGCTGGTCAAGCAGGGCGGGGGCACCCTGGTGCTCGGCGGCAACAACAGCTACGCCGGCGCTACCCGCATCGAGCGCGGCATCCTGTCGCTGCAGAACGGCAGCGTGATCCGTTCCAACGTAACGATCCTGGCGCAGCCCGATCCGGATTCGACCGGCCTGCAGTTCAATGGGGGGACGCCGCGCGTGATCGGCAACGTGGTCAACGGCAGCAGCGTGTTCCTGACCACCGGCAACACCACCGGCACCATCGAGGGCAACTACACCCAGCAGGCGGGTGCACAGCTGATGATCGCGCTCGGTGCCAATGCGCTGCAGGTCACCGGCAACGCCACGCTCAATGGCGGCGTGCGCGTGCATGGCTTCGTTTCCGGCTATGTGCCGCAGAACGGCAGCCGCCAGGACCTGATCCACGCCGCCGGTGGCCTGAGCGGCACCTTCAGCAGCCCGGCCACCTCCAGCGGCCTGCAGGGCCTGTCGTTGCTGCAGAGCAGCTACGGCTATGACAGCAACACGGCCTGGTTGAACCTGACCCAGGTCAGCGTCACCGCAGCGGCGGCCGGGCTCACGGCCTCGGCGCAGTCCGCCGCGCAACGCGTGGAAAGCGCATTCGGCGCGCTCGATGGCAGTCCCGCCCTGCAGGGCTCGGCCTTCGGCACGGCGGCCGGTGCGCTGCAGTGGACCGGCGGCGGCAGCGAAGGCCTGGCGGCCAGCCTGCAGAGCCTGTCCGGGCAGGCCCATGCACGCGCCGAGTCTGCCACCTTCGACAGCATCGACATGTCACGCCGTGCGATCGCCGAGCGCTTCGATCGCGTGCAGGCGGCGCCACGCCTGCGCGGGGCCTGGCAGAGTGCGCTCGGCGAGGCCGGGCAGGGCAGTTTCGCCGGCAACGCGGCCGACAGCCGTGGCTGGATGGCCGGCCAGGACCTGCCGCTGGGCAGCACTGGGCTGATGGGCGTGGCTTTTGGCGAAACCCGCAGCAACGGTGGCAACAGCTTCGGCGGTGATCGTGGCCGTGATCGCCAGGCGCAGGCGCAGTTGTACGCCGGCTGGAACCTGGGCCGGGGCTATGCGCTGGCCCAGGTCGGCAGCGGCCAGTTCACCCGTGCGCTGGATCGCCAGCTGCTGCTGGGCGCGGGCGCGTACGGTGTTTCCGCGCGTTATGGCGGACGCTTCAGCAGCGCCAGCGTTGAAGGCGGCTACCGCTTCGGCCACGCGGGCGCGTCGTTGACGCCGTACCTGGGCGCCAGCACCACGCGCGTGGACACCGATGCCTTCAACGAGCGGGGCGGTTTCGGCTTTGGCCTGCGCGGTGAGGCCAACCGCGTGCAGCGCAGCCAGATGCTGGCCGGTATCCGTGGAGAACGGGGCTGGGGCCGCTGGACCCTGCGCGGGCACGCCGAGTGGCAGCAGCGGCTCGACGGTGCCGATGCGGACTGGCAGGCCAGCTTCGTGGGAGTCGATGCCTGGGCGCCGCTGGCGGGATGGAACACGCCGCGCGGCAGTGCGCTGTTCGGCGTGGCGCTGGAGTCGTGGTGGGGCCGCACTGGCCGCCTGAGCCTGGGCTTCGACCAGCGCGTCGGCGGTGAAGGCGCGCGCCAGGCGGCGTTGCGCTACAGCACCGGGTTCTGAACGGGCGGTCGCGCCGGGTCGAAAGCCCCGGCGCGACATCGGCAGGCTCAGCCGCCGCGCAGGTTGCCCAGGCGCGGGGTGCTGCGGCCGAGCGGCATCTTCAGCTTGCCGATCGACAGGATGCGGCTTTCGGCGATGCGGTCGGCCGCACGCTGCGGCGCGATGTTCTCGCGCTGCGACAGTTCGAAGATGCGGGTGAGGTTGTGGTAGATGCTGCGGATCAGGCGCATCGCGCGTTCGCGGTTGTAGCCGTCGATCTCCAGCGACACGTTCATCACGCCGCCGGCGTTGACCGCATAGTCCGGCGCGTAGAGGATGCCGCGTGCGTGCAGCTCATCGCCGATCTCCAGGCTCGACAGCTGGTTGTTGGCGGTACCGCAGATGATCCTGGCCTTGATGCGCGGCAGGGTGTCGGCGTTGATCGCGCTTTCCAGCGCGCACGGTGCGAACACATCGGCGTTCACTTCGTGGATCTCGTCCGGCTTGACGGCTTCGGCGCCGAAATCGCTGACTGCACGGTCAACCAGCGCGCTGTCCAGGTCGGTGACATACAGCTTGGCGCCGCGATCGCGCAGCAGCTTCACCAGTTCCATGCCGATGTGGCCCAGGCCCTGCACCGCGATGCTGGTCTTGCCCACTTCCTCATGACCGAACTTGAAGCGCATCGCCGCCATCAGCGCCTGCAGTGCGCCATAGGCGGTGAACGGCGCCGGGTCGCCGGAGCCGCCATGGACCTGGTGCACGCCGGTCACGAACTGGCTCTCCAGGTAGATGTTCTCCATGTCGTTGACGTCGGTGCCGACGTCCTCGGCAGTGATGTAGCGCCCGCCCAGCGAGTCGACATACCGGCCGAACGCGCGGAACAGGACCTCGGTCTTGTCCACTTTCGGGTCGCCGATGATCACCGCCTTGCCGCCACCAACGTTGAGGCCGGCCAGCGCGTTCTTGTAGGTCATCGTCCGGCTCAGGCGCAGCACATCGGCCAGCGCCTCGTCGGTGCTGGCGTAGGGACGCATGCGCACGCCGCCCAGGGCCGGGCCCAGGGTGGTGTTGTGGATGGCGATGATCGCCCGCAGGCCGGCATCGTGGTTGTGGCAGAACACCACTTGTTCGTGGCCGGTGGTGGCGAGGGTTTCGAATAGCATGGCGTCTCCGATGGCGCGAACAGCGGCGAACTGCAGCGAACGGCCAATGAACGGTAGGGTCCCAAAACAAAAAAAGCGACGTCGTCATGGCAGGGGGACGGGTCGCGCGGCGCCATTCTAGTCCATTCCCCCGGCCGATGCCGTCGAGGTTGGCGGGCTTTCGGTTAAAGAAGATGAAAGTGCGGCCGATGCTGCGACGACGGCGGGTGGCCGGACGGGCGTGAAGAGGCAGGCGGTCAGTGACGGCAAAGGCACTACAACGACAGGTCGGGCGGCGATGACACGGGCCTGGTGGCGGTCGCTGCGCAGCTGGTTGTCGCGTTCCACCGGGACGGCACCGTCGCGGCTGGTCGCTGCGTCCCGCCAGGCCGTGGCTGCCGCAGCGGCCAGCCTGCAGGGCGAGCCGCTGCCATCGGCGGAAATCGCCGGCCACCTGCAACGCGGGCTGCATGCGCTTGCGCTGTATCCGCGGCTGGCCGGCGAGCCGACGCCGGTGCACGCCCCGGGCCTGGGCGAGGCGGTGGCGCGCGCGCTGCAGGACCGCGACTGGGCGGCCAAGCAGCTGCCGCGCCGGCCGCAGCTGCTGCCGCAGCTGATCCAGACCGTCAACGACGATGCCGCCTCGGCACGGGTGATGGCCGCGATCATCGGCCAGGACCCGGTGCTGACCGGCAATCTGCTGCGCATCGCCAACAGCCCGGCCTACAAGGTCCACGAGCGCCCGGTCGAGAGCCTGCAGCGGGCGGTGACGCTGGTCGGCACCGAAGGCGTGCGGCAGATCATCAGCGCGGTGCTGGTACAGCCGGTGATGCAGGTGCAATGCGAGGTGTTCCCGCAGTTCAGCACGATCATCTGGGAGCACGCGCTGCTGGCATCACGCGCCGCGGCCGACCATGCGCGCACGGTGACCTTCGGCGATGCCTTCGCCGCGCAGTGGCTGGGCCTGGTACAGGGGCTGGGCGCTGCCCTGGTGATGCGCCAGTTGCTGCAGGAGGCACAGGCCCGCGGCGAGGCCGTGGAGCCGGCGCTGGCCCTGCAGCTGCTGCAGCAGTGGTCGTTGCCGTTGGCGCAGCGCGTCGCCGCTGCGTGGGAATTGCCTGAGCCGGTGCACCAGGCCCTGGCGGTGGATGCGCAGGGACCGCTGGCCGACAGCCTGCGCCTGGCCAGCGCCGCCGCAGCGGCCAGCCTGTTGTGCCGCCATGGGCATGCCAGCCAGAGCCGCATGCTGGCCCTGCTGGAACAGCTACCGACCGCGCCGCCGCACGCCTTGCGCTGGATCTGGCGACGCCTGCATGGGCGCAGCGTGGAGACGCTGGATGACGCCGGGCACGCGCCGGCCGGCACCGCGCGCTGAGCGCTACAGCTGCGATTCGACCGGCAGCCAGCTGATCACGCGCGACAACCAGCGCTTGCGCGCTGTTGCCCCTGGCTCGGCCTCGACCCAGTGTGGCGGCGGTTCGCGCTCCAGCCAGCGCAACCGGCGGCGGTCGTCCAGCGCCAGCCACCAGCTGTGCCTGGGGTCAGCCAGGCGAAGGTATTCGTCCCGCAGCTGTGCACCCAGCACCGGATCGTCGAACAGCACACCCATTTCGGTGTTCAGGTAGGCCGAGCGCGGGTCCAGGTTGAAGGAGCCGACGAAGCCGCGGCGGTCATCGATCAGGAATGCCTTGGTGTGCAGGCTCGCGCCGCTGCTGCCGAACACGCCGGCATCGCCGGACTGTCCCTGTGCCTTCAGCTCGTACAGGTGGACGCCGGCTTCCAGCAGCGGCACGCGGTAGCCCATGTAGCCCCCGTGCACGGCGGCGACGTCGTTGGCGGCCAGCGAATTGGTGACCACGCCCACCTGCACGCCCCGCCCGGCCATCGCCGAAAAGCCATCCAGGCCCTCGTTGCCAGGCACGAAGTAGGGCGAGATCAACAGGGCCTTGTGTCGGGCGGCCTGCAGCTCGCTGATCAGGGTCGACACCAGCCAGGCGGCGCGATCATCCCTGCGGTGCTTCATCGGCGGGTCCGACACGATGCGCACTGCACCGCTCCAGTGCAACGGCTCGGGGCTCGGGCGCTGCCGCTGGCGTGATTCGGCCACGCGCGCAAGGTACGGGCGGGCCACGTCCCGCTGCGCCTCATGGTCCGATTCGCGCACCAGCAGGCGCAGTTGTGCGTCGGTATGGAAGGCAAGCGCGGATACCGGAATGGCGGTTTCGCTGTTCCAGTAGTCGTCGAAGATCCGGTTGGCCTGCTCCACCGCGGGGCCGGCGACCAGCAGGTCCAGATCCTGGAAGTTCACATCGGTGCGCGCGCTGAAATACTCCTCGCCGATGTTGCGGCCACCGACGATCGCGACGCGGCCATCGGCGATCCAGCTCTTGTTGTGCATGCGGTGGTTCACGCTGAAGAAGCGCTGCACCATCTCCACCATGCGCAGGATGCCGGTCCGGTTGCGGAACGGGTTGTACAGGCGGATCTCGATGTTCGGATGGGCATCGAGCGCCATCATCAGCGCGTCCTTGTCCTTGGCATTCATGTCATCGAGCAGGATGCGCACGCGCACGCCGCGCTCGGCGGCGTCATACAGCGCCTTGGCCATCAGGTGGCCGATGAGGTCGTCGTGCCAGATGTAGTACTGCAGGTCCAGGCTGCGCCCGGCCTGGGTGGTGATCATCGCGCGCGCGGCGAAGGCATCCATGCCATCGCTGAGGAAGGCCACGCCCGACTGGCCGGGATGGGCCGCCTGCAGCGGCACGATCTGCTGGTCGATGCGGGTCTGTGCCGGCTGCAGCGGCAGCACGTGCGAAGGCGCGCCATGCGCCTGCGGCGTGAGATGGTCGGCCAGCAGCAGTCCGGACAGGACCAGCAGCACCAGCGCGGCGAGGATGATCGCAGCAACACGCAGCAGGCGTCGCCACAGCGGCTTGGGCAGGCTCATGCCCCGATGGTAGAGCTACGCCATGCGTGAAGGAATGCCTGCAGGATCGATAGGGGGTCAGGGCCCTTGCCTGCGGCAAGGGACCCAACCCGAGGGAGCGTCACCGATGGGTCGGATCACTTGCCACAGGCAAGGGCCCTGACCCGCATACCTCAGAACCGCTCGTCGCTGCCCAGGTAGCGCCACTGCCCCGGCGGCAGCGGCCCCAGCGCCACGCGGCCGATGCGCAGGCGGCGCACCGCCGTCACCTGCAGGCCGGCAGCCGTCACCGCCACGCGCAGGCCCTTGGCGGTCAGCCCCTTGCCGGCGAAACGCAGGCGCTGTTCGCTCTGCCAGCTCACCTTCGCGCCACCGGATTCCTGCTGCAGCCGCGCCAGCAGCCACGGGCCGCGCTCGGGGCCGCCGTCGGCCACCTCGATCAGGTATTCCTGTTCGGTGCGCCCCAGGTTGCGCTGCAGATGGGCCAGCGTGGCCGGGTCCTGGCTGACCACGACCAGGCCGCTGTCGCTGGCCGGAAGCGAAGCGCCCAGCTGCAGGCCATGGAAATGCCGCTGCAGCGGACGGATGTCGCTGGCGTCGAGTTCGCTGCGGCTGTCACTGCTGACCAGGCTGCACAGGGTTTCGGCGGCGACGCCGGCCGGCTTGTGCAGCAGCATGCTGACCCGTTCGGCCTTTTCATCGCTGGCCTGTTCGGCCACCACGATCACCGCGCTGTCGTCGACCGGCCGCTGCGGCTGTTCCACCACCTCCCCATTGACCGTGACCCAGCCGCCCTCGATGTAGCGCCGGGCTTCGCCACGCGGGATGCCGAGCAGGGCGGACAGGCGTTTGTCGAGACGGATCGGTTCCATGACAGGCAGGTCGGGCAGGGGGCGCGCAGTGTAGCTGCTGCGGCCGGTCAGCGCTGGCCGCGATTGGCCAGCTCGGTCAGGTACAGGCGGGTGTCGAACTCCAGTTGCAGGTAGTCCGGCTTCATGTGCTGGCACAACTGGTAGAACGCCTTGTTGTGGTCGGCTTCCTTCAGGTGGGCCAGCTCATGCACCACGATCATGCGCAGGAACGCCGCGGGTGCCTGGCGGAATACGGTGGCGATTCGGATCTCGCGGCTGGCCTTGAGGCGGCCACCGTGCACGCGGGAGATGGCGGTGTGGGTGCCCAGCGCGTGCTTGATCACTTCCAGCGTGTTGTCGTAGCAGACCTTGTTCAGCGGCACCGACTTGCGCAGGTAACGGTCCTTCAGCTCCTGGGTGTAGTCGTACAGCTGCCGATCGCTGCGCACCTCGTGCGGGTCGGGATAGCGCTGCTGCAGCCAGGGGCCGAGCTTGCCCTGCGCCAGCAGCTCGCTGACCTGGGCGACCAGGGGTTCGGGATAACCGGTGAGGTACTTCAGGACTGCCATGCAGGGCCGGCGGGGCGTCGGTAGAATGGGGCATCCAAGATTACACGCGGTACGCACCGACCATGGCAAAGCCCAACGCGCTGCAGGAACAATTGCTCAAGGCCGGCCTGGCCAAGAAGTCGCAGGCCAGCGCCGCCGCACGCGAGCAGGCCAAGGCCCGCCAGGGCAAGGCCGAATCGACCTCAGCCGAGGTCCAGCGCGAGGCTGAACGCGCCCGTGCCGAAAAGGTCGAGCGCGACCGCGCGCTGGCCGCCGAGCGCAACGCCCAGGCCAGGCAGGCGGAACAGAAGGCCCAGTCCCGGCAGATCATCACGGCCCACGCGGTGCCGTACAAGGGCGACGATGAGTACCGCTTCAGCGATGGCGCCGCAATCCGTACGTTGCTGATCGATCCCAAGCTGCGCAAGGCGCTGTCGGTGGGCGTGCTGGTCATCGTCGCCCACGGCGACGGCTATGCGTTGCTGCCCCGCGCCGCCGCCGAAAAGGTGCGTGAACGCGCACCCGAAGCCATCATCGTCGACCACGGCCAGCCGGGCTCGACCGCCGAAATCTCCACCGGCAACGCCGAAGACGACGCCTACTACGCGCAGTTCCAGGTGCCCGACGACCTGGTCTGGTAAGCAAAAAGGGGACGGAGGGGATTAAGTCGCAATCGGCCTGATCGGATCCGTCCGCGTTCTGTTTGGCATCCTGAAGCGCAGCCGAGCACGGCTCGGCTTTACAGGAAGGCCTTCCTTTTGCCGGGGTGTATCGTCCCCATATCGGGCGACACACCTGCGGAGGATAGCCATGGCCACCGGTTGGGCAGGAGATGGCGCGGTCCAGGACCAGATCGACGCCACTGTCGATGATGCGATTGCCCGCGCGCGGCGCCAGCTGCGCGACGGCCCCGGTCTGGAACACTGTGAGGAATGCGACGCGCCGATCCCGTTGGCGCGGCGCCAGGCCGTCCCTGGGGTTCGCCTGTGCGTGGCGTGCCAGCAGGCGCATGACGACGAAGCGCAGGCGCATGCCGGCTACAACCGGCGCGGCAGCAAGGACAGCCAGTTGAGGTAAGGGGTGCTCGGCAGGGCTGTGCCCTGCACCCGCGGTAGTGCCGGCCGCTGGCCGGCAACAGCAACAGCTGGCATTCCGTGGGTTGGCAGGGCGGTGTCGGAGTGCGGGGACGCCGTGAACCCGTCCATGGGGGGCTTGGCCGCGGCATCCATGCCGCAGACACCCCGCACTCCGACACCGCCCCGCCTCTGACAGATTTCCGCGATCGGGAGATCCCGCCGTGCGTGGATAAATCTCCATCGAAATCGAAAATTTCGATATCGGAACGATTTGAGCCGAGCATGGCTGGGCTCTACAGAAGAACGGACAGATCGCGGAAATCTGTCGAAGGCGGGGTGGGGCCGGTTGAGGGGGCGTGAGCCGCATGGATGCGGCGACCGAGCTTACATGGACGTACTTGCAGCGTCCCCCTCAACCGGCCCCACCCCGCCAGCCCACGAAATGCTGGCTTTTGCTGTTGCACTGGCGGTTGATGTTGATTCGGCAGGTGCAGGGCGCAGCCCTGCAAAGCCACCCTCAGCCGTCGCCCTGGATGCCGCCGGGCGCCTGTGCCGGGTCGCGCCAACGGCGCACCGTGCGCTGGAAGAACAGGTTGTTCGGCAACTGCAGCACCGTGCCTTCGTGGCCGTCGCCGGTTTCCTGCAGCGTGGTGTAGATCAGGTTCACGTCGATCACCCGGCCCTTCAGGCCGGGCTTCTCGCCGTTCTCCAGCACCTCGATGTAGTCGTGCAGGCGGAACGGGCGGGTGGTGAAGATCAGCAGCGTGCAGAAGATGTTGGACAGCACGCTCCACGCCGCGAAGAAGGCCACGGCACCGACTGCGGCAAAGCCGGTGAACGCCGTCCACAGCACCGAAGGCGACGCGCCAAGCAGGCTGAGCATGTACAGAAGGGCGCTGAAATAGACCACGAAACTGATGATCCGCCGGGCGCCCATCGCCATCTCGGGCGGCAGCGTGTAGTGCTCGGCGAAACGACGGATCAGGCGCCGCGCCAGCACCCGCAGCAGCCACGCGGCGAGCAGGGTCAGCAGGATCTTCACGGCGATGCCCACGTCATGCAGCCAGGGGTGGGTCCAGGGGGGCAGGTGATCCTTCAGCGACAACATCATGGGGCGACGACAGAGCGAGAAACGGCCCCCGATGTTACCCGGCGCGTGCAGGGGATTCGACCGCCGGGGTCCAGGCCAGGCAGACCAGCGCCTGGCGATGCTGCTGCAGGCAGGCGCGGCCGTGGTCCGGGCGCAGCTGCACTGACAGCCCCAATGCCTGGAGTACGGCGCAGGTGGCGATCACCAGCAGGGCGGCGCAGGCAGGGCTGGACATGGCAGGACTCCCGGACGACGTTTTCGCGAAGGACCTTCCATGGATGCAGCCGCCGCCGAAAAGGTTGCATCGCCCGCCGCGACGATCGGCTCTAAACCTTTTCCCGGGCCGCCGCATCCAAGCGATATGCTCGACACCACCATGCCAGCACCGCCTGCCGCCCACGACGCCATCGACGAACCCGCCCTGGTGCGGGCGGCGGCCGCCGGCGATACCGCAGCGTACGAACATCTGTACCGGCGCCATGCACCACGCGTGTTCGCCGTGCTGTGGCGGCTGTGTGGCGGCCAGCAGGCACGTGCCGAAGATGCCCTGCAGGAAGCGTTCCTGCAGGCATGGAAGGCGCTGCCGGGGTTCCGGTTCGAAAGCAGCCTGTCGACCTGGCTGCACCGTCTGGGCGTCAACGCCGCACTGATGGAGCTGCGCGGGCGCGCTGCCGGGCAGGACCACGACAGCCTGGACGAAGTCGACGGCGGCCTGCAGGAGCTGGCGGTGCACGACCGTTGTGCCGGTACCGAGCGCGACCTGGAGCGCGCCCTCGCGACGTTGCCGCCGAGGGCCCGTGCGGTACTGGTACTGCACGACATCGAGGGCTGGAAACACCATGAAATCGCCGAGCAGCTGCAGATGGCCGTCGGCAGTTCGAAGGCACAGTTGCATCGTGCGCGCGGCCTGTTGCGCGCACGGCTGGGAGACATGACATGAGTACACACGAACACGATTCCGATCACGACCTGCTGGCCCGGCTGCGCGGGCTGCCCAGCGAGCGCGATGTCCCCACCGATGGCTGGGCACGCCTGTCGGCCCGGCTTCCGCCGCGTGAACCACAGGCGATGCCTGCGCCGGCGGGCAACGTGGTCGCCCTGCCAGGTCGCTCGCGCCGACGCGGGTGGCTGCCGGTCGGCGCTGCCCTGGCGGCCAGCCTGGCGGTTTACGCCGTGGCACCCTGGCGCCATGCGCAGCCAGACGCGCCGGTACCATCCACCCTGCAGCTGCAGGCGGCGGCCATGACCGAGCAGTACCAGCAGGCCGTCGCCTCGCTGCCCGATGGCCGCGCGCCGGAATGGCAGCCGGCGTTGCACGAACTGGATGAAAGCGCGGCGCAGATCCGTGCCGCGCTGGCGCAGGACCCGCGAGCGCCCCACCTGCTTGGACAGCTCAGGCGCACTTACGCGCTGCGGCTGGAACTGACCCGGCAGGCGGCCTATGCCGCCGAGTCCGGCCTGACGACCTGAGGAGACCCCCATGACCCGAACCCTGATGACCTGCTGTGCGGCACTGTTGCTGGTGCCCGTAGTGGCCCTGGCTGACACCCGGATCGACGAGCGTCACAACCTGGCTGCGGGCGGCCGCATCGAACTGAGCAACGTGGCCGGCAAGGTGACCGTGCGTGGCTGGGACCGCAACGACGTGCAGCTCACCGGCACGCTCAGCGACGGCCTGCAGCTGCGCCAGGAGAAGAGTGCCAACCGCGTGCGCTGGGAGATCGAGTATCCGCGCCGCAGCAACAATGGCGGCGCGACGCTGGTGCTGAACGTGCCGCGCTCGGTGGAGCTGCTGCTGAGCACGGTCAGTGCCAGCCAGGACATCAGTGGCATCGACGTGCGTCGGCTGCAGGCCGACACCGTCAGCGGCAGCCTGAGCGCGGCGGGCCGCAGTGGCGACAGCAAGCTCAACACGGTCAGCGGCAGCGTGAGCGCCCGCCTGCAGACGCCGAAGCTGGATGTGAACACGGTCAGTGGCCGTATCGACGCAGGCGGCGGCGTGTCCGGCGATATCGGCGCACAGACCGTGTCCGGACGGGTCGAGGTCGATGCCGGCCGGGTGCAGCGGCTGGCGGTGGAAACCGTATCGGGCAGCATCGACCTGTCGGCGGCCGGGTTGGCGCCGGGCGGTCGCATCAATGTTGAATCGGTGAGTGCGTCGGTCAACCTGCGGCTGCCACGCACGGTCTCGGCGCAGCTGTCGGTGAACAGCTTCAGTGGCTCGATCAACAGCGACGCCGGCCAGGTGGAGCGCCCGCGCTACGGGCCGGGCAGCCATCTGGACACGCGCCTGGGCAGCGGCGATGGTGACATCCGCATCCAGTCGCATTCGGGCAGTGTGCAGGTGCGCCTGGATCGCTGAGCGCGGTCCGGCAGGCCGCGGCGGCAGCGCCGCCGCGGTCGGAGCGGGGTCAGCTGGCTTTTTTCAGCGCCCAGGTGGTGCCGAGGACTTCGATCTTGCCACCGGCCTTGCGGAACGCTGCCAGGTCCGAAGCGATAGAATCGCTGCTGACCACGGTGCTGGCGGCCGCGCCCTTGCGTTCGCTGCGGATGCTGTTGCTGGCCTTCGCGGGGGTCTTTGCCTTGCGGGGCATGGTTGCTCCTGTCAGGTGGAAGGGGAGGAAAGCGCCCAGGCGTCGGCCTGGCGCAGGTAGTCCTGCCGCTCGCGGCGGCAGTCATCGCCGCCCATCGAAAACTGGCGGCAGATCGCCGGGCGCTGCGAATAGATCGTGCAGCGCAGGTGATAGGGATCGATCGCCGCGCACCAGCCTTCCTCGTTGCGCGCCATCACGGCACGGCCGTGGGTGTCGCGTGACAGGAACTGGCCGGGCACGTGGTCGCCGGGCTGCAGCAGTACCGGCAACCGGCAACAGACCGCGTCACAACGGCGGCAGTCGATGGGTGCAGGTGCTGCGTCAGGTTGTAAGGCCACGGGGGCCTTGCGGGTGCCCAAAGCGGGTCTCGATGGCGGCTCCGGTAGTACGCGGACCATGAACGAGCCAGGAAGGCATGGCCGCTAGGCCCGCAGGACGGGCCAGGCTGCACTGTGGACACACACCGGCGTGGCCAGTGGAAGGTGCAGCGGTGGTTCTAGCCGACCAAGGGTAACTTAGACCCCGTAACGTTTTGTTAATCCCGGCTGGCTGCCGCCAGAGCAAGGCCCTGGACCACGCCCAACGAGGGCTCCCCATGGACCACGCGGGCCCCCGGGAAGGCCTGCGCCACCGCCTGGCGCAGGTACCCGGCGCGGGACATGCCGCCGGTCAGGAACACCGCGTCCGGGTCGCCGCCGATGTCGCTGCGGACCTGGGCGAGGAGTTCGCGGATCTGCTCCAGGTAGCCATGCGCGGCGGCGGCCAGGCCGTCGGCGCTGCTGTCGGCATGCAGGTCGCGGTCGATGTAGTCCAGCGTGCTGCGGTGCTCGCTGGCGGTGCTGAGCGCGATCTTGGCGCGCTCGACGTCGCGGTACAGGCGGGCGGTGTTGCCGGTGTCCTGCAGGGCCTGCAGGCGCCCCCCCCACGGGGCGTCGACGTGATCGTACTTGTGCAGGCGGAACTCGCGCTGGCGGGTCATGTCCTGCACGGTGGCCGCTTCGACATAGTGGTGGGCGGGCACGCGGGTGACGCCGCGGCCGAACAGTGGCATGTAGCTGGACAGGCTCAGCGCCAGGTCGATATCGGTACCGCCGCGGGCGATACCCCAGGCGCGGTGGATGCGCGGCGCGTCATCGCCGCCGACTTCGGCATGGGCAATGTCGGTGGTACCGCCACCGATGTCGACGATCACCGCCTGGTGCCGCTCGCGGCTTTCGGCGTGGTAATGCATGGCGGCCGCAGCCGGTTCCTCGAGGAAATCGATCTGGTCGAAACCGGCCTGGGTGGCGGCGTCGCGCAGGATGTCCAGCGCCTGGTCGTTACCGGCTGCGCCGATCGAACTGCGGAACTGCACCGGACGGCCGAGCAGGGCGGCGCGCAGCGGCTGGCCGAGCTGGGCGCTGGCGGTCAGGCGGATGTGTTCGAGGATGTGCGCGGCGATACCGGTGATGGTCTGCTTCGCGCGCGGGTGCAGGTTGTAGCCCAGCATCGATTTCGGGCTCTGCACCAGGTTGCCTTCGTGTTCCTCGAAATAGGCGTCCAGCGCGTCGTCGCCATAGACCGCGTTCTGCAGCAGGTCGCTGGCGCTGCGTTCCTTGCCGGCGCGGGCTTCCATCCATTCGCGGCGCAGGGCGCGCAGGGCTTCGCGGCGCAGCGCCTGCGGCGTGCGTTGCTGGCCGGCGGCACGGGCGGCGCGCGCGGCGCTGTCGATCATCTGCTGCAGCTGGTGTTCCTGGCCGTCATCGAGCTGGAAATCGTCCGGGTCGGGTACCACGCCGGGGAAATACACGCTGGTACGGAACTGCTCGGCGTCGCCGAAGCGGATCGGCAGCAGTTTCCCCTCATGCACGATGGCGGCGGCGGAGTTGCTGGTACCGAAGTCGATGCCGAGGCGCATGGGGAGTTCCGGGGGCGATCAGGGGCCGCGCACTCTGCTGCAGTTCGCCGCCGACTGCAAGTTTCCGCAGCCTCTGGTGCCGGCGCAGGCAGGGCCGCCGGCCGCCGCGCGCAAAGGCCCGGGGAGCCGGGCGGTTACAATGGCGGCTGTTGATTCACTTTGAGGTACTTGCTGATGTCTTCTGCCCCCGCCTGCCCGCAGTGCACGCTGGAAAACACCTACGCCGATGGCGCGCTGTGGATCTGCGCCGACTGCGGTTTCGAATGGACCGCCGAGGAAAGCGCCGGTTCCACCCTGGTCGTGCGGGACAGCAACGGCAACACCCTGCAGGCCGGCGACACCGTCACCGTGATCAAGGACCTGAAGGTGAAGGGCTCCTCGATTCCGCTCAAGCAGGGCACCGTGATCCGCAACATCCGCCTGGTCGAGGACGATGCCGAGCACATCGAAGGCAACTCGGACAAGATCAAGGGCCTGGTCCTGAAGACCTGTTTCCTCAAGAAGGCCTGACCGGCCGTCAGCGCCTGGCCTGCTGCTGCGCGCGCCAGCGGGCCAGGCTGTCCAGCTTGGCCTGGTAGCGCGCCTGCTGCGGCGCCCCGCCCAGTTCCTGCGCGCGCAGCAGCTCACGATCGGCGCGCTTGAGCTGGCCGGCCAGGAAATAGGCCCGCGCCAGCCCGAAGTGGAACTGATGCGCGGTGTCGTACAGGCGCACGGCCTGCCGGTAATGGCGGATCGCCTGGTCCAGTTGGCCGGCTCGCTCGGCCTCGGCGCCCAGCATGTACTGCGCGAACGGGTCCTCGCGCTGCACCGACTGCAACCGCTGCTCCAGCGCCTGCGCCTGCGCGTTCATGCCCAGCCCGCGGTACAGCGCGCTGGCGTTGGTCAGTGCCGCATCCTGGCGACCGTCCAGGCGCAGCGCCGTTTCCAGTGCCCGGCGCGCAGCGGCCGTATTGCCGGTCCGGTTCTCCAGCACGCCCAGGTTGTTCCAGGTGGCGGCAAAGCCGGCGTCCTGCGCCAGCGCCGTGTTGAAGAAGGCACGTGCGCCGGTCAGATCGCCGCTGGCCATGCGTTCGGCGCCACGGTTGTTGTAGAAGTGAGCCAAGGCCCGTGCCTGGCTGATCGGCAGCGGCCCACGGCGGTCGTACAGCACGTTGCGGTCCAGGTCGACCGTGGCGAAGCGGTCGGCGAAGCCGACCCCGGCATTGACGTGGCCCACGCTGTAGACCAGCCCCTGTGCCTGGTCCTGGTACCACGACACCACCTGGCCGACTTCCTGCACGCGCGCCTGGATGCCGGCCTCGCGGGCCAGCGCGACGAACATCAGGGTGAACGCCAGGCAGTTGGCGCGTCGCTGCTGCCAGATTTCGCTGACGGTGAGGGTCGCGTCTGCGTCGTACTGCAGGTCCAGGCCATGGCGGTCGAAGATCATCTCCACCAGGGCCTGCAGGCGTTGCTCGCGCGAGTAGCTGCGATTGATCACCTGCGTGCGCAGCATGTCGTGCATCGCCGGTGGGATCGCGAACACCTGCGGCGGCGTCGGAATCGTCGGCGCGACAGGGCTGGCCGCGACCACGGGGGCTGCGGTCGCCGCACGCTCCTGCGCGACTGCAGGGGATGCGGCCAAGGCGGCCAAGGCGAGCAGTACGGATCGGGCGGCAGGACGGCACATGACGGTTCCCGGCAGCGGCGGGCGCTTCCGCCTGAGGGCGAGTGTAGACCTGTGCACGCACCGCTGCGGCGACCGCTGGTCGGGCCGGATGTTCATCCACAACCGGTGTGGACCAGTGCTCGACAAAGCTGTGGACAACCGCGTCCAGGCCTGGCCGGGCAAGCATTGTGAGCGGCTGGTGAAAAAATCGCCCGCTTGCCCGCCGCCGACGCAGGCGGGATGATCGGGGCATGGATTTTTCCCCGCTGACGCTTGCTCCGGCACAGTGGCAGGCGCTGCAGGACCGCTATGCAACGCCACCACGCGCCTACCATCACTTCGGCCACGTGCGCGCGGTGCTGCAGCACTGCCAGGAGGTCGCCGACGGCCCCGGTTGGCAGCACCCGGCCGAGGTCTACCTGGCCGTGCTCTACCACGACGCGATCTACGTGGCGGGACGCAAGGACAACGAGGCGCGTTCGGCGCAACTGGCGCTGCAGGTGATCGCGCAGGCGCCGGAACTGGCGACCGTCGATGCTGCCCGGGTCGAACAGTTGATCCTGCTGACCGCCCGCCATGGCGAGCTCGGTCCGGATGATGTCGATGCCGAGGCGGCGCTGTTCCTGGACTGCGACATGGCGATCCTGGCAGCGCCCGAGCCGGTGTTCGCCGCCTATGACCGTGGCGTGGCCGAGGAGTACAAGGGCGTGGTGCCAGACTTCCTGTACCGCGCCGGCCGCCGTCGTTTCCTGCAGGGACTGCTGCGTGCACCCCGCATCTTCCTCAGTGATTTCTTCCATCAACGCCTGGATGCGGCTGCCCGCGACAACCTGCGCCGCCAGCTGGATCGCTGAGTCCGCCCGCTACACTGGCGCCCGTTTCCACCGATTGCCTTCCCACCGTGTCCGTCCCTGATCCCGATCCCCGTCCGCAGCCACCCGAAGAGCCCGGTCCCAACGAATGCTGCGGCAGCGGCTGCCCGCTGTGCGTGCTGGATCTGTATGCCGACGAGCTGCAGCGTTATCGAAAGGCGTTGGCCGAGTGGCAGGCACGGCACCCGGAGGCGTCCCCATGAACCGCGCGCGTCCGGCGGCGCTGCTGGCGACGGCGGCGCTGCTGCTGTTCCTGGCGACCGCGCTGTGGACCCAGTTCGTCCGCACCGACCTGGACTGGGTGCGGGCCACGCTGAGCCTCTACCTGCACGGGCCCTCGGGGCTGGCGTTGCGCGCGGCCTACTGCGTGCTGGCAGTGGCGATCGCCCTGCTCGGCATCGCCCTGTATCGCGACAGCATCGGCCCGCGGCGCAGCGCGGCGGCACCGCTGCTGTTCACCGTCTCGGCGCTGGGCCTGGCCACGGTCGCCATCGGTGACAGCTGGCTGCCCGACGCCACGCCACTGCTGGCGCCGTTCATCCATGGGCTGGCGGCCAACACCGCATTCCTCTGCGCCAGCGTCGGCATGCTGCTGCAGGCCTGGTACCTGCGCCGCGAACCGGGCTGGCAGTCTGCCGCCGGCCTGCTCTGGGGCTGGGCCTGGCTGGCCTTCGTGCTGTTGTGGCTGCACGTACTGTGGCGCGGGGGTCCGCCCCGTGGGCTGGGGCAGAAGGCCGTGATCGTGGTGATCGTGGGCTGGCTGCTGTACCTGGCGCTGGCCCTGTACCGTCGCAGCCGGCGCACCGCTGCCTGCTGAAACCCCAACGGCCTGCACCGGTACGTGCCGTGCACGTGGAGGCAGCGTATCGTGTGCGCATTCCATCGGGGATGCGACATGAAGCGTGCAGGGCTGGGCAGGGCAATGGGTGTGGTGCTGGCGCTGGCGGCGCTGCCGGCAACAGCGGCAGCGGCCGTGCAGCAGTTCAGCCATGGGCGGTTCGAGCAGATTCCGGTGCACATGCCGGCCGGCACCCCGCAGCGGGTGGTGATCTGGTTCCACGAACCGACTCCCGGTGGCGATACCAGCCGTCTGCCGATCGAGGCCCTGCGTGCCGACGGTGCGATGGTCGCCGCCGTGGACATCGCGCACCTGCGCGGCGTGCTCAAGCGCGAAGGCAACCCGACCTGTTCGTTCGGTTCCGGCGATGTCGAGAATTTCTCGCGCTGGCTGCAGGCCTCGCTGCATCTGCCCGGGTACCACCTGCCGCTGGTTGGCGGCGATGGCGAAGGCGCTGAAATGGCCTATGCGCTGGCTGCGCAGGCCGATACGCAGGTGTTCGCCGGCCTGCTGACCACCGGCTTCTGCCCGGACCACGCCCACGAGCGCATGGTCTGCGGCGATGGCGTGAAGCACAACCGGCTGCAGCCGGCCGAACTGAACTTCCCCTGGCTGAGTGCAGCCGGTGACCACGGCTGCAAGGTGGGCGAGGCCAGCCAGTTCGTGCAGCAGGTGGCGATGGCGCGCGAATTCAAGCGCACCGCGCGCGGTGATGCATCGCCGGGCCTGGTCGCCGCGGCCCGCGTGATCGGTGCGCAGGCGGGTGTCAGCCTGGCACCGCCACCGGCCGTGCTGAAGGGCCTGCCGATAGTGGAAGTGCCGGCGAGTGGCAACGGTGACACGCTGGCCGTGTTCGTGTCCGGCGACGGCGGCTGGGCCGGGTTGGACAAGGACGTGGCGTCGTCGCTCAACGAGCACGGCGTGGCCGTGGTCGGCATCGACTCGCTGCGCTACTTCTGGAGCGAGCGCACGCCGAAGGGCTTTGCCGCCGACCTGCAGAAGATCATCGACCACTACCGCCAGCAGTGGCACCGCGACAAGGTCATGTTGATCGGTTTCTCGCAGGGCGCCGACGTGCTGCCGGCCACCATCAACCAGCTCGACGCCGGCACCCGTGAAGCGCTGGAGCGTATCGTGCTGCTGTCGGTGGGCAAGAAGGCCGACTTCGAGTTCCATGTCAGCAACTGGCTGGGCGGCGGCGGCGATGGCCTGCCGATCGCGCCGGAAGTGGCCAGGCTGCCGGCGGAAAAAACGCTGTGCGTGTACGGCGACAAGGATGAGGACGCACTGTGCCCGGACCTGCCGGCCAATGACGGCGTGAAGAAGGTGAAGCTGCCGGGTGACCACCATTTCGGTGGTGACTACGATCGCCTGGCCGAAGTGATCCTCAAGGGCGGCACGTAGCGTCAAGCCATGCCGGCGGCTGTCGCCGACGTGTCGACCAAGGTCGACACCTACCGGGCGGCAGGTGGTGCCGGGCATGCCCGGCGGTATGGAGCGTCAGTTGCGCCGCGGGTCCAGCGAGATCAGGCGCGTGGCGTCCAGCAGCGCCGCCGGCAGGTGCATGCCGCCGGGCGCCGCGAGATAGCGTGGCCGCCACTGCGGGTCGAACTTCGACTTGAAGCGGCGCAGGCCACTGAACCCATAGAAGCGTTCGCCATGCCGCGCCAGCAGGCCGGCCAGGCGGTTCCAGCGGCCGGCCAGCCGATGCTGTGCCAGCCCGGACAGCGGCGCCATGCCCAGCGAGAAGCGCGCATAGCCCTGCGCCCGGCCCCACAGGAACAGCTCGATGAACAGGAAGTCCATCGTGCCCTTCGGTGCTTCGTTGACGTGGCGCATCAGGTCCACCGACAGCTCGGCACCGGCCGGCGCCTGCCACAGGTTGGCGAATGCCACGATCTGGCCTTCGGCCTCCACCAGCGCCACCGGGAAGCGCACCAGGTAATCCGGGTCGTAGCTGCCGAGCGAGAAGCCTTTTTCGTCGCCGGCCTTGTCTTCCAGCCAGGCGTTGGAGATGGCGTGCAGGCGTGGCAGCAGACTGGGGATTTCCTCCACCGGCGCGACGCGGAACGACAGGCCGCTGCGCTTGCCGCGGTTCCAGGCCTGGCGCAGGTCGGCGCGTTCGCGGCCTTCCAGGCCGAAGTCGTGCAGCGGCACCATCGCTTCTTCGCCCAGCTTGACCAGGCCCAGGCCCAGGTCGAGATAGGTCTGCCAGTAGGTCTCGCCCACCTGATAGAACACCGGGCGCAGGCCAAGCCGGTCGGCTTCCTCGCGGAAGCGCCAGATCAGCGCGCGCGCCACGTCGGGGGGACCGACCGGATCGCCCATCGCGATCAGCGAGCCGCCGTAGCGTTGCATCATCACGAAGCCCTGCCTGGCATCATCGCGCAGCACCGCCTTGTCAGCGGTCAGCACCAGGCAGGCCTGGGTGTCGGTGGCACCGGCCAGGACCGGCGCCAGCGATTGCAGCGTTGCTTCATCGGCGGCTGGCAGCGGGCTGCGCGTGCTGTGCAGCAGCCGTGCCAGGCCGAACATCACCAGCGCGATGGCCACCACCAGCAAGGCACGCAGCGCACGCGGCGCGTTGCCGGACAGCGCGAACTGCCACCACAGCTCGTTCTGGTATTCGACATGGCTGTAGGTGAAGAACAGCAGCCAGGTGACCGCCACCAGTACCAGGCCGAGGTTGCGCAGCCATGGCCATGACCAGGCTTCATCCAGCAGTGCCCCCTGGCGGTAGAACTCGCGCCGTGCAGCCCACAGCGCCATCGCCACCAGTACGGCCGAGACGGCGATCAGCGGTTGGCCACCGCGCAGCCACAGCGGCAGCGGGGTGACCACGCACACCGCCATCGCCAGCATCCAGGCCGCATGGCTGCGCCGGGCCAGGCCCTGGCCGATGAGCAGCAGCGCCACGCCACTGAGGCTGCCGATCAGGTGCGAGGTTTCCAGGATCGGCAGCGAGGCGTTCACCAGGTGACGGCGCGGCGTCGGCAGTGTGCCGTCGATGACCAGCGCCGCGCCGATGCTGAACACCGCCAGTGCGATGATCTGCGGCAGCCACGGGCGCAGTGCGTTCCAGCCGGCACGGGTCGCGCCGGCACTGGCCTGCAGCGGCTGCCGCAGCGCGGGTGCGAGCGCCAGCAGCGTGGCCAGCACCAGCGGCAGCACGTAGTAGGTGACGCGGTAGATCAGCGCCGCCGCCAGGACCGCCGCCGGCGCCACCTGCGGCAACAGTTTCAGCAGGCTCCACTCGAACACCCCCAGGCCGGCCGGCACGGTCGAGACCAGGCCGGCCAGCACCGCGACCAGGTACAGGCCGACGAAGCCGGGCAGGCCGGTTGGCGTGGAGTCCGGCAGCAGTACGTAGAACGCGGCACTGGCCAGCACCAGTTCGATCACGCTGAGCACGGTGACGCCGAGCATGGTGCGGCGGTCGGGCAGCCACAATGCATGGCCGAACACACTGAACTGCCGTCCATTGCGGCCGACCAGCAGCACCGTGCCGGCATAGGCGAGCAGGGCGACGATGCCGACGATGCGCACGGCATCGGGATCCAGTGGCAATGCCAGTGCCGCCGCCGCCGGTTCCATGCACAGCGCCACACTGATCAGCAGCCACGCACCGAACACGAAGCCGAGCGTACTCATCAGCACCACCTGGCCGATCTGCGCCAGATCGAGGCCGGCCGTGCGATAGCCGCGCAGGCGCACCGCGCCACCGGTCAGCGCGGCAAAGCCCACGGTCTGGCCAAGGGTGTGGGCCAGGAAAGCGGTGATGCCGATGCGGGCCGGATGCACGCGGATGCCGCTGCGGCGCAGGCCGATGGCATCGAAGCCGATCAGGCAGGCGTAGCTGGCCAGCCCCAGCACCACGGTCAGTGCGATCTGGGTGCCGCTGAGCTGGCGGAAGGCGTGGCGGATGGCGCGGTAGCCGTTCTCATCGAACTCGCTGGCCAGGCCGTGCAGCGCCAGGGCGAGGATCAGCAACGGGATGACGATGGTGGCGACCCGCTTCCAGGTGGGCGTGGAAGGAGCAGCGGTGGATTCGGTGGGGGCGGTCATCGGCGCAAGGGTGCGTCAGGGAGGGCGAGTGCGGTGTCAACGCGGGGCGTGGCGCATCCTGCGCCTGTTGCCGCCATTTGACCAGCGGCTGTGTCGGAGCGCGGTAGTGCGGCTGCGTGGCCGCTCGCCCCTGCACCCATCGTTGACCGGTTTGGAGGACAATGCAGGCCTGATCACCCGCAGGAGCCACGCCCATGATGGAGCGTTACGACGTCGGACCGCGCATGTCCGAAATGACCGTGTACAACAAGGTCGCCTACCTCTCCGGCCAGATCCCGGAAGACACCAGCCAGGACATCACCGGGCAGACCCGTCAGGTGCTGGCAGAGATCGACAAGTTGTTGGCGTTGGTCGCCAGCGACCGCCAGCACGTGCTGCGCGCGGAAGTGTTCCTGGCCGACATCGCCGATTTCGAGGGCATGAACAAGGCGTGGGACGAGTGGGTGGTCGAGGGTGCGACTCCCGCCCGTGCAACCTTCGAGGCCAAGCTGGCCCACGCCGAATGGAAGGTCGAGATCGTGGTGACGGCAGCGGTGCCGTAACTGCGGGATGGGGTCAGATCCCTTTCCTGCGGAAAGGGATCTGACCCCTGTTATAGGGGCAGTAACTCGATGCAGTCCACCGGGCACGGCGGAATGCACAGTTCGCAGCCCGTGCACAGCTCGGCAATCACCGTGTGCATGTACTTGGCGCCGCCGACGATGGCATCCACCGGGCAGGCCTGGATGCACTTGGTGCAGCCGATGCAGTCGGCTTCCACGATCAACGCCACCTGCGGCGCCTTGTGCTCGCCGCGCGAACGGTCGAAGGGCAGTGCCGGGACACCCAGCACCTGGGCCAGCGCGCGTGCACCGGCATCGCCGCCCGGCGGACAGCGGTCCACGCCGGCTTCACCGCGCGCCATCGCCTGCGCGTAGGGGCGGCAGCCGTCATAGCCGCATTGCCCGCATTGGGTCTGCGGCAGCAGGCGGTCGAGGCGTTCGGTGAGGGGCGGGATCAGGCTCATGCGTGGCGAAAGGCTGCGCGTCAGGGTCACTTCAGGGGTTTGCCACGGAACCAGCGCTCATGCGCCAGCGCCAGCATCGGCTTGTCTTCGGAACTGTCGCCGTAGGCATGGATGCGCACATAACGCGACAGATCGAACTGGCGTCGGATGTGCTCGACCTTGCGCGGGCCACAGTCGCCACCGGCGTAACGGCCGGTCAGGCGCCCCCCCTGGCTTTCCAGCCGGTTGCAGATCAGCTGCAGGCCCAGCGGCTCGCACCACGGCCGCAGGTACAGGTCCAGCGAGCCGGACACGATCACCACGGTGTGCTGCTGTTCCTTGTGCCAGCGGATCTGCTCGAGCATCTCCGGCCGCACCACCTCGGGCAGGACCTCGCGCGAGAAGCCGGTCGCGAGCGTGGCGATGTCATCGCTGTGGCGGTCGCTGAAGGTCAGGCGGGTGACGCGTGCGCGGATGCGTTCGGCCGAGATCAGGTTCAGCTTGTACGCCGCCAGCCACGGACCGACCTTCCACCACGCCTGCGCCAGCTGTTCGGCAGTGGCCACACGGCGCAGGAAACGGCCATAGGTATCGCAGGTGGTCACGGTGTGGTCGAAGTCGAACAGCGCCAGTTCCATTCCGTCGCCTTCCATCACGTTGCCTCCGCTGGCCATGGGCACCGGCGGGCGCGGCCCTGGCCACGCCCGCTGCAGGCATCAACGCACCGGCATGCCCGGCTGCGCGCCGCTGTCGGCGTCCAGCAGCGCCAGCGCGCCACCGTCGAAACCGGCCGACAGGATCATGCCTTCGCTCAGGCCGAAGCGCATCTTGCGCGGGGCCAGGTTGGCGATGAACACCACGCTGCGGCCGACCAGCTTTTCCGGCTCGCCGTAGCTGCCACGGATGCCGGAGAAGATCTGGCGCTTGCCCAGTTCACCGGCGTCCAGTTCGAAGCGCAGCAGCTTGTCCGAACCGTCCACGAACTCGCACACCAGCACCTTGCCGATGCGCAGGTCGAGCTTGGCGAAATCGTCGATGCCGATGTAGGCCGGGGCGTCGGCGCCCTTGGCTTCGTCCTTGGCAGGTGCCGGTGCGGCCGGCTTGACCGCTTCGGTCCTGGCGGCGGGAGCGGCCGCGGCGGCCGGCTGCAGGGTGTCCTTGGAGGCGTCGATCATGGCGTCAATCTTCTTCGGGTCGATACGGGTGAACAGCGGGGTGTAGTCGGTGATGCGGTGGCCCAGCAGCGGCTGTGCCAGTTCGGTCCAGTCATTGACCGGCGCGGCCAGGAAGGCCTCGGCCTGCGCGGCGGTGGCCGGCAGCACCGGCTTCAGTGCGGTGACCAGCACGCGGAACAGGTTCAGCCCCTGGCTGCACACGGCCTGCAGCTGCGCGTCGGCGCCTTCCTGCTTGGCGATGACCCACGGCTTGACGTCGTCGATGTAGCGGTTGGCTTCGTCGGCCAGGGTCATGGTCAGGCGGATCGCCGCGGCCGGGTCGTTGCGCTCGTAGGCTTCACGGATCGGCGCCAGGCCGTCGACGAAGCGCTGGTACTGCGCCGCGTCGGGCAGCTGCGCGGCCAGCTGGCCGTCGAAGCGCTTGCTGATGAAGCCGGCGCAGCGGCTGGCCAGGTTGACGAACTTGCCGACCAGGTCGGCGTTGACGCGGGCAATGAAGTCACCCAGGTTCAGGTCAAGATCGTCGACGCCACCGCCGGACTTGGCGGCGTAGTAGTAGCGCAGCGCCTCCGATTCCAGGCCGGCGTCGAGGAAGGTGCGGGCCATCACGAAGGTGCCGCGCGACTTGCTCATCTTGGCGCCGTCCACGGTCAGGTAGCCGTTCACGTGCAGGCGCGTCGGCGCGCGATGGCCGGTCCCGTGCAGCACCGCCGGCCAGAACAGGCCGTGGAAATTGACGATGTCCTTGCCGATGAAGTGGTGCAGCTCGGTGGCGGTGCCGGCGCGCAGGTGCGCGTCGAAGTCCTCGCCGAGCTTGCCGCACAGGGTCTGGAAGCTGGACAGGTAGCCGATCGGCGCATCCAGCCAGACGTAGAAGTACTTGCCCGGCTGGCCGGGGATCTGGAAACCGAAGTACGGCGCATCGCGCGAGATGTCCCACGCGCGCAGGCCACCTTCGGCGTTGAGCCACTCGCCCAGCTTGGCCTTCACCCCCGGCAGGGCGACATCGCCGGCCAGCCATTCGCGCAGGAACGCATCGAAGTGACCCACCTCGAAGAAGAAGTGCTCCGAATCGCGCATTTCCGGCGTGGCGCCGGAAATGACCGAACGCGGCTCCTTCAGGTCGGTCGGCGCATAGGTCGCGCCGCACACTTCGCAGTTGTCACCGTACTGGTCGGGGCTGCCGCAGTTCGGGCAGATGCCCTTGACGTAGCGGTCGGGCAGGAACATGCCCTTGGCCGGGTCATAGAACTGCGCCACCGACCGGCGGCTGATGTGGCCGGCCGCTTCCAGCTTCAGGTAGAACTGCTCGGTCAGCGCCTTGTTGGCCGCCGAGTTGGTCGAGTCGTAGTGGTCGAAGGCCACGCCGAAGGCAGCGAAGTCACGTTCGTGGCTGGCCTGGATGTTGGCGATGAAGGTTTCCGGGGTGACCCCGGCCTTTTCCGCGGCCAGCATGATCGGCGTGCCGTGGGTGTCGTCGGCGCAGACGAACCAGGTCTTGCCGCCGCTCATTCGCCGCGCACGCACCCAGATGTCGGCCTGGATGTAGCCGACCAGGTGGCCCAGATGCAGCGGGCCGTTGGCGTAGGGCAGGGCGGTGGTGACGAGCGCGGTACGGGTCATGGTCGCGGGGTGGATCCAAGGGGAACCGCAGATTATCGCACGCCCGCAACGGCGTGACCCGGCCGGGGCCGGGTCACGGGAATGAAGCGCGGGCGGGTGCTTACTCGCGCTGCCAGGTCTGCGCGCGGCAGATGAAGGCGATGCAGCCGGACACGTCCAGCCGGGTGCCGCCAGGCTGCAGTTCCATCTTCGACTTGTAGGTCTTGCCGTTGGCCGGGTCGAGGATGGTGCCGCCGGACCACTTGTTGGCACCGTCGGGCTTCAGGTTCCAGAGAATGGTCATGCCCTTCACCGGCTTGTTCTTGTTGGCGCCTTCACAGCCGTCACAGACCGGGTTCGGGCCCTTGTCCGAGTGCAGGATGTCGACCACCTTGCCGCTCAGCGTGCCGTTGGCGGCCTGGGTGATCTCGACGATCGACTTCACCTTGCCGGTCTTGTCGTCGATGGTCTTCCAGCGGCCGGCGGCGCCGTCGGCGGCCTGCGCCGACAGGGCGGCCAGGCACAGCGGCAGTGCCAGCAGCAGGGTCTTGAAGGTGTTGCGCATGGTCCCCTCCCAGGGTTCATTCCGGCACGGTGCCGGTACGGGTCGACTGTATACCCATTCGGCGGGGTATGGGGAAGAGGGTCTTTGCAGGGCTGCGCCCTGCACCTGCGGTAGTGCCGGCCGCTGGCCGGCAACTCAAAAGCAAAGGCGGCTATCCGTGGGAGGGCGGGGTGGGTCCGGTTGCGGGGGCCGCTGCAAGTACGTCCATGCTCGGTCGCCGCTTGCTCGTGTGCGCTGTCCTGCGCACACGGCAAGACCGGGGTTGGGCGTCCTGCCCAACCCGCCCGAGGCATGCCTCGGGCCCATGCGGCTCACGCCCCCGCAACCGGACCCACCCCGCCTTCGAAAGGTCTCCGCAATCTGTCGGAACGGCACGGCCTGCTCTGGGTGGGTGTCGATGGGGTCAGATCCCTTTTCCTTTGGAAAAGGGATCTGACCCCGGAACACACGTTCAACCCACTTCGTACAGCTCCAGCGGCAGGCCGTCGGGGTCGGCGAAGAAGGTGAAGCGGCGGCCGGTGTATTCGTCCACGCGGATCGGTTCGCACGCCACGCCATGCGCTGACAGGCGCTGGATGAACGGCTCCAGCGTCGCGACCCGGAACGCAAGGTGGCGTAGCCCCTGCGCTTCGGGGCGGCTGGGACGGGGCGGCGGCGAGGGGAAGGAGAACAGCTCCAGCTGGCCACCGTCGGGCAGGGCCAGGTCCAGCTTCCAGGAAGCGCGCGCGGCGCGATGGTTCTCGGCCAGCACGCGCAGGCCGAGGATGCGCACGTAGAAGTCCTTCGAGCGCGCGTAGTCGCTGCAGATCAGTGCGGCGTGGTGGATGCCCAGCAGGGCGTCGGATTCGATGTCCATTGCAGCGGTCATTGCAGCACGTCCAGCCAGCGCTGGGCGATCTTCTGCGCCAGCGGGTAGGGCTCGGGGGAATTGCGGTTGGTCAGCACGATCACGGTCAGGTGCTTTTCCGGATGGCGCACGATCACGTTGCGGAAGCCGATGCTCTCGCCGCTGTGCCATTGCACCGCGCCATTCAGGCGCCAGCCGAAGCCGTAGTGCGGCACATCCGGTTCGGGCGTCGACGTGGCCGGGCTGAACATCGCGCGGCGCGAGGCCTTCGACAGCAGGCGGTCGTCGTACAGCGCCGCATCCCAGCGGGCCAGGTCGTCCAGCGAGGAATAGATGCCGCCATCACCGAGCACGGCGCTGGTGGTGCTCTGGTCGGTGCGCTGCCAGCGGCCCTCGAGCCAGCTGTAGCCGTAGGCCCGCGCGGCAACGGTATCGACCCCGTCCTGGTGGGCCACGGTGTGGGCCATGCCCAGCGGGCGGAAGATGCGCTGCTGCAGGAAGGCGGCGAAGTCCTGGCCGGAGGCGCGGCCGACGATCAGTGCCAGCAGCGCATAGCCGCTGTTGCTGTAGTGGTACTGCGTGCCGGGCGCGAAATTCAGGCGGTCCTGGTGCGACAGCAGGGTCAGTACATCGGCGTCATGCACCTGCCGAGGGTCAGCCGGATCCATCAGGTCTTCGTAGTCGAGCAGGCCACCGGTGTGCGAAAGCAGCTGGCGGATCGTGATGGCGGCGGCAGCCGGCGGCAGTTCGGGCAGCCAGCGCCGGACCGGCTGATCCAGCCCGAGCCGACCGTCTTCCACCAGCAGCAGCACCGCCGCAGCGGTGAACTGCTTGCTGACCGAGGCCAGCCGGAAGTTGCTTGCGGGGGTGACGGCGGTGCCGTCCTCCACCACCGCCAGGCCGTAGCCACGGCGGAACACCGGTTGCCCGTCGTGCAGCACCAGGACTGCGGCGCCGGGCACCTGGCCATCGTAGGCCTGCATCAGGCCGTCGACGCCGGCGTCCGGTGGGGTCAGCACCGGCGCGGCGGTACCGGCCAGAGGCAGCAGTCCCAGCACGGCGGCGAACAGGGCGACGGCAGGGCGCATGGTGGCTCCGCAGCGGTCAGGGTGAAGGGGCGGGCGTGGCGGTGGCCGGCTGTGCCATCCAGCGTTCCATCTTGCGGTCCAGCACGTCCAGCGGCATCGAGCCGTCCTTCAGCAGTTCGGCGTGGAAGCGGCGCAGGTCAAAGGCTGCACCCTGCCGTGCCCTGGCCTTGTCGCGCAGGGCGACGATGGTGGTCAGGCCGGCGACGTTGGACAGCGCCTGGCCGGGCTGGGCCATGATCCGCTCCACCTCGGCGTTGGCGTCGTCACTGCTCATGTCCACGGTCTTCTGCAGGTAGCTGACGGCCTGCTGCTTGCTCCAGCCCTGTGCGTGCACGCCGGTATCGGCCACCACGCGGGCGGCACGCAGCAGGCGCGAGTACAGGTAGCCGATGCGGTCGTAGGGATCGGTGTAGATGCCCAGGTCTTCGCCCAGCGTTTCGGCGTACAGGCCCCAGCCTTCGACGAAGGCGAGATCGCCACCGAGGCGGCGGAAGCGCGGCAGCTTGGCCAGCTCCTGCTGCAGGCCCAGTTGCACGTGGTGGCCGGGAATCGCTTCGTGCAGGTACTGCACCGGCACGTTCCAGCGCTTGCGGCTGGGCAGGTCGCGGGTGTTCACGTACAGCACGCCCGGTTGCCCGGCCGCAGACGGCTGATAGGCCGCCGCGGCGGCGGTCAGCGCACGCTCCGGTTCCACCGCGCGCACGTCCAGCGTCGACCTGGGCAGCGTATCGAGCACCTGTGGCAGGCGTGCGTTGACCTGCTGCTGCACCTGGCGGTAGCGGTTGATCAGCGCGTCGGCATCGCCGTACTGGAACTGGCGGTCGTTGCGCATGCTGCGCAGCAGCTTGGTCGGTGTGCCGCGCAGCCTGGCGTCCTTCATCACCGTGGCGATCTGCGCCTGCAGCTCCTGCACGCGTTGTTCGCCCAGCGCGTGCAGCTGCGTGGCGGTCTGTTCGCTGGCCGTGGTCTGCACGATCAGGTTGGCATACCAGGCCTGGCCATCGGGCAGTGCACCCAGCCCGCTGCTGGTGCGCGTGGCGGGCAGGTATTCGGTGGCGATGAAGCCGCGCAGGGCGCGGTAGGCCGGCATGATGCGCAGCTCGATCATGCGCTTGTACTCGGCGCTGATGCGCGCCTTGTCCTCGGCCGTGATGGTGTTCGGCATGGTACGGATCGGCGACCAGAAGATGCTCTCTTCGGCGGTCGGCTTGATCACCGCATCCAGCTGCGGCAGCACCTTTTCCATCAGGTCGCGCGGCTGCACCACGCCGGCCTTCATGCCCTGGCGCATGTTGTCGATGGCCTGGTCGAACAGCTCGGGAATGCCGAGCGATCGGCGCGACCATGTGTCGTAGTCCTGCACGGTGTTGAACGGCTGCGCGCCGGCACCGGAACCGAGGATCGCCATGATGCTGCCGATGTTGTAGTACTGGCTGATCGGCATCATCCAGCTCGGGTAGCGTTCGGCGGCCAGCGAGGCGCGCGCGTCGCGCACGAAGATCTCGTAGCTGAGCAGGTCCTGGCCCTGCAGGCCGTCACTGCCGAGTTTTTCGACCTTGCCCAGCCACTGCGTGGTGAAGTCGTGCGATTGCTGGCGCCAGGCGGCGGACAGGATGTTGGGCAGCTGGTCGTTGTAGCGCGATTCCCCCTGGAACGTGGCCTGCAGCGGGTTCAACCGCATCGAGGCATCCCAGTATTCATCGTACAGGCGCTCCAGCTGCACCTGCTTGGGCACGGCACGGGCCGGTGCAACCGGACGCGGCGCGGCGCGGCGCGCCGAACTGCCGCGGGCCGGCGCGGTGGCGCGCGCGGGCCTGGCCTTGGGCTTGGCGGCCTGGCGGGTCTGCGCGGCGGCAGGGCGGCTGGCCTTCTTCTTCGCTGCCTCGGCCGACGGCACGGCACTGAACAGGAACAACGCGGCGATGGCGGCGGCCAGGACGCGGGTGGGATGCGGCATCAGGAGCTTCCGTGGAACACAGACCGTGGAGCTTGCACGATCCGGCCGCGTACGGCCAGCGTGAAGGCGCAGTCAGCTTTTCGCCGCTGGGGCTTCAGTCAGCCGCGGCCGCGGCGCGCAGCGCGGCGGCCCGGTCGGCGCCCAGATAGCGGGTGATCGCCCGCCGCATCAGGTACAGCAGCGGAATCAGCGCGATCGCAAAACCCATCTTGTAGATGTAGTTGACGCTGCTGACGGCCAGGAACAGCGAGGTTGGCCAGTGCTGCGGGCCGAGCACGAAGGCGATCCAGATCACCACGAAACTGTCCACCACCTGCGAGATCGCGGTCGATCCGGTCGCACGCAGCCACACGTGGCGCTCGCCCGTGACCTGGCGGATGCGATGGAACACCGCCACGTCGATCAGCTGGCCGAGCAGGAAGGCCACCAGTGAACCGGCGATGGTCCACATGCCCTGGCCGAACACCGCCGCGAATGCGGCCTGGTAATCCGGCACGCCGTGGCCGTCCATCGAGGTGACCCACCAGCTGGCCGGCGCCAGCGAGATCGCTGCGAAGGCGAACAGGAAGCCGTAGGCGATCAGGACCACGGCCAGCCACGAGATGAAGCGCACGCCGCGCTTGCCGAAAAACTCGTTGATGGTGTCGGTCATGATGAACACCACCGGCCACAGCAGGGTGCCGGCGGTGAAACTGAGCGAGCCGGTCTGGCCGAACAGGTTCCAGTTCAGCGGGGCGATGCCGAGCGTGTCTTCCAGCGCGAAGATCTTCACCCCGATCAGCTCGGCCAGCACCGCATTGCCGCAGAAGAACGCGGCCAGCACGATGAACAGCAGCACCGCACGGTCCTGCAGCGGGCGCTCGATCGGCGCGGTGGTCATTCGGCGCGTTCGCCGGCGCGGGTGAACGGTACGCTGGACGGCGCGACCGCGCCGCCGGAAATGATGAAGCTCATGGCCTGGTCGACGGTCCAGTCGGTTGGCGTCAGCAGCTCCACCGGCACGATTTCCAGGTAGCCCGAGGTCGGGTTCGGCGTGGTTGGCACGTATACCGCGGCCAGCTCACGGTCGGTGCCGTGTTCCTTGATCACGCGGGTGACCAGCCCGACCGACTTCATGTCGCGGTGCGGAAAGTCGATCAGCACCACGCGCTGGGTACTGCCCGGCTCGGTCTGCAGCATGTCCAGCAGCTTCTTGGCGCTGTCGTAGATGATGCTGGCCAGCGGAATGCGCTTGATGACCGCACCGACCCAGCGCAGCAGGCGCTGGCCGAGCACGCGGCGGCTGGCCACGCCCACCGCCAGGATCACCAGCAGGGTGGCCAGCAGGGCGATGGTGTCCTGGATCCACTCGGCACGCACCCAGCCCAGGTAATGCGGGAAGCTCGTCGCGATCTGCTCGGAAAGCGGCACCACCAGCGGGCTGGAAATGCCTGACAGCAGCACGAACACGAACTTGACCACGACCCAGGTCAGCCAGATCGGCAGCAGGGTCAGCAGGCCGGTCAGGAACAGGCGCTGCAGGGAAGGGCGGGGGACCAGGGCGGGGGCTTCGAGCGACATGCGCGCATTGTAGCGGCCACGGCCGGTCGATTACGCTGGGGAATCGACTGCGGCAACGACACATGGAAGGGAAGCTGTGTTGAAGATTCTGCGCGGACTGGGCTGGACCGTGGCCGGCCTGCTGGTGCTGGCCATCGTGGTGTGGGGCGCCTCGCGCATGTGGCCGGTGCCGGAATCGCGGCTGCAGGCCCAGCAGCGCCTGCAGGCGCGCCTGCCAACCCCGGGCCACAACGGCTTCGCGCTGCTGTGGACGCTCGCGTTCGATGATCTCGACACGCGCCAGCGCGAACAGGCGCTGGCGGGGGATGTGCGACGCTGGGAGGCGGATGAGCGCGGCGAAAACGTCGCCCGTCCGCGGCTGGCAGAGGATCACCACGCGCTGCAGTCGCGGCCGGCGGCCAGCTGCGGACCGACCGCCAGCGACTGCCTGCGTCAGGTGCGCGCCGATCCGCAGCGCTTCACCGACGCCCACGCGGGCCACCAGCAGCTGCATGCGCGCCTGGACCAGCTGGCCGATGCGGACCACTTCGCATCGCCGTTCCAGCCTCGGGGCGAGGCCATCCTGGTGCCGTTGCCGACCTATGGCCTGATGATCGATGCCACCAGCGCACGCGCGCTGGCGTTCGTGCAGGGTGATACCGACGGCGCCCTGCGCGGCAGTTGCCGCGGCCTGCAGCTGGGGCGCCGGCTGCTGACCGGCGGCAGCTACCTGGTGGACAGCATCGTCGGCGCCAGCCTGGTGCAGGCCAATGCCCAGCTGCTGGCCGACATGCTGGTCGAACTGCCGGCCGACCACCCGCTGCCGGCCGAATGCGAGCAGGCGATGCGGCCGATGCTGGCCCCCGAACAGAGCCTGTGCCGGGCGATGCAGGGCGAGTACGCGATGGCCCAGGCGGCGATCGAAACCTCGGCGCAGGCATTCGGCGGTGTGCTGGTACTGGATCGCAACAGCACCCTGGCACGCGCCGCCGGCAACATGGGCTGGGCCTGTGGAGCCGCGGCCACGGCCGCGCTGGAAGCGGACCGCCCGCTGCCGGTGCCTGCGCCGCCGCAGCACGACTTCGGCTGCCTGTCGAATCTCATGGGGTGCGTGCTGACCGATATCGCCGGCCCGGTCTATCCCGCGTACGCGTCGCGGCCCCAGGATGCGGCGGCGATGGTGCGGCTGATCGGCGCGCAGCGCTGGTTGCGGCAGCAGGCCGAAGACCCGGTGGATGCGTTGCAGCACCTGCCGGACCGGTTCCGCTCACCGGTGCGGGCACCGCAGCTGTCGGCCGATGGCCGCCGCCTGCAGGTGCCGCGGCGTTCACCGGCGCGCAGCAGCGACGAGAGCCCGTGGCTGTCGGTGCCGCTGGTGATGGAGAACGCCCCGGGCGCTGCTGTGCGCGACTGACCAGTGGCTCAGTCGCTGCCCGCCAGCGGATCGAACGCCCAGCCATCACCGACGGTCTGCAGCGTCCAGTGGCGGCGGCTGCGCAGCGGCTCCCAGCGCACGCTGTCCTTGTCGTCCTCGATGCTGCCTTCGCTCCGTTTTACCCTGCGGGTGGAGAAGTTCACGCTCACCGATTCGGTCTGCCCGGAATTGCGCATCACCGAATTCTGGTCGTAGCCGATCAGCGCAAAGGCATCGTCCTGCCAGCGGAAGGTAAAAACGGTCGTGCCCATTGACCAGCTTCCCGCGCTGGCGAATGAAAACAGTGCGACCTTCAGGGTGCCGCGCTGGATGCTGACGCCGCCGTCTTCGAGCGGGTCGCTCATCACCGGATTGTCGGGACGGGGTATCAGCTGGTGGTCCTGCACCGCCAGCACGTAGCCGGACGGGCGCGACCACGCCACCGCGAGGATGCGCGGGTTGCTGTCGTACGGCGAGGGGCCGAAGCCATCGTGCTCGATGATGTTGCGCGGCTCCTGCTGGCGCAGCACCAGTACCAGGTCCGCGCGGCCATCCTGGTCGAGATCGCCTTCGACACTCGATTCAAGTGTCCAGCCCTGGGGGACGAAACCAGCGGCATGGGCCGCCTGGGCCGGCAGCGTCGGATACTGCACCGGTGGCAGGTCAAGTGCGTGGGCGGTGAAGGACAGGGGGGTGAGCAGTGTGGCAAGCGCATACGGGCGCATCGGAGCCTCCATGGCAGGGAGGCAGAGGATAGCGCCGGCGCTCTGGATCAGCGTACGTGTGGCTTCAACCGCAGGTAGACCTGCTTGCGTACCTGGGCGACCACTTCACCGGATTCATCCACCACGTCATTGCTGAACCAGCGCAGCACCTTCTCGCCGCCAGCGGCTTCGGCGCGCAGTTCCGCCAGCAGTGCGTCGTCGATGCGGAACGAGGTGCGCACCGTGCCCCGGCCCGGCTTGAGGAAATCGATCGCACCGGCCCGGTCCCACACGTAGTAGTCACGGCCGAGGATGTGCAGCAGGCCCAGCATCCAGAACGGATCGGTCATCGCAAACAGGCTGCCGCCGAAATGCGTCCCCACGTAATTGCGGTTCCAAGGGCGCAGCCGGAGTTCCACGTCGATCTGCCGGTAGTCGGGTGTGATCCGGGTGACGTGGATGCCGGTGAACAGGAACGGTGGCCAGAGGTTGATGCCGACGCGGAACAGGCGGGCGTTCATGCAGATCCGGGAGCGCAGGGCGGGGCGTCCAGTCTAACCATTCGCAGGCGTATGTTGCACCCGGGGCCGGGATGTCATGCCCCGCCGTCGATCGTGTATCCGTCGCGGCCGTTGGCCTTGGCCTGGTACAGGGCGGTGTCGGCGCCTTCGACGAAATGGTGCGGTTGCAGTTCGCCATCGGGGATACGGGTGAACACGCCGATGGTAAGCGTCACGGCGTCGTTGCCGTCATCGCCCGGCGCCGGCAGGGCACGCACGCAGGCAATCAGGTCCTCGACCACCTGGCGCGCGCCTTCGGCCGGCGTATCCGGCAACACCAGCGCGAACTCGTCGCCCCCGTAGCGCGCCGCCATGTCGCGCGGGCGGCGCGCATGCGCGCCGATCAGGCGGGCGACATCGCGCAGCACGCGGTCGCCCACCTGGTGGCCGTGGCGGTCGTTGTGACGCTTGAAGTGATCGACGTCGATCAGGGCCAGGCTCAGAGGCTTGCCAGTGCGCCGCGCCGCATCGCATTCCTGCTGCAGCGACTGCTCGAAGCGCAGGCGGTTGCCCAGCCCGGTGAGGGCATCGCGGTTGGCCTGGCGGTGCCAGGCCGAGATCCGCCACACCGCCCAGACCAGCAGTGCCAGCGCCACGCCCAGCATCGCGCTGGCCGGTGCCCACCACAGGTCACCGGTGCGCAGCAGCAGCCAGCTCAGCAGGGGCGGCATCGGCAGCGAACACAGCGCGACCAGCCACGGCAGGCGCAGGCCGAGCAGCATCACGCACAGCGCCACCAGCACGCCGCTGATGGCGTGCTGCCAGGCGTGCGGCAGCACGTCGATCTGCTTGTGCTGCAGCAGCATCGAGGCGATGTTGGCCTGGTATTCGCTGCCGCTCATCCAGAACTCGCGGGTGGTCGGGGTCAGCAGGCGAGGCGCGATGCCGCTGGCCGTCATGCCGACCACGATGCGGCGGCCATGCAGCATCGCGGCGTCCACGTGCCCATCGAGCACGTCCGCATAGGACACCTGTGGCAGCCGCTCGGGCGGGCCGGCGTAGCGCACGCGCACGTAATCGTCGCGTCGCCACTGGTAGGGCGAGCCCACGTCCGGGTCGGGATCGGGCAGGCCACGTACCGCGCCGGCAGGCAGATCGGCCAGTGCCAGGCCCAGCGCCGGCCAGTGCGGCCGTCCGATACCGGCGCGCAGATAGACGCCGCGGGCGACGCCGTCGCCATCCACCTCGACATCGGTATGGCCGATGGCGGCGGCACTGGCGGCGATCTGGGGAATCGGCAGCATCTCCTCGGCCATGCGGTCGCCGGCCGCAGGTGCGGCCAGCACCGGCAGCACCACCCGGCCGTTGCGTCGGATCGCGGCCGCCAGCGCATCGTCCTGGCGGCTGTCGCGCCGGTCCGGTTCGGACAGCATCAGGTCCAGCGCGACGCGTTCGGCACCGGCATCGGTCAGCCGGTCCAGCAGGCGCGCGTGCACCGAGCGCGGCCAGGGCCATTGGCCGATGCGCTGCAGGCTGCCTTCGTCGATGGCCACGATCAGCACGCTGGGGTCGGGGCGGTAATCCCAGGTGCCGACCAGCGTGTCATAGGCGGCTTCGTCCTGCCGCCACAGCCACTGTCCCTGGCTGGCGACGAGGGTCAGCACGCCGGCCAGCAGGGCCAGCAGGATCCGCTTCGACCACGGCAGCGGCGAACGCCTCACAACAACAACCAGAGCAGCAGGGCACCGCCGCCGGCACCGTAGCAGACGCGGCAGGGCAGCGGGATCTGCTGGGCAGGGGATAACGCGCCCGCGTGACCGTCATCGTCGATGTACTGCACGCGCACGTGCAGGGTGCCGCTCCACGGGCGCTTGAAGCTGACCTGTGGCTCGGACACCGTTTCGTCGACCAGCGGCGCCTTGAAGTCCGCGCCGCGCGCCACCTGCACCCGATAGCGCTGGCCTGCGCTGCCCGGTTGCCAGCGCAGGGTCAGTTCGCCATGCGCGGCTTCGGGCGGTTGCAGTGCCGGGTCCACTGGCTCATCGCTCAGGTGCAGTGGCAGCGCCTGGCCGTAGCGACCCTGGTGGCCGTTGGCATCGCGCGAGGCCACCCGCCAGTAGTACTGGCCCGGTGGCAGCGGCTGTGCCAGGCGCAGGTCGGTGCCGGTGCTGGTCTGTTCCTGCAGGGGCTGCACGAAGCTGGCGTCGGCGGCGATCTGCAGCACGCTGCTGCGCGCCCCGGGGGCCTGGCTCCAGCGGAAACGCGGGCGGTCGCTGTTGATCGTCTGCCCATGCAGCGGCGACACGGTCAGCGGCGGCGGTGGCTGGTCGTTGAGCTCGAAATCGGCGCTGGCGTCCAGGCCTTCGACGCCCTGCGCATCGACCGCGCGCAGGAGGATGCGCAGCTGGCCCGGTGGCAGGTCGCCGATCGCCAGCCGGGTGTCGGCGGTGGTGGCAGCGAACAGCAGGATCTCCGGCATTGCCGCCTGCACCACTTCCACCCGGTAGTGCGCGGCGCCACTGACCGGCTCCCAGGCCAGCAGGGTCGGCAGTGGCGCCAGGCGCAGCTCGCCGGTGCGCAGCTGCGGTGCCGGCAGCAGGGCGACGGCGGCGGTGGGGGCCGCGTCGACACTGCTGCTGCGGGTGGCCTGGCCTGGCTGGACCAGGCGCTGGCCACGGAGGTTGCCGACCTGCACCTTGCCCTGCAGCACCTCGGTGGCGCCGACGTGGCCGGCATCGCCGGCGCTGACCCGGAACACCGTGCCGCGCACGCTGCTGGTCGCGGTGGGCGCATCGATGATGTATCGCGAGGCGGGGCCGCGCGCCGGCGTCACCCGGTTGCTGGCCCGCCCCTGTTGCAGGCGCAGGCGGGTATCGACCATGCCGGTGTGGCCGTAGCGGCTCAACTGGTCCAGCCGCAGCCGCGAGTATTCGCGCAGCTGCAGGCGCGAGGCGTCGGCGAACTCCAGGGTGATGCTGGAATCGCCTTCGGTTTCCACCGTGTCGCCGATGTGCAGCTGCTCGCCGGCCCGGAGCGCGCGGGTCGCGCTGCCATCGGCGCCGGACAGTTCGACCTTGCCGCGCACGGACAGCACCCGTGCCGGCGCCGGCTCCGTGCGCAGCCAGCTGATCGGGAAGCGCAGCAGCTGGCCCGGCGGCAACTGGTAGGGATTGTCGATGCGGTTGTGCTGCTGCAGCTGCTGCCAGCGTACCGAAGGCTTCAGGTACAGCCCGCCCAGGTCCCACAGGGTATCGCCGGGGCGGACCCGGTAGTTCCAGTCCTGGGCGCCGGCCAGGGCGGGCAGCGCGAAGAGGGCGCACAGCAGGGCGCCCGTGAAACGCTTGGCGAACGACAGAGAGCGGACGACGGTCACAGTTTGCAATCCCGGCAATGCGGGGGTGCAGCTGCAAGACCCCATGGCCCCGACCTCATCCCCCCGAACGGATCGTGGCGGCCGCATGGCCGCCAGCGCGCGCATTATTGCCCGCGTTCAGTGCAGGGATTCTGAACGGAGCGGGCTCCTGTTCAGAACAGCAGCGACGCCATGCGGCGGCGGTACTGGCCAACCAGGTCCTCGTCGGCGATCACATTGAAGGCGTCGATCAGGGCCTTGCGCGGCAGGCCTTCCTCGAATCCGCGGTCGATCCGCAGCATTTCCAGGAACTGGGCCAGCGCGGCCTCGTCATGGCCGCCGAGCAGCAGCTGCACGCCGCGCAGGTGGCGGGCCTGGAGATCCTTGCCATCAGCGGCGATGCGCGCGTCGAGCACCTCGGCCGGCGGGGCGTCCTTCAGCGCGGCGGCGAAGGCCAGACGGGCGCGCGCGCGCGCGGCACGGTCGTCGGTGGCCAGATTGGCCGGCAGGCCGTCGATCAGGGTGCCAGCCTCGTCGACGCCGCCGATCTGCAGCAGGGCCAGGGCGAGGTCGAGCTTCAGCTCATCCTTGTCCGGTTCGGCGGCGATCTGCGCGCGCAGCACGTCGACCTGCGCCTGCGGGTCCAGCGGCGTGTCCTCTTCGGGGGCGGCATCGCCGAGATCGGCCGGCACGACGCCATGCTGGGCCAGGAACTCACGCAGCTGGCCTTCCGGAATCGCGCCGGGGAATCCATCCACCAGCTGGCCGCCCTTGACCAGGAACACGGTGGGCACCGACCGGATCTGGAAGGCCGCCGCGATCTGCTGTTCCTTGTCGACGTCGACCTTGGCCAGCTCGAAGGCGCCGTTGTATTCGGCGGCCAGCTTTTCCAGCATCGGGCCCAGGGTCTTGCACGGCCCGCACCAGGTGGCCCAGAAGTCGACCAGCACTGGCGTCTGCAGCGACTTCTGCAGGACTTCGGCCTCGAAGGTCGCAGTGGTGGCGTCGAATACGTAGGTCGTCTCGGTCATGGGGGAGGCATCGCTTGGTCTCTGGAGACCGATTCTATGGTGACGATCGATGTCGGTCTCAACCCTGCCATCACATCCCGCGCACCCGCGCGGCGGGCCCACAGGCCCGCTGTGACGGCCCCAGGGGCGCGGCACGCAGTACCGCGTGTGGCTCACCCACCTGCCGATGCTGAAACGCACGACCGCTTGGCGCTTCGTGCCGCTGCCGCGACAATGCGGCGGTCCATTCCTGTTCCGGGTGTTTGCGCGCGATGTCTGTGGTCCGGCTTGATCGTTGGTTGGGGCTGCTTGCTGCAGTCGCGTTCGTCCTTGCCGTGGCCGGCTTTGGTGCTGGCCTGGACGGCTATGCCCAGGGCCGCCACCCGGTGGCGCTGCTGGGCGCGCACGGGGTGCCGCATGCGTTGGCCTTCAATCTCGTCGGCTTTGTGCTGCCCGGGCTGTTGGCGGCGGGGGTGGCTGAACGCCTGCGGCGTACCCTGCCGACCGGGGCCGGCTGGGCGCCGCGGGTCAGCAGCCAGATGCTGCTGCTGGCCGGCCTGGCGTTTGCCGCGATGGGCGCGCTGCCGCTGGACGTGGACGACCTGCATGGGCCGGCCAGCCAGCTGCATGCCAGTGCCTGGATGATCTGGGTGCTGGGCTTCGTCGCCGGCAGCGTGCTGCTGGCCGTGTCCGGTCTGCGCCAGGCGCATGGCCGCGCTCTGGGCGTCCTGGCGCTGGGCTGCGGCGTGCTGGCCGCGCTGGCGGCGTTTGCCCTGCAGGGCGTACTGCCGGCGCCGCTGGCCCAACGGCTGGCGTTTGCCTGCTGGGCGGTCTGGCTGGCCGCGGCCCTGCCGCTGTCGCGCCTGCGCTGAGACGGCCCCGGCAGCGCGGCGGCGCTGCTGTCCGGCGGGCAGGATTGGAGACGTTTGCCGCACTGCGGTACGCTGTACCGCTTTGCCGCCGCATCCGCGTGTTCCATGACCAGCGCTGAAACCAACGCCTACGACCCGCAGCAGGTTGAATCCGCCGCCCAGCAGTACTGGGACGCCACCCGTGCCTTCGAGGTCGACGAGACTTCGGACAAGCCGAAGTACTACTGCCTGTCGATGCTTCCGTACCCGTCCGGTGCGCTGCACATGGGCCACGTGCGCAATTACACGATTGGCGACGTGATCAGCCGCTACAAGCGCATGACCGGCCACAACGTGCTGCAGCCGATGGGCTGGGACGCGTTCGGCCTGCCGGCGGAAAACGCCGCGATCAAGAACAAGACCGCGCCGGCGGCGTGGACCTACAAGAACATCGACCACATGCGCAGCCAGCTGAAGTCGCTGGGCTATGCCATCGACTGGTCGCGCGAGTTCGCCACCTGCCGTCCGGACTATTACGTCCACGAGCAGCGCATGTTCACCCGCCTGATGCGCAAGGGCCTGGCCTATCGTCGCAATGCCGTGGTGAACTGGGACCCGGTCGACCAGACCGTGCTGGCCAACGAGCAGGTCATCGACGGCCGCGGCTGGCGCTCGGGCGCCCTGGTCGAGAAGCGCGAGATCCCGCAGTGGTTCCTGCGCATCACCGACTACGCCCAGGAGCTGCTGGATGGCCTGGACGAGCTGGACGGCTGGCCGGAATCGGTCAAGACCATGCAGCGCAACTGGATCGGCCGTTCCGAAGGCCTGGAAATCCAGTTCGACGTGCGCGATGTCGACGGCAGCGCGCTGGACCCGCTGCGCGTGTTCACCACCCGCCCGGACACGGTGATGGGCGTGACCTTCGTGTCGATCGCCGCCGAACACCCGCTGGCGCTGCACGCGGCGAAGAACAATCCGGAACTGGCCGCGCTGCTGGCCGACCTGAAGCAGGGCGGTGTGTCCGAGGCCGAGCTGGAGACCCAGGAAAAGCGCGGCATGGACACCGGCCTGCGCGCGCTGCACCCGGTCACCGGCGAGCCGGTCCCGGTGTGGGTCGCCAATTTCGTGCTGATGGGCTACGGCACCGGCGCGGTGATGGCGGTGCCGGGCCATGACCAGCGCGACAATGAAGTGGCCAACAAGTATGGCCTGCCGATCAAGCAGGTCATCGCGCTGAAGGACCCGCGCACTGAAGAAGAGCGCAACTGGGACGGCAGCCGCTGGCAGGACTGGTACAGCGACAAGAGCCGTGCCTTCGAACTGGTCAACTCGGCCGAATTCGACGGCCTGGACTTCCAGGGCGCCTTCGAAGCGCTGGCCGAACGTTTCGAGCGCAAGGCCCAGGGCCAGCGCCGCGTCAACTACCGCCTGCGCGACTGGGGCGTGAGCCGCCAGCGCTACTGGGGCTGCCCGATTCCGGTGATCTATTGCGCCAAGTGCGGCGCAGTGCCGGTGCCGGAAGAACAGCTGCCGGTGGTGCTGCCGGAGGACGTGGCGTTCTCCGGCACCGGTTCGCCGATCAAGACCGACCCGGAATGGCGCAAGACCACCTGCCCGGACTGCGGCGGCGCCGCCGAGCGCGAGACCGATACCTTCGATACCTTCATGGAGTCGAGCTGGTACTACGCCCGCTACACCTCGCCGGGTGCCCGTGATGCGGTCGACAAGCGCGGCAACTACTGGCTGCCGGTCGACCAGTACATCGGCGGCATCGAGCACGCGATCCTGCACCTGATGTATTTCCGCTTCTACCACAAGCTGCTGCGCGACGCGCGGATGGTGGACAGCAACGAACCGGCACGCAACCTGCTGTGCCAGGGCATGGTGATCGCCGAAACCTATTACCGCCCGAACCCGGACGGTTCGAAGGACTGGATCAACCCGGCCGATGTGGAAGTGCAGCGCGACGAGCGCGGCCGCATCACCGGTGCCACCCTGATCGCCGATGGCCAGCCGGTGGTGGTGGGCGGTACCGAGAAGATGTCCAAGTCGAAGAACAACGGCGTGGACCCGCAGGCGATGGTCGGCAAGTACGGCGCCGACACCGTGCGCCTGTTCTCGATGTTCGCCGCGCCGCCGGAGCAGTCGCTGGAGTGGAACGAGGCCGGCGTGGACGGCATGGCGCGCTTCCTGCGCCGCCTCTGGGCCCAGGTGCAGAAGCATGCCGCCGACGGCGCCGCCCCGGCGCTGGACGTTGCTGCGCTGGACGCCAACCAGAAGGCGCTGCGCCGCAAGACCCACGAAACCATCGGCAAGGTCGGTGACGACTACGGCCGCCGCCATAGCTTCAACACCGCGATCGCTGCGGTGATGGAGCTGATGAACGCACTGGCCAAGTTCGAGGACGGCAGCGAGCAGGGCCGCGCGGTGCGCCAGGAAGCGCTGCAGGCCATCGTGCTGCTGCTGAACCCGATCACCCCGCATGCCAGCCACGCCCTGTGGCAGGTACTGGGCCACGGCGAGACGCTGCTGGAAGACCAGCCGTTCCCGCAGGCCGACAGCAGCGCGCTGGTGCGCGATGCGCTGACCCTGGCGGTGCAGGTCAACGGCAAGCTGCGTGGCACCATCGAGGTCGCGGCCGACGCCGCGCGCGAGCAGGTGGAGGCACTGGCCCTGGCCGAGCCCAACGCGGCCAAGTTCATGGAAGGCCTGACGGTGCGCAAGATCATCATCGTGCCGGGCAAGATCGTGAACATCGTCGCCGCCTGATGTACCCCGCACCGTCCGCCCGCGTGGCGGACGGTGCCTTTCCGGTGCAGGGCCAGGCGGTTGATGGCCCTGCATTCACGCGGCTTCGGGCAGGCTGTGTGTTGCCGTGATCGCCCGGCTCCGCCAGACTGTCTCCATGACCCGAATCCTGCTTGCCCTCGTTCTTGTCCTCGGCCTTGCCGGCTGCGGCTTCCATCTGCGCAACAAGCTGATGTTGCCGACCGACACCGCCCCGGTGAAGGTGGTATCCACCGCTCCGTACAGCGAACTGGTCAAGCTGCTCAACCGCAGCCTGCTGGCCTCCGGCGCCAGGCTCGCCGACGAAGACAGCAAGGAGCCCAGTGCCCAGCTGCAGGTGCTGTCCGAGCGCTGGGGTGACCTGCCGATCGCCATCGACTCGCAGGGCCGCGCACAGGAATACAGCCTGCGCTACGCGGTGATCTTCATCTTCCGCCGCGAGGATGGCAGCGAGCTGGTGCCGCAGCAGGTGATTGAGCTGTCGCGCGATTACGTGTCGCCGCCGACCGACGCTACCGGTACCACCACCGAACGCGAAATTCTGGCCACGGAGCTGCGCCGGGAAATGTCCGCCTCGATCATCCGCCGCATCGACAGCGTGGTCCGCGCCGAGCTCGACAAGGGGGGCAGCCTGTCCGCGCCGAAGCCGAAGCCGATCGAGGGTGCGGTACCCGCCGTGCCGGCCGCCGACGCCAAGCACTGAGCGGCAGCGACGATGGAACTGCGTCCGGAGCAGCTGGCCAGCCAGGGCGCTGACACCCCCTTGGCGCCGGTGTACCTGATCGCAGGCCCGGAGACCCTGCGCGTGCTGGAGGCGGCCGATGCCATCCGCGCGCGCGCGCGCGCCTCGGGCATCGGCGAACGCGAGGTGTTCGACGCCGACGGCCGTGACTTCGACTGGAACCAGCTCGACGCCAGCTTCAACGCGCCCAGCCTGTTCAGTGCCCGCCGCCTGGTCGAGGTGCGCCTGCCCAGCGGCAAGCCGGGCAAGGACGGTGCCGAGGTGATCAGCCAGTTCTGCGCCAACCCGGCGCCGGACGTGGTGCTGATGATCACTGCCAATGAATGGAGCAAGGCCCATCAGGGCAAGTGGGCCGAGGCGGTCAGCCGCATCGGCGTGCTGTCGGTGGCCTGGGCGATCAAGCCGCACGAACTGCCGGACTGGATCGAACGCCGCCTGCGCGGCAAGGGCCTGCGTGCCGATCCCGCCGCCGTGCAGCGCCTGGCCGAGCGGGTGGAAGGCAACCTGCTGGCCGCGGCCCAGGAAATCGACAAGCTGGCGCTGCTGGCCGACGGCCAGCCGCTGGATGTGGAACGGATGGAGTCGCTGGTGGCTGACGCCGCCCGCTACGATGTGTTCCGGCTGGTGGAGGCGACGTTCTCAGGCCAGCCACCGGCCGTGCTGCGCATGCTGGCCGGCCTGCGCGGTGAAGGCGAGGCGGTGGCTGCATTGATGCCGATCGTGATCCGCGAACTGCTGGCGGGTGCCGGCCTCGCGCGCGTGCAGGCGCGTGGCGGCAACCTGGCCGCCGAGATGAAATCGCGTGGCATCTGGGAATCGCGGCAGGCGCCCTACAAGCGCGCGCTGCAACGTCACCCGGAAGGCAAGCGCTGGGAGCGCTTCGTGGCCGAAGCCGGGCGGGTCGATCGCATCGCCAAGGGGCGGGCCGACGGCGATGCCTGGCTGGCGCTGGAGCGCCTGCTGGTGGCGGTGGCCGAGCCGCGTGCCGTGCGCCTGCTGGCACGGGCCTGAGCGATGAGCCTGCGGATCTATTACGGGGGCACCTTCGATCCGGTGCACCTGGGGCACCTGGCGATCGCGCGCGCCGCCCGCGACGAACTGCAGGTGGCCGTGCGCATGCTGCCGGCGGCCGATCCACCGCATCGCGCGGTGCCGGGCGCAACCGCTGAACAGCGCTTTGCCATGCTCTCTCTGGCCATCGGCGATGAACCCGGCCTTCTGCTGGACCATCGCGAGCTGGACCGTGCCAGCCGCTTTCCCGGTCGCCCGTCCTATACCGTCGACACCCTGCGCGAACTGCGTGCCGAGCTGGGCCCGAGCCGGCCGCTGGCCTGGCTGGTCGGCGCCGACAGCCTGCTGGGCCTGTCGGCCTGGCACGAGTGGGAGGCCCTGTTCGGGCTGGCCCACTTCGTCGTGGCCGAACGGCCGGGCAGCCCCCTGCAGGGGGCGGTCGACGGCGCGCTGGGGCGTGCCCTGCAAGGGCGCTGGGCCGACAACGAGCAGGCCCTGTTCGCCAGCCCGGCCGGGCGCATCCTGCGCCTGCACCACCCGCTGCGCGAAGAATCGGCCAGCACCGTGCGTGCGCAGATCGCCGCCGGTGGCCCCTGGCGCGCGCTGCTGCCGCCGGCCGTGGCCGACTATGTCGCTGCACACGGCCTGTACCGCCCGGCCACAGCGTGAATGGCGCGGCCGCGCCATCCCCGTATAATCGCCCCCACGTTTACCGAGTCGATCCACTTTGAGCAACCAGACCCAGCCCCAGACCATCAAGGTCGATCTGCCCAGCCCGCCGCCGTCCGTGCCGGAACTGCTGGCCAGCGTCCGCCAAGCCACCGAAGACCTGAAGGCCAAGGACCTGGTCGAGATCGATGTGCGCGGCCGGTCCAGCGTTGCCGATTACATGATCGTCGTCTCGGGTACTTCGACCCGCCACGTCAAGTCGATCGCCGATGAAGTCGTGCGCTTCGCCAAGAACCTTGACGTGATGCCGCTGGGTGTTGAAGGCGAGCGCGAAGCCGAATGGGTGCTGGTCGATCTGGGCGACGTGATCGTCCACGTGATGCTGCCGCGCGTGCGTGAGTTCTACGCCCTCGAGCGCCTGTGGACCGTCGGCGACCAGCCGCCGTCCAGCGACGACGAAGTGGCCTGAGCCGCACGTTGATGCATCCCTTCGACGGCGCCGATGGCGCCGTCGACGTTTTGGAGGACCGTTGATGAAAGCCCGCCTGATCGCCACCGGTGAACGCGCGCCCAGCTGGGTCGCGCAGGGCTTCGCCGAATACCAGAAGCGGTTGTCGCACTGGCTGCCGTTCGAGCTGGTGGAGATCGAGCCCGGCCTGCGCGGCAAGGGGCGTGATCCGCGTCGCGCCACCGAAGAGGAAGGCAAGCGTGTGATCGCCGCGCTGCCGAAGAACGCCTATGTGGTGGCGCTGGATGTGCCAGGGCGGCAACTGAGCTCCGAACAGCTGGCGCAGCGCCTGGAACACTGGCGCGGGCAGGGCAGGGACCTGGCGTTCCTGATCGGTGGCCCGGAAGGGCATTCGCCGGAGGTGTCCGCGCTGGCCGACGAGAAGTGGTCGATCGGGCCGCTGACGCTGCCGCACATGCTGGTGCGCCTGGTGGTGGCCGAGCAGCTTTATCGCGCCGCCGCAATGATTGCCAATCACCCCTACCATCGCGCGTGAAGAGGCGTTATACTAGTCGTCTGCCCGAATAGCTCAGCCGGTTAGAGCACTTGACTGTTAATCAGGGGGTCGTTGGTTCGAGTCCAACTTCGGGCGCCACCTTGAGAAACCTGCATCGCGAGATGCAGGTTTTTTTTTGTCGTGTTGCAGCGCCGAGTCCACGCGCGACTGCCTTCTCGAAGCCGAGCATGGGCCCGGGCGCTACACTCTTCTGCTGCAACCATGGATGCCGATCATGCGTGCGCTCCTGTCCTCGAGCTTCCTGCTGCTGGCGATGGCGCCGTTCGCCACAACGAAGGCCGCCCCTTCCACCTGGCATCCGCCACAGGGCACCACCGAGCTTCCGTTGTGGCCGCAGGGCACGGTGAGCGCGCCGCCGAAGTTGAAGGGGCCCGAGCAGATCAGCGAAGTGACCTCTGAAACCAGTGGCGAACACTGGATGATGCTGCAGAACGTCGCTGCGCCGACCCTCACCGTGTTTCCACCGAAGGGGCCGGCCACCGGCACCGCGGTGATGGTGGTGCCTGGCGGAGGCTATCGGGTGCTGGCGATGGACCTGGAAGGCAGCGAGATCTGCGACTGGCTGGCCGCACAGGGCATCACCTGTGCACTGCTGAAGTACCGGGTGCCCGCATCCGGGCCGAACTGGGACCCGGAGTGCAACTGCCGCGACATTCCGAAGGTGCCGATGGCCCTGCAGGATGCACAGCGTGCAATGGGCCTGCTGCGCGCACAGGCCGAGCGCTGGTCAATCAATCCGAAGCGGATCGGGGTGATCGGCTTTTCCGCCGGTGGTCACGTGGTGGCTGGACTGAGCACGCACGCGCTGCGCAGCTACGCGCCGGTGGATGCTGCGGATGAGCAGCCGAGCCGTCCCGATTTCGCGATGGTGATGTATTCCGGGCACCTGTGGGCGGGGCACGGGAGCGGATTGTCGCTGGTCAGCGACATCACCGTGGATGACAACGTGCCGCCGACGTTCATCGCGCAAGCCACCGACGATCGCACCGATGACGTGCGCGAATCGCTGGCCTATTACCGTGCCCTGGTGGACGCGGGCGTGCCGGTGGAGATGCACCTGTTCGCACGCGGCGGCCACGCGTTCGGGCTGCGCATGAAGGATGCACCGGTCGCGGCGTGGACGCAGCTGGCCGAGCGCTGGATGCAGGATATCGGCATGCTGGCGGAACGCCGGTTGTAGAGCCAAGCCATGCTCGGCTGCCTGTGCGAAGCCGAGCGTGGGCTCGGTTCTACAGTGCCAGCTGGCCCCTGCAGAACGCGACCAGCGTGGCGATCGCCACCGCCAGGATCGCGCCGAACAGCACCCATTCCCAACGCGTGAATACCGGCTCGCCGCGCTGGCGCCGGGCCAGTGCGAACAGCACCACGCCGGGCACGTACAGCAGCACCGACAACAGCAGATTGTCGAGGCCGCCGGCATACACCAGCCACAGCGCGTAGGCGCTGGCCAGCAATGCGACCGCGAAATCACGCCAGCGCACACCGGGCTCATCGGCGTAGGCCTGCCCGCGCCAGGCCAGCTGCACGCCGAATGCCGTGGACAGGAAGTAGGGTACCAGGCTCATCGACGCAGCGAGCAGCACCAGCCCGGTGTAGCTGCCCGAGCTGACCAGCACCAGCACCAGGAACAACTGGATCAGGCCATTGCTCAGCCACAGGGCATTGGCCGGCACGCCACGCGCGTTCTCGCGGCCGAGGAAGGCCGGCATGGTGCCATCACCGGCGGCGGCATACAGCACTTCGGCGCACAGCAGCACCCAGGCCAGCAATGCGCCGAGCACGGAGATGATCGAACCGATGATGATCACCGTCGCGCCCCATTCGCCGACAATGGCGCGCAGCACGTAGGCCATCGATGGGTTGGGCAGCCCGGCCAGTTCCGCCTGCGACAGCACGCCCATCGACAGCAGGCTGACCAGCACCAGCAGCAGCCAGACCCCGAGGAAACCGATCACGGTGGCACGGCCGACATCGGCGCGCCGAGCCGCGCGCCGCGAGTAGATGCTGGCGCCTTCGATGCCGATGAACACCCACACGGTGACCAGCATCATGCCGCGCAGTTGCTGGCCGAGATCGCCGAGGGCGGGCGTGCCGAGGAAATCGGCCCGGAACACGTCCATGCGGAACGCGCCTGCGGCCAGGACCAGGAACAGTGCGATGGGCAGCAGCTTGGCCACCGTCACCAGGCCGTTGACGATGGCGGCCGTGCGCAGGCCGCGCAGCACCAGCAGGTGCACGGTCCACAGCAGCACGGACGATGCCGCCACGGCGGCCGGGGTGTTGCCTTCACCGAACACCGGCATGAAGTGGCCCAGGCCACTGAAGATCAGCACGAAGAAGCTGGCATTGCCGAGTACCGAGGCCACCCAGTAGCCCCACGCCGCGGAGAAGCCGATGTAGTTGCCGAAGCCTTCGCGCGCGTAGGCGTAGATGCCGGTATCAAGATCCGGCCGACGGTTGGCCAGGGCCTGGAACACGAAGGCCAGCATCAGCATGCCGGCGCCACTGACGGCCCAGCCGATCAGCGCGGCGGCCGGACCGGCACTGCGCGCGACGTTCTGCGGCAGCGAAAAGATGCCGGCGCCGACCATCGAGCCGACCACCAGTGCGGTCAGCGCGGGCAGGCCCAGCCGTTGCGATGTTGCGGCCATGGAGATCCCCTGCGGCGGCGATGCCGCAGGGACACGGTAGCCGTGTACCTGTGAACAGGCCTGCAAGAAAGGCCTGGCCCGCTGGCGCCCGTCCGTGCCGGAACGACGAAGGCCCGGGCAATGGCCCGGGCCTTCGAGGGTGGCACTGCAACCGGACTTACTTGAACGTGTACTTGAAGCCGACGGTGTAGTAACGGCCCAGCGCACCGGAGAAGTGCATCGGGTTGTAGTTCACTGCGCCGTAGGTGGTCGGGTCGAGCGGGGCGATGCGGTCGAACACGTTGGCCACCGAGGCGTTGAGTTCGAACGAGTCGTTGATGCTCCAGCGACCGGACAGGTCCATCGTGGTGAACGAGGAGATCTTCGTCACCGGCGTGCCGTCAGCGTAGAAGGCCAGGTAGCTGCCACCGCGGCTGTCGATGTTGTCCATCTTGCTGATGTAGTTGACGATGCCGCTGACGCTCCACGGGCCCTGCTTCCAGGTGGTGCCGAAGTTGACCTTGTCCTTCGGCGTACCGATGCAGTTGGTGACGTCGCAGTTGCCGTGGGTACCCACGTAATCAACCGTGTCGCCGCCTTCGGTGCGCTCGAACTTCAGGATGTGGCTCCACTGCAGGTCCAGCTCGAGCTGGCCCGGGCCGATCTCGAAGGTCTGGCGGATGTCGGTATCGATACCGCGGACACGCGACGAGCTGGCATTCACGTAGCCGGTGTTGACTGCCAGGATCGTGCCGCTGTTGGCCACGCCATTGAGATTGTTGCTGTCGCGCAGCACGTTGCCGGCGAGGATCGCCGCCGAGGTGCTGCCCTGCACGATCTCGTTGGTGCGCTTGATCTGCCAGGCATCGACGGTCATCGACGTGGTCGAGGTCGGCTGCAGCACGATGCCGACCGAGTAGCTCTTGGACTCTTCCGGCTTCAGCAGCTTGTTCGGCTTGGTGATGATCGCCACCGAATTGGCGCCACACTCGCTGGCCGCACCACCGCTGATCTGGCAACGCACCGGGTCGACCGCGGTGGAGAAGGCGGCCAGGCCACCGTCACCGTTCTCGGCCGGGTTCGGCGCGCGGAAACCTTCGGCGTAGCTGGCGCGCAGGGCGATCCAGTCGGCCGGGGTCCACTTCACGCCCAGCTTCGGCGTGGCCTTGCCTTCACCGCTTTCGTACTTGTCATAGCGCACAGCTCCGGACAGTTCCAGCTGTTCCAGCACCGGTGCCGACAGTTCGACGTAGCCGGCATACACGTTCTGGGTACCGTCATAGGCCGAGTAGCCCAGGCCGATGATGTCGCCCTGGTCGGTGTAGGTCTGCGGGGTCAGGCTGTTGCTGGTCTTGCGCCATTCGGTACCGATCGCCAGGCCCAGCGGGCCACCCTTCAGGTCCGCCAGGCTGCGCGAGACGGTGAAGTCGAACATGTCCAGGCTGGACTTGGCGCGGGCACTGATCGTGGGCGAGATGTAGTCGTACAGGGCCTGCGAGTTCTTGCCGGCATCGTCACCGATGCGCCACACGCCACCGGCGCAGTTGGCATTGCCCAGCGCACAGCGAACGGCGCTGTAGCGCAGGAAGCCGGTGCGCTTGTTGGTCAGGTCGGTGCCCGAGTGCAGGTAGGCGGTGTCGTAGGTCCAGTCACCCCAGTTGCCCTTGACGCCGACCAGGAAGCGGTTGAACTCATTGGTGTTGTCGGTGACGCGCGGGCCGACATCCCAGGCGGAGTAGCGCACGCGGCGCGCGGTGCCGGGGGTCGGGTTGTCCGGGTGGTTCGGGCCGAGCACGGTCGCGCCGTCGCCGCTGTTGGCGTTGACCGGGCCGCCCGGGTAGCCCCAGCCGCCCGACACGCCGGACGGGGTGTTGCTGAAGATGGTTTCCTTCTTCGAGTAGCCGATCTCGGTGTAGATCTCGCCGCCTTCACCGAAGGCGAAGCTGGCGCGGCCGAACACGTTGACGTACTTCTCTTCCGGAATCAGGTCGCGGTACTGCTGCGCCGGATCCCACAGGCAGCCATCGGCGGCGATGCTGGCCGGGGTCTGTCCACCGATGGTGGTCAGGCCGGTACAGCCCGGCAGCGGCACCAGGTGGCCGGTGGCGTCGAGGTAGGAACCGTTCGGGCCGGAACCGCCGGAGGTGCCGCCACGGGTATATGCACCGCCCAGGAACTGGGCGGTCTTGTCATAGCCCCACGGGCGCGTGTCGCCGGTGCCGATCCACTTGCGGTTCTTGCGGTCGCTGATCTTGATCGCGTCGGTCTTGCCGACGTCCAGGCTGAAGAATGCGTTCCAGCCGTCGGTGGCCAGATCGCCGGTACCGGCGGTCAGGGTCGCCTTCTTCGCGTCGCCATCGCTGTCACCGGACAGGCCGTAGGAGCCACGCAGGATGGCACCCTGGAAGTCGCTGCGCAGGATGATGTTGACGACGCCGGCGATGGCGTCGGAGCCATAGATGGCCGAGGCGCCGTCCTTCAGCACTTCCACGCGCTCGACGGCATCGAGCGGAATGGTGCTGAGGTCGGTGAAGACCTTCTGGCCGTCATCGGCCAGGCCATAGGTGGCCATGCGGCGGCCGTTCAACAGCACCAGCGTCGAGCCGGCACCCAGGCCACGCAGCGAGATGCCGGCGCCACCGCCGGCGAAACCGTTGCCGAAGGTCTTGGGAATCGAGCCGGCGCCATCGGCGGTGATGGTCTGCAGGTACTCGGCCAGCGAGGTCTTGCCGGTGCGGTCGATTTCCTGGCGGGTCACCACCTGCACCGGCGACGGTGTCTCGGTGTTGGTGCGCGGAATGTTGGAGCCGGTGACCGTGATGCGGTCGAGGTTGGTGGCCTTTTCCTGCGCGAAGGCGGAGGAGGAAGCGACGGCGCCGGCCAGCAGCAGGGCGCCGCCGGTGAGGATGTGGGTGATGGACGATGCCAGGGTGCTGCGGCGGCGGCTGGCGGGCCGTTGGATCGGGTGTTTCACAGCTTCTCTCCTAACTGGAAAACCGTAGCGTTGAGGGCTGTCGCCGGATCGATGCCGGGACGCGCCAATCTAGGTTTCCTGCAGGTGACGAAGTCGTGAAATTTTGCTTAATCAGTAACGCTTGGTCCCGCCCCGTCCGCATTCCGGGCGCAGGCCCCGGAGGAGGGCGGCCCGGCGCGAGGCCGGGCCGGTGGTGGGGCTCAGTCGGGCAGCGAGAACTGCACCGGTACCAGGCCGATGGCCGGAACGGCCATGCCGTCACGCTGGGCGGGCTCGAAGCGCCAGTGCCGGAGCACCTGCTGGCGGGCGGCCTGGTCCAGGTTGCGCGAGCCACTGCTGCGCTCGACGCTGACCGCGACCGGTTGGCCATGGCTGTCCACTTCCACCCGCAACAGCACCGTGCCCTGTTCGTGGTTGCGCAGGGACTGGATCGGGTAGGCCGGCGGAGGGGCGCTGCGATACTGCAGCTGGGCGCCGGCCAACGGGGTGGACGCGTCGATGCTGGGCGCCAGCTGCGGCGGAGCCGGTTCGGCGGCCGGCAGCGCGATGCCCTGGGTCTCCTCCACGGTCGCGGTGGGCGCGGGCAGTGGCGGTATCACCGGCTGCGTTCGCGGTTTCGGCACCACCTGGACGATCTCCTTGGGCGGGACCGGCACCGGCGGCGTCGGCGGGGGCGGGATCTTCTCGATCAGCCGGACCGGCGTCTTTTCACGCGGGACCTGCACGGCCTGGTAGGTCGCAGGGATGAGCAGCAACAGGAAGGCCAGCAGGTGCAGGGCGATCGCCGCGCTCCAGGCGGCCACCCGGGCGGGGTCGAAATGCAGGGATGCAACGGGGTACGTACGAACCATGATCCACCTCCATGCCAGTGACGAAGTCCTCAACGCACCAGGGTCCGTGGCGGGGTTGCCGCACGCGGCTGGCACTGCATCAGTAGCGCGGCCGGGCCGCCACTGCATAGAGGCAGGGGCAGGGGTGTTGGGCTGGCCTTCAGCCAGCGCCGTCGGAACGCATGAAAAAGGCGGGCCCCAGCGGGACCCGCCTCTGTCGGCCAGGGCAGACGCGGTCAGCGGCCCAGTTCGAACACCACGTCCAGGTTGACCGAGACGGTGGATTCACCCGGCGCGACCGGGGTGGCCTTGTCCATCGCCGCACCGGCCGCCATGGTGCGCATCATCGGCATCGGGCGGAAACCGCCGTTGCTGTTCTCGGAGATGCTGACGATGCGGCGCACCTGCAGGCCCAGCGACCTGGCGTAGGTCTGGGCGCGGGCCTGGGCCTTCTTCAGGGCGGCCAGGCGGGCTTCGTCATAGACCGGCTCGGGCTGGTCGATCTCGAAGCTGGGCCCGTTGATCTGGTTGGCGCCCTGCGCGGCCAGCGCGTCCAGCACCTTGCCGAGCTTGGCGATGTCGCGCACCTTGAGGCTGACCGTGTTGCTGGCCTGGTAGCCGGTGATCTTCGGCGCTTCGTTGTCGGCGTAGCGGTACTGCGGATTGAGGCTGACGCCGCTGGTCTGCACGTCGCGCTCGGCAATGCCGGCGGCCTTGATCGCGGCCAGCACCTTGTCCATCTGCTGGGCGTTCTGGCGCATGGCGCTGTTGCCGTCGGCGGCCTGGGTGACCACGCCGGCGGACAGCGTGGCCACGTCCGGTACACGGGTGGCCTCGGCGTTGGCCGAGATGTTCAGCAGGGTGCCTTCGGCCGGGGCGGCGATCGGCGGCGACGGCGGAGCGGCATGGGCGGTCATCGAGGTTCCAAGGGCGAGGGACAGGGCGAGCAGCAGCGGGGTGGCGGTCAGGCGCATGGGATCTCCTTGTTGTGGCGGTGAGGGTGGTGTCGTAGCGATGAACGCGCTGTGAGCCTGATCGGGGTTGCAGCGGTTCCGTAACGGGTTGCCGACGATTCAGGCGGTGGCCTCAGGTTATGCTGTGCCGATGCTCTATCTTGCTTCCCGCTCCCCCCGACGCAACCAGCTGCTGGCCCGACTCGGACGCCCCTTCCAGGCCCTTGACCTGGAGGTCGTCGAGCAGCGCGCGGCCACTGAAAGCGCCGAACAGTATGTGTGCCGGGTCGCTGCCGACAAGGCGCGCGCCGGGCTGGCCCAGGTGCTGGCCGATGACCCGCAGGCGCGGGTGCTCGGTTCGGATACAGAGGTGGTGCTGGACGGCGAGGTCTTCGGCAAGCCGGTCGATGCCGCCGACGCGCGGGCGATGCTGGCGCGACTGGCCGGGCGCACCCACCAGGTGATGACCGCGGTGGTGGTGGTCGGCGCCGGCGGCCTGGACAGTGAGCTGGTCATTTCCGAGGTGACCTTCGCCCCGATCGACGCCGCCAGCATTGCCGCTTATGTCGCCAGCGGCGAGCCACTGGACAAGGCCGGCGCCTACGCCATCCAGGGTGGGGCCGAGCGCTGGATCGAACATCTTTCCGGCAGCTACTCCGGCGTGATGGGGTTGCCGCTGCTGCACACCGATCGTCTGCTGGCGCGTTGTGGCGTGCCAGCCCCCATTGCCGATGCCGCCAGGGAGGCTGCCGATGTCTGAGGAAATCCTGGTCAATGTGACCCCGCGCGAGACCCGGGTCGCGGTGATCGAAAACGGCATGCTGCAGGAACTGCACATCGAGCGCGGCTGGCGCCGTGGCGTGGTCGGCAACATCTACAAGGGCAAGGTGCAGCGGGTCATGCCCGGCATGCAGGCCGCCTTCGTCGAGGTCGGGCTGGAGCGCGCCGCGTTCCTGCACGCCAACGACGTGGTGCGGCCGGCGCCGGTGGCCAGTGCCGACACCGAGAACACCACGCTGCCGCCGCCGGCCAGCGTGCCGATCGTCGAGCTGCTGCGCGACGGCCAGGACATCGTGGTGCAGGTGGTGAAGGACCCGATCGGCACCAAGGGCGCCCGCCTGACCACGCAGATCAGCATTCCTTCGCGCTACATGGTGCTGCTGCCGCAGTCCAAGGTGGTGGGCGTGTCGGCGCGCATCGAGGACGAAGCCGAGCGCGCCCGCCTGAAGGCGCTGGTGACCGAGCTGTCGGCGCAGCACGGCGGCTACGGCTACATCGTGCGCACCAACGCCGAAGGCCAGCCGGCCGAGGCCATCGCCGAGGACATCGCCTACCTGTCGCGCGTGTGGAACGTGGTCGAGCGCCGTGGCCGCGAAGCGCCCTCGTGCAGCATCATCTATGAAGACCTGAGCCTGCCGCTGCGTTCGGTGCGCGACCTGATCCGCAAGGACGTGGACAAGGTGAAGGTGGACTCGAAGGAGACCTTCGGCCAGCTGCAGGCCTTCGTCGCCAAGTACATGCCGGTGCTGGCCGAGAAGCTGGAGCTGTATTCCGGCGATCGCCCGATCTTCGACATGTTCGGGGTGGAGGACGAGATCGGCCGCGCGCTGGACAAGCAGGTGCCGTTGAAATCCGGTGGCTACCTGGTGATCGACCAGACCGAGGCGATGACCACCATCGACGTCAATACCGGTTCGTTCCTCGGCCAGCGCAACCTGGAAGAAACGGTGTTCCGCACCAACCTGGAGGCTGCGCAGGCGGTGGCGCGGCAGCTGCGGCTGCGCAACCTGGGCGGCATCATCATCATCGACTTCATCGACATGGATGATGCCGAGCATCGCCGGCAGGTGCTGCGCACGCTGGAAAAGGCGCTGGCGCGCGACCACGCCAAGACCACGGTCTATGATTTCTCGCCGCTGGGCCTGGTGGAGATGACCCGCAAGCGCACGGTGGAAAGCCTGGAGCGCCAGCTGTCGGAAACGTGCCCGCAGTGCAGTGGCCGCGGCAGCATCAAGACCACCGAGACGGTGACCTACGAGATCTTCCGCGAGATCACCCGCGCGGTGCGACAGTTCGATGCCGCGCGCCTGCTGGTGATCGCGTCGACCAAGGTGGTCGCGCGCATTACCGACGAGGAGTCCGCGGCGGTGGCCGAACTGGAGGAATTCCTCGGCAAGAGCATCCGCTTCCAGGCGGACGAGCAGTACCTGCAGGAGCAATTCGATGTCGTTCTGCTCTGATCGTCGCCGGCCGCAGGCCGGCGGTGGCCGATGAGCGCGCCGCCGCGCCTGCGACTGCGAAGGATCCGCCGTCATTTCATTGCCGCCTGTGCGGTGGGCCTGGTCGGGCTTGCACTGCTGGTGGGCACGCTCAGCCAGCTGCTGCCGCTGGCCGAGCGCCATCCGGAGAAGATTGCCGCCTGGCTGAGCGAGCGTGCCGGCCAGCCGGTGCGTTTCGACCAGCTGCAGACCGCCTGGACCCGGCGTGGCCCGCTGCTGCAGCTGAAGGGCCTGCGCATCGGCGCCGGGCAGGGCCTGCCGATCGGCGAGGCCGAAGTCCTGGTGTCGATGTACAGCGGGCTGCTGCCCGGGCACTCGTTGACCGAGCTGCGCCTGCGCGGCCTGGCGCTGGACCTGCAGCAGGATGAACACGGCCGCTGGTCGGTGCGCGGGCTGCCGCAGTCCGACAACGGCGGTGATCCCCTCGATGCGCTGCGCCGGCTGGGCGAGCTGCAGGTGATCGGCGGCCGCCTGAGCGTGCACGCGCCGGCGCTGGGCATCGACAGCACGCTGCCGCGCATCGATCTGCGCCTGCGGGTCAATGGGGATCGGCTGCGCGTGGGCGTGCGCGCCTGGGCGCAGCCCGAAGCGCTGCCGCTGACCGCGGTGCTGGACGTGGACCGCGCGCGCGGCAACGGCGAGGCCTGGCTGGGCGCCGACCCGGTCGATTTCCACGCCTGGGCGCCCTTGCTGGCGGCTGGCGGCGTGCGCCTGCGCGAGGGCAAGGGCGAGTTGAACCTGTGGTTGACCCTGCGCGATTTCGCGCCGGTGGCGCTGACCACGGATTCGGACCTGCGCGACGTGCGCATCGATGGCGCACCGATACCCGGCATGGCGGCGCCGCAGCTGCAGCTGCAGCGACTGCAGGCCCGCCTGCGCTGGCAGCGCCAGGCCGAGGGCTGGGCGCTGCAGGTACCGCGGCTGCGGCTGAAGAATGAAGACGGCGAGCAGCGCCTCGATGGCCTGCAGCTGCAGGTCGGCAAACAGCTGCGGGTCCGTTCCGGCGACGTGCAGGCCGGCATCGCACTGCGTGCGCTGGCCCTGAGTGATCGCCTTGAGGTGGGCCTGCGCCGCTGGCTGTTCCTGTCCAGGCCGCAGCTGGACGTGCGCGCGTTGCAGCTGTCGGGCGAACGCGATGGCCCCCTGTGGGCGCAGGGGGAACTGGAGTCGCTGGGTTTCGCCAGCGTGGGCAACTCGCCCGGCCTGCGCGGCCTGGGCGGGCGCTTTGAAGGCGACGCCGACGGCTTCAGCCTGCAGCTGCAACCGCAACGGCAGCTGCAGTTCGATTGGCCGACCGGCTTCGGCGTGCGCCATGACCTGCACCTGGCCGGCCAGATCGTGGGCTGGCGCGACGAGGGCGGTGGTTGGCGGATCGGAACGCCGGCGATGCGTGTGGAAGGTACCGACTACGCGGCCGACGTGCGCGGCGGGGTCTGGTTCCAGGGCGATGGCACGCGGCCGTGGCTGCAGCTGGCCGCGAAGCTGGACGACGTGCCGATGACGGCGGCCAAGCGCTTCTGGATCCATTCCAAGATGAGCAAGGGCGCCACCGACTGGCTGGACATGGCGCTGGCCGGTGGCCAGGTGCGCAATGGCGTCGGCCTGGTCACCGGCGACCTGGACGACTGGCCGTTCGACAACAATGATGGCCGCTTCGAGGCCACCGGCCACATCACCAATGGCGACATCCGCTTCCAGCACGACTGGCCGCTGATGAGCCAGGTCGACGCCGACATCGCCTTCATCGGCCCTGGCTTCGACATGCGTGGACGGGGTGATCTTGCCGGCGTGGCGGTGCAGAAATTCGAAGCGGGCATTCCGGACTTCGGGCACCAGCCGTTGTACGTGCGTGCCGATGCGCCGAGCGAGGCCGGCAAGCTGCTGGCGATGCTGCGCCAGAGCCCGTTGCACAAGGACTACGGCGATACGCTGGACAATCTGGTCGCCAGCGGTCCGGCCCATGTGACCTTCGACCTGCTGCAGCCGCTGCATCAGGATGAAGGCGAGGGCCACCTGCAGGGCACGGTCGATCTGGCCGGGGTGAAGCTGGTCGACAAGCGCTTCCAGCTGACCTTTGACAACATGCACGGGCAGGCGCGCTACAGCAACGGCGGTTTCGGCGCCGAAGAACTGGCGGTGCGCCACCTCGGCCAGGAGGGACGGCTGAGCCTGCGTGCCGGCGGTTACGTGCATGACAGCACGCGCGCCTTCGAGTCACAGCTGAGCGCCCGCCTCGATGCCGGCGTGCTGATTGACCGTGCCCCCGAGATGGCCTGGCTCAAGCCTTACATCACCGGCAATTCGGCCTGGACCATCGGCGTCAACCTGCCCAAGGTGGCGCCAGGCGCCCCTGCGCCGCCGAGCGAGCTGCGACTGAGCTCGGACCTGGTCGGCACCCGGCTCGACCTGCCGGCGCCGCTGGACAAGCCGGCCTCCGAGCCGCTGGCGACCACGGTGGCCGCGCAGCTGCCGATGGGCGCCGGCCGCATCGACGTGGCCTTCGGCCAGCGCCTGGCCCTGGCCGCGCGCAGCCACAACAACCAGACCGGTGTGCAGGTCACGCTGGGCAGCGACCATGTCGACCGCGAGCCGCCGGCGAGCGGACTGACGGTCAATGGCCGCAGCCCGACCCTGGATGCGCTGGAGTGGATCAGCCTGGCGCGCGGTGGCAGTGACGACGACGCGATGCCGCTGCGCGCGGTCGACGTGCAGGTCGGCCAGCTCAAGCTGATCGGCGGAGTGTTCGAGCAGACCCGGCTGCAGCTGCACCCGGGGCCGCAGGCACTGGACGTGCGCCTGGACGGGCCGTCGCTGGCCGGCCGCCTGACCGTGCCCAACGCCGACGGTGGCACCATCAGCGGCCAGCTTGACCGCGTGCACTGGCAGTCACTGCCGGCGGCACCGGGTGCGGCGGCCGCGCCGGCGCGGGTACAGGCCGGCGCCAATGACATGGACCCGGCCAAGCTGCCGCCGTTCGCGCTGGACATCGCCGACCTGAAGTTCGGCAAGGTGGTGCTGGGCCAGGCGGTGCTGCGCACGCGGCCGCTGGCCAACGGCCTGAACGTGGACGCGTTGCGTTTCCGCGCGCCGGACCAGGAAATCGACATCACCGGCCGCTGGCTCGGCCGCACGGGCGGCGCCCGTACCGAACTGACCGCGCAGGTGCGCAGCGAGGACCTGGGCGGGCTGATGCAGAACCTCGATTACGGCGGCCAGCTGCGCGGCGGTTCCGGCCAGGCGCAGCTGCAGGCGGCCTGGAGCGGTGGACCGTCGGACTTCCAGCTGGGCAACCTGCAGGGCAGCCTCGACCTGCATGCGCGCAATGGCCAGCTGCTGGAGCTGGAGCCGGGCGCCGGGCGCGTGCTGGGCCTGCTCAGCGTCGCGCAGCTGCCGCGGCGCCTGATGTTCGATTTCCGCGACTTCTTCTCCAAGGGCTTCGCATTCAACCAGATCGACGGCAGCATGCAGTTCGGGCAGGGCATGGCGCGCACCGACAAGGTGCTGATCGAAGGCCCGGCGGCCAACATCACCATCCGTGGCCAGGCCGACCTGCGCAACCAGCAGTTCGACCAGACCATCGACGTCAACCCGCGCGCGGGCAACCTGCTCACCGTGGTCGGTGCGGTGGCCGGTGGCCCGGTGGGGGCCGCGCTGGGTGCAGCCACCAATGCGGTGTTGTCCAAGCCGCTGGGCGAGATCGGTGCCCGTACCTACAAGGTGACCGGCCCGTGGAAGGAACCGAAGGTGGAAGTGATCGAGCGCAGCCGCGACAAGACCCCGCCGCCGCCCACGCCCAGCCCGGCGCCAGCCATCCCGCCGACCGTCACCGACCTGCCGCGTTCGCGCTGAGCGCGGCTTCCTGTCCACGGGGCTTGCCTGAGCGCCCCCGCACCCCCAGATCGAGACCATGACTGACATCGCCCTGACGCTTGCCCAAGACCGCCTGCTGCGCCCCGGCGGCCTGGATACCGCCGGCCTGGAGCGCACCTTCGGGCAGTTGCTCGGCCCCGGTGTCGACTTCGGTGACCTTTACTTCCAGCACGCCCGCCGCGAGAGCTGGAGCGTGGAAGATGGCATCGTCAAGGACGGCGCCCATTCCATCGAACAGGGCGTGGGCGTGCGGGCGATTTCCGGGGAGAAGACCGGCTTCGCCTATTCCGATGACATCCATGCCGATGCGCTGCTGGCGGCGGCGCAGTCGGCGCGCGCGATCTCGCGCGAGGGCGGTGCGCAGACCGGACGTTCGCTGCTGCGCGGCAATGCGCGCGCGTTGTATCCGGCGCTGGACCCGATCGACGGCATCGGCAACGAGGCCAAGGTGGAGGTGCTCAAGCGCCTGGATGGCTACCTGCGTGCCGCCGACCCGCGCGTGAAGCAGGTGATGGTGAGCCTGTCCGGCGGCGTCGATACGGTGCTGATCGCCCGCAGCGACGGCGTGCTGGCCGCCGATGTGCGTCCGCTGGTACGCCTGAACGTGCAGGTCATCGTCGAGCACAACGGCCGTCGCGAGTCCGGCTACGCCGGTGGCGGTGGCCGTTATGGCTATGAAGATCTGTTTGCCAGCGGTCGCCCCGAAGCCCTGGCCCAGGAAGCACTGCGCCAGGCGCTGGTGAACCTGGACGCGGTGCCGGCGCCGGCCGGCATGATGCCGGTGGTGCTGGGCCCGGGTTGGCCGGGCGTGCTGCTGCACGAGGCGGTCGGCCACGGACTGGAAGGCGATTTCAACCGCAAGGGCACCAGTGTTTACGCCGGCCGCATCGGCGAGCGCGTCGCCGCGCCCGGGGTGACCATCGTCGACGATGGCACCCTGGACGGTCGCCGCGGTTCGTTGAACATCGACGACGAAGGCCACCCGAGCCAGTGCACCCCGCTGATCGAGGACGGCATCCTGGTCGGCTACATGCAGGACAGCCTCAACGCGCGGCTGATGGGCATGGCCCCGACCGGCAACGGGCGCCGCGAATCGTTCGCGCACCTGACCATGCCACGCATGACCAACACCTACATGCGCGCCGGCGAGCACGACCCGCAGGAGATGATCCGTTCGGTGAAGAAGGGCCTGTACGCGGTCAACTTCGGCGGTGGCCAGGTCGACATCACCAGCGGCAAGTACGTGTTCTCGGCCACCGAGGCCTACCTGATCGAGGATGGCCGCATCACCACCCCGGTGAAGGGCGCGACCCTGATCGGCAACGGCCCGGAAACCATGCAGAAGGTGCGCATGGTCGGCAACGATCTGGCCCTGGATGAGGGCGTGGGCATCTGCGGCAAGGACGGGCAGAGTGTGCCCGTGGGTGTCGGCCAGCCCTCGCTGTTGATCGAGGGCATCACCGTCGGCGGTACGCAGGCCTGAGCGTGGCGATGGCCGCGGCCACCGCCCGGGCCGGCGCGGACTCAGTCCTCGTCGGCCTCGTCGACCGGATCGCCGGCGTGTTCGTCGCCCGTCGTCTTCAGGCCCAGCGCCGCTGGCAGCATCAGCGCGCGCAGCACCTGGAAGATCTCGCGGTAGGCGCGCGGCGGCTTGTTCTTCGCCTTTTCGGTCTGCGCGTTGCGTACCAGGGTGCGCAGCTGCTGGCGGTCGGCCTGCGGGTAGTCGTCAAGCAGGGCGGCCAGCGCCTTGTCACCGTCGGCCAACAGGCGGTCGCGCCAGTCCTCCACGCGGTGCATCATCGCCACTTCGCGGCGGCCGGTCTCACTGTTGGCGTCCAGCGCATCGCGGATCGCGTCCAGCGTTGCCTCGTCCTCGCGGCGCATGTGCTTGGCCAGGAACGCCAGCTGGCGCTTGTGGGCGATGTGGGCGGTGATGCGCTTGCACTCGGCGATATGCGGCAGCAGGTCTTCCGGGATCGGCAGGCGCGCCAGCTGGGCCGGAGTCAACGACACCAGCTTCTCGCCCAGGGCCAGGACGTCGAGCGCTTCGCGCCGGTTCTGGCTGCGGCTCTTGTCGTGGAATTCACCGGTTTCTTCGTCGCGTCCGCGCATCGTCCCTACCTGATCTCAAAAAAAGTCGCCCGGCGTGATGCCGGGCCCAACCCGTACAGGATAAAGCATTGAACGTGATCGCCCCTGAAGTGGCCGTCGGCGACGACAGCCCGGCCCGGCTGGAACGGCTGGCCGACCTCTCCCAGCAGCTGCTCGACCGTGCCCGCGCGCTGGGCGCCAGCCAGGCCGAGGTCAGCTGCAGCGAGGATCGTGGCCTGGAGGTCAATGTCCGCCTTGGCGAAGTGGAGACCGTGCAGTCCACCCGCGACCGTGGCATCGCGGTGACCGTCTATTTCGGCCAGCGCAAGGGCAGCGCCAGCACCGGTGACCTGAACGAGGCCAGCCTGGCCGCCACGGTCGAGCAGGCCTGCGCGATCGCCCGGCACACCGAGGACGACCCAGCCGCCGGCCTGGCCGAGGCCGCGCTGATGGCCACCGACTTCCCCGACCTGGACGGCTGGCACCCGTGGGCGCTGCAGGCCGATGAGGCGGTGGACCTGGCGCTGGCCTGCGAGAACGCGGGGCGCGAGGCCGATTCGCAGATCCGCAATTCCGATGGCGCTTCGGTGTCGAGCATGCAGAGCCTGTCGGTCTACGCCAATTCGCATGGCTTCATCGGCCGCGAGCGCGGCACCCACCATTCGATCGGTTGTGCACTGATTGCCGGGCAGGGCGACGGCATGCAGCGTGATGGCTGGTACACCAGCGCACTGGCCCGCGAGGACCTGGAGGAGGTGGGCCGGGTCGGGCGTCGTGCCGCCGAGCGCACCATCGCCCGCCTGCAGCCGCGTTCGTTGGCCACCGGCAGCATGCCGGTGCTGTTCGCCCCGGAAGTGGCGCGCAGCCTGGTCGGCCACCTGCTGTCGGCGGTGTCCGGCGGCGCGCTGTACCGCCAGGCCAGTTTCCTGCTGGACAGCGTGGGGCAGCGCCTGTTCCCGGAATGGATGCAGATCGACGAACTGCCGCACCTGCGGCGTGGCCTGCGTTCGGCCGCCTTCGACGGCGATGGCGTGGCGACCCGTGCCTCGGCACTGGTGCGCGACGGCGTCCTGCAGCGCTACGTGCTGGGCAGCTATTCGGCACGCAAGCTGGGCCTGCAGACCACCGCCAATGCCGGCGGCGTGCACAACCTGCAGCTGGCGGCCAATGCCGGCTCGCTGGAAGAGATCGCCCGGCAGATGGGCGATGGCCTGCTGGTGACCGAACTGATGGGGCAGGGCGTCAATGGGGTGACCGGCGACTACTCGCGGGGCGCCGGCGGTTTCCGCGTCGAGAACGGCGAGATCCAGTACCCGGTGGACGGCGTCACCATTGCCGGCAACCTGCGCGAGATGTTCAGCAGCATCGAGGCGGTCGGCAGCGACGTCGACCCGCGCTCGCACATCCGGACCGGCTCGATCCTGCTGGGGCGGATGACCATTGCTGGTAATGATTGATGGCGTTGATGGCGTAAGCTATGCCCGCCTGACGCAACCAGCTTGGTGCTGGTGGGTCAAGACCACCCAATGAAAAGGAGTTTTGTCGTGAGCGAATTCGATAACGTCCCGCCGCCGCCGGCAACCACGGATGCCCCGGCCGACCAGCGCACCATGGCGCTGGCTGCGCACCTGCTGGGCATCTTCACCTGGTTCATCGGCGCCCTGATCATCTGGCTGATCAACAAGGATGACGCCAGCAAGGCTTTCGTGACCGACCAGGCCAAGGAAGCGCTGAACTTCCAGATCACCGTGACCATCGCGATGGTCATCAGCATCATCCTGATGGTGGTGATCATCGGCGGCATCCTGGCGCCGATCGTGGGCCTCGTCAACCTGGTTTTCTGCATCATTGCCGCAGTCAAGGCCAACAACGGCGAAGCCTATCGCTACCCGTTCACCCTGCGCCTGATCAAGTAAGACCGGCTGCATGCGGAACTGAAAACGCCCGGCATTGCCGGGCGTTTTCATGTGCGGGGAGCGACGGGGGGCCGGCGAGCGCGCAGCGATCAATGATCGCGTTCGACCGCCAGCGTCGCCAGCGCACGCAGTGCATCGGCCTCTTCGCCGTATCCGGCCAGGATCGCCTGCATGCGCGCTGCGAGCTCGTGCAGCTGGGCCTTCGCACCGTCCATGCCGAGCAGCGCGGGGAAGGTGCTCTTGTCCTGCGCCTGGTCCTTGCCGGCGGTCTTGCCCAGCTGTTCGGAACTGGCTTCGACATCGAGGATGTCATCGCGGACCTGGAAGGCCAGGCCGAGTGCATCGGCGAAACTGTCGAGCTGGGCCAGTCGGGGCTCGGGGGCTTGGCCGCACAGCGCACCCATGCGCACCGCCGCGCGGATCAGTGCGCCGGTCTTCAGTGCATGCATGCGGGTCAGTGCCGCCAGGCTCTGTTGCTGGCCGGTGGCATCGATGTCCAGCGCCTGGCCGCCGCACATGCCCGAGGCGCCGGACGCGTGGGCCAGGGTCTGCAGGCAGGCCACGCGCAGCGTGGCCGGCAGCGGCGCATCGGCCAGCAGGCCAAAGGCACGGGTCTGCAGGGCGTCACCGGCGAGGATCGCGGTGGCTTCGTCGAAGGCGATGTGGGTGGTCGGCTTGCCGCGGCGCAGCGCGTCATCGTCCATCGCCGGCAGGTCGTCATGCACCAGGGAATAGGCGTGGATGAGCTCGACGGCCATCGCCGCCGCGTCCAGGTGTTCCGGTTGCGCGCCGAACAGGTGGCCACTGGCGTACACCAGCAGCGGGCGCATGCGTTTGCCGCCGCCCAGCACCGAATAGCGCATCGCCTGGTGCAAGCGCTGCGGTGCTTCGGCAGGCGAGGGCAGGGCGGCGTCGAGCTGGCTTTCGATACGGTCGCGCCAGCGCGCGAACAGAACCTCAGCCGTCATGGCTGGGCGGATCGAAAGGCTCGGATGCTTCCGGCTGCGCCGGATCGCTGAGCAGGCGCACGCGCAGTTCGGCCTGTTCCAGCGCCTGCTGGCACTGGCGGTACAGACCGACACCGCGTTCGTAAGCACTGAGCGAAGCTTCCAGGCTCAGCTCGCCGGTTTCCATCTGCTCCACCAGCTGTTCCAGCGATTCGAGCGACTGCTCGAACTGGGCGACCGGGGAGGCGTTTTCGGGGGACTTCTTGGCCATGCGGCAAGTGTGGACGGGCCGCGCGCGGGGGTCAATTCACCAGCCGCCGGGACGCCACAGCAGCTGCGCGCCATGGGCCTGCAACCAGGCCTGCAGCGGCGCGCCGATGACCACATCGGCGGCGGCCAGCAGCTGTGGTCCATCGAAGAGCAGCGGCAGCTGGGCGCGCCGCCAGGGGGCAAGGTGTTCGCGTTGCAGGCAGTCCTTCAGCGCATGCGAATGCGGGCGACCGGGCAGCAGGATGCGCTCACCGCCCACGCGTGCCCGGACCTGCAGTGGCCGTTCGAAGCTGGCGGCGCCCTGCAGGCGCAGTTGGCCGCCGTCAGGCAACGCCAGGGGGGCATGCCCATCCCAGTCGGCCTGCCACTGGCGGGGCAGCGCCGGCAGCTGCGCGGGCAGCAGATAGGCATGGTCGCGCCATTGCCGGATGGCATGATCGCGCCAGCGCAGCCGGGCCTGGCGATCGTTGCCGGCCGGCAGCAGTTCGTCCAGTCCCTGCTGCAGCACCTTCGCCGGCAGTGGGGCGGCGCCGTGGCCGACCACCCAGGCACGCAGCACCCGCGCGGCGCGCCCGGGCGAGACCTGGCGCAGCAATGGCAGCGACAGCACGCGCGGTGCCACTTCCAGGTGCGCGATCAGCTCGGCGTCCTCCTCATCGAGCAGCTGGCGGGTCTGCCCGCAGTGCGCCGCGCTGCCCGCCAGCGCCGCAGCGGCATGCGGCCAGCGCTGGCGCAGCAGCGGCAGCACTTGCAGGCGCAGGAAGTTGCGATCGGCGTGGTCGTCGCCATTGCTGGGGTCTTCGATCCACGGCAGCGCGTGCTGGCGCGCGTAGTCGAGCAGTGCACTGCGCGGGACCGCCAGCAGCGGCCGCCATAGCGGATGCTGGCCAAGGTGGCTGTGTGCCGACATCGCGGCCAGGCCATCGACGCCGGACCCCCGCAGCGCACGCAGCAGGAAAGTCTCGGCTTGGTCGTCCTGGTGCTGTGCCAGTGCCAGCGTTTCGCCGTCGCGCAGCTCGGCCGCGAACGCCGCACGCCGGGCCTGCCGCGCTGCGCCCTCAAGGCCGAGGCCTGCGCGGTTGTCGATCTGCACGCGATGCACGGCCAGTTCGATGCCCAGTGCTGCGCATTGCTGCTGGCAATGCAGCACCCAGTCATCGGCGGCCGGTTGCAGGCCATGGTGCACGTGCACCGCACGCAGTGCCGTGCCGGAAAGCTGTGCGCAGCGCCACAGCCAGTGCAGCAGCACGGTCGAGTCGACACCGCCGCTGTAGCCCACCAGCAGCGGCACATCCAGCACAACAGGGGCGGGGAAGGCAGTCACGGCGGCAAGTATAGGGTGGGGTTTACTTGGCAGGGCTGCGCCCTGCACCCGCTACGAGCCAGAGCAACAGCAACAGCAACGGCAGAAGCTGGTTTCCTGAAGGTTGGCGGGGTGGGTCCGGTTGCGGGAGACGCCGTAAACCCATCCATGGGGGCTTGGCCGCGGCATCCATGCCGCGGACACTCCCGCAACCGGACCCACCCCGCCTTCGACAGTTTCCTGCGAACTGTTGGGTTGCTCATGGGGTCAGATCCGTTTTCCTGCGGAAAACGGATCTGACCCCGGATTCAATTCGATATCTGACAGATTCGATCCACGCAAAGCGTGGATGGTCCAACCGTCACCGGAAATCTGTCGGGGGTGGGGCGGTGTGGGTGGGCAGGACCGTTGGCGCCATGGATGGCGCCATCGAGCCCCCATGGACGGGTTTACGGCGTGTCCTGCCCACCCACACCGCCCCGCCATCCCACGGAACGCACGCTGTTGCTGTTGCTGTTGCTTCGGCCGTTGCCGTTGCATCGGCAGGTGCAGGGCGCAGCCCTGCCGAAACCCTACTTCACCCGGCGGCCCGCGCGGTCGATGCGGAACCACTCTCCGCCTTCCATCGGCGTGTGGCCATCGGCATCGGGCGTACCACGACGGCAGCCGTTGCAGACCTCGGCCACGCCATCCTGGAACGGCCAACCGAAATCGAACGTGCCGGGTACCACCTGGCGGAACGTCAGGTCGAAGTAGCCGATGCGCTTGCCGATGCGGCCGCGCAGCAGTCCTTCCTGCGGTGTTTCCGGGCCGTTGTCCCAGGTCAGCACCGGCAGGCTGCGGCCCTTGCGGTCGACGTAGTGGAAGCCCTGGTCGGCGTACACCACGGCCAGGCCGTGGTCGTCGTAGTTCAGGTCTTTCAACGTGCCGGCGCTGATCTTCGGCCGATGATCGACCACCTCGCAGCCGGGCAGCGGCCACAACCCGTGTTCGTCGGTCAGCAGCTGGCATGCCGGTGCCTGTGCCGCTGCATTGGTACTGGCCAGCACGCCAAGCAGGGCCAGCGACCGCGCGAAGCGGCCGCTGGCAGGGGCAGGGCGGGCCTGCCGCACGATCACTTGGCCTCGGCCTTGCGTTCGAATGCCGTCGGCACCGGCAGCTGTACCGGCACGCCCTTGTCATCGCAGGTGCCGGCCTGGCACAGGCGCTCGCGCAGGGCCGGGGTGGCCTGCACGATCATGTGGTAGATCGCGTTCTGTTCCAGCGTGCCGCGGATCGCCTTGCTGCCCGGGCCGCGCGCCCAGATGCCGACGTCCTCGCCGCCGTGCGACTCGGACTTCATCGGCACCAGCGCCTCCTGCATGTAGTCCGGATGCTCGGTGTCGACCTCGCGCAGGTTCGGGCGGCCGTTGGCCGGTTCGAAGCTGCTCGGGTTGTGCGGGTAGCGCTTCGGGCCGGCCGGCTGCTGGTTGCTGCTGCCGGTGTGGCCCGGGCCATTGGCGTAGCTCAGCGTGGTGTACGGCTGGCCGGTGCCATCCAGCGCGTAGTCCAGCTTGCCGGCGCCATCTTCGCCGCCCTTGTCCTTCACCTTGCCCAGGATCGGGTTGCCGCGCGCCGGGTAGCCGACGAAGTTCAGCGTGTGCGAGTGGTCGGCGGTAACGATGATCAGGGTGTCGTCGGCCGAGGTCAGCTCGTTGGCCACGCGCACCGCGTCGGACAGCGCCACGGTCTCGGTCAGTGCACGATAGGCGTTGCCGCTGTGGTTGGCGTGGTCGATGCGCGCGCCTTCGATCATCAGCACGTAGCCTTCCGGGTGCTTCGACAGATTCCTGATCGCTGCCGCCGTCAGTTCGGCCAGGCTCGGCTCGCCGCCCGGATCCTGCGGGCGCTCGTATTCGTAGCGCATGTGGTCCGGCTCGAACAGGCCGAGGATGGCCGGTGCATTGGCGGCAGCGGCCAGCTGCTTGCTGTTCCACACGTAGGCGCCCTGCGGGTGCGCCTGCTGCCATTCCTGCACCAGGCTGCGACCATCCAGGCGCTGGCCGACCTTGTCGTCGTACTCCGGATCGCGCTCTTCGACGGTGGTGAACTCACCGCGGCCGCCCCCCAGGGCAACCAGCGGGCCCCGGCCGTAGCGCGAGGTCGACAGCAGCTGCTGGGCGATGTCCTTGCAGCCCGCGGCCTTGGCTGCCTCGGTCAGGTCGGTGTCGTTTTCCCAGTTGCGCTCCGGCGAGTGCGCGTAGGTGGCGGCCGGGGTCGCATGGGTCAGCCGCGCGGTGGATACCACGCCGGTAGCCAGGCCAGCGCTGTCGGCCAGCTGCAGCCAGGTCAGCAGGCCCTTGGACAGGCTGTCGGCGCAGTCGGTACGGCTGCCGGCGCTGACACCGATCGCGCCCATGTGGGTCTTCACGCCGGTCGTGATGGCGGTCATGGTGCCGGCCGAATCCGGGGTCTGCGAATCGGTGTTGTAGGTCTTGCTGAACGCCGTGGCCGGGAAGCGCTCCCACGACAGCAGGTTCTCTTCGCCCGACCCGCCCTTCTGCTGGCCCTCGTAGATGCGCGAGGCGGCCACGGTGGTCAGGCTCATGCCGTCGCCGAGGAACAGGATGACGTTCCTGGCCTTGCCGGACATCGCGCCGTTGGCGGCGGCCTGGGCGGCGCCGCTGCGGTACCACCACTGCGGGGTTTCGCCGGCCGGGTGGGCGACCGGGGCGACGGCGATCTTCAGGCCGGCCGGGGCGGAGGCAGGGGAGGTGCTGGCGCAGGCGCCGAGCAGCAGGGTGGTGGCGCAGGCGGCCAACAGGGAGACAGAACGGCGCATGGACGCTGGGATCTCACAAACTGTAACGGGACATTCATTATGCCCGCCCTCGCAAGGCACGCCGATGACACACTGATTTGCCGGTCGGGCGGTCGTTCCGCAGGCCGCGTTGGGCTATCGTGCCAGCATCCCTTCCTTCCCTCTGGATTGCCTATGAAGCTGGTCTCTGCCTGGCTGCGGATTCCATTCTGGCAGCGCGTGGTCGGTGGCTTCGTGCTCGGTGCGCTGGCTGGCTGGGCGCTCGGCCCCGCTGCGGAAACGTGGTTCGGCCCACTTGGCGAGCTGTACGTCACCCTGATCAAGATGATCGCCGTGCCGCTGGTGTTCTTCGCGGTCATCAACGCGATCTCGTCGCTGCACGGGCAGAAGTCGGTGGCCGCGCTCAGTGGCCGTACCTTCCTGTGGTTCGTGATCACCGCTGCATTGGCGGTGTGCGTCGGGCTGGGCGTGGGCACCGTGCTGCAGCCCGGCGCCGGTGGCCTGCAGCTGACAATGGCCAGCAACTACGTGCCGCGTGAAGTGCCCAGCGTGGTGCAGGTGCTGCTGGACGTGGTGCCGGCCAATGTCTTCTACGCGCTGTCCGGCATCGGCACCAAGGTCAACGCGGCCGGGGAGACCGTGCTGGCGGCCGGTCGTGGCTCGATCCTGCCGGTGATCTTCTTCGCCGGGCTGGTCGGCTTTGCCATCGTCAAGCTTGGCGAGAAGGTGACCGAGGCGCGCAAGCTGGTCGGGCAGATGAGCGACATCATGATCCAGGTGACCCGCTTCGTGCTGGAAGTCACCCCGATCGGCACCTTCGGCCTGATCGCCGGCCTGGTCGGCAGCTATGGCTTCGAGAAGCTGCTGCCGCTGGGCCATTTCGTGCTGGCCCTGTACGTGGCCTGCGCCCTGCACATCGTGGTGGTCTACAGCGCGCTGCTGCTGGCGCACGGCCTGAACCCACTGAAGTTCTTCCGCGGCGCGGCGCCGGGCATGCAGGTGGCCTTCGTCAGCTCGTCCAGCTTCGCCGCGATGCCGGTGGCACTGCGTTCGATCACCCACAACCTGGGCGTGAACAAGGACTACGGCTCGTTCGCGGTGCCGCTGGGCGCCAGCATCAAGATGGACGGCTGCGGCGCGATCTATCCGGCGCTGTGCGCGGTGTTCATCGCGCAGTACAGCGGCGTGCCGCTGACCCCGGAACAGTACGTGGTGGTGCTGATCGCTTCGGTGCTGGGCAGCTTCGGTACGGCCGGCGTGCCGGGGACCGCGGTGATCATGGCCACGGTGGTGCTGAGCGCAGCGAACCTGCCGCTGGAGACCATCGGCTACCTGTACGCCATCGACCGCATCCTGGACATGATGCGCACGATGACGAACGTGACGGGCCAGATGCTGGTGCCGGTGATCGTGGCCAAGGAGACCGGGCTGCTGGACCAGGCGGTGTATGACAACCCGTCCAGCAACGTGGGCGTGGACGACCCCGACCCGACACCACCACGCGGCTGAGGTTGCGTGGAGATGAAAGGCCCGCCGTAAACCGGCGGGCTTCTTGTCTGGGAGCTGGCTGGCGCGGTGGCGGTCAAGCCGGGCCTGGTAGATCCACGCCATGCGTGGATGGAGACGGTGCCGACCAAGGCCGGCACCCACCAAAGGTCAGCCCCCACCAGAGGTCAGTAGATCCACGCCATGCGTGGATGAGGGCGGTGCCGACCCAGGTCGGCAGCGACCCACCATTACGCGGGCCCAACAAAAAAGCCGCTGCAGGGCAGCGGCTTTGCTTTGCGTATCAGGCGGCGCCGTGGCGCCAGCCGGTCAGAGGTCGACCCGGCGAGCCTGCATGAACTTGTTGCCCCAGTAGCCACTGAGCAGGGTGTCCACGCGCACGTCCTTGCCCGAGCTCGGTGCGTGCAGGAAGCGGCCGTCGCCCACGTAGATGCCGACGTGGTCGACGCGGCCCTTGCGGCCGAAGAAGACCAGGTCACCGGCCGCCAGCGCGGTGCGGTCGTTGATCAGCTCGGCGTTGTCATCGTGCGCCATCTCGCGCGAGACACGCGGCAGCTCGATGCCCAGGGCCGAGCGGAACACGTAGCCGACCAGGCCGCTGCAGTCGAAGCCGCTGTCCGGATTGCTGCCACCCCACCGGTAGGGGGTACCCAGCAGGGTCATCGCGCGGCGCAGCAGCGACTGCACCTTGCCGTTGTCCGCGGCGGTGCCGACGACGCTGCCATTGGCGGCGCTGCTGGTGTCGTAATTGGCGAGCAGGCGGCTGAGGTCACCAGCCACCACGGCCGAGCGGTCCATCAGCGGAATGGTGTCGTTGGCGGCCAGGTGCGGCAGCAGCGCGGCCAGCGTGGCGCTGGCGGCGGCATCGACGCGGCTGCGCTGGGGAGCGGCAGCCTCGGCCTTGGCGGCCGGTCGGGCGGTGCTCTCGGCCACTGGGGCCGCGGGTGCATCGGAACGGTTCGGAACCGTCTGCGACCAGGCCGGAAGGCTGGTCAGGCACAGTGCCAGGCCAAGCAGCAGCGGGCGGGCACCACGTGAAGATACGGAAGTCTGGCCTTCGCTTTTCAGGTCGTCAGTCGTCACGCGTCGGTCACAGGAAAAAAACGATGGGGCATCATGCCCTGTAAAAGCGCGGATAAGTTAAAAATTCCGTTAGTAATTCGTTAGTTGCATGGTGATTGTCGTCACAGTTTTGAACATATCGCCTGTTCATTTTAGCGAAGGACGCGTTTCGCCCCTGTGTAGTGGTCCTTCCAGTAAGGTCCACTGAGCGAGTCCAGGCGCACCGTGCCGCCGGTGCTCGGCGCGTGCACGAAGCGTCCTTCACCCACATAGATGCCGACGTGGGTGACGCTGCCGCGACTGCCGAAGAACACCAGGTCGCCGGTGGCCAGGCGCTGCGGATCGATCTTCGGGCCCTGTACCGCAGCGAGGTCGCGCGAGGTGCGCGGCAGCCGCAGGTCCAGCATCTCGCGGTAGACATAGGCGACCAGGCCGCTGCAGTCGAAGCCCGAGTCCGGGGTATTGCCGCCATAGCGGTAGGGCGTGCCGACCAGGCTGATGGCGCGCATCAGCACCGAGTTGGCGGCCTCGGGGTTGTCCGGCACGGTCTTTGGCCAGTTCGCGGTCGGCGGCGGCGGGGCCGGACGGGTGGCCTTGCCGCCGCCGCAGGCGGTCATCAGCAGGGGTAGCGCCAGCAGCAGGGCCGGGGCAAGGAACCGGCGCGGGCCGGACGAAACTGGCGTGATGTGCATGATCTCCGGATAATGCGCCACCTTGGATTGGCCGTCATGATGGCGGCGTCCCCGTCGGGCGACAACCCGCCCCAACCCGCCTGCCTCCGGCAGATCCAGACAGAGTTGCGCATGAAGATCGAAAAAGACCGCGTTGTCCGCTTCCACTACACCGTTTCCGAAGTCGGCCAGGAGCCGATCGAATCGTCCAAGGACCGCGGCGAGCCGCTGGCGATCCTGATCGGCCACGGCAACATCATCCCGGGCCTGGAAAACGCCATGATGGACAAGGAAGCCGGCGCGACGTTCAACGTCGACGTCAAGGCGGCCGACGCCTACGGCGAGCGCCGTGAGGGCCTGTCCCAGCGCGTGCCGAAGAAGCACTTCGGCAACACCAAGCTGGCGCCGGGCCAGCAGGTGGTGCTGCAGACCAACTTCGGCCCGCGTGCGGTGACCGTGCAGAAGGTCGGCATGAGCGTCGTCGACGTCGACCTGAACCACCCGATGGCCGGCAAGGACCTGCACTTCGACGTCGAAATCGTCGACGTGCGCGAAGCCGGCAAGGAAGAGCTGGACCACGGCCACGTCCATGGCGACGGTGGTCACCAGCACTGATCGCAGCGCGATCGTGATGGCAGCGACGGCCCGCTTCGGCGGGCCGTTGTGTTTCCGGGCCACGACGCGGGCGTCCATGCCGCGCGGGCCGGCGGCATAATGGCGGACCTGCCCGACGGACGCCCCGTGAACGCTGTTTCTCCTTCCCTGCAGCCGATGGCCTCCGGCGAACGCATCGCGGTGCTGGACGTACTGCGCGGCGCGGCACTGCTGGGCATCCTGCTGATGAACATCGAGGCCTTCAGCGGCCCGCTGGACCTGGCCTTCACCGGCATCGACACGCACTGGCAGGGCATCGACTCCTGGGCCGATGCGTTGGTCTACGTGTTCGTACAGGGCAAGTTCTTCACCCTGTTCTCGCTGCTGTTCGGCGCCGGCTTCGCAGTGATGGCGCAGCGCGCCGAGGTGGCCGGGCGCGCGTTCACGCCGTTCTACCTGCGCCGCAGCGCTGGCCTGCTGCTGATCGGCCTGTGCCACGCGCTGCTGGTCTGGTCCGGCGACATCCTGGTGATGTACGCGTTGGTCTCGTTGCCGCTGCTGGCCTGCCGCGAGGCGCCGCGCAGCTGGCTGCCATGGATGGGCGTGACGGTCTACCTGGGCGGCGTGGCGATGATGCTGCTGGTGGGCGCGATGGTGTCGATGGCTTCGGCGGAGGATGTGCAGAAGATGCTCGCCGAAGCACAGCAGGCCATCGCGCAGCAGCGCCTGGTCTACGGCCACGGCAGCTGGATGCAGGCCACCGCGCAGCGCCTGCACGAGTTCGGATCGTCGATGGGCGCGCTGCTGATCACCGGTCCGGAAGTGCTGGGCATGTTCCTGATCGGCAGCTGGTTCACCGCCAGCGGCGCACTGGCTTCACCCGAGCGCTTCCCACGGCTGTACGCGCTGCTGCGTTGGGTGGCACTGCCGCTGGGCCTGGCGGTCACGCTGCTCGGCGTTGCCTGGAAGCCGTATCTGGCACCGGGCGCCTACGACCTGCCGGTGACCGCAGCGATGGCACTGGTGACGATCGGCGGGCTGCCGATGTGCCTGGGTTACCTGGCGTGGATCGTGCATTGGCGCGCGCGGCTGGGATGGCTGGCGCCGGTCGGGCGCATGGCATTGACCCACTACCTGGCCCAGTCGTTGCTGTGTACCTGGCTGTTCTACCACTATGGCCTGGGTGGGTTCGAGCGGATGCCGCGCAGCGTGCAGTTGCTGTTCGCGTTGCTGGTGTTCGCAGCGCAGGTGGCTGTTTCGCACGCGTGGCTGGCGCGCTTCCGCTTTGGTCCGATGGAATGGCTGTGGCGAGCGATGACCTACCGGCAGTGGCCACCGATGCGGCGCAGTGCGGAGCAGGGCTGAGCGATGGGCGCGCATGCGCTGCGCTGATCGGTCGCGGCCCCATGCGTCCTCACGCCTGGCTTGCGGCGGGGCATGGCATGCTCGGCATCAGCATGAGCACCGGTGGTGGCCAGCGGATCGCCGATCACGTCCTGCGGCCGCGCGCTGGTGATCGATCCTGCCCCTACCGAGCGAGCGATTCCGATGAGCACTGCACCCTATGATTACGACCTGATCGTCCTTGGCGGCGGCTCCGCCGGCCTGGCCGGTGCGATCCGCGCGGCCCAGCATGGCCGGCGCGTGGCGCTGCTGGAGCCGGGTGAACTGGGCGGCACCTGCGTCAACGTCGGCTGCGTGCCGAAGAAGGCGATGTGGCTGGCGGCCGACCTGCACGAGCGCATCGGCCTGGCCAACGCGATGGGCTTCGATGTCGAGGCACGCCCGGCGCTGTCGTGGAAGGAACTGGTGATCCATCGGCATGCCTACATCAGCAACATCCACACCAGCTACCACAAGCGCCTGGATGAAACCGGCGTGGTACGGATTCCGGCGCGCGGCCATCTGCTCGACGCGCATACCGTGGCCTGCAGCGACGGCGTGCGCTACAGCGCCGAGCACATCCTGATCGCCACCGGCGCGCACCCGCTGCGCCCGGAGATTCCCGGCGCGGAACTGGGCCTGGTCTCCGATGATTTCTTCGATCTGCGCGCGGCACCGGCCGAGGTCGCGATCATCGGTGGCGGTTATATCGCGGTGGAACTGGCCGGGCTGCTGCAGGCACTGGGCAGCCGGGTAAGCCTGCTGGTACGGGGGCAGCGCCTGCTGGAGCGCTTCGATTACGAGCTGACCGATCAGCTGGCCGAGAACCTGAAACAGCAGGGCGTGCGGATCCACTTCGGCTATCGCCTGCGCGAACTGCAGCGCGATGGCGAGCGCGTGCGTGCGTTCGGCCATGACGGCCCGATGGACAGTGTGTTCGATGCGGTGTTCTTCGCTGCCGGCCGCCGCGGCAACAGCCGGGGCCTGGGTCTGGAAGCGCTCGGCATCGGCATTGGCGAGCATGAGCAGGTGCAGGTGGACGAGTGGCAGACCACCGGTGTGCCGAGCGTGCACGCGGTCGGCGACATCGCCGGCAAGGTCGGCCTGACCCCGGTGGCGGTGGCCGCGTCGCGGCGGTTGATGGACCGGCTGTTCGGGGGCCGCCCGCAGTCGAAGATGGATTACGAGAACGTGGCCAGCGTGGTGTTCTCGCATCCGCCGCTGGGCGCGGTGGGCATGAGCGAGGAAGAAGCGCGCCGGCGTTTCGACCAGGTGAGCGTCTACCACAGCCGCTTCCGCCCGATGCTGCAGGCGCTGGCCAACGGCACCCAGCGCAGCCTGTTCAAGATGGTCTGTGCCGGCCCGGAAGAACGCGTGGTGGGCATCCACCTGCTGGGCGAAGCGGCCGACGAGATCCTGCAGGGCTTTGCCGTGGCGGTGAAGATGGGCGCGACCAAGGCCCAGTTCGACGACACCGTGGCGATCCACCCGACCTCGGCCGAGGAAGTGGTGCTGATGCGCTGAGCCGGGCCGTTGTGGCTTTACAGGGCAGCGGGCGCCCCCATGCGACAATGGGCGTCCCCACGCCTTACCGGGCCGCCCTGCGCGGCCCGCCGTCGTCCTGATGTCCACTCCCGCTTCCCGCATCGCCACTGCTTCCCCGCGCATTGCGCTGGGCGGCATCGGCCTCGCCGCGATCGGCGCCATTGCCGCGTCGGGCAAGGCGATCATCGTCAAGCTCGGCCTGCGCCATGGCGTCGATGCCACCACGCTGCTCGCGCTGCGCATGCTGATGGCGCTGCCGCTGTTCGTGCTGATGGCCCTGTGGGCCGCGCGCCGGGCCGAGCCGCTGTCCTGGGCTGATCGCGCCCGCGTGCTGTGGCTGGGCTTTACCGGCTACTACCTGTCCAGCCTGCTCGACTTCCAGGGACTGCAGTACATCAGCGTGACCCTTGAGCGGCTGATCCTGTACTTGAACCCTACCCTGGTGCTGCTGATCAACGTGCTGCTGGCGCGCCAGCGGCCGGGCCGCTGGCAGATCGGTGCGCTGGTGCTGAGTTACCTCGGCGTGCTGCTGGCCTTCGGGCACGACCTGCAGCGCGAGGGCGGCCAGATCATCGTCGGCAGCCTGCTGGTGCTGGGCAGTGCGCTCAGCTATGCGCTGTACCTGTTCGGCAGCGGGCAGGTGGTCGCGCGCATCGGTGCGGTGCGGCTGACCGCCTATGCCAGCTGCGTGGCCAGCGTGCTGGTGCTGCTGCATTTCGCAGTGACCCATCCGCTGCCGTTGCTGTGGCAGGCACCGGCGCCGGTACAGTGGCTGTCGCTGGTCAACGCCACGGTGTGCACGGTGCTGCCGGTGCTGGCGATCATGCTGGCGGTGCAGCGCGTGGGTTCGTCGCTGGCCGCACAGGTCGGTATGCTGGGCCCTGTTTCCACCATCGTGATGAGCCTATGGCTGCTCGACGAACCGATGGGGCCGGCGCAGATCGCCGGCACCGTGCTGGTGCTGATCGGCGTGCTGCTGGTGACCCGGCTGCGGCGCTGACCCCGGAGCAGGCGCGTGCGCGCATCCTGGCGGTGATCCGCGCGATCCCGGCGGGGCAGGTGATGGGCTATGGCCAGGTCGCGATGCGCGCTGGCCTGCCCGGGCGTGCGCGCCTGGCCGCGCGCGTCCTGGGCCAGAACGACGATCCCGACCTGCCCTGGCACCGTGTACTGCGCTCGGATGGGCGCATCGCCATGGCGGAAGGGTCGGCCGGCTGGCGCGAGCAGTCGCAGCGCTTGCGTGCCGAGGGCGTGCAGGTGGAAAACGGCCGGGTGCGGATGCCGGCGGCCGATCCGGCGGCGGCGCTGGATGCTGCTGTGTGGGGGCCCGGCTGAGCATCGCTGGCGACTGAACAGGGCATCCCGGGGGGCGCGCCAACATCACACGGTGCTGCGGCTATGATGGAGGCCGTTCCATGCCGGTGCTCCCATGTTCCCGCGACTGCCAACCGTCACCAAGGCCCTGCTGATCGCCAACGCGATCCTGTTCCTGCTGCAGCAGCCGTTCCTGCTCGGCATGCAGACCTTCGAGCCGTTCATGCTGCAACCGCTGCAGCAGGGCTTCGACGCGTTCTCCCCCGGCGGCAACTTCCAGCCGTGGCAGCTGCTGACCTATGGCTTCCTGCATGGCAGCTTCGGCCACCTGTTCTTCAACATGCTGGCGGTCTTCATGTTCGGCGCGCCGCTGGAGCAGACCTGGGGCGAGAAGCGCTTCCTGCTGTACTACCTGGTCTGCGTGGCCGGTGCCGGTGTCTGCCAGCTGCTGGTGGGTACGCTGCTGGAAAACCCTGCCACGGTGCTGGGCGCTTCCGGCGGCGTGTTCGGCCTGCTGCTCGCTTACGGCATGCTGTTCCCGGACCAACGGGTGATGCTGCTGTTCCCGCCGATCCCGATGAAGGCGCGCACCTTCGTGATCCTGTTTGGCGTGGGCGAACTGGTGCTGGGCATGACCGGCTGGCAGCCGGGCGTGGCCCACTTCGCGCACCTGGGCGGCATGCTGTTCGGCTGGTTGCTGATCCGCTACTGGCGCGGGCAGCCGCCGTTCAAGCGCCGCCCGCCCGGCCCACCGAAGCGCCCCAACCATCTGCGCAGCGTCAAATGATCGGAAGGATCATTTGACGTTGTAGGCGCCGACCGTTGGTCGGCACGCCTTCTCCCACGCGGTAGGTGCCGACCGTTGGTCGGCACGCCTTCTCCCACGCGGTAGGTGCCGACCGTTGGTCGGCACGCCTCTACAGATCCTGCAGCACCACCTGCGCCGCGTTGTGCCCCGGCGCACCGGTGACGCCACCGCCGGGGTGTGTGCCCGAACCGCACAGGTACAGCCCGGGCAGGGCGCCGCGATAGCCGGCCTGGCCGACCATCGGCCGTGCCGAGAACAGCTGGTTGGCGCTCAGTGCGCCGTGGAAGATGTCACCGCCGACCAGGCCGAAGGTGCGTTCCAGGTCCAGCGGCGACAGCACCTGTCGGCCTAGCACGCTGTCGGCGAAGCCCGGTGCATACCGGTCGACGGTCGCGATCATCAGATCGGCCACCGTGTCACGGTGATCATCCCAGTGACGTCCATCGGGCAGCACCGGTGCCACGTGCTGGCAGAACAGACTGGCCACATGCCGGCCGACCGGCGCCAGCGAAGCGTCCAGCGTGCTGGGAATCAGCATCTCCACGATCGGTTCGCGCGACCAGCCGTCGCGGCGCGCATCCAGCCAGGCGCGGTCCATGTAGTCCAGGCTGGGTGCCATGATGATGCCGGCGCTGAGGTGATCGCCGGGGCCGGGCAGGGCGCGGAAGTCCGGCAGCCGCGACAGCGCCACGTTCATCCGGAACGTGCCGGAACCGCAGCGCCAGTTCGCCATGCGTTCACGGGTCGCGTCCGGTACCTGTGCCGGGGCCAGCATCTGATCGTACAACAGCTTCGGGTTGACGTTGGCGATAACCGCGCGTGCACGCAGGATTTCACCGTTGGCCAGTTCCACCCCCACGGCACTGCCGTGTTCAACCAGTACGCGTCGCACGCCGGCGTCCACCTGCAGTTCCGCGCCAGCCGCGCGTGCAGCGGCGGCGATGGCCTGGCTGATTGCGCCCATGCCGCCGATCGCATGGCCCCACGCACCCTTCACGCCATTGCACTGGCCGAACACATGATGCAGCAGGACGTAAGCGCTGCCCGGTGTATACGGGCTTGCATAGTTGCCGACAATGCCATCGAAGCCGAACAGGGCCTTGATCGGCTCGCTCTCGAACCAGCGGTCCAGGTACTCGGCCGCCGACAGCGTGAACAGGTCCAGCAGTTCCTGCCGCAGCGATGGATCCAGCACCGCCAGCTCGCGGCCGAGGCGGCCCATCTGCCACAGTGCGGGCAGGGCACGCCAACCCCCGGCCACGCCCAGATCCGGCGGTGCACGCAGGGCCCATGCGCGGAGCACGTCGGCGAACATCTCCAGGCGCGCTTCGTAGGCGGGCAGGCGCTGCGCATCCCGCTCGGAAAATCTGGCGACTTCGGCCTGGGTGCGGCCCGGTGCCGACAGCAGGTAGCGGTCGTCGGGCAACGGCAGGAAGTTGTTGGCCGGGCGATTGATGATGCGCAGCCCATGCGCATGCAACTGCAGGTCGTCGATCACCTTCGGTTGCAGCAGCGACACGGTGTATGACGCCACCGAGTTGCGGAAGCCTGGATGAAACTCCTCGGTGACCGCAGCACCGCCGAGAACGCCACGACGCTCCAGCACCCGCACCTTCTTTCCGGCGCGTGCCAGGTAGGCCGCGCAGACCAGGCCATTGTGGCCACCGCCGATGATGATCGCATCCCAGGACATCAGCACCTCGAAAAAGGGGACGGAGGGGATTAAGTCGCAATTCGCACGGGGTCAGCAGCGGTGGGGAGAAACGACTTAATCCCCTCCGTCCCCTTTTTGGATGGCGGCCTGGAGGGTGGCGATGTCGATCTTCTTCATCGGCATCATCGCGTTGAAGGCGCGCTTGGCCAGCGCCTTGTCCGGGCTGGTCACCGCTTCGATCAGGATGCGTGGGCTGATCTGCCACGAGATGCCCCAGCGGTCCTTGCACCATCCGCATTGGCTCTCCTGTCCGCCATTGCCGACGATCGCATCCCAGAGGCGGTCGGTCTCGGCCTGGTCGTCGGTCTGGATCTGGAACGAGAACGCTTCGCTGTGCTTGAACGCAGGTCCGCCGTTGAGCCCGACGCAGGGGATGCCGCAGACCGTGAATTCAACGGTCAGCACGTCGCCTTCCTTGCCGTCCGGATAGTCGCCCGGGGCATGATGCACGGCCGTCACCGCGCTGTCGGGCAGGTTGCCGGCATAGAAGGTGGCGGCCTCGAGCGCGTCGTTGTCGTACCAGAGGCAGATCGTGTTCTTGTGTGCCATGTCGGGGCTCCGCGATGGACGAAGCCGCAGCGATAGCATGCCCGGTGTTAACCCGGGATCGTGCTGCACCCGCAAAAAAAAGGGCGCCCGAAGGCGCCCTTTGCGTTACCACGGCCGCTGAAGGCTCAGCGCCAGACCTTGATCTGCTCGGCTTCGCTGCGCTGCATCGGCTGGCCGGCCTTGCAGCTGAAGGTGGCGCCGAACGCCGGCAGATTGGCCAGCGTGCCATTGCTGCGCCACAGGCCCGGCGCGCGGATGTCGGCGGTCAAGCGGCGCGCGGCCTCGTTCGGCGACAGCTGCTGCGCCCACAACGCCGACCAGGCGCGGAAGAAGCCCTGCTGCTGTGCCGGCTTGGCCTTCGGCTCCTGCGCGGTGTATGCGGCCCAGGCCAGTTCCAGCCCGGCGATGTCGGCCAGGTTCTCTTCCTGGGTGAGCGTGCCGTTGACCTTGGCACCCTTCACGCCCGGGAAATCGTAGGCGCTGTACTGCGCGGCGACGCGGTTGCCGAGCAGGGTCCAGGCGGTCTTGTCGGCCGGCGTCCACCAGCTGCGCAGTTCGCCCTTGGCATCGACCAGTGCGCCCTTGGCATCGATCGCACGGGTCAGCTCATGGCCGACCAGGCCACCGAAACTGCCGAACTTGTCGGCGGCATCGGCCTTGGCGTTGAACACCGGGCCCTGCAGGATCGCAGCGGTGACGATCAGGCGGTTCTGCGCCAGATCGTAGGCCAGCGACGGCTGCTGCGGCAGCACGTCCCAGCGGCGGTCGGCGTTGCCCTTGCCGATGCGCTTCATTTCCTCGCGGTGGCGCCAGGTCGACGCGATCAGCATGTTGCCGCCGAACGAACCGCGGCCCATCGGCTGCACGCTGTAGTCGAGATCACGCAGCGGGGTGCCGATCTCGATCTTCAGCGCGGCCAGCTTGGACTGCGCTTCGGTCTTGGCTTCGGCACTCATCCAGCTGCTGTTCTTGACCGCCTCGATCTGCACTTCGCGCACCTTGTCGACGATCCATGCGGCCTGGCGACGGTCTTCGGCCGACAGGTAACGGGCCGCGTATTCGCGGCCGAGCATCGGACCGGCGGCCACGTTGATCGCCTCCAGCACATCTTCCCAACGCTGCGGCGGCAGCGTTTCGCCACGCAGCACGCGGCCACGGAACTCAAACTCCGCGTCGCGGTAGGCCTTGGACAGGTAGGGCGCCATCGAGTCGCCCACGCGCCAGCGCAGGTAGGCCTTCCACTGGTCCGGCTTGAGCTTGGTGACCATGCCATCGAGCTGCTTGAACAGGCCCGGGTCGGCCAGCGAAACCAGGTCGTCGTCCACGCCCTGGGCCTTCAGGAACGCGTCCAGCTGCAGGTTGCGGTAGCGGCTGTTGAGCTCCTTGGTGGAGATCGGCGCGTAGTTGTTGAACGGGTTGTTGATCCCGGCCAGCGACTGCGCGTTGCGCGCCAGCTCGGTCTCCAGTGCGATCACCGACTGCGACTCGGCATCGAGCTTGGCCGCCGGCGTGCCGGTCAGTGCCAGGATCTGCTTCACGTAGGTGCGGTAGCGGCCCATCAGGGCCACGGTGTCGGCGTCGGTGCGGGTATAGAACGCCGGATCCGGCAGGCCCATGCCACCCTGCATGAAGTAGCCGATGTGACGATCGAGTGCCTTCAGATCGACGTCCGGGCCAAAGTTGAAGGCCACCGGGATGCCGACCTGGTGCAGCGCGGCGATCGACGCCGGCACATCCTTGGCCTTCTTGATGGCATTGATGCGGGTCAGCAGCGGCGCGATCGGGTTGGAGCCGTCCGCTTCCACTGCTGCCTCGTCCAGGCCGCTGGCCCAGAAGTCGCCCAGCAGCTTCTGCACGTTGCCCTGCGGCGACTTCATCGCGGCGTCGAGCAGTTCACGCTGCTGCTGGCGGCTGCGCTCGACCAGCTGGCCGAGCGCGGTGGTGGCGCCGGTCTGCGGCACCGGGTTGGCCTTCAGCCAGCCTGCATTGGTGGCGTCGTAGAAGTCGCTGCACTGGGCGCTGACGGCCGGGGCGCGAGCGGCCTTCTTCTTGGCGGCAGCGAACGCATCGTGGGTCGGGACCAGGGTCGCCAGGCTGATGCCCAGGGCGATGGCAAGCGGACGGAAATTGGGCATGTGGAACGAATCCGTGATGGATTGAGGGCGCGCGCACTATAGCAAGCCGGGCATGGGCGCGGCATGCACACATCACGCGCCGTCTGCCGGGCATCGCGCGGCGCTGCCACCGGGCGCGGGGAGGCGCGCGACATGCACGCGTCACGGCGTGGTCGGCAGGGGTGCCACGCCTTGCGTGGACGGCGGGCATCGCAAAAAAGCAAAGGCCCGGGAAGTCCCGGGCCCTTGCAGGTCTGCCGCAGCGTCAGCCGTGGCTTACCAGATCACCACCTGCTGCTCGCCGGTGCGGGCCATCGGCGAACCGGCCTTGCACTGGAACGCGGCAGCGAAGGTCGGCAGGTTCGACGGCGCACCCATGGCGCGGAACTGCGCCGGGGCGTGCGGGTCGGTAGCCAGGCGGACCTTGGCGTTTTCCGGGGTGTACTTGGTGCGCCACACGGTGGCCCAGTTGAAGAAGAAGCGCTGGTCGCGGGTGAAGCCGTCGACCTTGGCATCTTCCTTGCCGGCGGTGGCCTTCTGCAGGGCGTCGTAGGCGGTAGCCAGGCCGCCCAGGTCGGCGATGTTCTCGCCCAGGGTCAGGTGGCCGTTCACCGCCTGGCCGTCGACCTTGTACTGGTCGAACTGCTTGACCAGCTTGCCGGTCAGGCCTTCGAAGTTCTTCTTGTCGGCCGGGGTCCACCAGTCTTCCATGTTGCCGGTCGGCCCGAAGCGCGCACCCTGGTCGTCGTAACCGTGGGTCATCTCATGGCCGATCACCGCACCGATGCCGCCGTAGTTCAGCGCGTCGTCGGCCTTGGGGTCGAAGAACGGCGGCTGCAGGATGGCGGCCGGGAACACGATCTCGTTCTGCAGCGGGTTGTAGTAGGCGTTGACGGTCTGCGGGGTCATGCCCCACTCGGTCTTGTCCACCGGCTTGCCGATCTTGGACAGGTTGAACTTGTAGTTGAACTCGTTGGCCGCGCGCACGTTGCCCAGGAAGCTGTCGCGCTGGGTCTGCAGGCCCGACCAGTCACGCCACTTGTCCGGGTAACCGATCTTCGGGGTGAAGGTTTCCCACTTGGCGATGGCCTTGGCCTTGGTTTCCTCGCTCATCCAGCTCAGACCCTGGATGCGGTCCTTCAGCGAGGCAGCCAGGTTCTTCACCAGCTCTTCCATCTTCGCCTTGGCTTCCGGCGAGAAGGCCACCTTCACGTACAGCTGGCCGAAGGCTTCGCCGGCGTCATTCTCGATGGTGCCCAGCACGCGCTTCCAGCGCGGCTTCTGTTCCTTCTGGCCGTTGAGGGTCTTGCCGTAGAACTCGTAGTTCTCCTGCACGAACGCGTCGGCCAGGTACGGCGAGGCGCTGTCCACGGTGTGGAAGCGCAGGTAGGCGCGCCACACCGACGGATCGGTGTCGCCCAGCGCCTTGCTCACTTCCTCATGGAAGGCCGGCATGGCCAGCGAGAACTTCTCCGGTGCGGCCACGCCCTGCGACTTGAAGAATTCGGTCCAGCTGAAGTTCGGGGTCAGCTTGTCGGCGTCGGCCAGGGTGACCGGGTTGTAGTACAGCTCGACATTGCGCGACAGCTCGACGCGCGACTTGGAGGCCTTGGCCAGGCGGGTCTCGAACTTGACGACCTCTTCCGCCTGCTTGGCGGCATCGGCAGCGGCGACGCCGGACAGTTCCAGCACCTTGGCCACGTGCGCCTGATAGGCCTTCAGCTTGTCGGCGTTCTTGGCGTCGGTGTAATAGGTGGTATCCGGCAGGCCCAGGCCGCCCTGGCTGGCGTAGGCCATGTTCACGGCCGAGTTCTTGAAGTCGGCTTCGGCACCGAAGCCGAACAGGAGGTTGTCGCCCTTGGCGGCACTGGTGCGCAGGTAGTCGGCGATGGCCGCCTTGTCCTGCAGGCCGTCGATCGCGGTCAGGTCGGCCTTCAGCGGCTCGATGCCCTGTGCGTTGATCTTGGCTTCGTCCATGCCGGTGGCCCACAGGTCGCCGACGATCTTCTCGATGTGGTTCGGGTTCTTGACCTGCGCGACCTGTTCGGCCAGCTGGTGCTGCACGGCCACCGAGCGCTCGTCGAGGATGGTGAACGCGCCCCAGCTGGTGCGGTCGCCCGGGATTTCATTGGCGGCCAGCCACTTGCTGTTGACGTAGTCGCCGAAGGCGGTGCAGGCGTCCTTGGTGGTGTCCAGGTCGCTCGGCTGGAAGGCGTTGTAGGCCGGCAGCTTGCTCTCGTCCAGCTTATAGGTGGTGGCTTCGGCCGTGGCCGGGGCGGAGGCGGCGGCGTCCTTGGCCGGGGCTTCAGTCTTGCCGCAGCCGACCAGCGCGGCCGAAACGGCCAGGGTCAGCAGCACGATCTTGGGAGTACGGGTCACTTGAATGGCCTCCGGGCCGAGTGAGTCAGGGAGTGGCCGCAGGCGCGGCCGTGGGCCGAACGATACGCCGCCGGCCAGACCTGCAAGGGTGTCGAAGGTCATGGTCAATGGCAAGCCGGCCTGCCCTGGCGGTGGTCGGTCGCCAGCAGGCAGGATCGGCATGGTCCGTTGGGGGGCGCGGTGCGCCCTCAGCGCAGGCCAGGGGTCGGCTGGGGCGGTTCGTCCCCGGTCACCGGCTCGGGGGCGTCAACCTGTGGAGCAACATCGGGGATTCGGCTACGCGCCTGGTTTTCGGTGGAAACCGGGGCCACGTTGCCAATTTCCACGCGTCCCACCCGCGGTGTCGACCAGATGCTGTCCTGCCATTGCCGGTACAGCTGCGGGTCCCAGTAACGGGTGTCGTAGAACTTGCTGCCATCAATCTGTTCAGTGGTGCCATTCGGGCCCGGCACGAGAATCTTGACGTTGCCCGCAAAGCCTGTGCGGCTGCCGGTCATGCGCTTCTGTTCACGCCGCATTGCCAATGCGAGGCGTGGCTCGGCGGCAGCGTCTCCAAACCGTGCATACACCGCTTCGCCCTGGCCGATGGCCTGGTTGCGTTGGTGTTCATCCAGCGCGGCCCAGTAGCGTTCGCGCAGTTCGACGAAGCCCTTGTAGCCACGCTCGGCAGCCAGGTCCATCCAGACGTAGGCCAGCGGGCGGTCGACCTCCGTGCCAGTGCCGTTCCACAGCATTTCAGCGACCCTTGCCTGCGAGACCTTGTCCCCGTAGAAGCCGGCGCGCTGGAAGAACGCAAATGCAGCGGGCAGGTCGTTGGCGCGCTGTTTTTCCATGCCCAGCATGCGGAAGCGCAGGTCGGGATGACCGTTCAGGAAGCCCGCGCTGATCATCAGCGGATCATCGGTTGGATCGCTGGGCAGCGGGGCCCTGGAAGGCGCTGGAGGCGCCGCCGCCAGCATGGCCGGCGAGGCCAACGCGACCAGGAGAGGGAGTGGCGAAAGCCAATGCAGTTTCATGTTCATCAATCCGTGATGGCAGCAAGGGGACCGCGTGCCCCCAATCATCGGGCGGAGCGCGCTTCGGGACATGCGGCGTAGGTCATTGTGCCAAAGGAAACACGGGGCAGGCGTGCTGCCCCGGTTCGTTCAGCGTGCGGGCGTGCCGATATGCCGGCCGAAGAAGTCGAGCATCTTCGAGTACAGATTTACCCGGGCCGGAACGTCGTAGAAGCCATGCATTTCACCGGACTGGATGATCACGCCTTCCGGAGGGTTGCCGGCATCGGTGAGTGCCTTGGCCATCAGCTCGGTCTGTTCGGGCACGGCGCGCATGTCGCGGGCACCTGCGGCCAGGAATACCGGAATCCTGACCTCACCGGCCCGGCGGGCGGGCGAGACCTTGTTCCATTCGGCCACGTCGGTGCCATGGGTGCGGCGCAGATAGCGCTGACCGGACTCGCGCTGCGGGATATCGCCCTTCTTGAACAGCATGTCCACGTCGTATACCCCGACGTAGCCGAAAGCACACTTGAACAGGCCTGGCTCGCGGATGGGCGCCATCAGTGCAGAGTAGCCACCGAAGCTGCCGCCATAGATGCACAGGCGGTCCTTGTCAGCCACCCCCTGGTCGATGGCCCAATGCGTGGCATCGAGGATGTCGTTCTGGATGCCGTCGGCCCATTGCCGGTGACCCGCGTTCTCGAAGGCCTTGCCATAGCCACCAGAGCCACGGAAGTTGACCTGCAGGACGGCATAGCCACGGCTCGCCAGCAGCTGCGCCTCGGGATTGAAGCCCCAGTTGTCGCGCGGGCCGATCGGGCCGCCGTGCGGGTTGACGATCATTGGCAGGCGCTTGCCTTGCGCCCCCTGCGGAACGGTCAGGTAACCATGCAGCAGCTGGCCGTCCCGTGCCTTGACGGTGAACGGGGTGACGCTGGCCATGCGCTTGGGATCAAGCCAGTCTCGGCCCTGCAGCAGGAAACGGGCCTGGCCGGTCTTGCGGTCGAACAGGTACAGCTCCCCTGGATTGGTGTCGCTGTAAACCGACACCAGGATGCGGTTGCCATCTTCGGTGGAACTGGAGAACTGCACCATCTGCCCGGGAAATGCCTGGGCCAGCGACTGGTACAGCGCGGCATCGGGGTGGTCCTCATCCAGCAGGGTGACCTTGGGGCTGCCGGCCTGGTTGACCACGCCGATCAGGCGCTTGTCATCAGTGCTCCACATCATCTGCGAGACTTCGCTGACAGGATCCTGGAACAGCTTCTGGAACTGGCCACTGCCGGTGTCCAGCGTGCCGATTGCCGATGGGACCTTGCCATCATCCTGTTCGGCGTAGACGGTACCGTCGGCGCTGGTGCGCAGCACGCGCAGATGCTGGCCGTCGGACTTGGAGGCGTTGATCAACGTCCAGGTGGTGCCGTCGCGGCGGTACAGCTCGCTGCGCTCATCATATTCGCCGCTCTCATCGCGGCTGGAACTGCAGACCGCGAAGCGCGGTTCCTTGGCGCCATCCAGTGCGATGTCGCAGTTCTCTTTGGGTGCGCGCGCCAAGGGCGTGCGCCTGCCGCTGATGGTGTCCACGCTCACTACCTGGGTGCCTGCGCCTTCGGAAGAGCGCGGGTAGCGGACCTGCATGATCACGTTCTGGTCATCGCCGCGCAGCGTGTCCAGCAACGAATAGGATTCGTTGCCCACGCTCTTGCTGCGCTGGGTGGCATCGCGGGTGCCGTAGAAGATCACCGGGCGGGCCTGGCTGCCGTCGGCGTTGACCGCGAACCATTCCCCGGTGGGGAAGGGCTGGGCGTAGCCGCCCTGCTTTTTCACCGCGTTGAACATCAGCCGTTCCGGCGATATCCAGTGGAAGCTGCCCACGCTCTTCTTGTCCGGCAGCTGGTTGACCTTGAGTACCTTCAGGTCACTGGTGCGCAGGATGGTCAGCACGTCCTGGTCGCCCAGATCGACACTGATAGCCAGGTAGGCGCCGCTCGGTGAGATTCTGGCCGAGCTGTAGCTGGCGTGCCTGGCGAAGTCTTCGATCGAATAGGGCGTCGCCGCGCCCGCAGCGGCGGCCGGCAAGGCAGCGGGGAGGGCGGCGGCGAGCGCCAGGGCCAACGGCGTCAACAGCGAGGTCTTCTTCATGATCAGGGGTCCTTGTCCTGGCCAGCGGTAGCTACGGCCGGTTCAAAAAAGGAAAGCCCGGTTCAGACCCGGGCTTTCCCATGCGTTCCTACCTCATGCAGCGAGGATCAGAACTTGTACTGCAGGCTCACGTAGAAGCGACGGCCCAGCGGGTCTGCGCCGATGAACGGGTTGTAGAACGGGTACGTAGTGTTGCTGTTGTCCTTGCGATACTGGTTGTCGAACACATTGACGACCTGGAAGGTGGCCAGCACGTTCTCGCCGAACTTCTTGCCCACACTCAGGTTCCACAGGAAGTACGGCGCCAGGCGACGCGAGTAGGCACCGCCCGCGCTGTTGGTGCCATCAGCTTCGGCATAGCTGAAGGCCGAGCCGTAGCGGGTGCCGAACACGGTGGTGGCCCAGTCGCCCTTGGTCCAGGTCAGGCTGCCGCGGGCGCGGCTGCGCTCGGGATTGAAGTACTCCGGCGGCAGGTCGCGGTAATCGATCAGGTCGTCGTCGGCGGTCTGCTTGTACTTGTTGGTCAGCGTCAGCGAGTAACCCAGGTCGACGTTGAAACGGCCCCAGCGGTCGGTGTCCAGCGCGTACTTGTAGGTTGCATCGATACCGCTGGTGTCCTGCAGTGCGGTGTTGATGTAGGCGTTGTTGATGCGCTGGATACGGCCATCGTCCGGCGAGCCGGGCAGGTTGGTGCGCGTGATCAGGCCCAGCACGTTCTGGCAGACCGAAGCACTGGGGACCGCGCGACCGTCGCTGGCGGTGCCCAGGCGGCAGGCCGCCTCAGCGCGCAGCAGGTAGTCGTTGCTCAGCTGGGCGGCGGCGTCCTCCAGGCGGATGCGGTAGTAGTCGACCGTCAGCGACATGCCATCCGTAACGTCCCACACAAAGCCTGCGCCCCACGACTTGCCCTTCTCCTCGGTCAGGTTCGGGTTGCCGGCCACCAGGGTCTGCACCGAGTACTTGGTCGGGTCACTCGTCGGCGTGTTGCACTGGGTGCGGGTACGCGGGCCCTGGGCAGCGCCCGGACCGGTACCGGAGCGGCAGGAGTACTCGTCCAGTTCGGTCGTGTAGGACGCGGCACCGCCGGCGTAGATCAGCTGCATGTCTGGCGCGCGGAAGCTGGTGGCATAGCTGCCGCGGAGCAGCAGGTTGCTGAACGGGCGGAATTCCAGGCCGAGGTTGTAAGTGGTGGATGCATCAACCGACGAGATGTCGTCGTACTTGTCATAGCGCGCCGCAGCGTTGACGCTCAGATTGCTGAAGATCGGCACGCGGAACTCGGCGCCGACGGCGTAGCGGTCGCGGGTGCCGTGGGTCTCACCGGAGCTGGTGAGGTTGTAGATGGTCTGGCCGTCGATCGGACGCAGCTGGTCGGTGCGCGGGTCGCTCACCATGTCCATCTTCTGGCGGTTCCATTCCAGCACGCTGGCGAAGCCAACAGCGCCGGCCGGCAGTTCGAACAGGTCGCCGCTGACGTTGAAGGCGGCATTCGCCACGCTGGTTTCGGAGCGGTTGATCACGCGGGTCGCGAAGGACTGGTAGATCTCCGGGGTGATCGGCGAGGACCAGCGATCCAGGTTCAGGCGGTGGATCGGGTAGACACCTGCACCGGTGCCGGTGGCGTTGCTGTAGCCCAGCACCGGTCCCAGGAAGTAGTCATGCACCGACTTCGCGAGCAGGCGCGGGCGGTCCATCTTGTAGTTGTAGTAGCCGTAGCCACCGGTGGCTTCCCAGTCGAAGCGGTCGGCGAAGGTGCCACGCACGCCGGCAGCGAAGTCGTAGGTGTATTCGTCGTACTTGGTGCTGGCCGCTTCATTGCCACCCAGTTCGGCGGCGGTGAAGACACGCTGCAACTGCACGATGTCGCGCAGGCCGGCATCGTAGTAGTACGCGCTGGTGGTGCCATTGGACAGGATGTTGAACTTGTCGCCCGAGGTGCCCCAGAACTCCGTGCCGGCGCTGGCCTTGGCGCTGGTGGTGTAATAGTTGACGCTGGCCCAGCCCTGGGTGGTGTCGGTGAAGTCGAAGGTGCCGTAGCCGTAGGCCGAGTAGAACTGGCGCTGGTTGGAGATCGAGCGCGCCGCGTTGCTGTCGTACGAACCGCAGTAGGTGCCACGGGCGGCGGTGGTCACCGTGGTGAAGCCCAGTGCATCGCACTTGGCCTGGCCCGGATAGTAGGCGTTCTGGTTGACCCGGCCATTGGCCGAGGCCAGGCCGCGGATCGCGATCAGCGACAGGCCCGGGGTTGCGGTCGAACCCAGCGGGCCCTCACGCAGATCCGACAGGAACTTGCGCTGGTTGGCGTAGACAGCCTCGCGATCGCTGTACTGCAGGGCCCAAACCGCGCTCCAGCGATCGCCGGTACGGCCGCCGGTCAGTTCCAGGTTGACCGTGTCGCCGCCGCCTTCTGCGGTGGTGCCGGTGGTCAGGCGGACCAGGTTGCCGTCGTAATGCTCGCGCAGCACGATGTTGACCACGCCGGCCACGGCGTCAGAGCCGTAAATGGCCGAGGCGCCGCCGGTCAGGACTTCCACGCGCTCGACGATGCTGCTCGGGATCGAGTTGATGTTGGCGACATTGTTGTCGCGGTTGTACGGCTGCGGGTACTGCGCCGGGCGACGGCCGTTCACCAGGGTCAGCGTGTAGCCGGGGCCCAGGTTGCGGAGGTTGACCACCTGTGCGTTCGGAGTGAAGCCGGTCACCGCCAGGTCGCCGGTGAAGGACGAGGTGGTGTTCTGGGTCAACGTCTGCAGCATGTCGCCAACGGTCTGGAAACCTTCACGGTCGATATCCGTGCGGGTGATCACCGTGACCGGTGCCGGGCCCTCGACGTCGGCGCGCTTGATGCGCGAGCCAACGACCGAGACGCGATCAAGATTGGTGGCACTGCTGTTCTTGCCGCCTGCCTCGTTGCCGGCTTCCTGGGCGAACGCGGGGGCGATGCCGGTTGCCAGGAGGGCCGTGGTGAGCGCAAAGCTCAGCGGGTGGCGGATGAGTGCCTTGCGGATGGTCATATGTGGATCCCCTGATGAATCAAACCTCGGTCGGCGCCTGTCGCAGCCGCCGCCGTCCCTGGTGGGCATTGCCCACGTTTCACCGGCTTCACAAGCCGACGATCCAACGTTAACACAGACTTAGCTTGGCCTGTCAACCATTCATGCTCTCGTCATAATGGCGGATTCGGCAAACCCGGGTTGAGTATCAGCCTTTTGCCATGTCATTGATTTCTTATGTTTTTTTCTCATATGGGGCGGTGAGGCCCGTCCCCGGCGCTCCGTGAGGTGCATTAGCCATGCATTCAGGCTGGAGTGGTCGGCGACGGGCGGTGCTCCGCTGCATCGCGCGCGACCGGCCAAAAAAAAGGCCCCGCCGAAGCGGGGCCTGGTCCAGACACGCAGTCCGGAATACGACGGGATCAGAAGTCGTACTTGACCTGGGCCGAGATCTGACGGCCGTAGACGCTGTAGAAGCCGTCGTTGAACGGGGTCGATTCGTTGCCCGGGTAGTTGTAGCGCTGGCCTTCCGGCAGCTTGTTGAACACGTTGTTGACCATCAGCGACAGGGTCAGATCGTCCTGCGCCTGGTAGTTCAGGCTCATGTTGTAGGTGGTGTACGAGCCCCACTTGCCGGCCTTGGCGCCGGAGGCGTGGACGTAGTCATAGCTGCGGCCGGTGTAGGCCAGGTAGTTCGGGGTGCTGCCGACGTAGTTGGCGTACACGGTGGTGGTGAACTTGGAGATGGCCCAGCCCACCGACACATCGCCGCGCACCTTGGCGAAGTTGTCGTAGTACCACATGTTGTACGGATCGCTCAGCAGATCCAGCTTCTGCGCGCCCGGCAGCGGCACCACTTCACGCTTCAGCATGTTGGTGTAGTTGCCCGAGAACATCAGCGAACCGAAGCGGCCCAGGTCCTGCTGGTACTTGGCACCGACGGTCACCGCTTCCAGGTTCTGGCTGGCCACGTTGAGCTTCGGGGTGTACACGCGGGTCAGGTTGCCACCGGCGTCGCGGGACACCCAGTCGGTCACGTTCTGGCAGCTGGCCGAGGTGTTGTTCGGCAGGCCGTTGCGGCACTGGTACTCGGCCAGCAGCAGCTGGTCGGTGCTCAGCGTCTTGACCTCGTTCTTGATCTTCCAGTTGTAGTAGTCGACCGACAGCGAGAAGTTGCTCACCGGGGCCCACACCACGCCCGCGCTCCACACGTCGGCGGTGATCGGCTTCAGGTCCGGGTTGCCGGATTTTTCGCTGTACACCGAGGTGGTCTTGTAGAACGAGCAGGCTTCGTCACGCAGCGCATAACCCATCTGGCTGCAGCGGTAGTAGTCGTTCTGACCGGAGGCGAACGAGCCGCTCATGCCCTGGAAGGCATCGGACAGGGTCGGCGCGCGGAACGCGGTGCCGTACTTGCCGCGCAGCAGCAGGCTTTCAACCGGGCGGTATTCCAGGCCGATGCTGTAGGTGGCCTTGTCGACGGTCTTGTCGGCGATCTTGAAGGCGTCGTAGCGGCCCGAGGCGCTGATGGTCAGCGATTCGAACACCGGCATGCGCAGTTCGCTGGTCACCGCGTAATTGCTGCGGTGGCCGGCACCGGCCACGGCGGTGGCGCCCCAGGCGTTGCCATCGACGAAGGCCTGGTCGGGCGAGTAGTCCCAACCTTCGCTGCCGCCTTCCAGCACCACGGCCAGGCCGGCGTCGCCGCCCGGCAGGGAGAACAGCGAACCGTTGGTCACCTGCACGCGACCCAGGTTCTGCCAGGTCTTGCTGCGATGGGTGCCATAGCCGGTGAAGCTGGCGAACTGGTCCGGGGTGATCGGCGAGTAGAACGCGGTGTAGTCCGGGTTGTAGATGCCGAAGCCATCAGCGGTGGTGCCCAGGCGCGGGCCCAGCACGGTGTCGCCGAAGAAGCCTTCGATCTTGTCCTTCCAGCGTGCGAAGCGGTTCTGGTCCAGGCGGTATTCGCCGCGGGTGAAGCTGGCGCTGTAGTCCCAATCGCCGACCATGCCCTTGCCGCCCAGGGTGACCTGGTAGGAACGGCTCTCATCGGAGTTCAGGATGTTGTTGTAGTGGCCCGGGCCGATTTCTTCCGGCGCGAAGGCGCGCTGCAGGTTCACGACCTTGCCCAGGCCCTGGTCGTAGAAGCCGCCCATCACCGACTTGGTGCCCCACCACAGGGCGCTGGAGCCGGAGGTGAACTCGGTCTTCTCCTTGCTGTACAGCACATCGGCGAACAGCTGGAAGTTGTCGTTCACGTCGAAGGTCATCGACGAGTAGAACTGGCCGCTGTTCTTGCCGTTCTTCAGGGTCTTGTAGCCGGCGCTGTACACCGAGCCGCACGATTCGCCCGATGCACGCTTGCCGACGGTGGTGGTGCCGTCGTACAGGCCTGCGACGTTGCCGCAGCGGGTCGGGTCCATCATGTACAGCTTGTTGTCGGCGTTGCCGATGACGGCAAAGTCGTTCGACGGCAGCTGCGCGGTGTAGCCGACCGGGTTGTTCTGCTTGGTGATGTCACGCTGGTAGCCCCAGATCGGGCTGCCGTTTTCGATCTGCACGTTGACCAGCGCGTGGAAGCGGTCGTCGAATGCGTTGAAGCCCTTGGCGGCGCTGAAGCGGATGTTGCTGCCACCACCTTCGGTGTAGGTGCCGCCACGGATCGACATCGTGCCGCCGTCCATGCGTTCCTTCAGGATGATGTTGACCACGCCGGCGATCGCGTCCGAGCCATACAGCGACGACTGGCCGCCCGGCAGGACTTCGATGCGCTCGACGATGTCGATCGGAATGCCGCTGATGTTGTTGAACGACTCGCTGCCGTTGTACAGCGCCGGATACGAAAGCATCGGGCGGCCGTTGATCAGGTACTTGGTGTAGCCCGGGTTCAGGCCGAACATGCCGGCCGCCTCGGCGCCCTGGGTGAACGCACCCGAGGTCTGGCCGCCCTGCAGGCCGCCCGTGGTCAGCGACGACTGCTGCAGCACTTCAGCAACACTGCTGAAGCCGCGGGTCTGGATGTCTTCGGCGGTGATGGACATCACCGGGGTCTGGGTTTCGATCTGGGTCTGCGGGATCAGCGAACCGGTGACGGTGATCTTGTCCAGGTTGGTCGCCTTGTCCTGGGCCATTGCCGGGGCGGCGGCCATCAGAGCGGAAATCAGGGCGACGGCGAGCGTGTTGCGACGTGCGGTATTGCTGACGTGTTTCATGAAGTTCCAATGGAGAGCAAAAACAAAAACGGCACTGCGCATGCGCCATCGCGCGGGCCGGAACAGCGGGCTCCGCAGCTCAAAAACAGTGCTCATCGAACGTAACATGAACTTAACAATCTGTGCACGAATCCGTCGCAATCCTGAATTTCAGTCAGGTTGCGTCCAGCTTGTATGATGTTGGGTTATCCCCTTGACCCTGCCGGTGCTCGTTGTGAACAGTTCCCCCCGCCGTCCCCATGCCAGCCAGGTCCAGAAGGGACTTACGCCGCATGCCCGCATCCGCAACGTCATCGCGGTCGGTTCGGGCAAGGGCGGCGTCGGCAAGTCCACCACCGCGGTGAACCTGGCCGTGGCGCTGCAGCAGCTTGGCGCGCGCGTGGGCGTGCTCGACGCAGACATCTACGGCCCCAGCGTGCCGGCCATGCTGGGCCTGTCCGGTCGCCCGGAAAGCCCGGACAACAAGAGCATCGAGCCGCTGCGCGCGTTCGGCGTGGACACCATGTCGATCGGCTACCTGATCGAAGAGGACACGCCGATGATCTGGCGTGGGCCAATGGCCACCTCGGCGATGACCCAGCTGTTCAATGACACCCTGTGGGATGACCTGGATTTCCTGCTGATCGACCTGCCGCCGGGCACCGGTGACATCCAGCTGACCCTGACCCAGAAGATTCCGCTGGCCGGTGCGGTGATCGTCACCACGCCGCAGGACATCGCCACGCTGGACGCCAGGAAGGCGCTGAAGATGTTCGAGAAGGTCGAGGTGCCGGTGCTGGGCATCGTCGAGAACATGGCCGTGCACACCTGCAGCAACTGCGGGCACATCGAGCACCTGTTCGGCGAAGGCGGTGGCGAGCGCATGGCCGCGCAGTACGGCGTGCCGCTGCTGGGGTCGCTGCCGCTGCAGATCGGCATCCGCGAACAGGGCGACGCAGGCACCCCGATCACCGTCGCCCAGCCGGATTCGGCGCCGGCCCAGGCCTATCGCCACGCCGCGCAGCGCTTGATCGAGGAGGTTGGCAAGCGTCCGCGGGCCTCGATCCCGATCCTGTCGTCGTTGCTGTAAGCGCCGGGGCAGGGGCCGCCGGCCGAGGCCAGGCCCCTGCTAGAATCCTCGCGCCCCCTCGTACCCCCAGGACAAAGCATGAGCATCAAGAGTGACCGTTGGATCCGCCGCATGTCCGAGCAGCACGGCATGATCGAGCCGTTCGAGGCCGGGCAGGTCAAGCAGGCCAACGGCCAGCGCATCGTCAGCTATGGCACGTCCAGCTATGGCTACGACGTGCGCTGCTCGCGCGAGTTCAAGGTGTTCACCAACATCAACTCGACGATTGTCGACCCCAAGCATTTCGACTCGGGCAGCTTCGTCGACATCACCGCCGACGAGTGCATCATCCCGCCGAACAGCTTCGCGCTGGCGCGCACGGTGGAGTACTTCCGCATCCCGCGCGACACCCTGGTGGTGTGCCTGGGCAAAAGCACCTACGCGCGCTGCGGCATCATCGTCAACGTGACCCCGCTGGAACCGGAATGGGAAGGCCACGTCACCCTGGAATTCAGCAACACCACGCCGCTGCCGGCGCGCATCTATGCCAATGAAGGCGTGGCGCAGATGCTGTTCTTCCAGGCGGCCGCCGATGACGTCTGCGAGACCTCGTACCGCGATCGTGGCGGCAAGTACCAGGGCCAGACCGGCGTGACCCTGCCGCGGACCTGATCGGTTATGGAGCCGAGCCATGCTCGGCTTCCTGGCAGGGCAGAGGGCGGCGCTTGCGCCGCCTTTGCTTATTTGCCGCGACCGAACAGCATCGCGATGCCGACGCCCACCAGTGCCACCGGCCACCAGGTCAGCAGCAGCTTGGACAGGTTCAGGTGCGTCCAGCCGAGGTTGCTGGCGAGCATGAACAGGCCGATCAGGATCAGCAGGACGGCGGCAACGAGGTTGAATCGCATCGGGTCGGCAAACGCTCAGGACTGGGCCGGATATCCTAGCCGTTCCTTCCAGTAGGCGACATGCTGGTCCAGCGCCGCCGGCTCGTAGCGATGCGCCGGGCCGCTGCCCCAGACCGGGCCCGGCCACGCCGGATCGCCGTCATGGCGGCCGATCACATGGAAGTGCAGCTGGCGCACGATGTTGCCCAGCGCCCCGATGTTGATCTTCTCCACGCCGTCGGAGCCTTTCAGGGCCTTGCAGGCGCGGTTGAGCTCGGTGCGCAGCTTGTCCTGCTGCTCGCCATCCAGCTCGATCCACTCGGTCACCCCGGCCAGGCGCGGTACCAGCACCAGCCAGGGGAATCGTTCGTCGTTCATCAGCCGCACTTGCGACAACGGTCCTTCCGCCACCAGTACGCTATCGGTGGCCAGGCGTGAATCGAGTTCGAATTCGCTCATCCAAGATGCTCCGAGAAGAAGTCCAGGGTGCGTTGCAGCGCCAGGGCGGCGCTGTCTGGATCATACGCATGTCCGACCTCCCGGTTGAAGGCGTGGTCGGCCGGATAGACGTAGGTGGCCATCTGCGGCAGTTTCTCACGGTGGGCCTGGACCGCTTCCGGCGGGATGCTGCGGTCCTGCGCACCAAAGTGGAAGATCACCGGGGCCTTGGGCGCTTCGTCGAGGAACTGCACGTTGCGCCCACCGTAATAGCTGACCGACGGCAACCCCAGGCGAAGTGCCGACAGCAACGCCACCGTGCCGCCCCAGCAGTAGCCGACCGTGCCGACCTTGCCATGAGGGGCCAGCCGGGTTGCGGCGGCCCGGACCACTTCCAGCGCCCGCTCCATGCCCAGTGCGCTGACCCGCTCCAGGCCCTGCTTCACGCCCTCGGCGTCGTAGGGCAGGGCGTCCGGATCGGCGTCGGTGCCGTCCAGCAGGTCGAAGAACGCAGGCGCCAGCACCGCATAGCCTTCGGCCGCGAAGCGCTCGGCCACGCTGCGGATGTGCGGATTGGCGCCGAAGATTTCCTGCACCACCACCAAGCCGCCACGCGCGGTGCCGTCCGGCAGGGCCTGCCAGGCCCGTACCGGGCCGTGATGCGTATCCAGGGTGATCCACTCGGCCATCGTCATCTTCCTCGTTGCTGGGAACAGAGCTGCATTGTCGGTGCTGTGCCGGTTAGCACGATGTAAGCGGCTGTGCGTGATCGGGCGGCTGGCCGTTCAGAGCATGGCCGCCAACCCCGGTATACTGGCGCCCTTTCAGGCCCCGGCCCCCAGGAACCCCTGCCACGCCGGCAGGGGCCCAGGCCCCCAGAGTCCCGCGATTCCATGTCCCAGCTGAACCCCAAAGTCGGCTTCGTCAGCCTTGGCTGCCCGAAGGCCCTCGTCGATTCCGAGCGCATCCTCACCCAGCTGCGCTCGGAAGGTTACGACATCGTCCCGTCCTACGACTCGGCCGACGTGGTGGTGGTCAACACCTGCGGCTTCATCGATTCGGCGGTGACCGAGTCGCTGGATGCCATTGGCGAGGCGATGAACCAGAACGGCAAGGTCATCGTCACCGGTTGCCTGGGCAAGCGCCCGGAGCAGATCCGCGAGGCGTACCCGAACGTGCTGGCGGTGTCCGGTCCGCAGGATTACCAGAGCGTGATGGAGGCGGTGCATGAAGCACTGCCGCCCAAGCACGACCCGTTCGTGGACCTGGTGCCCGACTACGGCATCAAGCTGACCCCGCGCCATTACGCCTACCTGAAAATTTCCGAAGGCTGCAACCACACGTGCAGCTTCTGCATCATTCCGTCGATGCGCGGCAAGCTGGTCTCGCGCCCGGTGGATGAGGTCCTGCGTGAAGCCGAGCGCCTGGTGCGTGGCGGGGTGCGCGAGCTGCTGGTGGTGTCGCAGGACACCTCGGCCTACGGCGTGGACGTGAAGTACGCCGAGAAGATGTGGCGCAACAAGGCCTACCAGACCCGCCTGAAGGCGCTGTGCGAAGGCCTGTCCGAACTCGATGCATGGGTGCGCATGCACTACGTCTACCCGTACCCGCACGTGGACGAGATCGTGCCGCTGATGGCCGAGAACCGGATCCTGCCGTACCTGGACATCCCGTTCCAGCATGCCAGCCCGCGCATCCTGCGCCTGATGAAGCGCCCCGGCGCGGTCGAGAAGACCCTGGAGCGCGTGCAGAACTGGCGCCGTATCGCGCCGGACATCACCGTGCGTTCGACCTTCATCGTCGGCTTCCCGGGCGAGACCGAGGCCGAGTTCGAAGAACTGCTGTCGTTCCTCGACGCAGCGCAGCTGGATCGCGTCGGCGCGTTCGCCTATTCGCCGGTCGAGGGGGCCACCGCCAACGATCTGCCCGATGCGGTGCCGGAGGAAGTGAAGCAGGAGCGTCTGGCCCGCTTCATGGAGAAGCAGGCGCAGATCTCCGCCGCACGCCTGGAGGCCAGGATCGGCACCGTGCAGCAGTGCCTGGTCGACGCCATTGAAGGCGATATCGCCGTGGCCCGTTCCAGGGCCGATGCGCCGGAGATCGATGGCCTGGTGCACATCCAGAACGCCGACCAGGTGCCGCTGCGCGTGGGCGAGTTCGTCGACGTGGAAATCACCGAGAGCGACGAGCACGACCTGTACGGTGACGCGCTGCCCGCCGCTACCCGCCCGGCATTCGACCTCAAGGTGCTGTGACCCTCGCGCCGACCGCCACCGGTGACGGCGGCGGTTCACGGCGCTTCGTCCCGCCGCCACGTGCGGCGGTGGCTGCACGGCGTTTCGAGCATCCGCTGTTCGCCGGCTTGCAGGGCTTCCGTGACCTGCTGGACGCCACTGCATGGCCATCCGTCGCGGCGCTGGATGCACGCCTGGCCGTGCCGGGCAAGCGCCTGGTCGAACAGGATGCCGCGCTGCTGGCCGATGGGCTGCACTACGAAACCCGCATCGCGCGGGGGCGCATCGCCACCCGCGCCGACAACTGGCACGACCTGTTCAATGCGCTGGTGTGGGCTGCCTACCCGCAGCTGAAACGTGCGCTCAACGTGCAGCAGTGCCGGCATATCGAGGCCATGCCACCCGGCCTGCGCAACCGTGCGCAGGCCGCCCTGACCCAGTTCGACGAGACCGGCGTGATCGTGCGTGTGCGCGATGGCACGATGCTGCGCGCATGGGATGGGCATGACTGGCCTGCAGTGTTGGAGCCGACGCGCTGGCACAGCGGCGACATCGCCATCGTGGCGGTGTTCGGGCATGCGCTGATGGAGCAGGCACTGCTGCCGGGGCGGTTGCTGGTGGGCAAGTGCGTGGTGGTGCAAAGCGATGCCGATGCGGCCTGTGTTGACGCGGTGACCGCGGCCATCGCCGAGGGCCGGGCAGTGACCGATCCCCTGCAGCTGCGTCCGCTGCCGTTGGCTGGAATCCCGGGTTGGCACGACGTGCAGGATTCCGCCTTCTATCGCAATGCCGACTACTTCCGCCCGCTGCGTGCGGGGCGCACGTACCCGCCACCATTGCACGGGGCCATGTAGAGTCGACTGTCAGTCGACTGCGCTTCGTTCCGAGGCCGTGGACGCCTGACAGATGGCTCCGGCGAGTCATCAGCGGCGATGAGGATCGCGGTGCGTTTGCCGTCCGGCTGCGGAGGTTTGTGCCGCGCTTCGCGCGCTAGTCGACCGACAGTCGACTCTACAACGGCGCGTACTCGACCCCGATCACCGCAAAGGTGAACTGGCCGCCGGGCAGCTCCACCGAGAACTCATCGTCCAGCCGCTTCTTCAGCAGTGCCCTGGCCAGGGGCGAATCGATGCTGATCCAGCCCAGGCCGGCATCGGTTTCATCCGGCCCGACGATGCGGTAGCGGCTGGTATCGCCGCTGTCCACGTTCTCCAGTTCCACCCACGCACCGAAGAACACCGCCTGTGGATCGGTTGGCGTGGTATCGACCACGCGCAGCGATTCCAGCCGCTTGGTCAGGTAGCGAACCCGGCGGTCGATCTCGCCCAGCTGTTTCTTGCGGTAGGTGTATTCGGCGTTCTCGGAACGGTCGCCTTCTGCGGCGGCGGCGGCCAGTGCCTTCACCACCTCCGGACGGCGCACGCGCCACAGCTCGTCCAGTTCGGCCTTCAGCCGCGCATGCCCGGAGGCGGTGATCAGGGCCGTGCTTTTTTCTGCGGGGGGACGCCAACGCGACATGCAATACGGCTTCTTTTCTGGATGACGAACGGGAAGCGGGGTCAGATCCCTTTCCAGCGGAAAGGGCTCTGACCCCGGCCGTGGCAGATCAGCGCTTGCCGCCGAAGATGCCGCCGAGGATGCCGCGCACGATCTGGTTGCCCAGCTTGGTACCGACGGTGCGCGTGGTCTGTTTGGCGATGGTTTCGATCATGCCCTGGCGGCGCTTGGTGCCGAAGATCGCGTCCTTGATCGCCTGGCCGAACCCGCCTTCCTGTGCGTCGTCCTGCTCGCGGCTGCGCGCGGCCGGCGCCTGTGCCTTCTCGACGCTCTTCTGCGCGCGCTGGGCCAGCAGCTCGGCGGCCGATTCGCGGTTGACCGCGGTGTCGTAGCGGCTGCCGACCGGGCTGCCGGCACGCACCTGGGCGCGCTCGGCCTCGGTGATCGGGCCCATCCTGCAGCGCGGCGGCGCGATCAGGGTCTGCTGCACCGGCATCGGGATGCCCTTGTCCTGCAGCGTGGAGACCAGTGCCTCACCGGTGCCGAGCTGGCTCAGCACCTTGGCCACGTCCAGCTTCGGGTTCGGCACGAACGTCTCGGCCGCGGTCTTCACCGCCTTCTGGTCACGCGGGGTGAACGCACGCAGCGCGTGCTGCACGCGGTTGCCGAGCTGGCCAAGGATGTTGCCCGGGACGTCGTCGGGGAACTGCGAGCAGAAGTACACGCCCACGCCCTTGGAACGGATCAGCCGCACCACCTGCTCGATGCGCTGCACCAGCGACGGCGGTGCATCATCGAACAGCAGGTGCGCCTCATCGAAGATGAAGACCAGCTTCGGCTTGTCCAGGTCGCCTACTTCCGGCAGCTGCTCGAACAGCTCCGACAGCAGCCACAGCAGGAAGGTGGAGTACAGCTTGGGCTTGAGTACCAGCTGGTCGGCGGCAAGGATGCCGATCACGCCGCGGCCGTCGTGGTTGACCCGCATGATGTCGGCCAGCTCCAGCGCCGGTTCGCCGAAGAAATTCTCGCCACCGTCCTGCGCCAGGCGCAGCACCGAACGCTGGATCGCGGCGATCGACTGCGCGCTGACCAGGCCGTACTCGGTGGAGATGTCCTTGCGCTCCTCGGCGACCAGGCCGAGCAGGGCGCGCAGGTCGTCCATGTCCAGCAGCAGCAGGCCGCGGTCGTCGGCCAGCTTGAACACGATATCGAGCACGCCGGCCTGGGTGTCGTTCAATTCGAGGATGCGCGCCAGCAGGGTCGGGCCCATCTCGCTGACCGTGGTGCGCACCGGATGGCCGAGCTTGCCGTACAGGTCCCAGAAGATGGCGGGGCTGGCGGCTGGCGCGTAGTCGGCCACGCCGATCTCGGCGGCACGCTGCAGCAGGTTCTCGGCGCCGCTGCCGGGCACCGCCAGGCCGGACACATCACCCTTCACATCGGCCAGGAACACCGGCACGCCCAGTCGCGAAAACCCCTCGGCCAGCGTCATCAGGGTCACCGTCTTGCCGGTGCCGGTGGCGCCGGCCACCAGGCCGTGGCGGTTGCCGAGTTTCGGCAGCAGGGTGACGGCAATATCGTCGGTAATGCCTTTGCCGAGCAGAATCGGATCCATGGTCCAGCCCTTGTGATGAATAGCCCAATGTTAACCGCCGGCAGTGACGGTCCGAAGGTCGGCTTGCCCGGACCTTGGCGGCGCCGCTACTCTGCCTGCCTGTTTCGCACACAGTGCCATCAATGCCCGTTCCTGTCCTGATTTCCCGCGGTTGGCCGCTGCTGGCCCTGGCCGGCCTGGTTTCCCTGGCGCCCGACGCCCACGCACAGCGGGTTTCGGCCCGGGACAAGGTGAAGGTGGATGCGCTGCAGCAGCGCATGACCGCCGCCGAGAAGCGCTACAGCGACGCCCTGCTGCTGGTCTCCAACGCCGATCCCAAGGGCAGCAACGAGGCCGATGCCGCGCTGGAGGACATGGAAGATGTCCTCAACGACTGCGTGAAGCAGAAGGGCTGCCAGATGGGCACCCTGCTGGCCAGCTACAAGCGCCTGCTCAAGCACGACGCCGATGCGGCCGCCAGCGATGAGGTGGCCGACGAGGGCGGTGACCGCCTGGAAGCCGACCCCGACCACATCGGCCCGCTCACCGCGGACGTGCCCGAGGCCGCGCGCGCTGCCGCGCTGCTGAACGACAAGCGGCACGCCTTCGACAGCATGGTCGAATACAACCCGGCGGTGCAGGCCGGCATCCGCCGCTGGCTGACCGACATGCGCCCGGCGCTGCTGACCAGCTACGAGAACTACCAGAACCTGCGTGCGGTGATGTGGCCGGAGTGGGAAAAGCGTGGCCTGCCCGAAGCACTGCTGTTCGGCATCATCGCCAAGGAATCCAACGGCCGCGTGCATGCGTCCTCGCGCGCCGGCGCCGCCGGCCTGATGCAGTTCATGCCGGCCACCGGCCGCCGCTTCGGCCTCGGCCCGGACGGCACCGGGTTCGACACCCGCTTCGATGCACGCAGTGCCGCCGAAGCCAGCGCCAGCTACCTCAACGAACGCCTGCGCGAACTGAACAACAACGTGGAAATGTCGGTGGCCGCCTACAACGGTGGTGAAGGCCGTGCCGCACGCGTGTTCAAGCAGAGCGCCGGCCAGAGCTTCTGGACCGACAGCGTCTACAACCAGTTCCCGGGCGAAACCAAGGACTATGTGCCGATGGTGATTGCCGCGGCCTGGATCTTCCTGCACCCGCAGCAGTATGGCGTGGAGTTCCCGAAGATCAGCGCGCAGCCGGCCACGCTGCGCCTGGCCAAGTCCACCACCATCTACGAACTGACCATCTGCCTGGGCAGCCACGGCACCCGCGACGGCTACATGCGCGCGCTGCGCAACCTCAACCCGCGCTATGAAGCCGATGGCTGGATCCCGGCCGGCACCCTGATCAACGCCACCACCCGCATCGCTGGCCTGTACCAGCGCAACTGCATCAGTGGCCCGCGTGCCGACCTGGCCCGCACCCTGATCACCGCCGATCTGAATGCTGCGATCAAGCGCCCGACCGCGGCCAGCTACACCGGCAGCGTAGCGGTGGGCGGCGTGGTGCCGGTGGCCGATGCGGCGGCCTCTACCAGCGTGCCGACCGCGCCGGTGGCGCCGGTGTCGACGCCACGCCCGGCACCGGCTGCGCGGCCAAAGCCGGTGCGCAGCCATAAGGTGGGCCGCGGTGAAACCCTGGGTGCCATCGCGGCGAAGTTCCAGTGCGACGTGCCGACGCTGGCCCGCGCCAACGGCCTGAAGGCCCCGGCCTACAGCCTGCGCCATGGCCAGACGCTGAAGCTGCAGGGCTGCGACAAGTAATCCCCCCGACCCCTGGAACCCACATGGATCTCGAAGACACCCGCAACCTGTTCGCCAACCTCCGCGAAAACACCGACTGGGACGTCAACGGCCCGTTGCTGTGGGGGTACTTCTTCGTGCACTCCACCGCTGAGCCGTTGCAGGCACTGGCCGGGCACCTGCAGGCGCAGGGCTACACCTTCGTGGAACTGTTCGAGCAGGAGCCGGAAGAGGGTGACGCGCCGTTCCACGTGCTGCACGTGGAGCGCGTGGAGATCCACGACGAAGCGTCGCTGGATCGCCGCAACCAGGAATTCGCAGCGCTGGCCAAGGAAAAGGGCGTGGAAGACTACGACGGCATGGACGTCGGCCCGGCCCCGGCCCTGCAGTAACGCGCGCACCGGTAGTGCCGGCCGCTGGCCGGCAATGCCCGCCGCGTTGGATCAACGGAGATGCCGGCCAGTGGCCGGCACTCCCGAAGCCTCAGCGCAGCTTCGCCAGCGCCTGGCCCAGCTGCACCGGGCTTTCGGCGTCCAGGTGCGGGGCGAACTCGGCCACGCCCGGCGGCAGCAGCACGATCACGGTCGAGCCGTAGTTGAAGCGCGCCATCTCGGCGAAACGCTCCAGCCTGATGCCCTGGCCGCGGTAGTCCTTGCGGGTGATGCGATCGCCGTAGTGCGGAATCTCCTCGCCGCTCCAGACGGTTTCCACGCCGGACACCAGCAGCGCACCCACCATCACACTGGCCATCGGCCCGAAGCTGGTGTCGAAATGGCAGACCAGGCGCTCGTTGCGTGCGAACAGGCGAGGCACGCCGTTGACCGCCGCCGGGCCGACGCTGAACAGGCGCCCCGGCACGTGCACGGTCTCGCGCAGGGTGCCGGTCCACGGCATGTGCACCCGGTGGTAGTCACGCGGGGACAGGTACACGGTGGCGTACAGGCCATCGTTGTAAGGCTTGGCATCCTCGGCGCTGCCCAGCAGTTCGGCGGCAGTAAACGACTGGCCCTTGGCCTGGAAGATGCGGCCGGCCTCGATCCTGCCGAGCTGGCTGATCCTGCCGTCGGCCGGCATCACCAGGCTGCGCGGATCGGCGTCGGCCACGCGGGCGCCCGGCTTCAACGCGCGGGTGAAGAACTGGTTGAAGGTCGCATAGCTGCGCGGGTCCGGGTTGGCCGCTTCGTCCAGGTTCACGTTGAACTTGCGGGTGACCGTGTCGATCAGCCAGCGCGACACGCGCGGATCGTCCGAGTACGCCAGCGAACGCGCCATCGAAGACAGCAGGCGGTGGGGCAGGGCGTACGTCAGGGCGGTGGTGAGGCTCATGGGGCGGTTTTCTCGGTCAGCTTCTGCAGGTCGCGGGCGATCGCCGGCGCGTTGAACGGGGGGCGTACCAGGCCGGCAAGGCGGCCCTGCGGGTCGAGCACGGCCAGGCTGGCCGAATGCTCGACGGTGTAATCCTCGGGGTTCTCGTCGAAATGCTTGCCCGGCACCTTCTGGAACACGAAGCCCAGCGAGGTGGCGAAGCGCTCCAGCGAGGGGATGTCAGCAGTGGCGGCCAGGGTGTCCTTGTGGAAGCCGTGCACGTATTCGCCGAGGCGGGTGGCGCTGTCGCGGTCCGGGTCGACCGAGATGAACAGCACGCGCGGGCGCAGGCTGTCGGGCAGGGCTTCCCACTGGTTCTGCGCGCCGGCCAGCTCGGCCAGCGTGGTCGGGCAGACGTCGGGGCAGAAGGTGAAGCCGAGGAACACCAGGGTCCAGTGGCCCTTCAGCTCGCCCGGGATCAGGCGGGTGCCGTCGGACTGGGCCAGGTTGAAGTCGGGCAGCGCACGCGGCGTGGGGTACAGGGTGATGGCTTCGGTGGCCGGGGCGTTGGCCGGCGGCTTCGGCGCGAACACCTGTTGGGCGGCCAGCAGGCCCAGCCCCGCCGCCAGGGCGATCAGCAGGATGATGCCGGCGTTGCGATTGAACATGGGAGCTCCCGCGCGAAATGGGCTCCATCATACCGGGTGAGGCCGGATCGTTTCCGCCGCAACGGATGCCGCCGCCGGCGCCAGCCCCTATAATCGGGGGCCACTTTGCCCGCAGTACCGCCATGACCGCTGAAACGGCCGCCGAACTCCACACGATCATCGATCTGATCCGCTACGGCACCAGCCGTTTCAACGAAGCCGGGCTGACCTTCGGGCACAGCTATGACAACGCGCTGGACGAGGCGACCCAGCTGGTGCTGCACAGCCTGCACCTGCCGCACGATCTGGGCCCGGCCTACGGCCAGGCGCGCCTGCTGCAGGCCGAAAAGCTGCGCGTGCTTGAGCTGTTCCAGCGCCGCATCGATGAACGCATCCCGGCCGCCTACCTGACCGGTGAGGCCTGGTTTGCAGGATTGAGCTTCAAGAGCGACAAGCGCGCCCTGGTACCGCGCTCGCCGATCGCCGAACTGATCGAATGCGGCTTCGAGCCGTGGCTGGCCGGCCGCGATGTCAGCCGTGCGCTGGACCTGTGCACCGGTTCGGGCTGCATCGCCATCGCCATGGGCCACTACTACCCGAACTGGGAAGTGGACGGCGTCGACCTGAGCGACGATGCACTGTCGCTGGCCGAAGAAAACAAGGAGCGCCTGCAGGCGCACAACGTCACCCTGATCAAGTCGGACCTGTTCAACGGCCTGACCGGCCGCCACTACGACCTGATCGTCACCAATCCGCCGTACGTCACCAACGACGAGACCGATGCCCTGCCGCAGGAGTACTCCTACGAGCCGGAAATGGGCCTGCGTGCCGGCGACGATGGCCTGGACCTGGTGTTGAAGATCCTGCGTGACGCGCCGCTGCACCTGAGCGAAGACGGCCTGCTGATCTGCGAAGTGGGCGAATCCGAACAGCATCTGGTCAAGCTGCTGCCGGAAGTCGATTTCGCCTGGATCGAATTCAAGGTCGGCCAGATGGGCATCTTCGCGGTCGAATGCCGCGAGCTGATTGCCCACAGCGCACGCATCACCGAACTGGCGGCGCAGCGCCCGTGAGCTCCAATTCGTTCGGCAAGCTGTTCACCGTCACCACGTTCGGCGAGTCGCACGGGCCGGCCATCGGCTGCGTGGTCGATGGCTGCCCGCCGGGGCTGGCGCTGGACGCGGCCGAATTCGCCCACGACCTGCAGCGCCGCGCCACCGGCAAGAGCCGGCACACCTCGGCGCGGCGCGAGGCCGACGAGGTCGAGATCCTGTCGGGCGTGTACGAGGGCCTGACCACCGGCACCCCGATCGCGCTGCTGATCCGCAACACCGACCAGCGCAGCAAGGATTACGCCAGCATCGGCCAGCAGTTCCGGCCGGGCCATGCCGACTACAGCTACTGGCACAAGTACGGCATCCGCGACCCGCGCGGTGGTGGCCGTTCCTCGGCGCGCGAGACCACCATGCGCGTGGCCGCCGGCGTGATCGCCAAGAAGTGGCTGGCCGAGCGCTTCGGCGTCACCGTGCGTGGCTACCTGTCACAGCTGGGCGACATCACCCCGGCCGCTTTCGACTGGTCGGCCGTGGAAGACAATCCGTTCTTCTGGCCGCACGCCGAACAGGTGCCCGCGCTGGAGGCGTACATGGATGCGCTGCGCAAGTCCGGTGATTCGGTCGGTGCGCGCGTGGACGTGGTGGCCGACAATGTGCCGCCGGGCTGGGGTGAACCCATCTACGGCAAGCTTGACGGTGAGCTGGCTGCCGCGCTGATGAGCATCAACGCGGTGAAGGGCGTGGAGATCGGCGACGGTTTCGCCAGCGCCGCGCAGAAGGGCACCGAACACCGCGACCTGCTGACCCCGCAGGGCTTCGCCAGCAACCATGCCGGCGGCATCCTCGGTGGCATCTCCACCGGCCAGCCGGTGGTCGCCTCGATCGCCTTGAAGCCGACCTCCAGCCTGCGCCTGCCGGGCCCGTCGCTGGATACGTCTGGCAACGTGGTCGAGGTGGTCACTACCGGCCGCCACGACCCCTGCGTCGGCATCCGCGCCACCCCGATCGCCGAGGCCATGGTGGCGATGGTGCTGATGGACCAGGCATTGCGCCACCGCGCGCAGTGCGGCGATGTCGGCACGATCACCCCGCGCATTCCCGGGCAGATCGATGGCTGACACGCGGCCGACCGTGTGGGTGAGCCAGCCGCTGATCGACGCGGCCATCGCGTCGCTGCGCGATCGCGTGCAGCTGCGCGTCACCGACACCGTCACCGCCTGGTCGCCGGACCAGATCGCCGGACAGCTGGCCCGCGCCGACGGCGCGATCATCACCCTCAACGAGCGCATCGGTGCGGCCCAGGTGGCCGACGCCGCGCAGTTGCAGGTGATCGCCAATGTCGGCGTCGGCTACAACAACCTGGATGTCGACGCGCTCAGCGCGGCCGGCATCCTGGCCAGCAACACGCCGGACGTCCTGACCGAAACCACCGCCGATCTCGGCTTCGCGCTGCTGATGGCCACCGCGCGCCGCATCACTGAATCCGAGCGCTGGCTGCGCGACGGCCAGTGGCAGCAGTGGTCGTTCCAGACCATGCTCGGTGCCGATATCCACGGCAGCACGCTGGGCATCCTTGGCATGGGCCGCATCGGCCAGGGCATCGCCCGCCGCGGCGCGCACGGTTTCGGCATGAAGGTGCTGTACCACAATCGTTCGCAGCTGCCGGCGGCGACCGAAGCGGAAGTGGGCGCGACCTATGTGGACCTGGACACGCTGCTGGCACAGTCCGACCACCTGCTGCTGGTGCTGCCGTATACCCCGGCCTCGCACCACCTGATCGATGCCGCCGCGCTGGCGAAGATGAAGCCGTCGGCAACGCTGGTGAACATCGCCCGCGGTGGCCTGGTCGATGAGATCGCGCTGGCCGACGCGCTGGCCAACGGACGCCTGGCTGCCGCTGGCCTGGACGTGTACGAGGGCGAGCCGAAGGTGCGCCCGGAACTGCTGGCGCTGCGCAACGTGGTGCTGACCCCGCACATCGGCAGTGCCTCGCTGGCCACGCGCACGGCGATGGTACAGCTGGCCGTGGATAATCTGCTTGCCGGGCTCGGCCTGGACGGCGGCCCGACGCGGATGCCGAGCGCGATCAACGCTGACGCGGCGATGGCCGCGCGCGTGACGCTGGGCAAAAAAACCGGGAAACGATAGGGAACCTCCGCGCGCCCCGCTTGAGGAGGTTCCCCGAACCCAGCTGTCGTGCGTGTTTTTCCCCATTCCCGTTTTCGTGAGAGTTCCCCCATGAGCAATGCACAGCGCAGTTTCCACGTCGCCGTTGTCGGTGCCACCGGCGCCGTTGGCGAAACCATGTTGTCGATCCTGGCCGAGCGTGATTTCCCGGTCAGTACCCTGAGCGTCCTGGCCTCCGAGCGTTCGGCCGGCGGCGAGATCGAGTTCAACGGCCAGAAGGTCAAGGTCCAGGACCTGGCTACCTTCGATCCGACCGGCGTCGAGATCGCGCTGTTCTCGGCCGGTGGCAGCGTGTCCAAGGAATACGCACCGAAGTTCGCCGCCGCCGGCGCGGTGGTGATCGACAATTCCTCGGCCTTCCGTTACGACGATGACGTGCCGCTGGTGGTGTCCGAGGTCAATCCGGAGCAGGTCGCCAACCGTCCGCGCGGCATCATCGCCAATCCGAACTGCTCGACCATGCAGATGCTGGTGGCGCTGGCGCCGCTGCACCGCAAGTACGGCATCGAGCGCATCAACGTCTCCACCTACCAGTCGGTGTCCGGCGGTGGTCGTTCGGCCACCGAGGAACTGGGCAAGCAGACCGGCCAGCTGCTGAGCTTCCAGGAGATCGATCCGCAGCGCTTCCCGGTGCAGATCGCCTTCAACCTGATCCCGCACATCGATGACTTCCAGGACAACGGCTTCACCAAGGAAGAAATGAAGCTGATCTGGGAGACCCGCAAGATCCTCGGCGATGACAGCATCCTGGTGAACCCGACCGCAGTGCGCGTGCCGGTGTTCTACGGCCACTCCGAGTCGGTGGCGATCGAGACCCGCGACAAGGTCACCGTGGCCGAAGCGCGCGCGCTGCTGGAGCAGTCGCCGGGCGTCGAAGTGGTGGATCGCCACGAGGCCGGTGGCTACCCGACCCCGGTCACCCATGCCTCGGGCACCGACGCGGTGTACGTCGGCCGCATCCGCGAGGACCTGTCGCACCCGCGCGGCCTCAACCTCTGGATCGTGTCGGACAACGTGCGCAAGGGCGCTGCCCTGAACGCCGTGCAGCTGGCCGAGCTGGTCGCCGCCGAGCAGCGTTGATCACAGCGGTTGCCTCACCGGTAGTGCCGGTCGCTGGCCGGCATTGCCGTGATGGGGGCGTGCTTGTCTGCCGGCCAGCGGCCGGCACTACCGAAGGTCCCCCTCGATGGATGCGGACCGCGGTCCGCACGCTTTATAGTGTCGCCCATGAATAAACGGGCCAGGGGCGCAAAGCGCCCGCTCCTCTATCTATCCACTGCGCTGCTGGCCCTGGCCAGCAGTTCGGCGCTGGCCCTGGGCCTGGGCGACATCCGTGTCCTGTCCAAGCCGGGCCAGCCCCTGCTGGCCGAAATCCCGGTGGTCTCGGCCGATCCGTCCGAGCTGGAGAACCTGCGTGTCGCGCTGGCCTCTCCGGTCACCTTCGAACGCGTTGGCCTGCAGCGCCCGACCGGGCTGGTCAGCGAACTGCAGTTCGAGCTGACCCGCAACGCGCAGGGCAGGGCAGTGGTGCGGGTGACCTCGCAGACGCCGGTCGAGACGCCGTCGCTGAGCTTCCTGATCGAGGCCGACTGGGGCCAGGGCCGGCTGGTCCGCGAGTACTCGGCGCTGGTCGATGCACCCTCCAGTGCACTGGCGGTGGCCGAACCGGAAATCGTCGCGCCGGCCGGCAGCCTGTCCAACACCATCGCGCGCGAGCCGACCGCGGCGCCTGCCCCTGCGGACGACGCCCGCGCGCCTGCACCGTCCACCGCCGCTGCGCCGGTGCCCGCACCGCGCCCCCGTGCAGCGGCTGCGCCGGTCACGGCGCCGGCGGCCGATGGCAGCGTCACCGTCCAGCGCGGGCAGACCCTGTCGCAGATCGCCAGCGCGGTGGCCCGCGGCAACCAGGTCAGCCGCGACCGCGCGATGATCGCCCTGCTGCGGGCCAACCCGGAAGCCTTCATCCGCGGCAACGTCAACCTGCTCAGACAGGGCGCCGTGCTGCGCATGCCCGGTAGCGATGCACTGGCGGCCGTCGATGCCGCCGAGGCCGCCGCGCTGGTGCGTGAGCATGCCGCACAGTGGCGGCAGGCGCGCACCGTGCCGCAACCGGCGGGCAGCGTCGCCCCGGCCGCCACGGCGGCGACCGCGAACGCTTCTTCCCCGGCTGCGGCCAATGGGGCACGACTTGAAATCGCTCCGGCGCTGGCCTCCGACGCCGCGCATGCGGGCACAACCACCGGCACTGCAGCCGGCAGCGAGGGTGACATGCTGGGCAACGAACAACTGCGCCAGGCACGCGAGGACATCGCGACCCGCGATGCCGAGATCGGCGAGCTCAAGCAGCGCGTGGCCGACCTGGAAAAACTCAAGGAACAGCAGCAGTCGCTGATCGCGATGAAGGACAACGACCTGGCCGCCGCGCAGCAGCGCCTGGCGCAGGCACCGGGTGCCCGCGATGCGGCAACACCGTGGTACTGGCTGGGGCTGCCGGTGCTGCTGCTGGCAGCCGGCGCGGCCTGGCTGCTGCGTCGACGCAAGCCGTCGCCGCTGCCGCCACTGCGCGAAGAAGACGATGCCGCCGGCCTGGCCGCTGCGGTTCCGGCGGGCGCCGCGCTGGATACACTGGCCGAGCAGTCCTCATGGTCCTCGGTGGCGACCGAGGGGGGCCGCCAGGAGCCGGCGATGCCGGCCTGGGCGACCGAGCGCGCGGCGCAGGATGAAGTGGCTGCCGCCTCCGCTGCCGACCTGGATGCACAGGCGGACTGGCAGGCGCAGACGCTGCGCGATGACGAGGTGGTGGCGCTGCCCGAGGCAGTGACCGAGCTGCCGCGCTGGGATGAGCCGGCGGCCACGCAGGACGACTCCGTGCCGGCCGACGCCGTGCAGGATGAGCCGGTCGCGCACGCGGCCGCTGACGAGGTGGCCGTGCCGGACTACGCGCTGCACGCCGAGCAGCAGCCGCAGTTCCGCGGCGTGTTCGACCTGCCGGCCGAGCATCCTGGCAGCGAGGATGCGCCGGCGGTGCCGGAGGACGCGCCGGCCGCACCGGTGCATGAAGAAGGCACTGCTGCATCGGCCGGTGATGCCGGCTGGGCACCGCGGGCCGGGCAGGAGCGCCTGGAACTGGCCATCGCCTATCTCGACCTGGGCGATGCCCAGACCGCGCGTACGCTGCTGCAGGAAGTCGCCGACGGCGGCGACCTGCACTGCCAGGCCCAGGCCCGCGAACTGCTGGCCCGGCTGCCGTGACCGATTCCGCCCACAAGGACCCTGCCATGAGCCGCGAGCGCCGCATCGACTATGTTGAATTCGCCTCGACGGATCCTGCGGCCAGTCGCGCCTTTTTCGAGAAGGCGTTCGGCTGGTCGTTCGTCGACTACGGCAGCGACTACACCGCCTTCGACGACGGCCGCCTGCAGGGCGGCTTCTTCCGCGGCCAGCCACAGCGTGCCAGCGATAGCGGTGCGCCGCTGCTGGTGCTGTACGCCGACCAGCTTGCGCCGATCGAAGCGGCGGTGCGCGATGCCGGCGGTGAGATCGTGCGGCCGGTGTTTTCCTTCCCCGGGGGCAGCCGTTTCCAGTTCGTCGAGCCTGGTGGCAACGAACTGGCGGTCTGGTCCGAACGCGACCCGGCCTGAGCGCCGCCCCACCCGCAACATCGAGGTAGCACATGCGTTACGCGCTTGGCGTCGAGTACGACGGCAGCGATTTCAGGGGCTGGCAGAACCTGGGCGAGGGTGGCCCCAGCGTGCAGGCCAGCCTTGAGCAGGCGCTGTCGTCGGTCGCAGACGCGCCGCTGCAGGTGGTCTGTGCCGGCCGCACCGACGCCGGCGTGCACGGCCAGTGCCAGGTCGTGCATTTCGATACGGACGTGGCGCGTGATCCGCGCGCCTGGATGCTGGGCACCACCACCCGCCTGCCACGCTCAGTCGCGGTGCGCTGGTGCGTGCCGGTGGCCGACGACTTCCATGCCCGTTTCTCGGCGCGTGCGCGCCGCTACCGCTACCGCCTGCTCAACCGCGAGGTGCGGCCGGCGCTGCAGCGGCAGACGCTCAGCTGGGAGCGCCGCGCGCTGGACGAGACGCTGATGCACACTGCCGGCCAGGCCCTGCTCGGCGAGAACGACTTCAGCGCGTTCCGCTCGGTGCAGTGCCAGGCGTTGCATGCGCGGCGCGAACTGCAGTCACTGCAGGTCACCCGCCAGGGCGAGGTGATCGAGGTCGCCGTGCAGGGCAATGCATTCCTTCATCACATGGTCCGCAATATCGTCGGATCGCTGATCCTGGTGGGCAGTGGCGAGAAGCCGGTGGACTGGATCGCCGAACTGCTGGCCGGGCGCGATCGCACCGTAGCCGGTCCCACCGCACCGCCGCAGGGCCTGGTGTTCCTTGGGCCCCTGTACCCCGACAACTGGCATCTGCCCGCCGAGGTCACGCTATGAGCCGCTCCTACTACCGCACGCGCATCAAGTTCTGTGGCATGACCCGGGCCGGCGACGTCCGCCTGGCCGGCGAACTGGGTGTGGACGCGGTGGGTTTCATCTTCGCCCGTGAAAGCAGCCGCCGGGTCGCCCCGGCCGAGGCACGCGCGATGCGCCAGGCGATCGCACCGATGGTCGACGTGGTGGCGCTGTTCCGCAACAACAGCAAGGAAGAGGTGCGCGAGGTGCTGCGCACGGTGCGCCCGACCCTGCTGCAGTTCCATGGCGAGGAAGACGAGAGCTTCTGCCGCAGCTTCAACATGCCCTACCTGAAGGCGATCGCCATGGGCGGGCGTGAAGAGATCAACGCCCGCACCCTGCAGCTGCGCTACCCCAGCGCCGCGGGCTTCCTGTTCGACAGCCACGCGCCGGGTGGCGGTGGCGGTACCGGCGTGGCGTTCGACTGGGGACGGATCCCGACCGGCCTGCATCGGCCGTTCCTGCTTGCCGGCGGCCTGAACCCGGAAAACGTCTACGACGCGGTGCTGGCCACCCTGCCGTGGGGCGTGGATGTCTCCAGTGGCATCGAGCTGGAGCCGGGGATCAAGGACGGCTACAGGATGCGCACCTTTGTCGAAGAAGTGCGTCGGGCCGATTGCGCGGTTCTGGAGTGACCCACGTCGAAGCACCGTGCGCGCGGAAGTCACCATCCGTCCAGGCGGATGCCGGGATGGCGGAAGCACCCGCATCGTCGCTGCGCTGACACCGAACTCCGAATTCCAGGTCCGCGCCGCTGCATGGCAAGGGTGTATCTGCGCTGTCCCGGCCTGCCGCCACTGGCCAGCCGGCTGCGTCCCACGCGGCGGCATGATGGCAAGGCCTTCGTGATGGGCACGACGCCGGGCTTCCGCACTCGGCTGACCTGGCCCAGGCCCCGCCGTCGCTGGAGCAGGCCAGTGCCCATCTGCTGGGAGACCCGTTGCGCCTGCAGCAGGTGCGCGAGGAGGAGCAACGGATTGCGACAAGCGGTCGCTCAGGCCCGGGCTGCGGGCTCCGGGCGGTGATGCCGCGCGGGCCTCCTCTCAGCGCAGTTGCGCGGCCACCCAATCGGCCACCGCGTCCACGCGCGCATCGGCAGGGCCATCCGGCCGTGCCAGCACCCAGAAGCCACCGGTGGCCGCAAATCCCCACGGGGCGATCAGCCGTCCCGCAGCGAGGTCCTCGGCCACCAGCGGCTCTGGCGCGATCGCCGGGCCCAGCCCGGCCACGGCCGCCTCCAGAAGGTAGTACAGGTGCTCGAAGGCAGTACCCAGCTGCAGCTTCGACACGTCCAGACCCTGTGCCTGCGCCCACGCTGGCCACGCCTGCGGTCGTGAGCTGGTGTGCAGCAGCGTCTCCTGCAGCAGTGCCGAGGGCGGTACATGTCGCAGGCGCTGCGCGGCCGGATGCGATGGCGCCACCACCACGCCAACCCGTTCCGGCGCCAGCTCACGCACCTGCCAACCGCGCGGCCACGGCCCCTGGGCCAGCAGCAGCACCGCATCCAGCGCTGCCTGCGCCTCGGTGAAGCTGCCATCCAGTGCCGACCACTGCAGGCGCACGCCGGGCAGGGCGGCCTGCAGCGCGGGCAGGCGCGGGATCATCCAGCGGGCCAGCACGCTGCCACTGCAGCCCAGCACCAGCGCCGGGGCCGCCGCCGGTCGCCGCAGTTCCCGCACGCAGTCTTCGATGCCGCCGAACGCATCGCTGCACGCTGCCTGCAGGCGCGTGCCCGCAGCGGTCAGGCGCAGGCCACGACCGGCGCGCTGGAACAGTGCCAGGCCGAGGTGGTCTTCCAGCAGTTTCAGCTGCCGGCTGACCGCGCCGTGGGTGACATGCAGGTCCTGCGCGGCGCGGCCAACGCCGCCGAGACGGGCGGTGGCCTCGAACGCGCGCAGCGCATTGAGCGGTGGCAGCAGGGAACGGCTCATGTGAGATTTCCTGACGGTATGCGCCAGATAATATCCATTTTCCGGTCATGAACCGTGCGCTAGAGTATCCACCTGTCTCGAACCAGCGGTCGCTTCCATGTCTGCCTCCCCCATTGCCGACTACCACGCCTTCCCGGATGCCCAGGGCCATTTCGGCCGCTACGGTGGCAGCTTCGTCGCCGAAACCCTGGTCGGCCCGCTGCAGGAACTGGCCCAGGCCTATGACCAGGCCCGCCAGGACCCGGCGTTCCAGGCGGCCTACGACCGCGACCTGGCCCACTACGTGGGCCGGCCGAGCCCGATCTACCACGCCCAGCGCCTGAGCGACCATGTGGGCGGTGCGCAGATCCTGCTCAAGCGCGAAGACCTGAACCACACCGGCGCGCACAAGATCAACAACACCATCGGCCAGGCGCTGCTGGCGGCGCGGATGGGCAAGAAGCGCATCATCGCCGAGACCGGTGCCGGCCAGCACGGCGTGGCCAGCGCCACCGTTGCCGCGCGGCTGGGCCTGGAGTGCGTGGTGTACATGGGCGCCACCGACATCGAGCGGCAGAAGATCAACGTCTACCGCATGAAGCTGCTCGGCGCGACGGTGGTGCCGGTCACCTCCGGCTCGGCCACCCTGAAGGACGCGCTCAACGAAGCGATGCGCGACTGGGTGACCAACGTGCAGGACACCTTCTACATCATCGGTACGGTCGCCGGCCCGGATCCCTATCCGCGCATGGTGCGCGACTTCAATGCCATCGTCGGCCGCGAGGCACGTGAGCAGATGCTGGCCGAGTATGGCCGCCTGCCCGATGCGATCACCGCCTGCGTCGGTGGCGGCAGCAATGCCATCGGCCTGTTCCATGCCTTCCTCAACGACCGCCAGGTCGAGATCGTCGGTGCCGAGGCCGCCGGTGACGGCATCAGCACCGGGCGCCACGCCGCATCGATCGCTGCCGGTCGCCCTGGCGTGCTGCATGGCAACCGCACCTATGTGCTGTGCGACGACGACGGCCAGATCATCGAGACCCATTCGGTGTCGGCCGGCCTGGACTATCCGGGCGTTGGCCCGGAGCACGCGTTCCTGGCCGACACCGGCCGCGCCCGCTATCTCGGCATCACCGATGACGAAGCGCTGCAGGCGTTCCACCTGCTGGCGCATACCGAGGGCATCCTGCCGGCACTGGAGTCCAGCCATGCGCTGGCACAGGCGATCAAGCTGGCGCGCGAGCGTCCGCGTGACCAGATCGTGCTGTGCAATCTGTCCGGCCGTGGCGACAAGGACGTGCACACCATCGCCGCGCGCGAAGGGCTGGTGCTGTGAGCGCGTTGCTGCGCAACAGTGGCGTGCTGCTGCTGGCGCTAGGGTTGGCCGCGTGCCAGCCGCCGGAACCGCCGGTGCTGGCGCCGGCCGCCAGGGCCACCACGCAGCCGGCACAGCAGCCGGCCGCCAACGACGACCTCGACCCGATCGCACGCACGCCGATTGTCGATCCGCCACCGGTGGAAGGCACGGACGGCGATGATGCGCCCGCGGTGGCCTCAGTGGCGCTGGACCATGCCGGCGAGGTGCTGATCGGCCAGCACATGAGCGATCTGCAGGCCCTCGGGCCGTGGACGGCACAGGGCGCCGTCGAAGCCATGGGCGGCAGTTGCGAGTACTACGACGGCAAGGGGCTGCCGCCTGGCGTGTCGATGATGACCGATGAAGATCGCGTCGTCCGTTTCGACCTCGGACGGGATCCGGAGAGCGGCGCGCCCACGCCGCAGCCCGGTCCGTTCGGCCTGCGCGTCGGCATGACCCGCGCCCAGGCCATGGCCCAGTTCCCGAAGCCGCCGGTATCCAGCCCGCACGCCTACGACGGTGACCAGGGCGAGTACCTCACCTGGCAGGACCCCGGTTCGGACCTGGGTATCCGCGTGGAACTGTTTGAAGGGCGGGTCACCCAGATGTACTGGGGAACCAGCGATGCGATTGAACTGATTGAAGGATGTGCCTGAAATGTCCGTATCCCGACTCGATGCCTGTTTCCAGCGTCTGCGCGATCAGCAGCGCAAGGCGCTGATCCCCTTCGTCACCGCCGGTGATCCGTCGCTGGAGGCCACCGTGCCGGTCATGCACGCGCTGGTCGCGGCCGGTGCCGACGTGATCGAACTGGGCGTGCCGTTCTCCGACCCGATGGCCGACGGCCCGACCATCCAGCGCAGCTCCGAGCGCGCGCTGGCCCGCGGTGCAGGCAGCCGCTACGTACTGCAGGCCGTGGCGCAGTTCCGCGAGCGCGATGCGCAGACCCCGGTGGTGCTGATGGGCTACCTGAACCCGGTGGAGATCCACGGCTACGAGGCCTTCGCCAAGGCCGCCGTCGACGCCGGCGTGGACGGCGTGCTGCTGGTCGACCTGCCGCCGGAAGAGGCGGGCGAGGCCCAGCAGGCGTTCGACGCCGCCGGCCTTGCGCTGGTCCTGCTGGCGTCGCCGACCACCAGCGAGGCACGAGCCGACAAGCTGCTGGCGCTGGCCCGTGGCTATCTCTACTACGTCAGCTTTGCCGGTGTCACCGGCGCGTCCGAGCGCCTGGACAGTGATGCCGCCAGTGCCCGCCTGCAGACGTTGCGCGCGCGTGCGTCGGTGCCGGTGGTGGCGGGCTTCGGCATCAAGGATGCCGCCAGTGGCGCAGCCATGGCCCGGCAGGCGGACGGCGTGGTGGTGGGCAGCGCGCTGGTGGCGGCGCTGGCCGAAGCGGGCTCGGCTGAAGAGGCCGCGCAGCGTGCCCGCGCTTTCCTGGCCCCGCTGCGGCAGGCGCTGGACGCGTAATGGTCGTGCCGGCCGCCGGCCGGCATCCTCCTGAGGGCGCGCGTGCAAGGGCTGCCGGCCAGCGGCCGGCACTACCCATTGGTCTGCACGCAAGGGCTGCCGGCCAGCGGCGGGTACCGCCCAGCACCTAAACGTACGTCCCAGCATGGTTTTTTCCGGCTGCCCCGCCGCTGGCAAGGGGGTGCACGGGCGGGGAAAGCGGAGCTAGACTGTCCGCCTTTGCGGCCCTTGGGCCGCCCTGAACGGAAGTGTCCTCCCGCATGAGTTGGCTCAGCAAGTTGATGCCGTCCGGCATCCGCACCGACAACACCCCCAGCAAGAAGCGCAGCGTCCCCGAGGGCCTGTGGGAAAAGTGCAGCAACTGCGGCAGCGCGTTGTACCGTCCGGAACTGGAAGAGAACCTGGAAGTCTGCCCGAAGTGCGGCCATCACATGGCGATCCGCGCGCGCGCGCGCCTGGCCGCCCTGTTCGACGCCGACAGCACCACCGAGATCGGTGCGCGCCTGGGGCCGACCGACCTGCTCAAGTTCAAGGACCAGAAGAAGTACAGCGAGCGCATCAAGATCGCGCAGAAGAACACCGGCGAGTACGACGCGCTGATCGCCATGCGCGGCCTGCTCAAGGGCCGTGCGCTGGTGGCATCGTCCTTCGACTTCGCCTTCATGGGCGGCTCGATGGGCTCGGTGGTCGGCGAGCGCTTCGCACTGGCTGCCGAAACCGCAGTCGAGATCGGTGCGCCCTACGTGTGCTTCTCGCAGAGCGGCGGCGCCCGCATGCAGGAAGGCCTGTTCTCGCTGATGCAGATGGCCAAGACCTCGGCCGCGCTGGGCAAGCTGCGTGAAGCCGGCCTGCCGTACATTTCGGTGCTGACCCATCCGACCACCGGTGGCGTCTCGGCCTCCTTCGCGATGCTGGGCGACATCAACATCGCCGAGCCGCAGGCGCTGATCGGCTTCGCCGGCCCGCGCGTGATCGAGCAGACCGTGCGCGAGAAGCTGCCGGAGGGCTTCCAGCGCTCGGAGTTCCTGCTCGAGCACGGTGCCATCGACCAGATCTGCGACCGCCGCGAAATGCGCGACCGCCTGTCCGACCTGCTGGCGATGCTGGGTCGCCAGCCGGCGCCGGAGGTGGCTTGATGGGAGGCCGCAAGTACTTCGGTACTGATGGCATCCGAGGCCGGGTCGGCCAGGGCGTGATCTCGGCCGACTTCGTGCTGCGCCTGGGCAACGCCCTGGGTCGCGTCCTGGTCGCCCAGCGCGGCCAGGATGGGCGGCGGCCGATCGTGGTGATCGGCAAGGACACCCGCATTTCCGGTTACATGTTCGAGGCGGCGCTGGAAGCCGGCCTGGTCGCCGCCGGTGCCGACGTGCAGCTGCTGGGACCGATGCCGACCCCGGCGGTGGCATTCCTGACCCGTACGCTGGGCGTGGATGCCGGCATCGTCATCAGCGCCTCGCACAACCCGCATTACGACAACGGCATCAAGTTCTTCTCCGCCCAGGGCGAGAAGCTCGACGATGCCACCGAGCTGGCCCTGGAAGCGGCGCTGGACGTTCCGTTCACCACCGCCGAATCGGAAAAGCTGGGCAAGGCCGCGCGCGCGCGCGAGGCGGTCGGCCGCTACATCGAGTTCTGCAAGGCCAGCGTACCGCGCGCGTTCGACCTGCGTGGCGTGCGTCTGGTGCTGGACTGTGCGCACGGTGCCACTTACCAGATCGCACCGCTGCTGTTCCGCGAACTGGGCGCCGAGGTGATCGGCATTGGTGCCGAGCCGAATGGCGTCAACATCAATGCCGGCGTGGGCTCGACCCATATCGACAACCTCGCGGCCAAGGTTCGCGAGACCCGCGCGGATCTCGGCATCGCCTTCGATGGCGACGGCGACCGCGTGCTGATGGCCGACGACCAGGGCAATCCGGTCGACGGCGATGACCTGCTGTACATCCTGGCCCGTGCCTGGAAGGACGAAGGCCGCCTGCGCGGCCCGGTGGTCGGCACGCTGATGAGCAACTATGGCATCGAGAAGGCGTTCGCCGACCTGCAGATTCCGTTCGTGCGCAGCAATGTCGGTGATCGCTACGTGCACCAGGCGCTGATCGAAGGCGGTGGCGTGCTCGGCGGGGAGGCCTCCGGCCACCTGCTGTGCCTGGACCGCGCCACCACCGGTGACGGTATCGTCAGCGCGCTGCAGGTGCTGGTGGCGCTGCGCAACAGCGGCCAGACCCTGCGCCAGGCGCTGAAGGGGCTGGTGCGGGTGCCGCAGAAGACGGTCAACGTGCGGCTGGGCAATGTCTCGGCCAAGGCCACGGTGCAGGCCGACAGCGTGCAGGCCGCACTGGCCGTCGCGCAGCAGTCGGTGGCCGGTCGCGGCCGTGCGTTCCTGCGCCCGTCCGGCACCGAGCCGGTGGTGCGGGTCACGGTCGAGGCCGATGACGCAGCGCTGATGCAGGACACGCTGGATCGCCTGTCCGCAGCGGTGCGTGAAGCCGCTGCCTGAGGCGGCTGCACCTTCAGCAAACGGAAAACGCCCCGCAAAGCCGGGGCGTTTTTCGTTCAAGCGACAGGGCAGCGTGACGCTTACGGGCCCGGCACCATCTTCTTCTGGCGTGCCTTGAAGCCATTGAACAGCGGCGCGATCAGGGGGTTGTAGCTCTGCGCGATGCGCTTGCGCAGCCAGCTAGCCGGGCGGTTGCGGATCGCGAAGCGGTAGATGCGTTCCGGGTCGCCGCCCACCACGTTGCGACCGAACGGGTGGGTGGTGTGCAGGTAGCGGAAGCCCTGCTCGCGGGCCACCTCGATGTGATCCTGGTCGAAATCGCCGTAGGGCCAGCACAGCGTGTCCGACACCTCGCCCAGCTTTTCCTTCAGGACCTCGCGCGAGACTGCCAGGTCCCGGCTCAGGCCGGCACGGCGCTGCGCGCGGTCCAGGTCGTCGCGGCGCAGCCAGCGGGTGTGGGTATGGGTGTGGCAATGCACTTCGAAAGTGCCAGCGGCAATGGCCGCGCGCGCTTCGCTCCAGCGCATCATCACGTCGTCGCTGCGGTTCTGCTCGTAGATCGCCGCTTCGCAGCCGCGGTGGTCGGGCGTGGCGGGCAGCGTTGCGCCGGCCATCCCCGCATGCGGCCGCTGCGGGCCTTCGCCCATCCAGCCGGTGACCACGAACACCACCGCGTGCATCCCGTACTTCTGCAGGATCGGGTGCGCATACACCCAGTTGTCCAAGTAGCCATCGTCGAAGGTGATCACGATCGACTTGCGCGGCACCGGCCGGCCGGCCAGGAAACCGGCGTACTGGTCCAGTGTCAGCGAAGTCCAGCCGTTGCCGGCCAGCCAGGCGATCTGGCTTTCGAAATTCTCCGGCGACACGGTGATCATGCCCGGCGACGGGCTGACGTGGTGGTGCATCAGCACCGGTACGGTTCGGGCATCAGCCATGTCCCAGCTCCTTCAGCCACTGGTGGTAATAGTGTTCGGTGGTCTCGCCGTGGCCGTCGGGGGTGAAGCGGTGCGCGCTGCGCATCCAGTCCCACCCGGCGCGGCCCATCTGCCGGCGCCGTTCCGGATCGTCCACCAACAGGCGCAGGGCACCGGTCAGGGCTGCATTGTCGCCCAGCCGGGTGAGGATCGCATTGCTGCCATCGACCACCATCTCCGGCACGCCTCCAACGCGGGTGGCCACGATCGGCACGCCGACATAGGCCGCTTCCAGGAACACGGTACCGGCCGCTTCCTTGTGCGACGCCAGCGCGAAGATGTCGAAACCGGCCATCAGCCGGCAGGCGCCATCGCGGTAGCCCAGCAGATGCACCTGTTGCTGCAGCCCGTGTTCGTCGCGCATCGCCTGCAGCCGATCCATGACCGGCTGGCCATCGCCGATCACCACCAGGTGCAGGTTCGGATGCGTCCTGCACAGCGGCACCATCGCCTGCAGCAGGTCGGCGTGGCCCTTGGGCTCGCGCAGCACCGCCACGCAGCCGACCACGATGTCCTGTTCGCCGAAGCCGAGTTCGGCACGCACGTCCGCGCGCACCTCCTGCAGGCACTGCCAGGGATCGGCCTTGCGGATCTCGCTCCAGCGCGGCGGCACGGCGATGGGCGGCACGATACCGATGCGCTCGGCCGGAATGCCGCGCTCGGTCAGCAGCTGCTTGACGAAGCTGCTGACGGTCAGCACCCGGTGCGGCAGGCCGGTATAGGTCAGCAGTGAATTGACCGGGCTCATCAGGTGGCGCGAGCGCACCACCAGCGGCGTGCCGCCCAGGCGGGCGCCGGCGGCAGCGATCAGCGCGTCACGACGGCTGGTGGTGTTGACCACGTCGTAGCGCTCGCGGCGCACCAGCCGCGAGACCGACCAGATGCCACGCAGCAGGCGCAGCAGGCCGCCCATGCGCAGGGTGTGGACAGTGAAGCCATCATCGCGGGCCAGCGTGGCCAGGCGGGCTTCGGGCTGGCACAGCAGGGCCACCTCGTGGCCGCGCGCGCGCATCACCTGCATGTGGCGGAAGATGTAGATCTCCTGCCCGCCCATTCCCTTGGCGGCTTCGGTGTGCAGGATGCGCAACGGACGGTTCATGCGGGATCGATCCTTGAAGGTCAACGATTGCGGAAGCGGGTCAGCGCTTCCCATGCGGTACGTACGGCGGCGGCATCGGGCACCTGCTGCGGCAGCGGGCGATAGTGCAGGTCCAGGGCGGTGGCGTTGCCGAACTTGTCGAACACATAGATCGCATCGCCATGGCGTACCGCGCGCTGCGACCAGCTTTCGACCACCAGCGCACGCTGGCCCTGTGGCTCGGCCAGCAGGTCCTGTCCGGTGCTGTAGTCGGCCAGTGCGTTCTCGCAGCCCAGCGCGTGGCGCATCAGTGTTGGCACCCAGTCTTCGTGCGAGCTGGTGCGTGCGTCGTGGCCAGCGGCCTTGCCCGGCCAATGCAGCACGAACGGCACCTGCAGCTGGTAGTCGGAGAAGTTGCCGTTGTGGCCCCAGTAGTTCAGCCCGAGGTCGTTGAACTCTTCGGCATGGTCACCGGTGACCAGCACGATGGTGTCCTCGGCCAGGCCCTGCGCGCGCAGGTCGTCCAGCAGCGATCCGATCAGGCTGTCGGCATAGTGCACGGCGGTGCGGTAGCGGTTGAGCTCCGGCGTCGGGTCATGCTCCGGGCCGAACTTGAGGAAGGCGATGTCGGCGGCCATCGGTGTGGCCACCGGCGGATAGCCCTCGGGCATGTGGTAGGGCGCGTGGGTGGAGTCGAGGAACACGAACCCGAACCACGGGTGGTCTGCCGCCTGGCTGGCGCGGATGTCCTGCTGCAGCGCGCCGACGATCGCGCGGTCGCGACCGTCGGACTTCAGCGCCGATGGCCCCTGGTGCAGCTGGTCGCGCACATCGGCAAACACGGTGCGATCGAATTCGGGGCTGTACATCGGCGCGCTGCCGTACAGGTGCAGGTCGTAGCCCTGCTGGCCCAGCACCTGGAACAGCTGCGAACCACGCTGCTCGTCCAGCATGCTCGGCCAGTAGCCGCCGGGCAGGCCGTAGAGCAGCCCGAACAGGCCGTAGCGGGTGGCATTGCCGGTACTGAAGTGGTGGTCGAACACGCGCGCGTCCTGCGCCAGCGCCGACGTATGGGGCATCAGCTGTGGTGTCAGCGCATCGTGGCGCAGCGATTCCAGGACCACCATCAGCACGTTCGGGCGATGTGGGCTCTGGCAGCGCAGCGGATGCAGCGGGTACAGCAGCTGCGCGTGGCGCGGGTCGGGCAGGCCGGCCTGCTGCTGGCTGACCACGCCAAGGCGCCGCATGAAACTCTTGGCCGTGATCGGCTGTGCCCACGGCAGGTAGTTCCACTGTGCGATCACATCGCGGTCGCCGCGCGCGTCGTAGTAGGCCGTGGCCAGCTGGCCGCCGCCCATCAGCAGCGCGACCGCCGCCCAGGCCTGCAGCACCCGGCGCCGATGCGATGCCGCCGGCAGCAGCTTCCAGCATGCCCAGGCCAGCAGGCCTTCGGCGGTGAAGACCGCGGCGACCAGCAGCGCGACCTGCAGCCAGGTCTTCCAGGACAGGGCGACCTGGTCCTGCAGGGCGCCGCCGAACACCATGTTCACGACCATGGCATTGAGGTGGAAGCGGTACAGGGTGAAGACCTTGGCGTCGACCAGCAGCAGGCACAGCCACAGCCCCTGCAGCAGTACGGCGCTGACGCTCAACGTGCGCGCCCGGCGCGGCCACAGGCCCAGCAGCAGTGGCAGCAGGCCGGCCAGCGCGCCGAACGCGAGCAGGTGGCCGGGCAGGGCGATCGCCAGATAGGCCAGGCCCGTGGCACCGCCCGGATTGTCACGCAGTGGCACGTTGCCCAGCGCGATCGCCGCCGCCAGGACGGCGTTGCCGGCGATGAACAGCGACCACCAGGCCAGCCGGCGCCAGCGCTGGGCGGGACCTTCGACGGCAGGGGCGGCGGAGACAGCGGCGGGCATGGCGGGGCGGGTTCGGGGAGCGCGGGAACGGGGAGCGGCGGCAACGTGATGGCCGCGTTGCGCCACGCGCGGGTCGCGCATTGTATCGGTTTGTTTCTTCGTATCGAGTGGCGTCCTCCGGGCGATCTGTCACAATGTTCAGGCGGGCCATGAATGCGCTGGCCCCCCAGACCCAACGACAAGCCAGGAACCGCTGTGAGCCAGATCCCCACCCTCGACATCACCCGTTTTGACAGCGACCGCGAGGCCTTCGTGGCCGAGCTGGGCGCGGCCTACCGCCAATGGGGATTCGCGGGCATCCGCAACCACGGCATTCCGCAGGCCGACATCGACGCGGCCTACGATGCCTTCAAGGCCTTCTTCGCCCTGCCGGAAGAGGTCAAGCGCAAGTACCACGTCGCTGGCAGCGGTGGCGCCCGCGGCTACACCCCGTTCGGCGTGGAAACCGCCAAGGGCTCCAAGCATTTCGACCTGAAGGAGTTCTGGCACATCGGTCGCGAGATCGCCGACGACTCCAAGTACCGTGACGTGATGGCGCCGAACCTGTGGCCGACCGAGGTCGAGGGGTTCCGTGAGCGCGGTTACGGCCTGTACCAGGCGCTGGACAACCTGGGTTCGCGCGTGCTGTCGGCGCTGGCCCTGCACATTGGCCTGCCGGAGAACTTCTTCGCCGACAAGACCAACTTCGGCAACTCGATCCTGCGCCCGATCCACTACCCGCCGATCACCACCGACGACATTCCGAACGTGCGCGCCGGCGCCCATGGCGACATCAATTTCATCACCCTGCTGGTCGGCGCCAGTGCCGCCGGCCTGGAGGTGCAGTCGCATGATGGCGAGTGGGTGCCGTTCACCTCGGACGCGGACACCATCGTGGTCAACATCGGCGACATGCTGCAGCGCCTGACCAACCACGTGTATCCGTCGACCATCCACCGCGTGGTCAACCCCCCGGGCGAACTGGCGCGCCAGCCGCGCTACTCGGTGCCGTTCTTCCTGCACCCGAACCCGGACTTCCTGATCGACGTGCTGCCCTCGTGCATCACCCCGGAGAACCCGAGCCGGTATCCGGAGCCGATCACCGCCCACGGCTTCCTCGAGGAACGCCTGCGCGAGATCAAACTGAAGTAACGAGAAGCGAGGCCGCCGAAAGGCGGCCTTTTTCTTTGCAGGGTTGCACCCTGCAGCTGCGGTAGTGTCGGCCGCTGGCCGGCAAGTCCACGGCCAGAACGGACGGGTTACGGCGTCCCCCGCCATGGCCACCCGCCCGGCCAAGCCCACCCATCCAACCGGGCTTTCCGCGACCAACCCAACCAGACCCCCGCCACGAGGGGCTGCGCCGTTGGCTGAAACTCCATGTAACCGCTTACACGGAAACGGATTTTTGCCGTAACGGGTATCATGACCGGCTGACTTCACACAGGAGCCACCCGCTCATGCGCCGCAAGATCGTCGCCGGAAACTGGAAGCTGCATGGCAGCCGTCAATTCGCCAATGAACTGCTGGGGCAGGTGGCCGCCGGGCTGCCGGTGGATGGGGTGGATGTGGTGATCCTGCCGCCGCTGCCGTACCTGGGCGAGCTGGTCGAGGACTTCGGCCAGACCAGCCTGGCCTTTGGCGCGCAGGACGTGAGCAGCAACGAGAAGGGCGCCTACACCGGTGAGGTCTGCGCCGCCATGCTGGTCGAGGTGGGGGCCCGCTATGGCCTGGTCGGTCATTCCGAACGCCGCCAGTACCATCATGAGAGCAGCGAGCTGGTCGCGCGCAAGTTCGCCGCGGCCCTGCACGCTGGGCTGGTGCCGGTGCTGTGCGTGGGGGAAACCCTTGAGCAGCGCGAGGCCGGGCAGACCGAAGCGGTCATCGCCAGCCAGCTGGCGCCGGTGCTGGAACTGACCGGCGCGGCCGGCTTCGCCCAGGCCGTGGTCGCCTATGAGCCGGTGTGGGCCATCGGTACCGGGCGTACCGCCAGCAAGGAGCAGGCGCAGCAGGTGCACGCGTTCATCCGTGGCGAAGTCGCGCGCTTCGATGCTAGAATTGCTGATTCACTGCCCATTGTTTACGGCGGTAGCGTGAAGCCCGACAATGCCGGGGAACTGTTCGCGCAGCCGGATGTCGATGGTGGGCTGGTCGGCGGCGCCTCCCTGGTGGCCGCGGACTTCCTGGCCATCGCACGGGCGGCGGCCGCGAACTAATCCTAGAAGTATTGTCCGAGGGCGGTTTCCAATGCTGATGTTGATCCTCAATGTCGTCTACGTGCTGGTCGCTGTGGCCATGATCGCGCTGATCCTGATGCAGCGTGGCTCGGGTGCGGCGGCGGGTTCGGGCTTTGGTGCCGGCGCCTCGGGCACGGTGTTCGGTGCGCGTGGCGCCTCGAACTTCCTGTCCAAGTCGACCAAGTGGCTGGCAGTCGTGTTCTTCGGCATCAGTCTCTTCATGGCCTGGTATGCCGGTCACGGCACCCGTCCGGCGGCCGACCAGGACCTGGGCCTGATGTCCGCCCCGGCGGCCAGCGCGCCGGCGGCTCCGGCGGGCGAACTGCCGGCCGTTCCGAAGGCCGATCCGGTCCCGGCCGCCCCGGTTCCGGCGGCGAATGTGCCGGCTCAGGCGGAATCTTCGGTTTCTGGTGAAGAAAAGCCTTCGGAAGGCTCCCAGAAACACTGAAGCCGGTTACAATACGCGGCGCATCGGGAAGATAGTCTGATGTGATCGTTTGCCCAGGTGGCGGAATTGGTAGACGCACTACCTTGAGGTGGTAGCGACGCAAGTCGTAGGGGTTCGAGTCCCCTCTTGGGCACCATTTGTAAGTAAAGCGGGTTCGTCTGGCGCGCAAGGCGCCAGGCAGGTTCCCGTCCACTCCCCCATGCCAAAGCGCCTGCAGGCGCGGCGGCAGAGGCAAGAGAGAATCGCTGTGCTGGCCGAATATTTGCCTTCTCTGCTGTTTCTGATCGTTGCCACCGGTATCGGCGTTACGCTGATGCTGGTTGGTCGATTCCTCGGTCCCCGCCGCCCCGATCTGGAAAAGCTCTCGCCGTACGAGTGCGGCTTCGAGGCCTTCGAAGACGCGCGCATGAAGTTCGATGTGCGCTACTACCTGATCGCGATCCAGTTCATCGTCTTCGACCTGGAAATCATCTTCATCGTGCCGTGGACCCAGGTCTTCATGGAGCTGGGCGCCCGTTCGCTGGTCACCATGGGCCTGTTCGTCGGCATGCTGTTCCTCGGTTTCATTTACGTCTGGAAGAAGGGAGCGCTGGAATGGGAGTGATTCAGACTCTCGATGGCCTGATGAACAACCCGTCGCCGGAAGGCCGGGTTGATGACATCCTGCGGCCGGAAGGCGACAACCCGCTGCTGGAAAAGGGCTTTGTCACCACCAGCGTCGACGCACTGCTGAACTGGGCGCGCACCGGCTCGATGTGGCCGATGACCTTCGGCCTGGCCTGCTGCGCGGTCGAGATGATGCACGCCGGCGCCGCGCGCCTGGACCTTGACCGCTACGGCGTGGTGTTCCGCCCGTCGCCGCGCCAGTCCGACGTGATGATCGTGGCCGGTACCCTGGTCAACAAGATGGCCCCGGCGCTGCGCAAGGTCTACGACCAGATGCCGGACCCGAAGTGGGTCATCTCGATGGGCAGCTGCGCCAACGGCGGTGGCTACTACCACTACTCCTATTCTGTCGTGCGCGGCTGTGATCGCGTGGTGCCGGTGGACGTCTACGTCCCGGGCTGCCCGCCGACCGCCGAGGCGCTGGTGTACGGGATCCTGCAGCTGCAGAAGAAGATCTGGCGTACACAGACCATCGCCCGCTGACCCCTTCACCTGACAAGAGCGCGCCAAGCCCCCATGGCAGAGCAAGCATCCTTCATCGACCGACTCTCCGCACGTTTCGCTGGTGCGAAGGTCATCGTGGTCGAACCCCGCGGCGAAGTGACGCTGGAAGTGCCTGCCGCCGAGTGGCACGCCACCGCCCTGGCGCTGCGTGACGAGTTTGGTTTCGAGCAGGCCGTGGATCTGTGCGGCGTCGACTACCTTGGTTATGGCTCCGACGAATGGGACACCGCCGACGTGTCCTCGCAGGGCTTCAGCCGTGGCGTCGAAGGCAAGGCCCAGGGCCGCTTCGCGTGGGGCGAGTTCCCCACCGAGGAAAACGGTGCCGACGGTGCCCGCCCGCAGCACATGCCGACCCAGCGTTTCGCCGTGGTCGCCCAGCTGCGTTCGTACCAGCACAACCTGATGATGCACCTGCGCTGCTTCGCCCCTGACGAAGCGCTGCCGGTGGTGTCCTCGCTGACCAGCGTGTGGCCGGGCCTGAACTGGTTCGAGCGCGAAGCGTTCGACCTGTACGGCGTGATCTTCGAAGGCCACCCGGACCTGCGCCGGATCCTGACCGACTACGGTTTCGTCGGCCATCCGTTCCGCAAGGACTTCCCGCTGATCGGCAATGTCGAAGTCCGCTACGACGAAGAAAAGAAGCGCGTGATCTACGAACCGGTCACCTCGGTGGAGCCGCGTGTCGGCGTGCCGCGCGTGATCCGTGACGACGCCCGTCTGCAGACCGCAGCCGGTGAGCGCGCGCAGGAGGCAGTGAAGTGAGCCACGTACACCAGGCCGGCGAAGCGTTCGCCAGCAACGCCGCCGAAAGCCGGCAGGAAATCCGCAACTACACCATGAACTTCGGCCCGCAGCACCCGGCCGCTCACGGTGTGCTGCGCCTGATCCTGGAAATGGACGGCGAAACCATCATGCGTGCCGACCCGCACGTGGGTCTGCTGCACCGTGGCACCGAGAAGCTGGCCGAGTCCAAGCCGTTCAACCAGTCGATCGGCTACATGGATCGCCTCGACTACGTGTCGATGATGTGCAACGAGCACGCCTACGTGCGCGCGATCGAGACCCTGATGGGCATCGAAGCGCCGGAGCGTGCGCAGTACATCCGCACCATGTACGACGAAATCACCCGCATCCTCAACCACCTGATGTGGCTGGGCTCCAACGCGCTCGACCTGGGTGCGATGGCGGTGATGCTGTATGCCTTCCGCGAGCGCGAAGAACTGATGGACTGCTATGAAGCGGTCTCCGGCGCGCGCATGCACGCGGCGTACTACCGTCCGGGCGGCGTCTACCGCGACCTGCCGGACCACATGCCGAAGTACAAGGAATCACGCTGGCACAAGGGCAAGGCGCTGAAGCAGCTGAATGCTTCGCGCGAAGGCTCGCTGCTCGACTTCCTGGAAAACTTCACCGTCGAGTTCCCCAAGCGCGTCGACGAATACGAAACCCTGCTGACCGACAACCGCATCTGGAAGCAGCGTACCGTCGGCATCGGCGTGGTCACTCCGGAACTGGCCCACCAGTGGGGCATGACCGGCGTGATGCTGCGCGGCTCGGGCATCGCCTGGGACCTGCGCAAGAAGCGCCCGTATGCCAAGTACGATGCCGTCGATTTCGACATCCCGCTGGGCAAGGAAGGCGACTGCTACGACCGCTACCTGGTCCGCGTCGCCGAAATGCGCGAATCCAACCGCATCATCAAGCAGTGCGTGGCGTGGCTGAAGGCCAACCCCGGCCCGGTCATGGTCAAGAACTTCAAGGTCGCTCCGCCCAAGCGCGAGGACATGAAGGACGACATGGAAGCGCTGATCCACCACTTCAAGCTGTTCAGCGAAGGCTATTGCGTACCGGCGGGTGAAACCTATGCGGCCGTGGAAGCGCCCAAGGGCGAATTCGGCTGCTACCTGGTCTCCGATGGCGCCAACAAGCCGTTCCGCGTGCACCTGCGCGCACCGGGCTTCGCCCACCTGTCCTCGATCGATTCGATCGTACGCGGCCACATGCTGGCCGACGTGGTGGCGATGATCGGTACCTACGACCTGGTGTTCGGCGAGGTTGACCGGTAATGCCGTCCGCCACGCCAACGCCCGCTGCAGGCAGCCGGCGCAAGCCGGCGCCGCAGTTTCTGGAATTTCACGTTATGCATTTCGCTGAGGTCGGCCGATGAAGGCGACAGGTAATTTCGAGGCGGCGCGCGACGTCGACCCGATGGTGGTGCTGAGCGACAAGACCCGCGCTCACATCGATCACTGGCTGTCCAAGTTCCCGCCGGACCGCAAGCGCTCTGCCGTGCTGCAGGGCCTGCATGCGGCCCAGGAGCAGAACCAGGGCTGGCTGACCGACGAGCTGATCGCCGCCGTCGCCAAGTACCTCGACCTGCCGCCGGTGTGGGCCTACGAGGTCGCCAGCTTCTACTCGATGTTCGAGACCGAGAAGGTGGGCCGCAACAACGTGGCCATCTGCACCAACATCAGCTGCTGGCTCAATGGCGCCGAGGACATCGTCCGCCATTGCGAGAAGAAGCTGGGCATCAAGCACGGTGAATCGACCCCGGACGGCCGCGTCTACCTCAAGCGCGAGGAAGAGTGCCTGGCCGGTTGTGGCGGCGCACCGATGATGGTCATCAACGGTCACTACCATGAGCGTCTGACCCTGGAAAAGGTCGACGAGCTGCTGGACGGGCTGGAGTAAGGGCATGGCACATCACCACGAATCCAAGGGTCCGGTCGGCCCGGCGCCGCTGCCGCACCAGGTGGTCTACACCACCCTGCATTACGACACCCCGTGGTCGTACGAAAGCTACCTGAAGACCGGTGGCTACGCCGCCCTGCGCAAGATCCTCGAAGAGAAGATCCCGCCGGAGCAGGTCATCGAGATGGTCAAGGCCTCGGGCCTGCGCGGCCGCGGTGGCGCAGGCTTCCCGACCGGCCTGAAGTGGTCCTTCATGCCCAAGGGCAACATGCAGAAGTACATCCTCTGCAACTCGGACGAATCCGAGCCGGGCACCTGCAAGGACCGCGACATCCTGCGCTACAACCCGCACTCGGTGGTGGAGGGCATGGCGATCGCCTGCTACGCCACCGGTTCGACCGTGGGGTACAACTACCTGCGCGGTGAATTCCACCACGAGCCGTTCGAGCACTTCGAGCAGGCCCTGGCCGACGCCTATGCGAACGGCTGGCTGGGCAAGAACATCCTCGGCAGCGGCGTGGACATCGACATCTACGGCGCGCTGGGCGCCGGCGCCTACATCTGCGGCGAAGAAACCGCGCTGATGGAATCGCTGGAAGGCAAGAAGGGCCAGCCGCGCTACAAGCCGCCGTTCCCGGCGAACTTCGGCCTCTACGGCAAGCCGTCGACGATCAACAACACCGAAACCTACGGTTCGGTGCCGGCGATCATCCGCAACGGTCCGGAGTGGTTCAAGGGCCTGAGCCTGACCGCCAATGGCGGCCCGAAGTGCTTCTCGGTGTCCGGCTGCGTGCAGAACGGCGGCAACTTCGAAGTACCGCTGGGCACCACCTTCGACGACCTGCTGGAGATGGCCGGTGGCCTGCGTCCGGGCCGCAAGCTCAAGGGCGCGATCCCCGGCGGCGTGTCGATGCCGGTGCTGACCGCGGCCGAGCTGAAGGGCCTGCCGATGGACTACGACACCATCCGTGCGCTGGGCTCCGGCCTGGGCTCGGGTGCGATCGTGGTGCTCGACGACAGCGTGTGCTGCGTCAAGTTCGCCTGCCGCATCAGCCAGTTCTTCCACAAGGAATCCTGTGGCCAGTGCACCCCGTGCCGTGAAGGCACCGGCTGGATGCACCGCGTGCTGGAGCGCATCGTCGCCGGCAAGGCCACGATGGAGGACCTGCACCAGCTGAAGGCGGTGGCCGGGCAGATCGAAGGCCACACCATCTGTGCGTTCGGTGAAGCGGCTGCATGGCCCATCCAGGGCTTCCTGCGCCAGTTCTGGGACGAATTCGAGTACTACATCGTCAACGGTCATTCGATGGTTGACGGCAAGAAGGTGGAGGCAGCCGCCGCATGAGCGCGCAACCCGTAAACCCGAACGTGCCACCGGATCACGTGACCATCGAGATCGATGGCAAGTCGCTGGTCGTGCCCAAGGGTTCGATGATCATCCAGGCGGCCGACAAGGCCGGCATTCCGATTCCGCGCTTCTGCTACCACGAGAAGCTGCCGATCGCCGCCAACTGCCGCATGTGCCTGGTGGACGTGGAAAAGTCGCCGAAGCCGGCGCCGGCCTGCGCCACCCCGGTGATGGACGGCATGAAGGTCGCCACCCGCAGCGAGAAGGCACTGAAGTTCCAGCGCTCGGTGATGGAGTTCCTGCTCATCAACCATCCGCTGGACTGCCCGATCTGCGATCAGGGCGGCGAGTGCGAGCTGCAGGACGTTTCGCTGGGCTATGGCCGTTCGGTCAGCCGCTTCAACGAGCGCAAGCGCGTGGTGCCGGACGAGGACATGGGCCCGCTGGTCGCCACCGAGATGACCCGTTGCATCCAGTGCACCCGCTGCGTCCGCTTCACCGCCGACGTTGCCGGTACCTATGAACTGGGTGGCATGTACCGCGGCGAGAACCTGCAGATCGGTACCTTCGACGGCAAGCCGCTGACCACCGAGCTGTCCGGCAACGTCGTCGACGTCTGCCCGGTCGGCGCGCTGACCAACAAGGTGTTCCAGTTCCGCGCCCGCCCGTGGGAACTGACTGCGCGCGAATCGCTGGGCTACCACGATGCGATGGGGTCGAACCTGTTCCTGCACGTGCGTCGCGGCGAAGTGCTGCGCACCGTGCCGCGCGACAACGAAGCGGTGAACGAGTGCTGGTTGTCCGACCGTGACCGCTACTCGCACCAGGGCCTGTACAGCGAAGACCGTGCGGTCAAGCCGCTGCGCAAGGTCAATGGCGAGTGGAAGGAAGTGAGCTGGGCCGAAGGCCTGGCCGCAGCCGCCGAGATCCTCAAGGCAAACCAGGGCGACAACCTGGGCGTGCTGGTGCATCCGTCGACCTCGAACGAGGAGGGTGCGCTGCTGGCCCGCCTGGCCAAGGGCCTGGGCTCGAGCAACATCGACCACCGCATCAACAACCGCGATTTCTCCGACGCCGCAACGGCCGAAGTGTTCGGCCTGCCGCTGGCCGAGATCGAAGGCGCCGACCGCATCGTCGTTCTGGGCAGCAACATCCGCCACGAACTGCCGCTGCTGCACGCCCGCCTGCGCAAGGCGCAGACCACCAACGGCGCGAAGATCCACGTCGTCAACCCGGTGGACTTCGACTTCGCCTTCAGCATCGCCGGCAAGCAGATCGTTGCGCCGTCGAAGTTCGTCGACGCGCTGGCCAACGCCGAGCTGCGTTCGGCAGTGCAGGGCGGCGACAACACCGTGCTGATCGTCGGTGGCATCGCCGAAAACCACCCGCAGGCTGCCGCGATCCGCGCTGCCGCGCGTGAGTTCGCCGCCGCCACCGGTGCCAAGCTGTGCCGCATCCCGCAGGGCGCCAACGCCGTTGGCCTGACCCGCGCCGGCGTGCTGCCGGCCGGCAAGGACGTCGCCGCGATGCTGGCGCAGCCGCGCCAGGCCTACGTGGTGTACGGCCTGGAGCCGGGCCTGGACTTTGCCGATGCCCCTGCCGCGCGCAAGGCGCTGGTCGGCGCCCAGGTGGTGGCCTTCAGCCAGTTCGCCTGTGCCTCGACCCGCGACGTCGCCGACGTGATCCTGCCGATCGGTGCGCTGCCGGAAATCGACGCCACCCTGACCAACCTTGATGGTCGCGAGCAGTCCGCCCGTGCCGGCGGCAAGCTGCCGGGCGAGGCCCGTGAGGGCTGGCGCGTGCTGCGTGCCCTGGGCGGCGACATGGCGCTGGCCGGTTTCGACTTCACCGACCTGGCCGGCCTGCGTGCCAGCCTGGCCCCGGTGTCGGTCACCGTTGCCGCTTCGGCGCAGCCGGTGGTTGCCGGCGAAGGCCTGGAAGTGGCTTCGACCGCCGCGATCTACCGCACCGATGCGGTGGTCCGTCGCGCCCCGGCGCTGCAGTCGCATCCGCTCAACAACGCCCCGCGCATCGTGCTGAACGCTGAAGATGCCGCTCGCCTGCAGCTGCAGGAAGGGCAGATGGCCAAGGTCGGCACCGATGCCGGCAAGGCCACCCTGCCGGTGGTGGTCGACGCCCGCGTCGCTGCGGGTTCGGTCTGGATTGAATCGGGCCACGGCGCGACCGCGCCGCTGGGTGCCGCTCGCGTATCGGTGGTGGCTGCATGAACGAATTGCTGTTGAACGCGGTCGACCCGCTGCACCAGTGGCTGCTGGGCCTCGGTGACATCGGCGCGCTGATCTGGATCATCCTGAAGATCCTGGTGATCGCCGTTCCGGTGATCATCTCGGTGGCCTTCTACGTGGTCTGGGAACGCAAGCTGATCGGCTGGATGCACGTCCGCCACGGCCCGATGTACGTGGGCATGGGCATCTTCCAGGCCTTCGCCGACGTCTTCAAGCTGCTGTTCAAGGAAGTGGTCCAGCCGAGCAGCGCCAACAAGGCGATCTATCTGCTGGCCCCGCTGATCACCCTGGCCCCGGCCTTCGCGGCCTGGTCGGTGGTGCCCTTCGATTCGCAGATCGTGCTGTCCAACGCCAACGCCGGCCTGCTGTACCTGCTGGCGATGACCTCGCTGGGCATCTACGGCATCATCCTGGCCGGTTGGGCATCCAACTCGAAGTATGCGTTCCTGGGTGCGATGCGCGCCTCGGCGCAGATGATCAGCTACGAAATCGCCATGGGCTTCGCCCTGGTCGGCGTGATGATCGCCTCGGGCAGCCTGAACCTGAGCAACATCGTGATGGCGCAGGCCGGCAGTTCCGGCTTCTTCGACTGGTTCCTGCTGCCGCTGTTCCCGCTGTTCGTCATCTACTGGGTGTCGGGCGTGGCTGAAACCAACCGCGCGCCGTTCGACGTGGTGGAAGGCGAGTCGGAAATCGTCGCCGGCCACATGGTCGAGTACTCCGGCGGTGCCTTCGCCCTGTTCTTCCTGGCCGAATACGCGAACATGATCCTGATCAGCTTCCTGATCTCGATCTTCTTCCTCGGCGGCTGGCTGAGCCCGGTCCAGGGCTGGGTCAACTTCGGCGATGTCTCGCCGCTGGTCGACTGGATCTGGAAGGGGGGCGCGCCGTGGCTGTTCGTCAAGGTGTTCTTCTTCGCCAGTGCCTACATCTGGTTCCGTGCCAGCTTCCCGCGCTTCCGCTACGACCAGATCATGCGCCTGGGCTGGAAGGTCTTCATCCCGCTGGCCATTCTGTGGATCGCGGTTACCGCCGTCATGGTGTTCTTCGGCGTGATTCAAAAGGGCGTCTAAAGTGATGAACAGGATTACCCATTACTTCAAGAGCCTGCTGCTGCTCGAACTGCTGGCGGGCCTCTGGCTGACGCTGAAGTACAGCTTCAAGCCGAAGTACACGATGATGTACCCGATGGAGAAGTTCCCGCAGTCGCCGCGCTTCCGTGGCTTGCACGCGCTGCGCCGTTATCCCAACGGCGAAGAGCGCTGCATCGCCTGCAAGCTGTGCGAAGCGGTGTGCCCGGCGCTGGCCATCACCATCGACTCGGCCAAGCGCGAGGACGGCACCCGCCGCACCACGCGCTATGACATCGACCTGTTCAAGTGCATCTTCTGTGGCTTCTGTGAAGAAAGCTGCCCGGTGGACTCGATCGTCGAAACCCACATCCTCGAGTACCACTTCGAGAATCGTGGCGAAAACATCGTTACCAAGCCGCAGCTGCTGGCCCTGGGCGACCGTCTCGAATCCGAGATCGCCGAGCGTCGCGCCGCCGATGCCGCTTACCGCTGAGGTCGAGAGATGGATTGGGTAAATATCGCTTTCTGGGTGTTCGCCATCGCGGCAACGGTTTCGGCCGGTGCGGTGATCAGCGTGCGCAACCCGGTTCACGCCGTGCTCTGCCTGGTGCTGACCTTCTTCTCCATCGCCTGCGTGTGGCTGCTGGTGGGCGCCGAGTTCCTCGGTGTGGCGCTGGTGCTGGTCTACGTCGGCGCGGTGATGGTGCTGTTCCTGTTCGTGGTGATGATGCTGGACATCGACCCCACCAAGCTGCGTGAGGGCTGGGTGCGCTACCTGCCGGTCGGCCTGATTGTCGCGGTCGCGATGCTGGCGCAGATGCTGATCCTGATCGGGGTCAAGGCGCGTTCGGTCACGCCGTTCCCGGCCGACAACGCCGCTGCGGTCGCCGCCGACAGCTCCAACATCACCTGGCTGGCACGCACGCTGTTCACCGAGTACCTGCTGCCGTTCGAGTTCGCCGCCGTCATCCTGACCGTGGCCGTGGTTGCCGCCGTGATGCTGACCCTGCGTCGCCGTACCGGCGTGAAGAGCCAGAACCCGGGCGAGCAGACCATGGTCAAGGCCGGCCAGCGCCTGCGCATGGTCAAGATGGGTGCCGAAGCACCGGTCGTGCACAGCAACAGCAAGCCGGTCGCCGGCGAGGAGACCCAGCCGTGATCACCCTTGGCCATATCCTCGCGCTGGGCGCGGTGCTGTTCGCCATCAGCCTGGCCGGCATCTTCCTCAACCGGAAGAACGTCATCGTCCTGCTGATGTCGATCGAACTGATGCTGCTGTCGGTGAACATCAATTTCGTCGGCTTCTCGCGTCAGCTGGGCGATCCGTCCGGCCAGCTGTTCGTGTTCTTCATCCTGACCGTCGCCGCCGCGGAAGCCGCCATCGGCCTGGCGATCCTGGTGACCCTGTTCCGTACACGCCGCACGATCAATGTCGGCGAAGTCGATTCGTTGAAGGGCTGATCCACAGATGGAAATCACTCTCTCCAAGAGTCTGTTGATCGCAGTGGTGCTCGCACCGCTGTTCGGCAGCATCATCGCCGGCCTGTTCGGTCGCCAGGTCAAGCGCTTCGGCGCGCAGACCATCACCATCCTTGGCGTCGCGGTGGCCTGCGGCCTGTCGATGTACACGCTCTACCAGCTGCTGTGGGGCGGTGCGCAGCCGTTCAACCAGAACATCTACACGTTCTTCGAAGTGGGCCAGTATTCGGCGCACGTCGGCTTCATGGTCGACAAGCTGACCGCGATGATGATGGTGGTGGTGACCTTCGTGTCGCTGCTGGTCCACATCTACACGATCGGCTACATGCAGGACGATCCGGGCTACCAGCGGTTCTTCAGCTACATCTCGCTGTTCACCTTCTCGATGCTCACCCTGGTGATGAGCAACAACTTCCTGCAGCTGTTCTTCGGCTGGGAAGCGGTGGGCCTGGTGTCGTACCTGCTGATCGGCTTCTGGTTCAAGCGCCCGACCGCGATCTTCGCCAACATGAAGGCGTTCCTGGTCAACCGCGTCGGTGACTTCGGCTTCCTGCTGGGCATCGCCGGCGTGCTGTGGGTGTTCGGCACCCTGGACTACTCGCAGGTGTTCTCGCAGGCCGGCATGCTGGCTGACCCGCGCGCCCAGCTGCAGATCTGGGACGGCACGATCCTGGGCATGCAGCTGCTGAACGAGCCGGTGATCTGGTCGATCGCCACCGTCATCTGCATCTGCCTGTTCATCGGTGCCATGGGCAAGTCGGCCCAGGTCCCGCTGCATGTGTGGCTGCCGGACTCGATGGAAGGCCCGACCCCGATCTCGGCACTGATCCACGCCGCGACGATGGTGACCGCCGGTATCTTCATGGTCACCCGCATGTCGCCGCTGTTCGAGCTGTCGCAGACCGCGCTGAACTTCGTGCTGTTCATCGGTGCCACCACCGCGTTCTTCACCGGCCTGATCGGCATCGTGCAGAACGACATCAAGCGCGTGGTCGCGTACTCGACCCTGTCGCAGCTGGGCTACATGACGGTTGCGCTGGGCGTGTCGGCCTATTCGGCCGCCGTGTTCCACCTGATGACCCACGCCTTCTTCAAGGCCCTGCTGTTCCTGGGCGCCGGCTCGGTCATCATCGCGATGCACCACGAGCAGGACATGCGCAAGATGGGCGGCCTGCGCAAGTACATGCCGATCACCTTCATCACCATGTGGATCGGTACCCTGGCGCTGGTCGGCACGCCGTTCTTCTCCGGCTTCTACTCGAAGGACACCATCATCGAGGCCGCCGAGCTGCACGCGCACCTGTCCAACAGCTGGGTGGCCACCTATGGCTACTGGGCGGTGCTGGGTGGCGTGATCGTCACCAGCTTCTACAGCTTCCGCCTGCTGTTCCTGACCTTCCACGGCAAGGAGCGTTTCCGCGACGCGCATGATGACCACGCCCATGGCCACGGCCATGACGATCACCACGCCGCCGACGCCCACCACGGCGATGCGCATCATGACGACCACGGCCATGGCCACGGTCCGCACGAGCCGCACGAAACCCCGTGGGTGGTGACCCTGCCGCTGATCCTGCTGGCCATCCCGTCGATCGCCATCGGTTTCTTCAGCATCGGCCCGATGCTGTACGGCACCGACTGGGCCGGCAACCACGCGCACGATGCCATCAAGGGCCAGGCGCACACGTTCTTCACCGGCATCGTCGACTTCTACGATCCGGCCAAGAACACCATCGGCTTCCTGGGCGAGGAGTTCCATGGCCCGGTCGCCTTCGCGCTGCACGGCATGATGGCTCCGGCGTTCATGCTGACCGTTGCGGGCTTCCTGCTGGCCGCACTGTTCTACCTGTGGAAGCCGGACCTGTCGGGCAAGGCCCGCAAGACGTTCGCTCCGCTGGTGTCGGTACTGGAAAACAAGTACGGCTTCGACAAGCTGTGGATCGATGGCTTTGCCGGTGGCAGCGTCAAGCTGGGCAAGGTCTCGCGCTGGATCGACAGCAACATCGTCGACGGCGTGGTCAATCTCTCGGCACGTGTTGTGGACGTCGCAGCCGGCGTGCTGCGTCGTACCCAATCCGGTTTCCTCTATCACTACGCCTTCGCGATGATCATCGGCCTGATTGCCCTGCTGGGCGTGCTGATGCATTACCTGCGTTGATGACCTGTACGGAATAAGAAGACGTGTCGAACTGGCCTCTACTCAGTGTCCTCATCTGGCTGCCGATCATCGGTGGTGCCCTGATCCTTGCGATCCGTGATGCGCAGACCGCCCGCTGGGCGTCGCTGGGCGTAGCGGTGCTGACGTTCGTGGCGAGCCTCTCGCTGCTGAGCGGCTACAACGCAGGCGTCGATGGTCTGCAGTTCGTCGAGACCCATGCCTGGATCCCGGCGTACAAGATCGGCTACAACCTGGGCGTGGACGGCATTGCCGTGGCGCTGATCCTGCTGACCACCCTGGTCAGCGTGCTTGCCCTGATCGGCGCCTGGAGCGCCATCGACAAGCGCGTCAACCAGTACGTGGCGGCCTTCCTGATCCTGGAAGGCGTCACCGTCGGCATCTTCGCCGCGACGGACGCGATGCTGTTCTACGTGTTCTTCGAAGCGATGCTGATCCCGATGTTCCTGATCATCGGTGTCTGGGGCGGTCCGCGCCGCATCTACGCCGCGCTGAAGTTCTTCCTGTACACCTTCCTCGGCTCGGTGCTGATGCTGGTGGCGCTGATCTACCTGTACATGAAGGGCGGCAGCTTCCAGCTGGCCGACCTGTACGCGCTGCCGCTGTCGGCCAAGGAGCAGACCTGGATCTTCTTCGCCTTCCTGATCGCCTTCGCGGTCAAGGTGCCGATGTTCCCGGTCCACACCTGGCTGCCGGACGCCCACGTGGAAGCGCCGACCGCCGGTTCGGTGATCCTGGCCGCGATCGCCCTGAAGATCGGTGGCTACGGCTTCCTGCGCTTCAACCTGCCGATCGTCCCGGACGCGTCGCAGGAATGGGCCTGGCTGGTGATCGCACTGTCGCTGATCGCGGTGATCTACGTCGGCCTGGTCGCCCTGGTGCAGGACGACATGAAGAAGCTGATCGCCTATTCGTCGATCGCGCACATGGGCTTTGTCACCCTGGGCACCTTCATCGCGCTGTGGCTGGTGCGTGAAGCCGGCAACGCCGATGCCGCGCGCCTGGGCCTGCAGGGCGCCATGGTGCAGATGATCTCGCACGGCTTCGTGTCCGGCGCGATGTTCTCCTGCGTCGGCGTGCTGTACGACCGCATGCACAGCCGCCGCATCGCCGACTACGGCGGCGTGGTCAACGTGATGCCGTGGTTCGCCACCTTCGCGATGCTGTTCTTCATGGCCAACGCGGGCCTGCCGGGTACCAGCGGCTTCGTTGGCGAGTTCATGGTCATCCTGTCGGCCTTCCAGCGTAATCCGTGGATCGCCCTGGGCGCGGCCACCACCCTGATCATCGGCGCCGCCTACACCCTGTGGCTGTACAAGCGCATCTTCTTCGGTGAAGTGGCCAACAGCCATGTTGCCGAACTGAAGGACATCAACGGCCGCGAATGGCTGGTGCTGGGCGTGTTCGCCATCGGCGTGCTGGCCCTGGGCATCTACCCCAAGCCGCTGACCGACCTGATGGAGCCCTCGATCGCGAAGCTGGCGATGCAGATCGCATCCAGCAAGCTGCTGTAATTCCAGGATTTGATGATGACCACCTCGCCGCTGCTGCCATTGACCGCCGCTGACCTGCCACCGCTCGCTCCCGAGCTGGTGCTGATCGGCAGCGCCTTCGCCCTGATGATCCTCGACCTGTTCGTCAGCAACCGGAACAAGATCGTCACCCACCTGTTCTCGCTCGCTGCGCTGGCCGTGGTGCTGTTCATGCTGGCCACCGGCGTGGGCGGGCAGGGCGAGGTCTTCCATGGCATGTTCGTGCGCGATACCGCCGCGGACGTGATGAAGACCGGGATCGTGCTGCTCAGCGGCCTGACCCTGGTCTACGGCTGGCGCTACCTGCGTGACCGCGACCTGTTCCAGGGCGAGATCCCGGTGCTGATCCTGTTCGGCACCGCCGGCATGATGATCCTGGTCTCGGCCGGCAGCCTGCTGATGGTCTACCTGGGCCTGGAACTGCTGGCGCTGTGCTCCTACGCCCTGGTCGCCAGCAACCGCGAAAGCGGCCTGGCCTCGGAAGCGGCGATGAAGTACATCGTGCTGGGTTCGCTGGCCTCGGGCCTGCTGCTGTACGGCATGTCGCTGATCTACGGCGCCACCGGCAGCCTGCACCTGGATGTGATCCGTGAGGCCATCCCGCACTCGGAAGAGCGCGTGCTGCTGATCACCGGTGCGGTGTTCATGATCGCCGGCGTCGCCTTCAAGCTGGGTGCCGCGCCGTTCCACATGTGGCTGCCGGACGTGTACCAGGGTGCCCCGGCACCGATCGCACTGTTCATCAGCTCGGCGCCGAAGCTGGCCGCGTTCGGCATGGCCTACCGCCTGCTGGAAATGGGCGTGGGTCCGCTGTCGACCGAACTGCAGCTGCTGATCGCCGGCCTGGCCGCGGTATCGCTGGTCATCGGCAACCTGATGGCCATCGCGCAGAGCAACCTCAAGCGCATGCTGGCGTTCTCCACCGTCTCGCACATCGGCTTCCTGCTGATGGGCATCGCCGGTGGCGGTTCGCAGGGCTACGCCGCCGCGCTGTTCTACGCACTGGCCTACGCGATCATGTCCACCGCGGCCTTCGGCGCGATCATCGCGCTGTCGCGTGCCGGCTTTGAAGCCGAGAACATCGAGGACTTCAAGGGCCTGAACGCCCGCAACCCGTGGATGGCCGGCCTGGTGCTGTGCATCATGGCGTCGCTGGCCGGCATCCCGCCGTTCCTGGGCTTCTGGACCAAGCTGGCGGTGCTGGGCGCGGCCGTCAACGGCGGCCTGCTGTGGCTGGCCATCCTCGGCGTGCTCTGCGCCGTGGTCGGCTGCTTCTACTACCTGCGCGTCATCAAGGTCATGTACTTCGATGAGCCGGTGGGCGAGGCCATGCCGCGCAGCAACGACCGCGTGCTGGGCGTGGTGCTGGGCGTGAATGCCCTGGCTCTGCTCGCGCTGGGCCTGGCCTGGAACCCGATCATGGTCTGGTGCCAGCAGGCATTTGCGCATCTTGCATAAAAGTTGACACAAAGCTGCGCGATTCGTGTAATATGCGCAGCCTGAGTTGTCACTGCAGCGGTTCAGCCAGAACATCGTTGCGGCAGCCTCCCTCGAAAGGGCGGGGCAGCAGTTCAAGTACTTCCGGTGCGGGGTGGAGCAGTCTGGCAGCTCGTCGGGCTCATAACCCGAAGGTCGCAGGTTCAAATCCTGCCCCCGCTACCAACGTCGGATCGGCGCCAACCGGTTTGATGAATGAGGGGTCGCTTGCATGTTTCGAAGCAATCGCTCATAATTCCGCTTCTGATGCGGGGTGGAGCAGTCTGGCAGCTCGTCGGGCTCATAACCCGAAGGTCGCAGGTTCAAATCCTGCCCCCGCTACCAAGTAAAGGAATCGCCTTCGAAGCCCTGCTTCGGAGGCGTTTTTCTTTGGGGCCTGCGTCGTTTCCGCGTGATCGGGGTCAGATCCCTCTTCCACGGCAAAAGGGATCTGACCCCGGGTCCGCACCTTGCACCAGCGCGGTGCAGCCGCTATCATCAGCGGCCTAGCAGTACCCCTGAAGGCGGTCTCCCGGCGGGAGTCCAGATCCGGAAGGAGGGCCGCAACCGGCAGGCCATGCGGGTTGCAACCGGAATCCAGTCACCGGAGTCTTTCCGGAAAAGGGGCCCAGCGGGCCCTTTGTCGTTTCCGGGGCGTCATGTTTCCACGCCGGCCAAGGCCGGCACCCAACCATAGAGATCAAGGCAGGCTGTGAGCGACAAGGCAACCGACATCGCGAATCTGCTCGCCCCGACCGTTGTGTCGCTGGGCCTGGAGCTGCTGGGCGTTGAGTATCTGCCGGCCCCCGGCGGTGCGACCCTGCGCCTTTACATCGACGTGCCGCTGGCTGAACAGCCCGAGCGCATCATCAATGTCGACGACTGCGAGCGGGTCAGCCGCGAAGTGTCGGCGCAGCTGGACGTCGAGGACCCGATCAGCGGCAATTACACGCTGGAAGTGTCCTCGCCGGGCGTGGACCGGCCGCTGTTCAACCTGGAGCAGTTTGCCCGCCACCAGGGCGAATCGGCCAAGGTCACGCTGAAGCTGCCGCAGGACAACCGTCGTCGCCTGCAGGGTCGTATCGAAGCGACCGACGAGGCGGCGGGGACCATCACGTTCATCGTCGACAAGGCCGAAGTGGTCGTGTCGGCCGACAACATCGACAAGGCACGGATCATGCCCGACTGGGTGGCGCTGGGGCTGGCCCCGAGCAAGCCGACCGGTCCGGCACCGAAGCGTCCGAAGCCGAACACGAATTCTTCTTCCAACGAGCCGGCGGCAAAGAAGCCGCGCGCGGAGTGAGCCAATGAGCAAGGAACTGTTGCTGGTAGTCGACGCAGTCGCCAACGAGAAGGGCGTGCCGCGTGAAGTGATCTTCGATGCCATCGAGGCCGCCCTGGCCTCGGCAGCGAAGAAGCGCTATCCCGACGAGGAAGTGCTGACCCGCGTGGTCATCGACCACAAGGATGGCAGCTACGAAACCTTCCGCCGCTGGGAAGTGGTGGCCGATGACGTGGTCATGGAATCGCCCGACCGCCAGATCCGCCTGATGGACGCCGTCGACGAAGCCGAGGGCGTCGAGGTCGGCGACTACATCGAAGAGCAGATCGAGAACCCGGATTTCGGCCGCATCGCTGCCCAGGCGGCCAAGCAGGTCATCGTCCAGCGCGTGCGCGAAGCCGAGCGCCAGCAGGTCGTGGATGCGTGGAAGGATCGCGTGGGTGAACTGATCACCGGCGTGGTCAAGCGCGCCGAGCGCGGCAACATCTATGTCGACCTGGGTGGCAACGCCGAAGGCTTCATTCCGAAGGACAAGGGCATCCCGCGCGACGTGCTGCGCGCCGGTGACCGCGTGCGTGGTTACCTGGCCGAAGTGCGTTCCGAGCCGCGTGGCCCGCAGCTGTTCATCAGCCGCGCCGCGCCGGAATTCATGATCGAGCTGTTCAAGCTGGAAGTGCCGGAAGTCGGCCAGGGCCTGGTGGAAATCAAGGCCTGTGCACGTGACCCGGGCGACCGCGCCAAGATCGCCGTGCTGGCCCACGACCAGCGCACCGATCCGATCGGTGCCTGCATCGGCATGCGCGGTTCGCGCGTGCAGGCCGTGTCCAACGAGCTCAATGGCGAGCGCGTGGACATCGTGCTGTGGAACGACAACCCGGCCAACTTCGTCATCAACGCGATGGCACCGGCCGAAGTGCAGTCGATCATCGTCGATGAAGACAAGCACTCGATGGACCTGGCCGTTGCCGAAGACCGCCTGGCCCAGGCGATCGGCAAGGGCGGCCAGAACGTGCGCCTGGCCAGCCGCCTGACCGGCTGGCAGCTCAACGTGATGACCCAGGACCAGGTCACCGCCAAGTCGGAGGCCGAGCAGGCTGCCGCCCGCCAGCTGTTCATGGACAAGCTGGAAGTGGACGAGGAAATCGCCGGCATCCTGGTCAGCGAAGGCTTCGGCACCGTCGAGGAAATCGCATATGTCCCGGTCGGCGAACTGCTGGCCGTGGAAGGTTTCGACGAGGACATCGTCGAAGAGCTGCGCGCTCGTGCCCGCGATGCGCTGCTCAATGAGGCCCTGGCAGTCGAAGAAGGCCTTGAAGACGGCCAGCCGGCGCAGGACCTGCTGTCCCTGAAGGGCATGGACGAAGCCACCGCGTACGCGCTGGCCGGCCACGGCGTGCGTACCAGCGAGGATCTGTCCGACCTGGCCGCCGACGAGGTCATGGACTTCGGCATCGAAGGACTGGATCAGGCGCGCGCCGCTGCGCTGATCCTGGCCGCCCGTGCCGAGGAGATCGCCCGACTGGAACGCGGCGAATGAGCCGGCAATGAACAGGGCCCTGAGCCGCTCAGGGCGTAGAATCCGCGCCACCTCCAGATGCGGGGGGGCGCCCACAAGATCATAGGATCCGAATGTCGCAGCAAACCACCATCCGCAAGCTTGCCGAACTGGTCAACACGCCGGTCGAAAAACTGCTGGAACAGCTGGCCGGTGCCGGCATGAAGTTCAGCGGTCCCGACCAGGTCGTGACCAGCTCCGAGAAGGTGAAGCTCCTGGGCTTCCTTCGTCGTTCGCACGGCAAGCCCGAGCAGGCCCCGGAAGAGACCGATCAGTCTGCAAAGAAGATCACGCTCAACCGCCGGAAGCAGCAGGAAGTGACGGTCAATTCCGGTCGCAGCAAGACGACCGTGAATGTCGAGGTGCGCCAGAAGCGGACCTACGTCAAGGATGGTGCTCGCGCCATGACGCCGGACGAAGAGCGCGCCGACATCCTGCGCAAGCTGGAAGAGTCGCGCGCGCGCAACCTCGCCGAACAGCAGGCCCTGGCCGAAAAGGATCGTCTGCGCGACGAAGCCATCGTCCGTGCCCGTGAGGAAGAGGCCGCCGCCAAGGAACGCGCCGAGGCCGAGAAGAAGGCCGCCGAGGAAGCTGCGGCTGCCGCCAAGGCGGCCGAGACGCTGGCTGCCAGCAAGCCCAAGCGTGCTCCGATCGACGAAACCGCGCCGCGCCCGCCGCGTACCCCGGCCGCAGCCCCGGCTGCGCCGCGTGGTGCACCGCCGCCGCCGCGCAACGACGACCGCAACAACCGCAGCGCGCCGCGCAACGAGCGTGGCCCGGGTGACCGTTTCGCCGGCCAGATGCACCTGTCGGCCGCCGATCGTGCGCGTCGTGGCAACAGCAACAACAGCAGCACCCGGGGTCGTCCGGGCGGCCGCAACCAGGCCGGTGGCCGTCGCGACATGTCGCGCGGTGGCAACAATGCCGGTCCGCACGCCTTCGAGCGTCCGACCGCACCGGTGGTGCGTGAAGTGGCGATCGGCGACACCATCACCGTGGCCGACCTGGCGCAGAAGCTGGCGCTGAAGGGCGGCGAGGTGGTCAAGGCGCTGTTCAAGATGGGCGTGATGGCGACCATCACCCAGTCCATCGACCACGACACCGCCGCACTGGTGACCGAAGAACTCGGCCACAAGGCGATCCGTGCCAACGACAACGACGCCGAAGACGCACTGCTGGCCTCCGCCGGTGAAAACCAGGGCGAGGCCACCCAGCGTCCGCCGGTGGTCACCATCATGGGCCACGTCGACCACGGCAAGACCTCGCTGCTGGATTACATCCGCCGCACCAAGGTCGCCACCGGCGAAGCGGGCGGCATCACCCAGCACATCGGTGCCTACCACGTGGACACGCCCAAGGGCGTGATCAGCTTCCTGGACACCCCGGGCCACGCCGCCTTCACCTCGATGCGTGCGCGCGGCGCCAAGCTGACCGACATCGTGGTGCTGGTCGTGGCCGCCGATGACGGCGTCATGCCGCAGACCAAGGAAGCGATCCAGCACGCCCGTTCGGCGGGTGTGCCGCTGATCGTGGCGATCAACAAGATCGACAAGTCCGACGCGGATCCGATGCGGGTCAAGAACGAACTGCTGTCCGAGCAGGTCGTGGCCGAAGACTTCGGTGGTGACACCCAGATGGTGGAGATCTCGGCCAAGACCGGCCTGGGCATCGACGACCTGCTGGACGCCATCTCGATCCAGGCCGAACTGCTGGAACTGAAGGCGGTCGATGAAGGCCGCGCCTCCGGCGTGGTGATCGAATCGTCGCTGGACAAGGGCCGCGGCCCGGTCGCGACGGTGCTGGTGCAGCAGGGCCGCCTGAAGAAGGGCGACTACCTGGTGTGCGGCATCCAGTACGGCCGCGTGCGTGCGCTGTTCGACGAGACCGGCAAGCAGCCGGAGTTCGCCGGCCCGTCCATTCCGGTGCAGGTCCTGGGCCTGTCCGGCGTGCCCGAAGCGGGTGACGACTTCGTGGTGGTCGAGGACGAGCGCCTGGCCAAGGACGTGGCCCAGCAGCGTGAGACCAAGCGCCGTGAATCGCGCCTGGTCGCTACTGCCGGCAGCCGCATGGAAGACATCATGGCGACCCTGGGCAAGGGCGAGGGCCAGCAGGTCCTCAACCTGGTCATCAAGGCCGACGTGCAGGGTTCGGTGCAGGCCCTGAGCCAGGCACTGGTCGCGCTGTCCAACGACGACATCCGCATCAACGTGATCCACTCCGGTGTGGGCGGCATCACCGAGTCGGACGCCAACTCGGCAGCCGCGTCGAAGGCCACCGTCATCGGCTTCAACGTGCGTGCGGACGCTTCGGCGCGTCGCATCATCGAATCCAACGGTGTCGACCTGCGTTACTTCTCGATCATCTATGACGTGATCGACCAGGTGAAGCAGGTGGCTTCCGGTCTGCTGGGCGTGGAAATCCGCGAAGAGATCATCGGTATCGCCGAGGTCCGCGACGTCTTCCGCAGCTCGAAGCTGGGTGCCGTCGCCGGCTGCATGGTCATCGAGGGTGTGGTCAAGCGCAACAAGCCGATCCGCGTCCTGCGCGACAGCGTGGTGATCTTCGAGGGCGAACTGGAATCGCTGCGCCGCTTCAAGGAGAACGTCGAGGAAGTCCGCAACGGTACCGAATGCGGTATCGCGGTGAAGGCCTACAACGACGTCAAGCCGGGCGACCAGATCGAGTGCTTCGAGCGCATCGAAGTGCCGCGCACCCTGTAATGCTGCACGGTGGCCCGACCAGCGGTCGGGCCCTGCCCTGGTAGAGCCCGGACGGGCCCTGCCAAGGAAGAGCCCGGTGGGGCCCTGCCAGGGTAGAGCCCGGTCGGGCCCTGCCATGCTGTAGAACCCGACCCACGGTCGGGTACCATGTAGATGTAGCGCCCGACCGTTGGTCGGGCGACAACTGAACCAAGAGCTCCTCGTGCCCAAGACTTTCCATCGAACCGACCGTGTCTCCGCCCAGCTGCGCCGTGAACTCGGCACCCTGGTGCACAACGCCGTGCGCGAGCATGGGTTGCCCTCGGTGAGCGTGTCCGACGTGGAAATCACCCGTGACATGGCCCATGCCAAGGTGTTCGTCACCGCGCTGATGCCCGAGCGCTCCGCCGAGGCCGTGGCCGGCCTGAAGGAGCTGGGCTACCGACTGCGCATGGACCTGGCGCGTGCGATGAAGCTGCGCCACGTGCCGGAACTGCACTTCCACTACGACGACTCGGTCGACCGTGGTGAGCACATCGACAACATCCTGCGCGACCTGCCCGATACGCTGGCCGCCGAGAAGCGTCGCGAGAGCGACGACGAATAATGTTCCTGTAGCGCCGGGCCATGCTCGGCTGCTTTTGATCTCGCGCATCGCTGCGGAAGCCGAGCATGGCTCGGCGCTACACAATCCTGTCATGACCCGAATTCAGTTCCGCCGCCTGGATGGCATCCTGCTGCTCGACAAGTCGACCGGCATGAGCTCCAACGCCGCCCTGCAGGTGGCGCGCCGCCTGTTCCGCGCCGAGAAGGGCGGCCACACCGGCAGCCTCGACCCGCTCGCCACCGGCCTGCTGCCGCTGTGCTTCGGCGAGGCGACCAAGATCGCTGGCCTGCTGCTGGGGTCGGCCAAGGCCTACGATGCCGAGATCGTGCTCGGCCAGACCACCGATACCGACGATGCCGAAGGCCAGGTGCTGCTGCAGCGCCCGGTGCCGGCAATCAGCGCCGAAGCCCTGCAGGCGGCGCTGGCGCCTTTGACCGGCAACATCCGCCAGCGTGCCCCGATCTATTCGGCGCTGAAGCAGGGCGGTGAACCGCTGTATGTGAAGGCACGCCGCGGTGATGTCATCGAGGCGCCCGAACGCGAGGTGCAGGTGCACGCCATCGACGTACTCGAGCAGCAGCCGGAACGGCTGCGGCTGCGCGTGACCTGTGGCTCCGGCACCTACATCCGCAGCCTGGCCCGCGACCTCGGCGAACGCCTGGGCTGTGGCGCCCATATCAGTGCGCTGCGCCGGCTGTGGGTCGAGCCGTTCCGCGAGCCGGCCATGGTCACCCTGGACCAGCTGCGGGCGATGGCCGAGGCCGGGGACGAGGCGGGCATGGACGCGCTGCTGCTGCCGCTGGCGGCCGGCCTGGCGGAATACCCCCGGGTCGACCTCGATGCCGAGCAGGCCCACCGGTTCTGCGTCGGCCAGCGCCAGCGCGACCTGTCCTGGCCCCGTGGCCTGGTGGCCGTGTTTGGACCGGACGATGCTGTCCAGGGCCTGGGCCAGGTCGATGAGAGTGGCCTGCTGGCCCCGCAGCGTCGTTTCAACCTCTGACCCGGGCCTCCCGGTTCAGCCCCGGTCCTTGTCCCGGAAGCCCCCGGCCGTTACAATTTCGCGGCCGTTTTCCGGCAGCCTGCCCCGCGCAGGTTTCATCCTTGTAGTCCACGGCGAGCCTGGCGGTGCGCGAAGCGCGTTCCTGCCGGCCACGCATCACAGAGAAAAAAGAAAATGTCGATCGACACCCAGAAGGTCATTGAAGACAACAAGCGCAGCGCCGCTGACACCGGCTCCCCGGAAGTCCAGGTGGCCCTGCTGACCGCCCGCATCGAACTGCTGACCGGCCACTTCAAGACCCACAAGAAGGACCACCACAGCCGCCGCGGCCTGCTGCAGATGGTCAACCGCCGTCGCAGCCTGCTCGACTACCTGAAGAAGAAGGACGTCGAGCGCTACAAGGCCCTGATCGAGAAGCTTGGCCTGCGTCGCTAAGCAACGAATCCCCCGCGGCGCAGCGATGCGCCGCGGTTTTGTTTTGTAGTACCGCAATCCCCGATTCAGGCCGGAACGATCCGGCCACCCGCTGGCGGCAAGGGTCGCCGACGGTCCAAATTCGCAGACAGCATCCCCAAGGACACCCTCCGTGGCAAAAATCACCAAAACCTTCCAGTACGGCAAGCACACCGTCACGCTTGAGACCGGCGAAGTCGCCCGTCAGGCCAGCGGCGCCGTCATCGTCAAGATGGACGACACCGTACTGCTGGTCACCGCCGTCGCCGCCAAGAGCGCGCGCGAAGGCCAGGACTTCTTCCCGCTGACCGTCGATTATCAGGAAAAGTTCTACGCCGGCGGCCGTATCCCGGGTGGTTTCTTCAAGCGTGAAGGCCGTGCGACCGAGAAGGAAACCCTGATCTCGCGTCTGATCGACCGTCCGATCCGCCCGCTGTTCCCGGAAGACTACAAGAACGAAGTGCAGATCATCGCCACGGTGATGTCGCTGAACCCGGACGTGGACGGTGACATTCCGGCCCTGATCGGTGCCTCGGCTGCCCTGGCCCTGGCCGGCACCCCGTTCATGGGTCCGATCGGCGCTGCCAAGGTCGGTTACAAGAACGGCGAGTACATCCTCAACCCGACCGTCAGCGAACTGGCTGACTCGCAGCTGGAACTGGTCGTCGCCGGTACCTCCAACGCCGTGCTGATGGTCGAATCCGAAGCCGCGCTGCTGTCCGAAGAAGTGATGCTGGGCGCCGTGACCTTCGGTCACCGCGAAATGCAGAAGGTCATCAACGCGATCAACGAACTGACCGTCGAAGCCGGCACCAAGCCGTCGACCTGGGAAGCCCCGGCCAAGAACGACGCGCTGATCTCCGCCCTGAAGGAAGCCATCGGCCCGCGCCTGGGCGAAGCCTTCCAGGTGCGTGACAAGCTGCAGCGCCGTGACGCCATCTCGGCGATCAAGAAGGACGTGTTCGAAGCCCTGGCCGGCCGCGTGGCCGCCGAAGGCTGGAACCCGGCCGAGCTGTCGAAGGAATTCGGCGAACTGGAATACCGCACCATGCGTGACTCGGTGCTGGACACCAAGGTCCGCATCGACGGCCGTGCGCTGGACACCGTCCGCCCGATCACCGTGAAGACCGGCGTGCTGCCGCGTACCCACGGCTCCTCGCTGTTCACCCGTGGCGAAACCCAGGCCATCGTGACCATCACGCTGGGCACCGCCCGTGACGGCCAGGTCATCGACGCCGTTGCCGGTGAGTACAAGGAAAACTTCCTGTTCCACTACAACTTCCCTCCGTTCTCGGTGGGTGAGTGCGGCCGCATGATGGGCCCGAAGCGCCGCGAAATCGGCCACGGTCGCCTGGCCAAGCGTGGCGTGCTGGCTGTCATGCCGTCGCTGGAATCGTTCCCGTACACCATCCGCGTCGTCTCGGAAATCACCGAGTCGAACGGTTCTTCGTCGATGGCGTCGGTCTGCGGCTCGTCGCTGGCCCTGATGGACGCCGGCGTGCCGGTGAAGGCGCCGGTGGCCGGTATCGCCATGGGCCTGGTCAAGGAAGGCGAGCGCTTCGTCGTCCTGTCCGACATCCTGGGTGACGAAGATCACCTGGGCGACATGGACTTCAAGGTGGCCGGTACCGCTGAGGGCATCTCCGCCCTGCAGATGGACATCAAGATCGAAGGCATCACCGAAGAGATCATGAAGCAGGCCCTGCAGCAGGCCAAGGCTGGCCGCCTGCACATCCTGGGCGAAATGGCCCACGGCCTGACCGCGCCGCGTGAAGAGCTGTCGGACTACGCGCCGCGCCTGCTGACCATCAAGATCCACCCGGACAAGATCCGCGAAGTGATCGGCAAGGGCGGTTCGACCATCCAGGCCATCACCAAGGAAACCGGCACCCAGATCGACATCCAGGATGACGGCACCATCGTCATCGCTTCGGTCAATGCCATCGCTGCCCAGGCCGCCAAGGCCCGCATCGAGCAGATCACCTCGGACGTCGAGCCGGGCCGCATCTACGAAGGCAAGGTCGCCAAGATCATGGACTTCGGTGCGTTCGTCACGATCCTGCCGGGCAAGGACGGCCTGGTCCACGTGTCGCAGATCTCCAGCGATCGCGTCGAGAAGGTCGGCGACGTGCTGAAGGAAGGCGATGTGGTCAAGGTCAAGGTGCTGGAAGTCGACAAGCAGGGCCGTATCCGCCTGTCGATGAAGGCCGTGGAAGAAGGCGACGCCGTCAGCGCCGAGTAATCGACCTCAGGTCGATTACGGTAGCTGTCAACCTTGGTTGACACGCTTCTGGAATTGCTGAAATGAAAAAGCGGGCTTCGGCCCGCTTTTTCTTTGCCTTGATGTCATGAAGTGCCGCTAGTCCAGGTCGCTGCATGTCCTGCTGCAGTGCATGGAAGCCGCGACGTGGCCATCGTTCTGTCATGGTTGTACGGATCGCGCCTGTCCATGGGACGACATGCCGCGACATGCGTCCCGACGCCCCATCCGTTTGCTAACGTGGCTGCGCCTTCGAACCGGGAGATCCCATGTTCCGCCAGACCGTGGCCGTCCTTGCCGTGCTGATTGCCGGTGCCTTGCCCATCGCCGCGCATGCGCGGCCCGCACAGCCGCCGATCTTCGGCGCTTACTACCCGGGCGGTTCGGCCGAGCGCTATCCGGTCTCGAACATTCCGGCCGAGCGCCTGACGCACCTGTTCTATGCGTTCTCCACCCTCGAGGACGGGCGCTGCACGGTCGGCGCGGAAGCGCCGAAGAACTTCGCCGCGTTGGCCGAGCTCAAGAGGGCGCATCCGCACCTGCGCACGCTGATCTCGATTGGGGGCTGGGGCGCAGGCGGGTTCTCCGATGCGGCACTGACCGAGGCCAGCCGCAGGCGCATGGTCGACTCGTGCATGGCGCTGTTCTTCGATCGCCACGCGGGCAGTTTCGACGGCGTCGACATCGACTGGGAATTTCCGGTCAGTGGCGGGCCGAAGGAGCTGGCGCACCGCCCGCAGGATCGCGCCAACCTGACCCTGCTCGCGCAGGCGTTCCGCCAGGCACTCGACGCGCGCGGCCGCAAGGCGGGACAGCCGATGCTGCTGACTGCCGCGCTGGCCGCTGGACGCCTGCAGACCGACGGTCCTTACGATCCGGCCGCGAGTTACGACCTGCCGGCGCTGGCCAAGGTGTTGGATTTCATCAACCTGATGAGCTACGACATGGGCACCGGCTTCTCTTCGGTGTCGACCTTCAATGCGCCCTTGCATGAAGTGCCGGCCGATCCGCTGGCGCCGGAACTGCGGCGCTGGAACAACGTGGCCGGTGCGGTGCAGTACTACCGCGAGCACGGCGTGCCGGCCGACAAGCTGGTGCTGGGCGTGCCTTTCTACGGGCGCGGCTTCAAGGTTACCGGTGATGCGCCGGATGGCCTGTATCAGCCCTACAGCGCACCCGCCGATGCCGGCGACTGGCGGGTGATCAAAGCGCGTTATCTCGACCAGCCGGGTTGGACCAAGCACTGGCAACCGCAGGCGCAGAGCCCGTGGCTGTACAACGCCGGGCAGAAGATCTTCATCAGCTATGAAGACCCGCGCTCGATCGGCCTGCGTGCCCAGTTCGCCCGCGAGCAGGGCCTGGCCGGGGTGTTCATGTGGGAACTGACCGGCGACGACGGGCAGGCCAGCCTGCTCAACGCCATGCTCGGCCCGTGGCAGAAAGCGCGCATCGGCGATTGAGTCGGCGGCGCCGGGTCACGCCCGGCGCCGTGCGGCAACGCCACCGGCCCGACACCGCACACTGCGACGACGCCGGCGGCGCTACGCTTTGCGCATGATCCATCTCGAACGCCTGGACCACCTGGTCCTCACCGTCGCCGACATCGAACGCAGCTGTGATTTCTACCAGCGCGTGCTCGGCATGCAGATCGTGCGCTTCGGTGCCGGTCGCACCGCGCTGCAGTTCGGCCAGCAGAAAATCAACCTGCATCCGGCCAGCGCACCGCTGCAACCGCACGCGCTGCGGCCGACGCCGGGCAGTGCCGACCTGTGCCTGGTCACGCGCACAGCGACGGCCGATGTGCTGGCACACCTGCGGGCGCATGCCGTGGCGGTGGAGCAGGGGCCGGTCGCACGCACCGGTGCGCTGGGGCCGATCGAATCGGTGTACGTCCGCGACCCGGATGGCAACCTGATCGAAATAAGTCGTTACCCGGGCGAAGAACACCCGCAGCGGTAGCGCCGGGCCATGCCCGGCGAAAGCTTAGTTGGCCCAGACGCTGTTGGGGTCGCCGCTGCGGGCGCGCCGCTGGCTGGCCACGGCCAGGCGGGCGAAGCCGAAGGCCATCGCCAGCGCGATGGCATCGACCCAGAACAGGGGCCAGTGCCCCCGCGCGGCCGCGCGCCACAGCCAATCTCCATTGAGCGCGCCGTGCAGCACCGGCACCAGCGCGGTGCTGATCGCCGCGGCCCACAGCAGTTCGCGTGCGGCCTGCGCCGGGCGACGCAGCGCGGCCCACAGCGCACAGGCCGCCCAGCTGCCGAAGCAGGCCCAGCGGATGCCGTGGTCGACGGCCGACGGTGCCAGCCGCTCCAGCACCAGTGCGGTGACGAACGCGACCGAGATCGCCACGCACAGGCCGATGCAGACGCCGACCGTGGCCCGCGCCATGTTCACACCGGCACGCGGCTGGTGCGGCTGGCGACGCTTGCGCCGCGACTCGATCCACAGCAGGTTGCCGGAGTAGAACAGGAACGCACCGCCGAGGCCGAGCAGGAAGTACAGCCAGACCACCACGCCGTTGCCGAACTCACCGAAGTGCAGTGCATAGGCGGCACTGAGGGTGGCGTGGTTGGCATCGCGCTGGCCCGGCAGCTGGGAGGCCAGCAGGTCGCCGCTGGCCACATCCAACGCCACGGCGCCAAGCGGGCCGAGGGTGCCACTGGCCTCGCCGGTGATCTCGATGGTGGCGTTGGCGTCGCCGGCGTTGGCCAGCTTCAGGTAGGCCGGCTCGAAGTTGGCCACGCCCTGTGCGCGGGCGACTTCAAGTGCGCGCGCATGCAGCACGCGCAGGCTGCCCGGCGGCGCCGGAATGCCACTGGCCTCGCGCACCGGCGCGGTGTCCATCGCCGTCGGTACCGCCTGCAGTGCCTTGCCGTCGTAGATCAGCGGATTGAGCAGGGCCATCTGCACGAACACCAGGCAGAGCAGGGCGCCCGTGACCGCGAACATCAGGTGGAAGGGCAGGCTGAGCACGCCGATCACATTGTGCGCGTCCTGCCACAGCTGCTTCAGGTTGCGGCCCGGCCGCAGCGCGAACAGGTCGCCGAACAGCTTCGGCAGATGGATCACCAGCCCGCTCAGCAGCGCCATGCCATACAGCAGGCTGACGATACCCATCACGTAGACGCCGGCCACCGGCAGGCCGAGGCTGTAGTGCAGTTCGTTGACCAGTTCTGCCAGTCCGGTCTGCGGCGGGGCCGGGCTGCCGGCGATCTGGCCCGGCCAGGCATAGCGCCAGCTGCCGTCGTCGGCCTGCCAGTACGCCAGTGGCTGCGGGTGCTCGGCGCCGGGGAACGTCATGCCCACGTGGCGGCGCGCTTCCGGATGGGCCGCCAGCACGTCTTCCAGCAGGTACTGCGCGTCATCCAGTCCGGCCGGCAACGCCGTGGCTGCGCCCGGGGTCTGCCACAGCGGCAGGTCGTGATGGAACAGGGTCAGCGCACCTGCGTAGAAGGCCACGAACAGGCCGAAGCCGGCGACCAGGCCGACCCAGGTGTGCAGGGTGGTGAACGTGCGCAGGGTCTGCGAACTGAACTTCATGGCAGGGATCTCATTGCACCGCGCCGGTCAGGCGCAGCAGCGCGAGCACGGCGAAGCCAACGGCGGCGCTGCCGCCCAGCACCAGCCAGGCGCGCAGTGCGCTGCGGAAGCTGAACGCCCACAGGGCGGCCAGCATCCACAACGGGATGAAGGCAATCAGGGTCGGCACCAGCGCACGCTGCCACGGGCCCGGTGGCAGCCAGGCCAGCAGGCCGGTGACGGCGGCTGCGAGCAGGAAGCCGGCGATGATGCCGGCAAAGGCGCGCGGCCACATCAGGGTGACCCCGTGCCCGGGCGATGCCAGGCGGCCAGCGCCGGCAGCAGCATCGCGGCCAGCATCCAGGTGCACAGCATCGCCACCAGGCCCGCGGCTACGCCGAGCTCGGCCATCCACAACCACAATGCGGCCGCAGCGGCGACCACGCCGATCTGGCGGCCGAGCCGGCCGGCGCGGCGCAGGCGGGGCCAGCGGCAGTGCGGCGAGGCGGCATAGAAGGCCAGTGCCGAGAACATCGCCGCCAGCATGCCCAGGCTGCAGAAGCCCAGCGTGGAGAGGCCGACGGTGATCATCGCTGGCGGCCGCCGTGGCAGCGGGCCGGCGAACGCGGGGCACGGGCGGGGCCGGCGGGGGCCGGTCGGAGCGGGTGGCGCATCACGAGGTCCTGGGGAAAGCGGGCAGGCTGGCACGGGGCGGGCTGCGCGGACATGGTAATCATTGCGTTTTCACGCCGCCAGCACTCGCCATTCAGCGGACCGTACGGCAGCCCTTGGGCTTTCCCGTGCGCTGGTTTAAGATCACCGAAGAACCCTGACTGGAACAAGGTGGCCCGCGCCCAGCGCCGGCCGAGCGTGCGACATGAGCACTACCTCCGCCCACTGTTGACCTGCCCCCGAAGGCCCTGTGTTGCAGGCGCCCTCGCGGCGCTTTTTTATTGCCCGGGCAACGGCCCGGGAACGCTTTCCAGCCCGCCGCGCGGGCCCCGCACGAAGCCACTGCGATGATCAACATTACCCTTCCCGACGGCAGCCGCCGCGAGTTCGAAAACCCCGTCAGCGTCATGGACGTCGCCCAGTCGATCGGCGCCGGCCTGGCCAAGGCCACCATCGCCGGTTCGGTCGATGGCGTGCTGGTCGATGCCAGCGACGTCATCGATCACGATGCCAGCCTGCGCATCATCACCGCCAAGGACGAGGAGGGCGTGGAGATCATCCGCCACTCCTGCGCCCACCTGGTCGGCCATGCCGTCAAGCAGCTGTACCCGGATGTGAAGATGGTCATCGGCCCGGTGATCGCCGAAGGCTTCTACTACGACATCTACTCCGAGCGCCCGTTCACCCCGGACGACATGGCCGCGATCGAGAAGCGCATGGGTGAACTGATCGCCCAGGACTACGACGTCATCAAGAAGATGACCCCGCGCGCCGAAGTGATCGAGATCTTCAAGGCCCGTGGCGAGGACTACAAGCTGCGCCTGATCGAGGACATGTCCGATGACATCCAGGCGATGGGCATGTACTACCACCAGGAATACGTGGACATGTGCCGCGGCCCGCACGTGCCGAATACCCGCTTCCTGAAGGCCTTCAAGCTGACCCGCATTTCCGGTGCCTACTGGCGCGGCGATGCGCAGAACGAGCAGCTGCAGCGCATCTACGGCACTGCCTGGGCCGACAAGAAGCAGCTCGAGGCGTACATCAAGCGCATCGAGGAAGCCGAGATGCGCGACCACCGCCGCATCGGCAAGCAGCAGGACCTGTTCCACCTGCAGGAAGAGGCGCCGGGCCTGGTGTTCTGGCACCCGAAGGGCTGGGCACTGTGGCAGGTGGTCGAGCAGTACATGCGCAAGGTCTACCGCAGCAGCGGCTACGGCGAAGTGCGTTGCCCGCAGATCCTGGACGTGAGCCTGTGGAAGAAGTCCGGCCACTGGGACAACTACCAGGACAACATGTTCTTCACCGAGTCGGAGAAGCGCACCTACGCGGTCAAGCCGATGAACTGCCCTGGCCATGTGCAGGTGTTCAACCAGGGCCTGCACAGCTACCGCGACCTGCCGATCCGTTACGGCGAGTTCGGTTCCTGCCACCGCAACGAGCCGTCCGGCGCGCTGCACGGCATCCTGCGCGTGCGCGGCTTCACCCAGGACGACGGCCATGTGTTCTGCACCGAGAGCCAGATCGAGTCGGAAGTGACCGCGTTCCACCAGCAGGCGCTGGCGGTCTACAAGCACTTCGGCTTTGACGAGATCCAGATCAAGATCGCGCTGCGCCCGGAATCGCGCCTTGGCGATGACGCCACCTGGGACAAGGCCGAAGGCGCCCTGCGCTCGGCGCTGTCCAGCTGTGGCGTGGAATGGCAGGAGCTGCCGGGCGAGGGCGCCTTCTACGGCCCGAAGATCGAGTACCACCTGAAGGACGCCATCGGCCGCACCTGGCAGCTGGGCACCATGCAGGTCGACTTCATGATGCCGGGCCGCCTCGGCGCCGAGTACGTGGACGAGAACAGCCAGAAGAAGCATCCGGTCATGCTGCACCGCGCCATCGTCGGCTCGATGGAGCGCTTCCTGGGCATCCTGATCGAGCACCATGCCGGCCAGTTCCCGACCTGGCTGGCGCCGACCCAGGTGGTGGTGGCCAACATCACCGACGCCCAGGCCGATTACGTCTCGGGCGTGACCAAAACCCTTGCGGAGCAAGGCTTCCGCGTCAGCTCGGATTTGCGTAACGAGAAGATCGGCTATAAAATCCGCGAGCATACGTTGCAGCGCGTGCCCTACCTGCTGGTCATCGGTGACCGCGAGAAGGAGAATGGGGCTGTGGCGGTGCGTACGCGTTCTGGCGAAGACCTGGGCAGCATGAGCCTGCAGGCCTTCATCGAGCGGCTCCACGCCGAGGGCGCGTAAGCAAAGGTCCGGTCCGGGGGCACAGGCACCCGGGCCGGTTCGATACCCTTGGGAGAACGTAATATCAGCACCCCTGACAACAAACAGAACCGCAAGAATCAGGAAATCCGTGTGCCGCGCGTCCGCGTGATCGGCAGTGACGGAGAAATGATCGGCGTGTTGTCGCGCGACGAAGCGCTGTCCATGGCCGAAGATGAAGGCCTGGACCTGGTCGAGATCCAGCCGCAGGCCGATCCGCCGGTCTGCAAGATCATGGACTTCGGCAAGTTCAAGTTCGAAGCGCAGAAGAAGGCCAGCGAGGCCAAGAAGAAGACCAAGCAGGTCGAGATCAAGGAAGTGAAGTTCCGTCCGGTCACGGACGAGGGCGACTACCAGATCAAGCTGCGCAAGATGCGTGGGTTCCTCGAGGATGGTGACAAGATCAAGGTCAACATCCGCTTCCGTGGCCGCGAAATGAGCCACCAGGAACTGGGCCGTGAAATGGCCAACCGGATCGAGACCGATCTGGGCGAGGACATCGTCATTGAATCCCGTCCGCGCCTGGAAGGGCGTCAGATGGTCATGATGATCGCGCCGAAGAAGAAGACCTGAGGCCTGACGGGCCGCCTTCCGGGGCGCCTGGCTGAATGGTTCAGGGTAAGGGGGCGCCGCTGGCGTCCCTTTGCTTTTCCGGCAGGCCGCGGGTTGCCGGTGAAAGCGGGGCAGGGGCTGGCAGCAAGGCGGTTTTGCCTGTATCATGCCCGGCTCGACCCACCCAGGACGGGTCGTACGCCGATCATGGCAGGACGGAAAGAGCGGCCCAGGCCGCCGCCAGATCAGTCAGAAACCAGGGTCAAATCCCATCAAGGACATTGCAATGCCCAAGATCAAGACCAACCGGGCAGCGGCCAAGCGTTTCCGCAAGACCGCCTCGGGCAAGTACAAGTGCGGCCACGCCAACCGTAGCCACATCCTCACGAAGAAAGCGACCAAGCGTAAGCGTAATCTGCGTCAGACGGGCCATGTCCGTGCAGAAGACGCAGGCCGTCTGGACCGCATGCTCCCTTACCTCTGAGGAACTGAAAAATGGCACGAGTTAAGCGTGGCGTACAGGCGCGTCGCCGCCACAAGAAGATTCTGGATCTCGCCAAGGGCTATTACAACGCCCGTCGCAAGGTCTTCCGCGTTGCCAAGCAGGCGGTCATCAAGGCACAGCAGTACGCCTACATCGGCCGTAAGCAGAAGAAGCGCAACTTCCGTTCGCTGTGGATCACCCGCATCAATGCGGCTGCCCGCATCAACGGCCTGAGCTACAGCCGCTTCATGAACGGCCTGCTGAAGGCCGGCATCACCCTGGATCGCAAGGTCCTGGCTGACATCGCCGTGCACGACGCAGCCGGTTTTGCCGCGCTGGCCGAAAAGGCCAAGGGCGCGCTGGCGGCATAAGTCCTTCCCGATGCCGTAACCGTTCACTCGGAACGGTGTCAGGTCAAGGCAATGCATGGGGAAGGGCGCAAGTCCTTCCCCATTCTTTTCTGGGTCCCGGCGCGGCCACAGCGGCAGCGCGGGGACGGCGGTGGCGACAGGGGTCGGCCCTTCGCGCATCGCGATGGCAGATCGACTGGAGTTCCGGCCCCCCATGAGCGACATCCAATCCCTCACCACCCAGGCGCTGGCCGATGTGGCCGCCGCACAGAGCCCCGATGCGCTGGAACAGCTGCGCGTGGCCCTGCTTGGCAAGAGCGGCAGCATCACCTCGCAGCTCAAGCAGCTCGGCGCCCTGCCGGCCGACGAGCGCAAGGCCGCCGGTGAAGCGATCAACCAGGCCCGCGACGCGCTGACCCGCGCGCTGGGCGAGCGCAAGGCGCTGCTGGAAGACGCGGCCCTGGATGCGCGCCTGGCGGCCGAAGCCATCGACATCACCCTGCCGGGCCGCAACGGCGAGCGCGCCGGCCTGCACCCGATCACCCGCACCCTGGAGCGCATCACCGGCATCTTCGGCCGGCTGGGCTACGAGCTGTCGGAAGGGCCGGAGATCGAGGACGACTGGCACAACTTCGAGGCGCTGAACTTCCCGCCGCATCACCCGGCGCGCGCCATGCACGACACCTTCTACTTCGGCGACGGCCGCCTGCTGCGCACGCACACCTCGGGCGTGCAGGTGCGCTACATGGGTGACCACGCGCCGCCGCTGCGCATGATCGCCGCCGGCAAGGTGTACCGCAGCGACAGCGACCAGACCCACTCGCCAATGTTCCACCAGGTCGAAGGCCTGCTGGTGGACGAGCATTCGACCTTCGCCGACCTGAAGGGCACGCTGGCCGAGTTCGTGCGTGCCTTCTTCGAGCGCGATTTCGAGATGCGCTTCCGCCCCAGCTATTTCCCGTTCGTTGAACCGGGCGCGGAAGTGGACATCGCCTGGCAGCAGCCCGATGGCAGCACCCGCTGGCTGGAAGTGCTGGGCTGCGGCATGGTCCATCCGAACGTGCTGCGCAACGTTGGCATCGATCCGGAGCGCTACACCGGCTTCGCCTTCGGCATGGGCGTGGAGCGCTTTGCAATGCTGCGCTATGGCGTCAACGACCTGCGCGCGTTCTTCGAGAACGATGTGCGGTTCCTGAAACAGTTCGCGTAAGCGCAACCCTGTAGAGCCGGGCCATGCCCGGCTGCTCCTGAAACGACTGCTCCCAAATTCGCAGGCCCAGGCGCATGCGCCGGGCCCACCAGGATGACACCATGAAATTCTCCGAAAACTGGCTGCGCAGCCACGTCCCGACCCGCGCTTCGCGTGATGAGCTGAGTGCGGTGCTGACCGCCATCGGCCTGGAAGTGGAAGACGTGACCGCGCTGGGCGAAGGCCTCGATCACGTGGTCGTGGCACGCATCGTCGAGGCCGTGCGCCATCCGGAAGCCGACCGCCTGCAGGTGTGCAGGGTCGATGCCGGGCAGGGCGAGCTGCTGCAGATCGTCTGTGGTGCGCCGAACGCCCGCCCGGGCCTGGTCGCGCCACTGGCGATGGTCGGTGCGCAGATCGGCGAGTTGAAGATCAAGCCGGCCAAGCTGCGCGGCGTCGAGTCCAACGGCATGCTGTGCTCGGCCAAGGAACTGGGCCTGGACAACGATGCCTCCGGCCTGCTGGAGCTGCCCGATGACGCCCCGGTCGGCCAGGCCCTGGTCGCCTACCTCGGCCTGCCGGACGCCAGCATCGAGATCAAGCTGACCCCGAACCGCGCCGACTGCTTCAGCCTGCGCGGCATTGCCTACGATGTCGCCGCCGCTACCCGCAGTGAAGTGCTGGACTTCGCCGCCGATGCCATTCCGGCGGTCGGCAGCCGCGAGCTGAGCATCCAGCTCGACGCGGGCGCCGAGGCGCCGCGTTACCTGGGGCGCGTCATCGAAGGCGTCAACGCCGCGGCCAGGACCCCGTTGTGGATGGCCGAACGCCTGCGCCGCAGCGGCGTGCGCCCGGTCTCGCTGCTGGTCGACATCACCCAGTACGTGATGCTCGAACTCGGCCAGCCGATGCATGCCTACGACCTGGGCACCCTGCAGGGCAGCATCGCCGTGCGCCGTTCGCGCGCGGGCGAGAGCCTGAAGCTGCTCGATGGCCGCGATGCCGCGCTGGACGACAGCTTCCTGGTGGTCACCGACGCCGATCGTGCGGTTGGCCTGGCCGGCCTGATGGGCGGCTTCGACACGCGCGTCACCGACGCCACCACGGCCGTGTTCCTGGAAGCCGCGCACTTCGCCCCGGCCGCGATCATGGGCCGTGGACGCAAGCTCGGCCTGCACACCGACGCGGGTCACCGTTTCGAGCGTGGCGTCGATCCGGCACTGCCGCGCACCGCGATCGAGTACGCCACCCGCCTGGTGCTGGACCTGGCCGGGGGCATTCCGGCACCGGTCACCGAGGCGGTGCGCGAGGGCGATCTGCCGCAGCCGGCGACGATCCTGCTGCGCCGCGCGCGGATCACCCGCGTGCTCGGCATCACCATCGAGGATGCCGAAGTCGAACGCATCCTGCGCGCGCTGGGCATGGACGTGGTCGCCAGCGCCGACGGCTGGCAGGTCACCGCGCCGAGCCGTCGCTTCGATATCGCCATCGAAGAGGACCTGATCGAGGAACTGGCCCGCATCCACGGTTACGAGCAGATCCCGACCACGCTGCCGGGCGGTGCCTCGCGCGTGGCGATGCCCAGTGAAACCCAGCTGGACGCGTTGAGCGTGCGCCGCCAGCTGATCGCCCGTGACCAGCAGGAGACCGTCAATTTCGCCTTCGTCGACGACGCCCTGCTGGCCCAGTGGCAGCTGCGCGACGGCCTGGTGCCGCTGGCCAACCCGCTGTCGGCCGAACTGGCGGTGATGCGCCCGTCGCTGCTGCCGGGCCTGGTCGCCACGCTGGGCCGCAATGTAGCGCGGCAGCTCGGTCGCGTGCGCCTGTTCGAGATCGGCCGGGTGTTCGCCCAGCAGGCTGGCGGGGCGTCGACTGGCGAAAGCCGGCCGGCACCGCTGGAAACCCTGCGCGTGGCCGCTGCGGTCTGCGGCGAGGCGCAGGCGGTGCAGTGGGGCCTGCCGACCCGCAAGGTCGATTTCCATGACCTGAAGGGCGACCTGGAATCGCTGGCGGCCGCCAGTGGCGCGCAGCTGGAGTTCCGTCCGTCGGACCGTGCCTACGGCCATCCGGCGCGTTCGGCCGAGGTGTTCCGCGAGGGCGTGGCGATCGGCTGGATCGGCCAGATCCACCCGCGTCTGGCCAAGGCGATGGACATCGAGGCCGATGTCTATGCCTTCGAGCTCGACCTGGAGCCGCTGGCTGCGCGTCGCCTGCCGCGTGCCGGCGAGCTGTCGCGCTTCCCGGCGGTGCGCCGCGACCTGGCGTTCCTGGTGCCTGAACAGGTGGCGTGGACGGACCTGGCGGCCACCGTCCGCCAGGCCGCCGGCCCGCTGCTGCGCGACCTCAACCTGTTCGACCGTTACGTCGGCCAGGGCGTCGAGCCGGGATTCAAGAGTCTCGCTATGGGCTTGATTTTGCAGGACAAGTCGCGCACTCTGACGGACCGCGACGTGGATGCGGTGGTGGCCGAGGCGGTCACTGCCATCGAGCGTGAACACCACGCCCGGATCCGCGGCTGAGCGGGCAGCACTCGGGGGTAGCAGGCAATGGCATTGACCAAGGCGGAGATGGCGGAAAAGCTGTTCGACGAAGTCGGTCTGAACAAGCGAGAAGCCAAGGAATTCGTCGACGCGTTTTTCGATGTGCTGCGTGAAGCATTGGAACAGGGACGTCAGGTGAAGCTGTCGGGCTTCGGTAATTTCGATCTGCGGCGCAAGAACCAGCGCCCGGGTCGCAACCCCAAGACCGGTGAGGAAATTCCGATTTCCGCCCGTACGGTGGTCACCTTCCGTCCGGGCCAGAAGCTCAAGGAGAGGGTGGAAGCTTATGCTGGATCCGGGCAGTAACCGCGAACTACCGCCGATCCCGGCCAAGCGCTACTTCACCATTGGTGAGGTCAGCGAGCTGTGCGACGTCAAGCCGCACGTCCTGCGCTACTGGGAGACCGAGTTTCCCAGCCTTGAGCCGGCCAAGCGCCGAGGCAACCGCCGCTACTACCAGCGCCATGACGTGCTGATGGTGCGGCAGATCCGCAGCCTGCTGTACGAACAGGGCTACACCATCGGTGGTGCCCGCCTGCGCCTGGACGGCCCCGATGCCCGCGAGGAATCGGCGCTGAGCAACCAGATCATCAAGCAGGTGCGCATGGAGCTGGAAGAAGTGCTGCAGTTGCTGCGCCGCTGATCCTATTTTCCTCGTAATCCGCTATACTTCACGGCCCGCCGCACTGGCGGGCACATCGCAGCATCAGTCGGGGCGTAGCGCAGCCTGGTAGCGCATCTGCCTGGGGGGCAGAGGGTCGTCGGTTCGAATCCGGCCGTCCCGACCAAAAGCAGCGATAGAACAAGGGCTTGCGCCATACGGTGCAGGCCCTTTTTCGTTGTGGTCACTACGCGTCCACTATTCCACCACTATCGCGGCAGCGCGATACCCGTGGTAACCGGCTGCCACGGCGCTTCGTGACCACCCAGGTAATGCTCGGTCATCGATGCGTTTCCGTGTCCCATGAGCGCCTGAATCTGCTCTGTGGTCCAGCCAGCATCGCGCAGCAGTGCGCCGCCCAGGCTGCGGATCTCGTGGAAGGTTGGCGGGGCATCCCCCGTGATGCCGGCGGCATCGCGCGCGGCGGCGAAAGCGCGTGACAGCTGCTCGGGCAGCACCTGCGTGTGGTGCTTGCGTGTCTTGGCGCGCTTGTCGCTGGGCCTGGCCTTCTCTGGCAGCCGGTGAATCACGAACGGCGAAGCCACGTCATCCTTGCACCGCTTGAGCAGGTCCGCCAGCGGGCCGGCAGTGGCGATCTGTAGCCGAACGTTCGTCGAGCCCTCGGTTTTCGAAGGCACCACCCACAGGTGGCCGTCGCGCACGTCGGCGAACTTCACCGTCACCACGTCCTCGCGGCGCAGCAGCGTCACCAACGACAGGTCCATCGCGTTGCGCAGCCACGGCGCGGCCTGGTCCCATATGGCCCGGTACACGTCCAAGGTCAGGCGCACGCGCTTCCGCTCGTGCTGGAACCGGCGAGTCGCCAGCGCGGGGTTGGTATCTATCCAGCCTTCCTCCACGGCGCAGGCCAGGATCCAGCCCAGCACCAGCCGGAACTGCTGCCGCGCACGGTCGGATTCGGTCACCTCGCGGATGAAGGTGGCGCACACCTTCACCGTCACCTCGGCTACCGGCTTCGAGCCCAGCCCAGCCTCGATGCGGCGGATCACGCTTTCGTAGACCTCGGCCGTCTTCGGCGCCCATTTCCTGCCGGGCACGTCATCGCGGCGGAACACAACGATCGCATCGGCAACCGTCTCGCCGGGCGTCAGCACCTTCGATACCAGGTCGTTGCTGGGCATCAGCATGGCGTTGAGCTTCTTGGCCGCGGCGAAGGCCTTGGCCTTGTCCTTGCCCATCGAATGCTCTTTGCGCGTGATCGGGTGCCGGTACTTGAAACCGTCCCGGTGGGCATACAGGTTCTGCGGCCAGTCACGGCGGCCGGGCTTGCGGACACGTCCCATCATGGCAGGTTAAGCCGCACCGGCCAGGACGCGCGCGATCAGGTCGTCACCGCCGGCCAGCCACTCGTGTTCGTCGATGTACCAGGCGCCGCCGACCTTGCGGCCGGGCAGCTTGCCCTCGCGCATCAGCCGCTGCAGTACCTGCATGGATGGGCGGCTGCCTTCCTCGAAGTAGCGGTCCAGCCACCGCTCGGGGGTCATCAGTTGCATGCTGGTCTCCTTCAGTTCGCGGCCAGCGCAGCGCGCAGCTGCTCGGTGGCCTGGTAGATCTGGCCGCGCAGGCGCAGGACCTCTGCGCGAAGGCGGATCACTTCATCGGCCGCGACCACCAGCTGCTCGCGCAGCACGTCCTTGGCCGGCTGCTTCATGCGGCGTGGTTCGCGGGGGAAGAGCTGGTCATTCACTGTGGATTACCTCCCCGGTTCGGCTGCGCCATTCATCACAGACGCTGTGCGGCTTGGTCAGGAAGTTCCCGAAGCTGCATCGGTCGACGATCGGATTCAGCAGCGCGTCCTTGCGCATCGGGACTTTGATCGTCTTAACCTTGCCGCGGCGGTTCTTCACCTGTCGCAGCTCGTGCAAGGTGTGCGGCTCACGGCGGAAGTACACGCAGGTCATGCAGCGCGGCGGGTCAGCGTCGAAGTTTTGCCGCGCCTTTGCACCGTGGGCCACCAGCGTCATTGCCTTAGCCATGAGCGCACCTCCGCCAGCACCAGCGCAGCCCTGCGCGCGCGGCGCGGCATGCGCGGCTGATCGCCCACAGGGTGGCGATGCCGGCCGCAAACCCGGCCAGTGCGAACACATGGACCATTGCAGCGGTGAGCAGCTGGTCAGCCATGGGGGACCGCCTTCTCCGCCTTCTCGACGGCTTCGATGATCGGCGTTACCAGGCGCACGAACGTCACCCACGGATGCGGGTCGGACGTTGACGCGACGGCGCAGTCTCGTGCGTGCTGGAACTGGAAGTGTGCGTAGTTGGTCAGCTGGGCACGGGCGCACTCGCGGCAACGGATGTAGTCGCCGTCCATGTTCCAGCGCCCGGCAAACTCGCAGAGCGCTGCGTTCGCTTCGTGTAGGTCGCCACTGGCGATGTACTTGGGATCAGCCATTGCCCACCGCCTGGCTGTCGAGGAGGGCAACGATCTTTCCGGCGATCCGGTCTGCTTCGCCCGAACCATCGTCATGTCGGTGGTCTTCCGGATCCGCGACTTCCAGGTCGAACTCGCTGCGCAGCAATTCGGCAACCTTGGTGCGGAACTGCCCCAGGTCCACTGCCTGCGCGGGTGGGGCGGTGTAGAGCGGGATGCGCCACTTCGCGTTTCGCTGGCTCATGATCCCGTCGCCAGATACCCGGACCGCATTCAGTTGGGCTTCGCTGGTGTACGCCACCGGCTCCCCCACCGGCTGGCGGGCGGCGACTATCAGCTTGCAGTGAACGCAGATGTGGCCGTCCGGGTGCACCTCGAACGTAGTGTGGCGGCACTCGGCGCAGCGCTCAGGCGCATCCTGACCACCCGGGGAGGGCTGGGCGGAGAGGGCGGCACGTGCGTAGTCCCGCATTTGCTCGGCGGTGTAGGCGTAGGTTTCGCCATAGAGGTTCGTGAACCGCTGCATCTTCGGCAACGGCGGCAGTCCATCCCCCAGCCTCACCCTCCCACCGGGCTGCACGTCCGCCAGGGTCTTGTCGTTGGTATTCATGCAACCTCCTGCAGTTGGGAGGCCTGTTCGGCCTCGATCAGGGCATAGCCGATGGCTTCGACGCGTTCGCGCAGCTGGCGGCGTGCGATCAGCAGCTGCAGCGCGATGTGCCGGCGGTGGTCGTTGAGCTGGAACGTCCGCGTCTCGATGTGCAGCTTTCCGGCCAGGTCACGGCGGAACAGGCGGTAGGTGAGGACGTGGCCGCCCAGCACCTTGTCGATGGAGCGGCCCCAGGCGAAGCCCTCGGTGCGCTTCGGCAGCCGGCGGTCGTAGCGGTGGTGGGTCATACGGCCTCCGGCTCGGCAGGCTTCGGCATCCATCGGGTCGGCCGCAGATCGTCCTCCAACCAGCCCCACGCCTCGCAGTACCACTCTTTGAAGTCCTCGGGCAGGCAACATTCTTCAATGTCGCTCTCGGACATGACCATGTCGGGCGTTGCAATCATTGCGATGAAGACGCCCTGATCTGGACGCCACACCAGCACCTCCTGCCCCTTCGGCGCCGACTCAATGGGCTGCCACTGCGGCGTCAGTGCGATCATCAGGGTCTCAATGAGCGCCTGATCTTCGAGATCCAAGTCCCCGCCGCACCCAACGTGATAGGCGTACTCCGGCTGGCCGATCTTCCGAGCGCACTCTGCCAGCATTTCTCGCGCTCGCTGTTCGATTGATTCCTTGCTCATGCGTGGCTCCGAAGCGGCACGCGGCGCACTGGCCCGTGCCACAGGTTGGTGAGGTTGTTCAGGCGGACCTGCAGCGGATCGCGGCGCAGGGGGCGCAGCGGGTCGTGCAGGCGGCGCTCGGTGTTCCGGCAGGGCGCGCACGCAGCGGTGGCCTTGCCGTTGATGAGGGGGAAGAACCGCAGCGGCAGCCGAGCCGCGCACTTCGTGCAGGTCTTCATGCCGGCGGATCTCCGCGCAGGCCTTCCCAGGTGAGCGGGAACGGGCCACGCTTCAGCCTGGCGGCGGCCATCTTCTTGGACAGGCCCAGCGCTTCGGCCACTTCCATGGTCGTGACGCGCTTCCCCTCGATCACGTGGTCGAACTGGCGGGCGCGGTTGTTGCCGCCGCGCTTCGTGCCGACGTGGGGATAGTCGTAGTTGAGGCCCCTCATGCCGCCACCTTCAGGCCGAAGGCCTGGCGCGCTGCGTGGTACTCGCGCAGGAAGCGGTCGAGGTGGCCCTGCAGCTTCTCGGTGAAGCCGTCGCGGTACACGCGCACGATCAGGGCGTCGTAGCCGGGGCAGTAGGACATGAAATCCCACCACTCGCGCTCGGTGATGATCAGGCTGCCGTGCACCTGGGGTTTGTGTTCGTCCGGCACACCGCCGGCGCGCAGCCACTTCACGTGGGTGGGGCCGTCCGGGCATTTGATTTCCAGCCCGCCGTCCAGCTGGATCAAGCTGTCCGGGCTGCAGCCGAGCGTGCCGGCGTCGTTGAGGATGAACCCGACCTGCTGCGGCACCACCTCGCGCTCGAAGGCGTACAGCTCGCGCGCGTCGTCCTCGAGGAATTCCCCGCGCTCGGTGTGCCGGTTGCCGGTGAAGGACTGGCCGGCGTCCGGGCGCACAACCTCGTCGATCAGCTGGTTGATGTAGGTGTCAGCGGCAGCCGCATACTCGCCCTTCTTGGGGGTGATGATGCTGCCGAACTCGCTGGCGGTCGGCACGCCGCGGCGGGCGGCGTACCATTCCGGCGATCGCTGTTCGAAGGTCAGGATCTGCGCCATGGGTCAGTCCTTCGGCTTGGTCGCAGCGGCGGCGCGGTTGAATGCCTCGCGCACTTCCGGCGGCAGGTTGGCCGGCTTGCCGCCGTAGGCCTGCAGCACCTCGGCCTTTCGCTTCGTGTAGTCCTGGTGGGTCTTCAGGCCGTCCGCCACCTGCACCCATTCCTGGGCAATCTCGCGCGCGATGCGCTGCTGCTCGTTCTCGCCGGCGGCGTTGCCGTCGTCGTCGTCGCCGATCGTCAGGTTGAAGATCATCATCACCAGGTAGCGCCGGCCGTAGCTGATGGCCGAGCCGCGCCCGTGCGTGGTGGTCTTGTTCTTCTCGCCCTTGATACCGACGTTGTCGATCGGGGCATCGTAGGTGTAGGTCTTCGAGTACCCGCCGTCGTGCATCACGTCGCAGACGATCCCCACGTGGTCGGCCAGTTCCGAGCGGTCGGTGCCGAACGACAGGGAAAAGCCGTGGCGGGTGTAGATCGGGGTGATCAGCCGGTTGATATCCTCGAGCAGCGCATACCGGCTGTTGGTCTGCTTGTTCTTGCCGCGCTTCTGAATCGCGGGCATTTCCTTTTGGCAGGCCTTCATGGCGTCGGCGTAGGCGCGAGCCGCATCACGGTCCTGCATTTCCTTGTGCATTTCCCACATGCGTTCCAGGCGCTCGACACCCTGATCGGGGAGCAGCAGCGCCTGCTGCAGCGCCGCGGCAAGGCCGGTGCCCTGCTGCTCGCTGGCTTCGATGGTGGTGATCTGGTTCATGTTGATTTTTCCGGGCATGAATGGAGGTGCCGGGGTCCGGCGAAGGCCCGCCATTGCGGCGGGCCGGTGTTCGGTTACGCGGCCAGGTCTTCCTGCTGCGGCTTGCTGCCCTTGGCCTGCTTGGTCGGCGGGATCAGGGTGATCTGCACGTCTTCCTGGATCAGCGCGCACAGGGCGCCGGCCTGCTCGGTGGTCGGGTGGAACAAGGCGCTGACGCCGACCTGCACGCTGCCGCCGTCCAGAGCCTCGAAGCGGAAGCGCTTCAGGGTGACCTCCGACAGCACCATCGGTTCGGACAGGCCAAGGCCGGTGCCGATGACCAGCTGATAGCCCGGGTATTCCTCGTCCCACGACAACGCACCGAGGCGGGGGAACTTCACGGCGGTGAGGCCGTCGCTGCCCTCGATCAGATCCTGGTGCTCGCCCTGGCTGGGCTTGCGGTACAGCGTCTTGCGCAGGTCCTTGTTGAAGAAGTCCAGCACCGCGCTACCGGTGGTGGCCAGCAGCTTCAGGTCGCCGGCCATCTTGTTTTCGTCGCCGTGCTTCTCGGCGCGGGGGTTGTAGTTGACGACCTTGGCGGTCGCGTCGATCAGTTCGAACATCGGTGGTGCCTCTCAGGAAGGCCGGCCGCGCCGGCGGGAAGTCAGGACCAGGACCACGACAGCGGCCAGCACATGGCGGCTGCGAGCAAGGCGGTGATGGCGTAGCAGGCGAGGCAGGCGGCGAAGTCGCGCCAGCTGCGGCAGCCGAGGAAGGTCAGGAAGCGCATCAGCGGCTCCTACGCGCGTGGCGATTCGCGTCGATCACCATCGAAGCAGCGGCGCTGCGGCTCGCTCCGATCAGCTTGCGCCGCGCTTCTGCATTCGCTTGCGCCGCCGCAAGCCCTTCAGCGGTACGAAGCCGCAGGTCTGCCTGTCGGGCTTCGGATTCCTCCAAGCCCCACGCCAGCATCTGCTCGGCGGTCATTTCCCGATAGTTCGGCCAGGCATTACTGCTCATCGCTACTTTCCTCCACGCACAGGCCGTCCACGGCCTCGCGCTCGTTGTGTGGGTAGATGGGTTCGCACGCGGCCAGAGCTGCGCTCAGGCGCTCGTCGGCGGCGATCTGGTCGGCCAGGTCGCGGGCTGCGAGGGATGCGTGGGCGGCGGTGCGAAGCGCGGCGAAAATGCCGACCACTTCGTGACCAGCCGCAATCAGGTCGCGGCGCGGGTCATCCGCTGGCAATTCCCGTGCGGCGAACGAGATAAGGGTGTAAAGCACCACCTCGGCGTCGGCCCGGCTCACGACAGCACCGCCTGCGCCAGCACCGCGGCCAGCACGCCCAGGCACAGCGCCAGGAAGTGGGTCACGCAGGTAGCCAGCACGCTGCGGCGGTACTCGCGTTCTGCGGCGGTCATGCGGCACCAGCCTTTGCGCGCGACGCTTCCTGCTTCTGGTAGAAGATCGCCCAGGCCAGTGCCTCAGTGCGCTTCTTTGCTGCCTTCGTGTAGATCTGGATCGATCGACCAGCTGCATGCTCAGGGTTGGCTGCTGCGGGGTCGGCGTGGATCTCGCTGATCGCTGCTGCCAGTGCCGCCGACGGGTAGACGTCTGCCAGCTTCACGGCGTCCCAGCCGAACACGCCTCGGTCCAGGGATGGAGGAATCTGCAGGGCGCTCACGCCGCCACCTGCTGCAGTGCGCGGGCCATCTCGTTGGCGCACATCTGCGCCCGGGCCAGCATGTCGACCGCAGCCAGACCGCTGCAGGGGCGCATGGCGCGCATCCGGTAAAGGTTGTAGGAGTGCCGACGGTCAGCTGCCCGGCGCTCGCTCATCGCCCAGCCGAAGCGGCCCTTGCGGTACTTCGCCACCAGCAGCAGCGGGTCGATCAGGCCGTCGGCAATCTCGCCTTCGCCGCCGCAGCGGCCGCAGGCCACGCCGTACTCGCACTGCGGATCGCCGCTGGCGCTGTCGTTGCGGACGTGTTCGCCGGTGCCGTCACAGTCCGGGCAGGTGATGAAGTCGTTGGCCGGGTGCAGCGGAAGGCCCCGTTCCTCGCGGGACAGCTCGCAGCAGCGCTGGTGGTCGCGGACGGTGGCATAGCCAAGCCGGGTGGTGCTGCGTGGCAGGTTCTCGAACATTTCGGACCCCGTTTCAGATGGCCCGGATGGGCCGACGGGGAACAGTAAATCATCGGTTACTAGCGACAGTCAACAAAAAGTTACTTTCGGGGCAAAAAAAAGATGAACGACCGTTGCGCCGTTCATCTTTTCGCTTCAGCCGTAGCGCGTGCGGATCAGCCCGGCATCCTCGAACGTTACCCCGTCCCTCATGCACTCCTGTGCCCGTTCGAGGTCGCGGTGTAGTTGTATCAAGTCATCGTCCGGAAGCGCTTCAATGCCCGTGTATCCGAAGCAGGCCTGGTCGATGAGCAGCTGCATGGCTTGCCCCCAGCGCCTGCGGTAGTGGCGAATCATCCGACAATGGGACTCTCGCAGAACAGCGTCCATAAAGGGCTCGGGCTGCTTCTGCACCAAGCGCAAATTGGGGCGCTGAGGCGCTTCGGCGCGCAATGCGGACGCTCTAGCCGCCAGCCGCTGTGCCAGTTCCTCGAACCTGCTTTCCTGCATCGTCTGTCCCTCTGATCCGTCTTGCCAGAACCTTGGTAAGGTCGATGATGTTGCTTGCGGGTGTATCCCCGCCGAACTCTTCGACCACCACGAACGCGGTTTCCAGAAGCAGGGCGTCGCCGACCCATTCGGCCGGGTCTCCCATGATTTCCAGATAGTGCCGGAGCACGTTCACCGCGGCGGCAAGCTTCTCGAAATCCGGTCGCGCAGACTGAGACGAGGCGGCGGTGGCCGATCGCGGGCCTTCACCGGTAGACAACCAGCGAGGGTTCACCGCGAAGTGGCGTGCCCACTCCGTAAGGAACACCCCATTTGGGGTGGTGTTCTGTCCCTTCTCCAATCGACCGACGTACTGCTTGGTAGTGCCGACAATGTCGGCCATCTGCTGTTGGGTCAGCTGCGCTGACTTCCTCAGCTCTTCGAGTCGGGCACCGATAGTCATGTAACGAATGATTGACTGAAACGGGGAAACCATGGTTGACTGTGCGCGGTAACCAATAGTTGACCAGCCGAATGAACCCGACTCTGACTGAAGCAAAGGCCGCCTTGGGCATTGAGACCAATGCCGAATTCGCCCGTTTCCTTGGACTGCCGCGGCAGTCGATGACCGGGCGTGAAGACGACAAACCGATCCCCGACGCTTGGTGCTGGAAGGCCGCTCAGAAAAGGCCTGACCTGTTCGCACCGACGCCAAAGAAGAACCGCCGTAAGGCCCCGTGACATGACCACCTCATCGCGCCTTGGCGGGGAAGGGCACCACGGTGCCTGTGCCGGGCAGCGGTGGCTCACGGCGCCTACGGGGGTATGGGCGCACATCGACCCTTCGACCCTGACGGATCAGGGCGAAGCACTTCCCGCTGATCCACTGGAATTTCAGATCCACGACGTTGGATCGCGGCTTTCGAACTGACCTGGGCATTCAAGGCTTCCATCTGAGAGGCCTTCTTTTTCGCCCGCAAACCCTTGGCAAATAAAGGCAAATCATGGAAAGCATTGGCAAGCAACAGGACAACCTCCGCCTTGTGTTCGGTGTGCACAGCGCGCCGAAGGATGCCCCGCAGAAGCTGCTCCGCCAGATCGAATCGGCCGCGCAGGCCCTGGCGGTATCGATGCAGGCCGGTGGCCACAAGCTGGCGACGATCGCCGCGGCCATTGGCAAGTCGGAGAGCTACGTGTCGCGCATGCGCACTGGTGAACGGCCGATCCCGGCCCGCCTGGTGCTGTCGCTGTGCGCTGCCACCGGCTCGAATCTCATCCGCCAGTACATGGATCTGCAGGCGGCCCTGGAACAGCCCGACCCGCGCTCGGAGATTGCGCGCCTGGCGGGGATGCTGAGGTCTGCCTGATGGACGCCACTGAAAAGGCGCTGCTGGCTGTACGCGTGCTGTGGCACACCGCCGGCTATCTGTTGCTACTGAAAGGTGCCGCATGAGTACGGACGCGCGGCTGAGTACCGGCCTACCTGGCCACCCGAAGACGAAGAAGCTTGTGCGCCGGCTCGGCCCAGCCGCTGGTTGGTCACTGGTGTGTCTGATCCTGTGGGCACGCGCAAACCGTCCAGATGGCGACCTGTGCGGCATGACGGCCGAGGACATTGAACTGGCTTCGGATTGGGCCGGCGACAACGATGCGCTCGTGCGTGAGCTGGCGTCGGTCGGGTTCCTCGACGGCGATGCTGGATCGTACCGGCTGCACGATTGGGCAGAGCATCAACCCTGGTCCGCAGGTGCTGAGGCCCGGTCGGAGAAAGCGAAGTGGGCCGCGCTGTGTCGCCGGCATGGTCGCCAAGAGGCTGCGCAGCTGATGCCCGAATATGCAGCAAAGCTGCTCAATGCACAGCCCGAGCATGACGAAGGTCTGCCAGTAGCAGGCGAGGGTGTGCAACTAGCAGGATCGAGCAATGCCCCGTCTCCGAATCCGTCTCCGTCTCCGAATCCGTCTCCAACAGCAGAATCTAAATCCTCGCTTTGCTCGGATTCGTCGCCGCAGCTGTCGCTGACGGGCGACCAAGCACCGCCGGCGGCTGCAAAGCTGACCAAGGCCGAGCGCATCCGCCAGATCGCCGAGGACGCCCAGGCTGCGTACAACGCCACGATGGCCAAGCCCCACGGGCTGCTCGCGGCCTGCACGGTGCTGAACAAGCCAAGGATCAAGGCCGTGGAGAAGGCACTGCCCACCGTGCGCCAGCTGTGCCTGCGGCTGTTCGACAGCGAGAAGGTCACCCCGAAGTTCTGGGCCCTGTACTTCGAGACTGCGGCCGATGATGACTTCCACGCTGGCCGGCAGCCGGGCGGCCCCGGGCACGAGAACTGGAAGCCCGATTTCGAGTACCTGCTGCGTGAAACGGTGATCGCCAAGCTGGCCGACCGTGCGCTGTCCGAGGTGGCCCAGTGAACGCGCTGCCGGACTTCTACCGCGAGGAAGGGCTGCGCATGCTGCCGCAGGCCATCGAGGCCGAACAGGCGGTGCTGGGCGGCCTGATGCTGCGGCCGCAGGCCTGGATGGACGTGCAGGACGTGCTGACCGCGCAGCAGTTCTACCGCCGCGATCACCAGCTGATCTGGCAGGCGATCGAGGACGTGCTGAAGAAGGGCCGCGAGGCCGACCCCGTCACCATCGGCGAATGGTTCGAATCACGCGGCAAGCTGGAACTGGTCGGCGACGGCGCCTACCTGATCGAGCTATCGGCCACCACGCCGTCGACGGCCAACATCCGTGGCTATGCCGAGATCGTTGCCGAGACGGCCAAGCGCCGCGCCCTCATCGACGCCGGGCAGGAGCTGATCGACGCGGCTTACAATCCCGAGGGCCGCAGCGCCTTGGACTTGATCGGCTCCGCGCAGACCCGCATCGGTGGCCTGCTGGACAGTGAGCCCTGCGACCTGGAATCGGTGGCGCCGGTGATGGAGCGTGTGTTCCACCGGCTGGGCGAGAGGGCGAACAACGAGGGCGGCATCAGTGGCCTGACCACCGGCGACCACGACCTGGACGAGCTGCTGGGAGGCCTGCAGCCCGGTGGCCTGTACGTCCTGGCTGCACGCCCCAAGATGGGCAAGACCACCAAGGCAATCAACGTCGCCGAGCATGTGGCGCTGCGCCTGCGTAGGCCGGTAGCGGTGTTCACCTTCGAAATGCAGCCCGAAGAGCTGGGCGACCGCATGCTGGCCAACCAGGCGGGCATTAACGGCACCCGGATCCGTACCGGCAAGCTGGACGACGTCGACTGGGCGAACGCATCCGAGGCAACCCGCAGGCTGTCGCAGGCTCCCATCTTCGTGAGCCGTCCGAAGCGTGCCAGGGTCGAACACGTGTGCGCGCAGATCCGCCGCATGCACGCGCGCGACCCGCTGGGCCTGGTGGTCATTGACTACCTGCAGCTCATGGAAGTGAAGGGCGACAACCGCGCGGCCGGCATCGGCGATATCACCCGGACGCTGAAGCTCACAGCCAGCGAGCTTGGGGTGCCGTTCCTACTGCTGAGCCAGCTCAACCGCGAGCTGGAAAAGCGGACGGACAAGCGGCCAATCGTCGCCGATCTGCGCGATTCGGGCTCAATCGAACAGGACGCGGACGCGGTGATCTTCATTTACCGCGACGAGATCTATAACCCTGGCAGCTGCTGGGCGGGCACCGCCGAGCTGATCGTGGCCATCCAGCGCAACGGTGCGCCCGGCGTGGTCCGGCAGCTGTACCAGCCCGAGTACTTCCGGTTCTCGCCGCTGCCTGAGTACTGGCAGCCCAAGCAGACCAGCGCCAGCGCACCCGCCGCCGGCACCGCACCCAGGCAGAGACGCGGCTTCGCCGGCGTTGCCGCTGCCCGCCAACAGGAGGAATGAGCGTGAAGAACAACACCTTCATCCTGCGGATCGAGAACGCCCGGGACGCGATGAAAGCCGCGTGGCTGTTCGCCTGCGAGTACCTGCAGGTTGGGCGAGCTGTCCGCGTCACGGTCGAGGAACACAAGCCGAGCCGCAGCCTCGAGCAAAACGCCATGTTCCACGCCATCTGTGGCGAGCTCGCCAAGCGGAAGAAGTGGGCCGGCCGCTACATCGATGACGAGGGCTGGAAGCGGCTGCTCGTCGATGCCTGGGCGCGCGAGTCCAACCGGCAGCAGGGCGACGTTGTCCCGTCCCTGGATGGAGCCAGCATCGTCAACCTGTCGATCCAGACCCGGCGCATGACGGTGGCTGACATGGCCGACCTGATCACCTTCGCGCAGAGCTGGGCCGTGGAGAACGACGTGCTGCTGCGCGACGTGGCGCCGCGCCGGGACCAGAAGTTGGCTAACGAAGCGAGGGCCGCATGATGCGAAATGACAGTGCCAGCATGGGCTGGAAGCGACGGTTCCTGCTGTTGCCGCGGTGTGTGGAAGGCAAGTGGCACTGGCTGAAATGGTGCTGGTCCAGGTTCTGCGGCGACTGCACGGAGTGGGTTTTCGAAGAACCGCCTTGCTCAGTCTGCGGCGGAGGGCCTGTCTTCTGCAGACACTGCATGGACCGTCGGGGGATCCGGTGAGAACGAAGAACGCCAAGGCCTTCACCAAGGCCGAAGACGCGCACATTGAGCTGGTGAAGCTGTGCCCGTGCAGCGTCTGCGGCCGCGCTGCGCCGTCTGAAGCCCACCACATCAACCAGGGCGACCACTTCACCACGGTGGCGCTGTGCACCGACTGCCACCGCGGCAGCGAGAACGGTTGGCACGGCCGCCGCACCATGTGGCGCATCTACAAGATCGACGAAGTAGGCGCCCTGAACGAAACCATTCGCAACGTACTGCTGCTACTCAGCACAAGGGGGATTCGATGACCATGCGCCTCACCTTCGGCATTGACCCGGGCCTGTCCGGCGCGATCGCCACCCTGATCGACGGCGAGCCTGGCCCGGTGCTGGACATGCCCACCATGGACGTGGACGGCTGGGACGAGATTGACGCCCGCGCGGTGACGGTGTTCATCCGCGAACAGCGCGCCAACCACCCCGGCGCCTACGTGTCCGCCTGCATCGAGAAGGTTGGGGCACGCCCCGGTGACGGCGGCACCAGCGCATTCCGCTTCGGCCAGGGCACGGGGAAGCTGCAGGCCATCCTCGAGGTGCTGGGCATTCCAACCACTCGGGCGATCCCGGCTGTGTGGAAGCGAACCTTCGGCCTCCTGAAGCAGCCCAAGGACGCTGGGCGCCTCCTGGCCTGTGCCCGGTTCCCCGCGGCAGCCAAGACCATGAGCAGGAAGAAGGACAACGGCCGAGCCGATGCCCTGCTCATCGGTCTGTGGCACGAGAACACCCAGCTCGGAAGCCATCTGCTGGGAGGGGAGGGGGAAACTGCCCCTGCTGCGCCTCGCGTGCGCGCGCGCGTTTGCGACGAAGCGGCGGCCTGAGCATGCGGCGGCTGGCGACAGACCCTGATCGCGTCGACTGGTTCCAGGTCCTCACCGACCTGAGCCGGAAGGGCGTGCCGGTGCTGGCCGTGTCGTCAGCCATCGGCGTGCCGCAGTCGACCATCCTGGGGTGGAAGCAGGGCGCGGAACCGAAGTTCACCGACGGGGAGAAGCTGGTGGCGCTGTGGGCCGGCATCACTGATCGGCCCGTCGAGGAACTGCCGCGCGTGGGGAAATAGTCGGGAATCCGCATGGGAGGGTGGCGAACACTCCGGGCTGTTCGCCACCCATGCAGCCCACAGGAGCAGCACATGCCCGCGCCCGAACTGACCGTGAAAGTCCCCGGCGAAACCGCCGACACCAGCGCCGCAGCCGCCGGCACCACCACCGCGCCGCCGGACGAGCGCCTGGCTGCCGTCCTGACCCTGTCCAAGCAGACCGTCGCGGTTATCTCCGAGGCGCTGCCCGGCCTGACCGCTGGCGATCTGATCGCATTGCGCGACCTCGAGGTGGCGGGCGACAACCGCAAGGGCGTCCTGGCAGCCATTGAGGCCGAGGACAAGCGCCGCGAGGATCTGGCGCAGGCAACCGCCGACACCAGCGAGGCAGAGCGTGGGCGGGGGCCGATCATCGTGCCGGACTACGTGGAAGCCCATGACGCCAACCGCCTCTATGGCGAAGCCTTCGGCGTGGACTGGATCTACGAGGGCCGCCCGGTGGAAGAGCGGGAGCCGGCGATCACCAACCCGCGCACCGCAACCACTGGCCAGGCCTACCTGACCGACGCCGGTTGGGTCGTCCCCGAGCCGCAGCCGAAGGCCTGAGCCATGTGCGGCAACAAGGCCAAGATCATGGACCCGGCCGGCCTGCTCACCGGCAAGAACGCCAAGTACGCGGATCCGCTCGGCATCACCAAGACGGCCATTGGCGATCCCACCGGCGACCTTCGGAAGGAGCGCCAGCGCATCGCCGCCCAGGAGGCGGCCGACCGCAAGGCCCAGGAGGACGCCAAGAACGTCCTACCGAACGCCCTGGCCGATGCCCGGCGCCTGGCCGCGCAGTCCACGGAATCCACCCTCAACCAGCGACTGAAGCGGCGCAGTTCCTTCGCCGTAAGTCTGCTGGGCTCTGCAGGAGGCTGACCCCATGTGTGGGAAACCCAAGGCACCCAAGGTCGTCGAACGCGACCCCGTGGCCGACCAGCGCGCCGCTGAGGCGCAGGCCACCACCCAATCCAACCTCGAGCTGGCATCGCGCCGCCGCCGCCGCCGCGAGTCGTCGCTGCTGACGCTGGGAGCGCAAGGCCTGGCCGGTGGCAGCGGTGGCCGCTCGCTGCTGGCCAGCGCTGTTGGCAAGTCGACCCTGGGCGGTGCCTGATGAGCGCCGGTGCCCGCATCCACAAGCGCCTCGGCGAGCTGAAGTCTCGCCGGCAGATCCACGAACCCACGTGGCGCCACTGCTTCGAAATGACGTACCCGCTGCGCGCCGATGGCTTCGATGGCCAGCAGCTGGACGCCCAGCAGGGCATGCGCAAACGCGGCGAGATCCTGGACAGCACCGGCACCGACGGCTGCCGCATCCTGGCCTCGGGGATCATGTCGGGCCTGACCCCGGCCAACTCGCGTTGGTTCGAGCTGGACGTGGAGCAGGCCACCGACGACGAGAAGGAATGGCTCGGCGAGGCCGCCGACACTGTCTGGACCAACATCCATCAATCCAACTTCGACGCCGAAGGCTACGAGGGGTGCCTGGACGCGGTCGCCGCGGGCTGGTTCGTCCTCTACATCGACGAGGCGCCGGACGGTGGTTTCAGCTTCCAGCAGTGGCCGATCGCCACCTGCTACGTGGCCAGCACCCGCGCCGATGGCCTGGTCGACACCATCTACCGGGAACACAGGCTTTCGGCTGAGGCTGCCGCCGCGCAGTTCGGGGCCGAGAACCTGAGCGAGCAGCTGCAGAAGCTGGTCAAGGACAAACCGCTGGAACTGGTGAGCTTCATCACCTGCATCGAGCCGCGGCCCATGCACGTGGTCGGCGCGCGCCTGGCCAGGAACCTGCCCTTCGCGTCCTGTGTGGTCGAGGCCAACACAAAGCACCTGGTGCGCGAGTCGGGCTACCACGAGTTCCCCTGTGTGGTGCCGCGCTGGATGCGCCTGCCGAACAGCGCCTATGGCGTCGGCCCGGCCTTCGACGCGCTGCCCGACATGCGCATGCTCAATGAGCTGAAGGCCATGCAGCTGGCCGCGGCGGATATCGCCATCGCCGGCATGTGGATCGCTGAGGACGACGGTGTCCTGAACCCGCGCACGGTCAAGGTCGGCCCGCGCAAGGTCATCGTGGCCAACTCGGTCGACTCGATGAAGGAGCTGAAGACCGGCAGCGACTTCCAGCTGGCCGAGTACATGGTGACCCACCTGCAGGCGGCGATCCGCAAAATCTTCATGGCCGATCAGCTGCAGCCGCAGGACGGCCCGGCCATGACGGCCACCGAGGTGCACGTGCGGGTGGAGCTGATCCGCCAGCTGCTGGGCCCGATCTATGGCCGCCTGCAGGCCGAGTACCTGCGCCCCATGGTTACCCGCTGCTTCGGCATCGCCGCCCGCGCCGGCGTGCTGGGTCAACCGCCGGAGTCCTTGGCCGACCGCGAGTACACGGTGAAGTACGTCTCGCCGCTGGCCCGCGCGCAGCGCCTCGAGGAAGTGACCGCGATCGAGCGCCTGGTGCTGAACATGGGCGCGCTGGCACAGGCCACTGGCGATTCCAGCGTGTTCGACCAGCTGGATACCGCCGCGGCCATCCGCATCACCGCCGAGGGGTTGGGCGTTCCACCGGACGTGCTGCGCAGCCAGGACGAGGTGCTGCAAGTCCAGCAGGCCAAGCAGCAGGCAGCGGATGAGCAGCGGCAGGCAGCGGCCGTTGAACAGGTGGCCATGGGCGCAGCACAGCAGGCCGTTGGCCAGCAGGCCGCCGCATGACCGACCAGCGCGAACGAGTGACGCCGGAAATGTACGCCCGGGTGTTCGAGAACCACGCCGAGGGGGCGCTGATCCTCGAGGACCTGGTGCGGCGCTTCGGCGGTAACCCCTACGTCCGTGGCGGCCTGGACGGCCAGCGGCAGACGGATTTCAACGCGGGGGCGCTGTCGGTCCCCACCTTCATCCTCAATCAGATCAACCGAGCGAACGGAGCAGAACCCGATGAACATGAGCAGCAACCATGAAGACACCTCGGCCGCAGGCGCAGGCGGTACCGATGCCGCAGCAGCAGCTGCCGGCGCGGCGGGCGCGGGAGACGCTGCCTCGCTACTCCAACAAGGCGCGGGAGAGGAAGCCGCGTGGCTGCCGGAGAAGTACCGTGTAAAGGTCGACGGCAAGGACGAAATCGACTTCCAGGCGTCGGCCCGCAAGCTGGGTGAGGGTTACAAGGCACTCGAGGCGAAGCTGGGCAGCGGCGCCACCGGCACAGTGCCGGAGAACCCCGACAGCTACCAGCTGACCGTGCCGACCGACGCCGAGGGCAAGCCGCTGGTCGAAGGTGTCGACCTGCAGGAGTTCATGGCCGACCCCATGTACAAGGCCCTTGCCACGAAGGCCCACGCGGCCGGCATCAGCAACGAGCAGATGAATTTCTTCGTCGGCGAATACCTGCAGATGGCACCGCAGCTGTTCGAGGCCAACCTGCAGCTGGGCGCCGACGAGGCCCGACAGACCCTGTCGGCAGTGTGGAAGGACGACGCAGCCATGAAGGCGGGCTTGGCGAGCGCCGCCCGTGCCGCCCAGGGCTTCGCAGCTCCTGCCGGCCAGCCCGGCAACTACGACAACGTGATGCAGAAGTTCGGCAACGACCCTGACTTCCTGGCGCTGATGGCCAGCATCGGCAAGGAAATGGGCGAGGACAAGCCGATCAGTTCGGACCCGGTAGCGGCAGCTGACTGGCAGGATCAGGTGGATGCCCTGAAGGCCAACCCGGCCTACATGGACAAGAGCCATCCGCAGCACGCCAGCGTCGTGCGTCAGGTGAGCGACATGTATCAGAAGCGCTACGGCACCCAGCAGCGCCAGCTCGGCGCATCAGCCGTTCGCTGATCGCAACACGTCCCGCAAGAGCCCCGCCCAGCGCGGGGCTTTTTTGTGCCCATGCAAATAGTCGGGATTCCGAATGGGCCGCACGGCCATCCTGCCAGCCATCGGCCCGGGGTGGCACCCGGATACCCGCGAAAGCCCGCGACGTTGCCACGCGAACCGCACGGCCCCGCAAGGGACACCCGGGCAGGCACGAGCCCCCTTCAAACCCTTCGGAGCCCTATATGAGCCAGCAGATTACCGAAGCCTTCGTGCAGCAGTTCGCGGACAACTTCCGCCACGTGGCCCAGCAGATGCCGTCCCGCCTCGAGTCCTGTGTGACCATCGAGTCGGGCATCGTCGGCATGTCCAAGTCCATCAACTTCCTCGGCCAGCGCACCGCACAGCGCCGCCTGGTGCGTCACGGTGACACCCCGATCAACGACCAGCAGCACGGTACCCGTTTCGTCGACCTGTACGACTGGGAAGACGGCGACATGATCGACGACCTGGACAAGGTCCGCATGCTGGTCGACCCGACCAGCGACTACGTCAAGGCCATGGTGTCGGCCTTCAACCGCTCCAAGGACGACGTGATCATTGCCGCTGCCCGCGGCAACTCGCGCGCCACCGCTGGCAACATCATCCTGCCGGCCACGCAGAAGATCGCAGTAGGCGGCGCCGGCCTGACCAAGGCCAAGATCATCCAGGCGAAGGGCATGTTCCGCCGCAACGAGGCGGACGAAGAGAACGGCGAAGAGCTGTACATGGCCTATACCGCTCAGATGCTGCAGGACGTCCTGAGCGACACCACCCTGACGTCTGCCGACTTCCTGGCCGTGCAGATGCTGCAGAACGGCTCGCTGAAGGGTAAGTGGATGGGCTTCAACTGGATCCCGACCGAACGCCTGGACAAGGTCGGTACCACTCGCTACGGCCTGGCGTGGGCCAAGTCCGGCATCACCCTCGGCATCGGCAAGGACACCACCACCGAAGTCGGCAAGGACCCGGGCAAGGGCTTCAACACCCGCGTGTACGGCAAGCAGGCCATCGGTGCGGTGCGCTCCGAGGAAGTGAAGGTCGTCGAGATCGCCTGCCAGGAAGCCTGATCCATCCGGCGCAGCGGCTTCGGCCGCTGCTCCACCCAACCCATTCGCATACGAGGTAGCCACCATGGCAGTCGTCAACAAGCTCTCCGCCGCACTCGCCCAGCGCGATGGCGTCCCCTCCCAGCTCAACAGCAACGCCGCGCCGACCAAGCTGGCCACCGGCCGCGTCAAGGAATCCATCGGCGTGATCGCCGTGGCCAATGGCGACAGCGCGGCCAGCGTGCTGCGCCTGTTCTCGGTGCATTCCAGCTGGCGCGTGAGCGCGCTCCTGCTGTCCTGCACCGCGATCACCGCCGCCGCCGCCGATATCGGCCTGTACGACCTGCCGACCCGCAATGCCGGCGCAGTCGTGGATGCCGATCTGTTCGCCTCGGCCGCCGACCTGGCCACCGCGCAGAACGGCACGAACGTCCTGATCGAGTCGGGCACCGTCACCCCGGACAAGCTGGAATGGCCCCTGTGGCGCGTGTTGGGTCTGGCCGCTGACCCGGGCGTCTATTACGACGTGGCCGCCACGCTGACCGCAGGCGCGACTGCCGCGGGCAGCATCGCCCTGAAGGGCCACTTCATCGACGGCAACTGATCCAGGTTTCCAACCCGGATAGCAACAGGGACACCATCCGGGCGCCGAGTGCGCCCGGCTTTTTTTGAGGGCCGCGCACCATGACTGACCCCATCACGATCTGCTCCAACGCGCTGATGATGCTCGGCGCCAAGCCGATCGCCAGCTTCAGCGAGTCCGAAGGCGCGGGCTCGAACCTCGATCGAGCCAAGCTCTGCGCCGCGCTGTACCCCGGCCTGCGGCTGGCCATCCTGCGTGGTCACTACTGGAACACTTGCGCCAGGCGCGTGCAGCTCTCGCCGGATGAGGTGAGGCCCGCCTTCGGCTATGCGTACCGATTCCGCCTGCCGGGCGACTGGCTGCGCACCTGGGGCGTGGGCGATCGCAACACCCGCGGACGTCTCGACTACCGCACCGAGGGGCGCTACCTGCTCTGCGACGAGCCGATCATGCCGCTGCTCTACGGCGCCGACGTTCCCGAAGATCAGTGGGACAGCCTGCTGGTGGACGTGATGACTGTCGCTGTAGCTGCGCGCCTGGCGTACCCGATCACCGCCAGCACCAGCGTGGAGGAAGCCAAGAAGATCGAGCTACGCGATCTGCTGCGCGAAGCCAGGGCCACCGACGGCCAGGACGACCCGCCGGAGACGTTCGGCGACTTCCCGCTGCTGCAGAGCCGGATGAGGGGCTGACCATGCGCCTGACCCCCGCTCAAACCAACTTCACCGCCGGCGAGATCAGCCCGAAGCTCTACGGGCGCAGCGATATCGACCGCTACCGCAACGCGGCCGAGATCCTCGAGAACGTCATCATCATGGTGCAGGGTGGCGTGCAGCGCCGGCCAGGCCTGCGCTACTGCGCGCACGCCAAGCACCAAGACAAGTACGCGGCGCTGGTCCCCTACGTCTTCAGCCGATCGCAGGCCTACATGCTCGAGGTCGGCGATGCCTATATCCGGGTGTTCCTCGAGAACGGCGCACAGGTGCTGGTTGAGTCGAGCCCGGGCGTGTTCGCCCCGTTCGAGATCGTCACCGACTATGCCGAGGCCGACGTGGCCGCGATCGACTACGTGCAGAGCGGGGACACGATGTTCCTGTTCCACCCGGACTACGTGACCCGCCGCCTTCGCCGTTTCGGTGATGCCTCGTGGATCCTCGAGGCGGTGCCGTGGGTGGAAGAGCCCTTCGGCGAGGTGGGCTATGCCCCGCCGGTGACCATGACGCTGGACAGCCTGGCGCTCGGCCCTGGGCGAACCATCACCACCAGCGGGGATGCGTTCCTCGCGGCAGACGTAGGCCGCGAGATCGAGGCCCTGGGCGGCCTGGCGGTCATCACGGCGGTTACCAGCCCGACCACCGCGACGGTCGACACGCAGACGCCTTTCCCTGCGCTGACCACCGCGGCTGGGCAGTGGGTGATCACCGGCAGCCCGTTGGCCGTGCTGACCCCCACCTACGCGGGCGGCGGGGCGAACGACCTGCCGCCGGTTGGCGCTTCGGTGACGCTGACCCTGGACGCGCCTGGCTGGCGCTCGGTGGACGTGGGCAAGTGGGTAGAACTGAACGCCGGGCTCGTGCAGATCGATGCTGTCAGCTCGTCGACGGTGGCCACGGCGACTGTCCGGCGCGCGCTCACGGCGTTGGTGGCCGTGCCTGCATTGGCCTGGGTGCTGAAGGGCACGGTGTGGGGTGGCCGCAACGGCTACCCGGGAACGGGGACGTTCTTCGAGCAGCGCCTTTGGCTGGCTGGCTCGCGCGCGTTCCCGCAGACCGTGTGGGGTTCGCGCATCGGCGAATACCTCAACTTCGAGCTGGGCACCAACGACGACGATGCGGTGTCGTTCGATCTGGCCAGCGATCGCCAGAACCTCATCCGGCACCTGACCCAGGTAAACGCCCTCGTGGCGCTGACCAACGGCGGCGAGTTCACCCTGCAGGGCAGCCTGGACAAGCCGATCACGCCCACCAACGTGCAGATCCGCAACCAATCCAGCTTTGGCTGTGGCGACGTCTCACCCGAGCGAGTGGGCCGGGAGTTGGTGTTTACCCAGCGTGCCAACCGCAAGCTGCGCGCCCTGTCTGCCGACCGCATCGACACCGCGCAGTACGGGGCACCGGAACTGACCGTGCTGGCCGACCACATGACAGCGGGCGGCATCACCGGCAGCGCCTACGAGGCCGAGCCCGACTCGCTGCTGCATTGCGTGCGCACGGACGGCCAGCTGGCAACCTGCGCCCTCGATCGCGACCAGGAGGTGGTCGGCTGGTCCAGGCAGGTGACAGACGGCCGGTTTATCTCGGTGGCCACGCTGCCGCGCACGGACAGCGATCAAACCTGGGCGATCGTCAGCCGCACGGTGAACGGGGTGCAGCAGCGCTATGTGGAGCGCTTCGACCGCGACGTGATGACCGACGCCTGCGTCACCGCCACCAGCGTTGCAGGCGACACCACCTGGCTGGGCCTCGGCCACCTCGAGGGGAAGACTGTCAAGGTCAAGGCAGACGGTGTGGTGCTGAACGACCGTGTCGTCGCCGGCGGGCAGATCACCATCGAGCGGGCAGCCAAGCAGATCGAGATCGGGCTGGGCTTCTCGCCGCGCGTGAAGCTGCTGCGGCCGGAAATGTACAGCGATTCGGGATCTGCGCAGAGCAGCAACATCCGCGTTTCCGAGGTCGTGGTGCGCGTTCTCAACTCCACCGGCCTGGTGGTCAACGGCCAGGTGATGTTCGCGCGGAAAACCGGCCTCGGCGTGTTGGACCAGCCGCCGCCGCTGCTGACCGGCGATGAACGAGTCGAGCAGCTGGGCTGGGAGATGGGCGACTTCCACATGGAGATCACCCAGCCCCAGCCGTATCCCTTCCACCTGCAGGCAGTGATTACAACCATGACGGTGAACAAATGATCCGCCACGCGACCGACGATGACATGGGCGCAATGCTGATGCTGGCCGAGCAGATGCACGCCGAGTCCGACTACCGCCGATTCCCCTTCGCCATCGACAAGATGGCGCGACTGTTTCAGGCGCTGATGGACGGGCAGGGGGTGGTGCTGGTCGCCGAGCAGGCCGGCCGCGTGGTCGGTGTGATGGCTGGCTACTGCGAAGAGAGCTGGTTCACCCCGGCCAAGGTCGCAGGCGAATACGGCGTGTTCGTCGAGCCGGGGGCGCGGGGCGCGGCGCTGGCCGCAGGCCTGGTGCGTGCCTTCTGCGCATGGTCGAAGGAGCAGGGCGCCGACCTGATCCAGGTAGGTGTTACCACTGGCGTGACCACTGATCGCACGGCCCGGCTGTACGAGAAGCTGGGTTTCCGTCGAACCGGCATCGTTTTCGAGTACGAAGGAGGCTGAACCATGGGTGCTGCAGCAATCCCAATTATCCAGTGGGGCGCGCTGGCGCTCAGTGCCGGCGCCGCGATCCAGCAGGGCGAAGAGTCGAGGAAGTACAACAACTATCTCGCGGCCCAGGCAGAAGCAGACTCGCGTGCCGAGCGTGGCGCTGCGCAGGTCGAGGCCGAGCGCATCCTGAAGGCTTCCAAGCGCCAGCGCAGCGAGGCTGTGGCGGCGCTGGCTGCTTCCGGTGTCGACGTGAACAGTTCCACTGCCCTGAAGATCGATGAAGAGATCTCCCGCGGCGCGGCCGAAGACGCATTCCTGACGCTGACCGGGGGCAGCGATCGAGCTGCGCGGCTCAATGCCGAGGCGAGCGGCGCGCGCTATGCGGGCAAGCAGGCGCAGCGGGCTGGCTACGTGAACGCCGCATCGTCGCTGCTGAGCAGCGGGTCGAGCATCGGCCGCGGCTGGAAGCGCACCAGCAGCCTGAGCGGGGGGCGCTGATATGGCACGCATCGATATCGGCCAGTTCGGGCAGGGTGGCGGCACCGCGCCTCTGGTGCGTTCCCGCGTCAGCGGCGCGGGGGTAGGGGACGTCGCGCAGGCGGTCGGGCAGCTGGGCAATGTGGCCACGCAAATCGGCAACTCAATGGCTGCCGAGGAAGCGCGGGAGGCTGAGGGCTTGGCGCGCGCGAAGGCGGCCAATGCCCAGCTCGACTACGAGCTGCAGGTGGGCGACGTCCAGCGCAAGCTCGAGGACGACGTGGCTACCGGCAATGTGCCGTATGCCGAGGCGGCGAGTCGCTACCAGGAAGCCGTTGGCAAGATCGAGAAACCGGCCATTGCCGGCCTCACTCCCGATTTGCAACTGGCCTACGATCGCGGGCTGCAGCGCACTGTTACTGCCGGGCAGCTCGGCGTCGATCGGGTGGCGCGCACGGCCAAACGCGCCGAGTTCCGCGGGCAGTTCGACGCTGCCCTGGACAAGCTGGGCAAGATCGCCGGCATGCCTGGCGCCGATATCGCCGCGGTCAACCAGCGGGCGCAGGCCTTCGCGCCGCTGGCCAAGCAGGCCGGCCTGAGCGATGCAGCAGTGGGTAAGGCCCTGCAGGACTTCTACGACCGCACCTGGACGTCGCAGGCCACCCAACGGGCGATCTTCGCCCGCGAGGATCCCGCGGCGCTGAAGACGCTGGAAACCGACCTGTCCAGTAGCGATGGCTTCTATGCCGACAAGCTGGACCCCGAGAAGCGCAACGCGCTGCTGTCGCAGGTGATGACCCGGCAGCAGACCCTGCAGGACCGAGCCGAACGGGCGGCCGATCGCATCGACGCGAAGGCGCAGCGCGTGCTGGGCCAGATCGACCGGCAGATCGCCAGCGCCGTACCGGCAACGCCGGAAATGTGGACGGCTTGGGCCGATTCGATGAAGGGCGCCAGCCCGGACGTGCGCGCCGAGTTCGACCAGCGCGTGGCCGAGGAAAAGGAAGTCCAGAAGGTGCTGCGCATGCCGACAGCGCAGCAGCAGACCTACCTACAGAAGGCCGAGGCAGAGCTGGCCACTGCCGGTGGCACCGTGCAGCGCAAGGAAAACCTGGCGCGCACGCGCTCGGCGATCGAGGCGGCGCAGAAGCAGCTGGACGAGACGCCGCTGCTGTTCAACGCATCGCGCGAAGGTGGCGAGGTTGAGCCGCTGAACCTGGCCGCGCTGGCCAGCCCGGCCGACGCCTGGGAGGTGGGTGCGCAGCTGCAGAACCGCGCCGCCACCATCGACAGCATGCGCAAGCGCTATGGCTCGCAGGTTCAGATGGCTGTCCTGCTGCCGCAGGAAGTGCAGGCGCTCAGCGAGCAGCTGAAGCAGGGCACCAGCACGCAGCAGGCGCAGATGCTGGCCCAGCTGCGCACGGCGACCATGGATGACAAGGTGTTCAACGCGGCCATGAAGCAGCTCGCGCCCGAGCAGCCGGTGGTCGCCTACGCCGGCATGCTGGCCACCCGTGAGCGCGCACAGGTGACGCTGCAGAAACACTGGTTCAAGGATGACGAGGCGGCCAGCGGCCGGGACGTCGCCGCCACCATGCTCGAGGGCAACCGGCTGCTGCAGGGAAAGGGTGATTCCAAATTCCCGCTGCCACCGGAAAAGGAGTTCCGCGACCAGTTCACCCGCGACACCGGCGCCCTGTTCGCTGGCCGGCCAGGTGCTGCGGACGTCGCCATGCAGGCGGTGCGTGCGTACTACACCGGCCAGTCTGCTGCCGACGGCGACCACTCGTCCGAGGTCAACAGCGACCGCATGAAGAAGGCGATCACTGCGGCGCTGGGCGAGGTGGTCGACGTCAACGGGCGGGGTGAGGTGCTGGCGCCATGGGGCATGGGCTCGGACACGTTCGAGGATCAGGCGGAGCAGGCATTCACCGAGTCCGCAAGGGCGGCGGGCCTGCCCGACACCGTGGTGGGCAGCTTCAGCAAGTACGGTCTGCGCCAGCAGAGCGAGCGCACCTACTACGTGACCCGCGGGCGTGAGTTCCTGACCACCAAGGATGGGAAGCCCCTGACCATCACCATCACCGGGAGCGGCCGATGAGCGTTTTCGATCTGGACGAGCAGGGCCGCAAGCAGCTCGACGAGCAGGCAGTGGCCCATCCGCTGGACCTGTCGAAGGTGAAGCCCGGGTTCTTCGAAGGCCTGGGCTCGTCGATTTTCAGCGGCACCATGCGGGGCGGTGCGCGAGCCGGTACCGCCGTACTGACCGCCGGTGTGGTCCCGGTTGCGGCGCGTGACGATTACCTCTCGTCATTTATGACGGACGACGTGGCGGACTTCCTGCAGGCGCAGGGTGTGGCCAATCCGACGCGCGGCACCACCACCGCCGGGCAGGATGCCTACTTCGCAGACGTGGTGGAGGGGATCGGCCAGCGGGCGGTCGACGCCTGGACGCCGGACCCCGCGGAAACTGGCACCGCCGGGCGCGTGCTTGGTGGTCTGGCTGAGATCGTGCTGCCGCTGGCTGCGGCGGGTGGCAATCCGTCGCTGCTGGCAGCAACTGAGGGCATTGAGCGGCCGGCCTCGCTGGTCAAGCAGGGTGTTGGCGCTGGCACTGCGCAGGCGGTCGGCCTGGCCGGCTCCGTCGGTACGCTGGCCGGGTTCAAGCTGCCGGCCGCATTCGGATCCACCCTCACTCAACGGCTGGCCACCGGCGCCGCGGGCAACCTGCTGCTGGGTGCCGGTGTCTCGGGCGCGCAGTACGCCGCACTGCAGGCTGGTGGCAACGCTGAGCAGGCCAAGGCCTTCGATCCGCTGGACGTGGAAGCCCGCGCAGTTGACGCGCTGACCGGCCTCGCCTTCGGTGCGCTGGCGCATGCCACCGCGCCGCGCGTGCCCCTGGAACAGCGCGATGCGCTGCTGACCGCGCGCAATGCTGATCGCTTCCAGCGCACTGCCATCGACCCGCTGGTCGCCGACGAAGGCGCGGCCATCCGTGGCCAGGACGCGCTGCAGGACGCGCTCGAGCAGCTGGCACGCGGCGAGCCGGTGAATGTGGTCGACACCATCCGGCCGTCGGACTTCATCGGTCCCATCGTTGGACGTTACGCGGAACCTGCGGCCGCTGTAGGCATGACGAGGCTTTATCACGGAAGCGCCACAAAGGGGCGATACGACGGCCCGGCGTGGTTTTCCACGGATCGAAGCTATGCAGCCAGTTATCGCGACGGGGGCGAGCTGCAGTATGTCGACATGCCCACGGATTGGGTCAACGCGCAGCTGGATCCAGACGGCTACGGACAGACCGTAGACCGTGGTTTCACCCTGAACATCGAGCTCGACTCTGCATTCACTGGCGCCAGGCGAGCGGTACCGATCGTCGACGGATCGCCGGGAACCGACACCACGCTGCAGGGCTATCAGGCATTCCGCCGCGCGCTCGAGTCCGGTGGCCGGGCCGATGCCCGGAACCCGGAATCCAGCGCCCTGGGGATTGACCAGTTCACCGCCGGCACCTGGCGCCGAATGGTGGCCAAGACCAAGCCGGAATGGGCGCAGGGACTGGACGACGCGCAGCTGCTGGCGCTGCGAGCCGATCCGGCGCGCTCGGCGGAAATGGTTGCCGCGCTGGACGCGGAGAACGCCGCAGGGCTGCGTGCTGAGGGCCTGCCGGTTGATGCCTACACCCTGTATGCCGCGCATCACTTCGGCCTCGCCGGCGGCCGGCGCTTCGCCCGGTCGGACGGCGCTACGCCGATGGAGCGGATCCTGAGCCGCGGCCAGCTCGAGGCCAATCCCTACCTGCGGGGCCTGACGAAGGATGAAGTGGTCGCCAACTGGAACCAGCGCGCCAAGCGCGCCGGCGTGCTGCCGGATGGGGGCCCGGTTGACACCGATCCCGCTGGGCAGGCCCTGCGCGAACGCCTGGTGACGGACCCGGACAAACTGCTGCGCGACTATGCGGCGCTCGAAGACTCCGACGGCGGCCGGGTGCTGAACACCGACACTGCGCGCGAGCTGTCGCCGGAATACCTGGCCGACCGCACCCGCAGCGCGGACGTGCACGAGGCGGCCAGCGACACCATCAAGCTGCTGTACGAGCAGAAGCTGGCCCAGCCCACCCCGGAGGGCTTCGATTCGACGGTGTTGTTCACCGCCGGCGGCACCGGGGCGGGAAAGACCAGCGGCATGAAGGCCATGGGCGATTCGATCGGGCGGCCCGAAATCATCTACGACACGAACATGAACACCCTGTCCTCAGCGGTGGACAAGATCGAGCAGGCCCTGGCCGCAGGCCGTGACGTGGATATCGTCTATGTGTACCGGGATCCGGTAGATGCCCTGGTCAACGGGGCTATCCCCCGCGCTCAGCGCCAGGCTGAGCGCTACGGCTCCGGCCGTACCGTGCCCCTGCGGGAGCATGCCAGGACTCATGCCGGCGTCCGGCCGACCATCGAAGCGATCGCGGCTCGCTATGCGGACGACCCCCGCGTGACGGTGACCGCCATCGACAACAGCCAGGGGAAGGGCAAGCAGAAAGTGGTCGATCTTGCAAGCCTGCCCCGTGTAGAGGAAGATAGTCTTCATGGCAGCCTCCAAGACGCCCTCGACCAAGCCCGCATCGGCGGACTCGCAGAAGACCTCTATCGAGGATTCCGCGGCCCAGGAAGCGGCGCACCAGCAGCGCTGGCGGGAGATCGGGCTGGAAACGGCCCAGGCCAAGGCCGAGCGCAAGGCTCGCCTGGCCGGGAAGCCGGCAACCGCGGCGAAGTAAGCCCCACCTCCGAAACACCTCTAGATGCGGCGCGCATTCTCGCCGCCGAAGATCCCAACGCCTCAATCATGGTTGGCACTGACGCTGATGGCGGTGCGGTGCATCGTTCTGTGGCTGACGAGATTGCGGATATCGAGGCAGAGCTGGCGCAAGCCACTGCCGACTCTGCTGCCTTCCAGGCAGCGATCAACTGTGCGTACAGGAGAGGGTGATGCAACCAGCATGCGTCCAGGAAGTCGCGGCCGCTATCGGCCGCCAGCCGTCTGCAGCAGAAGTTGCCAGCATCGAGGCGGGGCTGAAGCGCCACATGCAGCAGTTGGCTCGGACAAACCCCGATTGGCGCTCCCTTTCACGCCAGCAGCGCGAGCAGTTGGCTGCGGAAGCCGCGCAGGCTGAGGCGCTTGCGGAAGCAACCAAGGCCGCCCAGCGGCGCGCAGACAACCTGCTGGCCCAAGTACGGGAGACGGAACGAATCCGCGATCGGGCTGCGCAGCTGAGCGGCCGAGGCAGAAAGAACACTGCGCATGCTGCCGTGTTCGAACGATTCCTTCAGGTGGACTCAGCCTCGGCCGGCGTCATCAAGGAATACATGGGGCAGCTGATGCCCGCGCTGCGAGCCGTTGAGCCACGGTTCTTCGGGCTGTTCGAGAATCGCGAAAACGTCGTAGCGTTCGCACGTGCGGTGATCGACGGTGACGATTCGAACCCTGTTATGAAGAAGGCCGCCGAAATCTGGTTGCCGGTCGCGGAAGCGATGCGCCTACGGTCCAACAACGCGGGAACGGCGATCGGGAAGATCGACTACGGCTATCTTCCGCAGCCACATGACGTGGGTAGAGTAGCCCGGGCCGGCAAGCAGGCATGGGTGGACTTCGTCTTTCCGCGGCTGAGGCGCGAAGCGTTCCTGCGTGAAGATGGTTCCCCAATGGGGGACGCCGAACTGAGGGACTTGCTCGGGAGCGCGTTCGACACGATCTCCACTGAGGGGCGCAGCAAGCGCGTGCCTGGCACACAGGGAAGAGGCTCGAGGGCCAGCCGATTCGACGACGCTCACCGCGTGCTGCACTTCAAGGACGCCGACAGCCACGTCGAGTACATGGATAACTTTGGTCGCGGCTCAATGCTGGAAGCCGTCATCGGGCATGTGAGTTCGATGGGTAAGAACATCGCGATGATGGAAGAACTCGGCCCCAACCCGAGCGCTACTGCCAGGATGCTGCGGGAGACGGCCGAGCAGCTGGACAACAAGACCGGCGCTCGTTCGTCCTGGCACGAGCAGACCACGCTCGAGAATGTATGGGACACGCTGTCGGGTCTGACCGCGCAGCCGGTCAGCGCCAAGATGGCGCAGAACTTCCAAGCTGCTCGAAGCCTGAACGTCATGTCGAAGCTGCAGGGCGTGATGCTTTCCTCTATCACCGACGTACCGACGCTTTTGATCAATGCGCGGGCGTCGGGGGTACCGCTCGGCGACGCCCTGAAGACGATGTTCAAGGGATTCGGCAAGCATGGGCGCAAGGTCGCGGAAGACCTTGCCATCGGTATGGACGAGATAGGCAGTGAAATGTCCCGCTGGCACACGGAGGTGTTCGCTCAGAATTGGGCCGACAAGCTGGCCAACACCACGATGAGGCTTACCCTTGTGGAGGCATGGACCAATGGACTGCGCCGTTCAGCCGGGTTGATGCTCTCGCGGGCAATGGAGCGGATGAGGCACACCCCTTGGGAACAACTCGACGAGTGGGGACGGCGGCGCATGGAGAGTGCAGGCATCACGCCGGAGGATTGGGCTATCTGGCAGCAGGCCGAAGCTCGCGACGGCATGTTGACCAAAGACGGAATTCGCGCTGTCGACGCCAGCGAGGCGGATCTGAACCGCGCAACCGCACGCTTCCTCGGCTACCTGGATGCCGAATCGAAGAACATGGTTACTGCTCCCGACCTCATCACGCGCTCGATGATGCAGCAGGGTACGCGCGCAGGTACGTTCGGTGGCGAAATGCTGCGAACCTTGCTGGCATTCAAGATGTTCCCAGCGTCGATCTTCAACAAGACCCTGCGGCGCATCCGCGATATCCCGACCACTCAGGGAAAGATCGCCTATAGCGTCTCAATGATGGCAAGCCTGCAACTGTTCGGCGCAGCCGCTCTGCAGTTGAAAGACCTGGTGCAAGGCAAGGACCCGCGGGACATGACGACTGCAAAGTTCTGGCAGGCGGCGTTCGTCCAGGGCGGTGGCGCTGGCATTCTCGGTGACGTCTTCTACACCGGCATGGGGGGCGACAATCGAGGCGGCCAGGCGAACTGGGCTGGGTTGGTGGCCGGACCAGTGTTTGGCACCGGCTTCGACGCTTTCAATGTGCTGCGCAAGGGCTCCGGCTGGGCCTTCGGTGATGAGAACCCCGACGAGCTGCAGCGAGAATTTGGCGCCGAGGCGTTCCGATTTGCTAAGGGCAACGCGCCGTTTGTGAATCTGTGGTACCTGCGTGGTGCGCTGGATCACATGTTCTTCCATGATATTCAGGAGCAACTCAGCCCCGGATACCTACGGCGCATGCGTAAGCGCGCACAGAAGGACTGGAATCAGAGGTACTGGTGGGAGCCTGGTGAGGCGATGCCTGATCGGGCTCCCGATTTCGAAGCAACTACAGGAGATCGATGATGGGACCTGGTGCGATGTTTGTGGGGATGATGGCCGAAGTGACAATTCCAACGCTCCTGTTGTTCGCCCTCTGCTACTTGGCGATGGTGGGGAAGCGTCGCTTCGGGGCCATTCGGGGGATTTCTGCATTTCTCGTAGCTCTGATCGCTGGAGGCGCGGCATACGCGACGACCTGCTTGATCCTCAGGCTTGGGTCGGCATCCGGAGGGAATGGGGACGACCTTTCGATGGTGCTGATATTGCTGCTTCCGCTCATTGCGTCAGTGGCTGCGATTCGGCTACTCGCGCCGAAGAATAGCGGCGATGCTGGACCGCCAAGCGGAGGCTGACATGCGCGAAGACCAGTACCTGCGGCTGCAGGCCCTGAGCGAGAAGTTGGCCGAGGCCTTCATCGAGGAAGCCGACCCGGCCACGTGGACCGGCGCTGGCAAGGCGCCCAGCGCGATGGACAAGGCCGAGCGCGGCGACCGCTACTGGTGCAAGCGCAATGCGGCGGCCACCGGTGGGCTGCTGCTACGCGTCGGGTCGCTGGTGTCGATGATCCAGCGCGACAGCAGCGGCAACGGTGGTGCCGGCGAGGTGGGAGCTGCGGACGATCAGGACGGCGACGGCGGACTGGAAGCCGAAGTAGCTGCGGCGGAGAAGGAAGGCAAGCGGCTGCTCGACCAGGTGATGAAGCAGCAGCGCCGCGCAGCCGAAGTGGCGAAGATCCATGGCAAGCCGTGACGTCTCGTTCCTGACGTTCTTCATGATGTGGGCCAAGGTCCAGGGGTGGACCGTGCCGCTGGTCCACGTCCGGCTCTGCAACTGGCTGGAAACCTGCGAAGACCCTGAGCGCGTGCTGATGGTGTTCCGGGGGGCTGGCAAGTCAACCGTGTACGCCGTGCGCAAGGCGCACAAGCTGTACAAGAACCGCGCTCATCGATCGCTCGTGTGGTCAGCCGACAACGAGACGGCCGGCATGCTCACCGCCGACGTGATCAACATTCTGCGCAACCACCCGCTGTGCATTGGCATGCTGCCGAAGAAGCCTGGCGCAAAGCGCTTCTGGGTGTTGGGTGCGAAGGACGCTCGTAATGCCAGCATGCGCGCCGTGGGGGTTACCTCGAACGCAACCGGTGCCCGCGCGGATGACGTGGATTTCGACGATATCGAGGTGCCCGGCAACATCGAAACACCCGAGGCCCGGCTGAAGCTGCGGCAGCGCATCAGCGAGTCGACCCACATTGCAGTGCCAGGCGCGCAGAAGACGTTCATCGGCACGCCGCACACCCACGACAGCATCTATCCCGAGCGCATCGCTGCCGGCGCATCCACGCTGATCATTCCGCTGTTCGCGCACGCCACCCGGTACAAGCAGACCGACAGCAAGACGCGGTACCCGATCAAGTTCACGCCGGCAGACGACGGGCTGTATGTGGTGGTCGGCATCCACAAGCACGCCCGGGTGCTGGTCGAAGCCGTTGACTATCGGGTCGAGGCAGGAGAGCTGGTTTTCGCAAAGCCGCCCGGTGCTGTGCTGGATATCTACAGCGGCTGCGCCTGGCCGGAGCGGTTCGACCGGAACGAGATCGAGCTGCGCCGGAAGGAGACGCGCACCCTCAACGCATGGGACAGCCAGTACATGCTCGAAGCCAAACCCATCGAAGAGATCCGCCTGGACCCGGAGCGGATCACCCCCTACGCCGTCGAGGCGGTCATCAGGAAGGCCAACGGCACGGCTGCCATGTTCCTGGGCGGCGTGCAGATCGCCATGGCGTCGGTGCGCTGGGATCCGGCCAGCGGCAAGCTCAACTCCGACGTGTCGGCCGTCGCCGTGGTGCTGCAGGACCTGATCGGCCGGCGCTACCTGCACCGCATGGAGCAGTTGACCGGCGAGGTGGCGGAGTTCGACGACACCGGAAAGGTCATCACCGGCGGCCAGGTCTGGCAGCTGTGCGACCTGATCGAGACGCTGAACCTCCCGCGCGTGGTGGTGGAAACCAACGGCATCGGCGCCTTCGCGCCGGCCGTGCTGAAGGCCGCGCTGAAGCAGCGCCGGCTGCGCTGCGGCGTGGCGGTGGAGCAGGCGGTGGCCAACAAGAGCCGCCGCATCCTCGAGGCCTGGGAGCCGCTGCTGGAATCGGGCGGCCAGCTGTGGGCGCACGTGAGCGTGCTACGTGGGCCGCTGTGGGATCAGATGAAGGAATGGATCCCGACCGCGCCGAACCAGAAGGACGACTACCTGGACGCCGGCGCGGGCGCGCTGACCGATACACCTGAACGAGTCGGGCAGATAGTCGGGAATCCGAACATCACCGCGCGGGACGATTGGCGCCACAGCGCAGGGGAGCATGAGGTCGTGTTCGAGCGCTGAACGTCCACCCGTTCGGAGCCTCGATGAAAGAGCAGATCACCCAAGACCTTGCCGTGGCCGCGGCGAAGATTGCCCCGGCCGCCGGCGTCACGGTCGGCACGTACAACCCCGGGTACACGCTCAGCGACGTGGCGGTGGTCTGCACCATCGTCTTTACCCTGGCGCAGACGTTCACCGTGGTGGTGAAGAACTGGGGCGATTGGAGCGCATGGTGGATGGCCCGATGGGCCACCGTCCGCCGGGTACTCGCCAAGGTGGCCCGCCGTGGCTGACCAGGCACCGAGCGGCAAGGGCCGCAAGTTCGGGTTTGCCGCCGCGCCGGCCGCGCTGATCCTGGCGCTGGTCGCCGCGCTCGGCCAGGACAACTCCGCGCACGAGGGGCGGAAGTACGTGCCCTATCGGGACTCGGGCGGCATCTGGACCGTCTGCGCCGGCATCACCGGGCCGGTCGTTGTGCCCGGTCGGCGCTACACCCCAGCCGAGTGCGGGAAGCTCGAGCAGGACTATGTGCAGGCCATGCTGCACAACATGGGCCGCTGCGTTCGCGGGGAATTCGAGTTCCACGAGGTGAAGGCCTGGGGCCATTTCGCCTACAACGTGGGCAACAACGCGTTCTGCAGCAGCACCGCGGCCAAGCGCCTGAACGCCGGCGAGCGCACCGCCGCCTGCGATGAAATCTGGAAGTGGCGCTTCGTCACCATCGACGGCGCCAAACGCGACTGCTCACTTCCGCAGTGGCGTTCGAAGTGCGGCGGCATCATCGACCGCCGGCAGTGGGAAATGGCCACCTGCAGAGGAACGCTCTGATGATCGTGCTCACCCCGAAACAGTCCCTACAGATCGCCACGGTGGTGGTGCTGGCATCGATCGGGGGCTGCGTGTGGCTGAAGGGGCGAACGGACGCCGCCACCTCAGCCGAAAACAAGGCACTGCAGGCCCAGGTCCGGGCCACCAGCACCAGCGTCCAGATCAGCCGCGACACCGCCGCCGCCGTCGACCTGGAAGCCCACGAAACCCGCGAACGCACCGCCAAGGCGGTGGAGGCCATCCATGCGACTTCTTCCGATCCTGATCCTGCCGCTGCTGCTGACGTCCTGCGCATTGCTCGGGAGGCGCACGACCGCGCCATACGCGCCGCCTGCCGGGTGCAGCGAACGAGCGATTGCCCTGCGGCCGCCGGCACCGCCGACAGACCGTGATTGGGTGAAGTGGTCCGCGGCCTATGTGGGCGCGGTCGGCGCCTATGAGGACAGCGAGAACAAGCGCGCCTACACCGCCGAGTGCCTGGACGAACACCGGGGGAAATAGTCGGGAACCCGAAGCGGGGCCAGGCCGACCATCTGCTGCAGTCTCCCGCAGGTGCCGCCATGACCGTCCCCGCCTACACCGGCCCCAACACCTCGATCGCCAACGGCGTCACGACGGTGTTCCCCTACAGCTTCCGCATCCTCGACGCGACCCACATTCGGGTCACGGTCAACGGCCTCGTCCGAACCCTCGGCACGCACTACACCGTCGAAGGCGTGGGCAATCCCGCCGGCGGCAATGTCGTGTTCGTGGCGCCGCCGGCAGTCAATGCCAAGGTGGTGCTGCACCGGGCAATGCCGATCGTCCGAGTCATCAACTACGAGAACCTCGGCGACCTGCTGGCGCAGACCCTCAACGAGGATCAAGACGCGCCGGTGATGATGATTCAGCAGCTTATGGCCGACTCCATGCTGCTGGTGCCAGACCCCGAAGGCAGCGGCGACATGGTGTGGGATGCAAAAGGATCGCGCATCATCCGGGTGGGCGATGCCGTCAGGAACACTGATGCGGCCAACCTGCAGACCGTTCTGCGGCTGCTCGAGGAAGTTCAGAACGGCGGCGGTAGCGTTGGCATCAAACCTCAGTTCTGGACCTTCGAAGGCGACGGCGAAGTGACCGACTTCCCGCTTCCCGGCGCCGACGTGTTCGACGCCCTGTTCTACGACACCGCACTGGAAGGTACGGCCGGCGTAGGCGATTACCTGGTGTCCAAGCCGGGCGACTTCCAGATTCTAGAAGGTGTCGACGGAGCCGACCCGGTGATCCGCTTCTCTGTGGCGCCCGGCGACGAGGTGCGCGGCTTCACTACATTGCGCGGCTACGCCAGGCCGTGGATCGGGCAGACCCCGATCTACACGGTGGCGCCTCGCATCGTCAGCGTGACCACGGACACCACGCTGGATGGGGGATCGCACAACACCCTGATTCTGGCCAACTCGGCCACGCCGATCACCCTCACCATCCGCGTCAATACCGGTGGCAGCGTCGACTGGAAGGCCGGACAGTTCTTCTCCGTCATGCAGGTGGGGGCAGGACAGGTCACCCTGGTCATCGAGGGCGGCGGCGGGCAGCTGAACGTGCCGGGCAGCTTCGAGGCCAAGACCCGCGCGCAGCGCAGCATCATCAGCGCCACGAACATCGCCCCGGACGCCGATGCTTGGGTGGCCGCCGGCGACATGCTGCGGATCGCATCGGTGCCGGACCTGCAGTGCTTCGAGTTGATCGACCGCACGGTGCTGCTTGCCACCGACATTGCCACCGGCAACGGAAAGGACAGCCTGGTCCTGCCCTACGGCCTGCTACTGGACACGGTGGCCAATGGAGGGATATACGCCACCCTGTCCACCGCGCAGCCGTCGGGCCTTCCGCTGACCATAGACGTCAAGCGCAACGGGACCAGCATCCTGGCCACGAAGCTGACATTCGACAGCAACGAGCGAAGTACCACTACTGCGGCGAACCCACCGGTGCTTGTGGCCGGTGGCGATGTGCTGACTAAGGGTGATGAAATCACCATCGACGTGACCCAGGTTGGCACGGCCGGCGCCCGGGGCCTGCGGGTGTACTTGGTCGGCCAGAGGGCCACCTGATGAACGCCCGCATCTACGACCGGCCCGACCTGGACCAGCGGACGGCCCAGCTTGCGCTCCACATCACCGGCGCATTCCGCAACGCCAAGCCGGGCGTGGCGTACGAAGGCCGCCTGCTGGTGCATAACGGCATAGGTGGACTGACCGTCGACCAGATCGATGGCGACCGGCTGCCCAACGGCACCAGCCTGTACATGGCCGGATCGGAGATTGTGCTGGCCTGGCCGGACTACTCGGAGACTGCCGCAGCAATCCCCAACCCCGGCTATGAGGACGGCGACACGGGCTGGGAGAAGGGGCAGGGGTGGAGCATCGGCACCGAGAACCCCATCGCCGGCGCACGCTCGGCCCGCTACGGCGAGACGCAGGGCAGCTCGCTGATCGAGAGCGCCGCCCGCTACCCGGTGAACCCGGGCCTTCCCATCACCGCGACCTGCCAGGTGCGCCAGGGTGCAAGCGCAGAGGGCAACGCCGGCGCGGCTGTGCAACTGCAGTGGCGCCGCGCAGACGGTTCGCTGCTGGACACGTCCGAAGGAAACGCCGTCATGTCGGCGTCGAAGAACCGCGTTTATCCATCGACGGTAGTGGCCGTCCCACCGGCGGGCGCGGCGCTCGTGAACGTGGCATCGCGCGGCATCCGCACCCGCGAGAACAAGGCGTTGTTCATCGACAGCTTTGTATGGGATCACCAGCAGCTGACGGGCGTGAACGTCACCCGTACCTACGATCTGACGCTACGAGTGCGCGATTCCGCTGGGCGGAGCGCCCTCTGGCGCGGTATGGTCAAGGTCGAACTGATCCAGGCACCGACCTGGAGCCCGACTGCTCATGGCGACAACTTCACCATAACTGATGGGCTTGTGGCGACTGCGGCGAATGGCGACACCTTCGGCTTCAGCAGCACGGCGGCACTGTCCACCTCGGCAAAGTCAGCGGGGAAGTGGTACGTGGAAATCCAGTGCACGGCTGGGTCTGCCGGGAACGTGACATTCCGCGCAGGCGTTGCCCGCTCAACCCATCCACTGCAAGGACCAACGGTCGCTGACGCGGGTCTTGGCGCCAGCTCTGACAGCTGGTGCATGCTGGCTGCGAACGGCGAGTGCTACTTCAATGGCAACTTCCTGTACTTCGGCAGTGTGGACCTGTCGATTGGCTCCCCCACGGATCGCTGGGGCATTGCCTACGACGCTGGAACAGGGCGGCTGTGGCTTCGGAAAGTTGGGGTTGGCGCTTGGCGAGGCGGCGGTGATCCTACCAGCAACACCATCCCTTCCTACATCGCGGAGCCAGGGCTGCACTTTGCGGTATCCCTGTCCTCTTTGGGAGGAAGCCCGGAAGGCGAGTTCACCATTGTTGACGCCGCCCAAGCGACCATCCCAGCAGGATTTGCCTACTGGACGGACTGATGCAGAGTCGAGTCGGGCTCGGTTCTGTCCGAACGGTTCAGGGAGGTGGCCGGCCCGTTCGCAGGATCTGCGACCGCCGGCCGTATCCTTCCGGCCATGCGCTCTTCCAACGGCTTCCGCACCGCCCCTATCCCCTCTGGCTGGGTCCAGACCGGCGAGCGCTGGGCGCTCTGGTACAACGGCCGCGAGACGGCCAGCGTCACGCCCGACGGTGGTCCCGGGGTCCGGCTATGGATGGAAGGCCAGAAAATGTGGCAGGTCAAGGAAGTCCGCGCGGCCAACGTCCGGCAGGCGAAGCGGTACGCTGAGCGCTGGTGTGCGGCCAGGCTCTATCCCGATCTGCCCCTGCGCCAGGCAGTCGCCCGGCTGACCGACAGCACCCCGACCCAGCCGCCACCGCCACTGCCCGGCCTGCCGCCGACCCGCGAGCAGCAGCAACAGGCCCGGCGTCTGGCCGAGGCCGGGGCGAAGGAAATCGAGCGGATCAAGGCGGCGCTCGAACCGCGCAAGCCGCCGGCAGAGACGAAACCCCGAGCGAGGGACGCCCGCACCAAGGCGTGGGTGAGGGCAGGGCTGCAGCAGCTGCGGCGGGGCGTGTAGGCCGGTCGGGCTGCACCCTATTGGCGCGTAAGTGATTGATCGGATTGGGGCTCAATCTGCACTTTTGGGATGCCGTGCGAAGGGCTGAAACCCTTATAGATCAACGGGATGGGCCTATCTGTAACGATGCCTGGGGGGCAGAGGGTCGTCGGTTCGAATCCGGCCGTCCCGACCACTGTGATGAATCAAGAAGCCCGCGCAGCGATGCGTGGGCTTTTTTGTGCGTGCGGCCGATGGCGATGATCAGTCCTCAGCGAATCGATAGATCAGTTCCGGATCGCCCTCGTCCAGTCCATGCACGATGCCGCTGTCGATGAAACCCGAGGCGGCGAGCAGGCGTTGCATGCCGGTATTGGAAGCATTCGTCGAAGTAAACAGCTTGCCTTGCCCCTGCAGCGCGATGGCATGATGCAGCAGGGCGGCGCCGACGCCCTGGTTGCGTTGTTCGCGCGCCACCATCAGCATCTCGACGAAGGCTTCGCCGAAGAAGTGATGGTGGATGACCAGATAACCGGCCAGCTGGCCGGCCCGTTCGGCCACGTGCACGCCACCGCTGGCCTGCCAGTCGCTGATCTGCCGTGCGCGCCGCGGCTCGTGGGCCGCAACGCTGTCGAGCGCGATCAACGCGGGAACGTCGGCGGGCATTGCTTCGCGGATATGCAGCGTCGTCGAGGAAGGATCGGGTGGTGCCACCGAAGGCTCCTGGGCTGGGTGCGCCCAGTCTATCGATCACTTCGGCCGTATCTGCGTATCCGTCACAGCCAGCGTGTGGTCGGCCGTCAATACACACGGAACTCGGCACGGCAGCCGTCGCTGACCCACACGCCGCGGCGGTCCCAGCCCCAGTTGCGATCCTCGACGCACGGTGTCACCGACTTCTGCTTGACCAGGCGCACCTCGCGGCGCACACGGATGCGGCATTCCCTGTCCTTCTGCTCGTAGGACTCGCAGACCAGGCGCTCGCCATCGTCATCCCGGTCACGGCCCCGGCCGCGCTCCGGCCAGCGCCCGCGTCCCTGCCCATCGGCGACGAACTCGGCACGGCAGCCAGCGGTGACCCAGAGCATGCGACGGCTCTGTCCCCAGTTCTGGTCCTCCACGCAGCGGGTGACCGACAGCTGCCTGGCCAGGCGCATGCGGCCCTCGATCGGGCACTGTTCGGTCTTGTTGAACTGCGACTCGCAGCGCAGCGGCGGGATGTGATCGCTGTCGTCATCCTGGGCGGCCACTGTGGTGGCGGCCAGCAGCAGGGCCAGCGTGACGGTGGTGATCGGGAGCAGCAGGCGATGGGTCATGGGAGCCTCGGCGGGGGAACGGGCCGCAAGGATGGACCAGCCCGAGGCCTCCGGAACGGATCGTTCCGACGTCGGCTCAGTAGGGATTTAGTAGTGCGCACGAACCCATTCAGGGCCTTACATCCCTTATCATCGCTGCACATCCGATCGCATCGGCTTACACCTTCTTACATGTTTCCCACGTGTGTCGGCACAGCCTGTGGCTGCCGTCACTGGCGTGCGGCCGGCGTGTGGAGGAGGATGCGCGGACCACGACGACCACAGGGGGTTGCGTTGATCAGCAGTACCGTCATTCATCGCTCGGCTGGCGCAGAGGCCGGGCAGGTGCGTGTCCTGGACACCACGTTCAAGGGCAAGCACGTGTTCATTGCGTGGGGCCTGCGCGGGCCGGAACTGGCCCGCAGCGCAGACCCGGCCGCAACCGTGGCTGCGCGCAAGGCACTGCATGCCGTCGCGGGGCACAGCGAAGGGCCGCGCAGCCCGGAGGTGTTCATCGCCAACCAGTCGGCGGTGGCGATCACGGTCTATCGGCTGCTGACCGAAGCGCGGTCGGGCGATGCCATTTTCTTCCTGTGTGATTCACAGGCGGTGGTGGACTGGCTCATCACCGCGCTGGAAGTGCAGGGCGAAGGCTGAGCGCGCGGCTCAGGCCAGTGCCGCATCCACCGCTGCCCGGGCGTGCAGGGTGGTGGTGTCGAACAGCGGCACCGGGCTGTCCTCGGCGCGGACCAGCAACATGATTTCGGTACAGCCGAGGATCATCGCTTCGGCACCGCGCGCGACCAGGCGCGCGATCACGCCTGCGTAGACCTGCCGCGAGTGTGCGCTGACCACCCCGGCGATCAGTTCCTGGTAGATGATGTCGTGCACGATGCGGCGGTCATCGGCTTCCGGAACCAGCACCTGCAGGCCGAAGCGGTCCTGCAGGCGGTCGCGGTAGAAGGCCTGCTCCATGGTGAACGCGGTACCCAGCAGGCCTACCCTGCGGAGGCCTGCCTGGCGGATCGCAGCGGCAGTGGGGTCGGCGATGTGCAGCAGTGGCAACGGGCACTGCGCTTCGATCCGCGCCGCCAGTGTGTGCATGGTGTTGGTGCAGATCACCAGCAGCTCGGCGCCACCGGCCTGCAGCCGCCGTGCGGCGTCCAGCATGTGGTCGCCCAGCACGTCCCAGCGGCCGTCGTGCTGCAACTGCTTGATGCCGGCGAAATCCACCGACCACAGCAGCAGTTGCGCCGAATGCGCGCCACCGAGGCGATGACGCACCGCCTCGTTGATGAGCCGGTAGTACTGTGCCGAGCTTTCCCAGCTCATGCCGCCGATCAGGCCGAGGGTCTTCATGCACTGCTCCATGCCGGAAGGGGCCATTGCAGCACAGATGGCGGTGGCGTTGCCGTGCAGGGGCGCCGGTATCTGTAACCGCCATATCCGCCGAATGCTGTATGTGCCGCATCGCGGGCGAGCGCCGTATGCTGGCACCGTCTTCTGAAGTGGAAACCGGCATGGCCCTGCATACCTGGTGGTGGTTCCTGGTCACGGTCTTCGTGCTGTGCGGGACGCCCGGGCCGAACATGCTGCACATCCTGGGACGCAGCGTCGGGCTGGGCTTCCGCGGTAGCGTGCCGGCCATGGCCGGCTGCCTGCTGGCGATGCTGCTGGTGCTGGCCGCCTCCGCTGCAGGCCTGAGCGCGGTGCTGCACTCCTCACCGAGGTTGTTCGAGGTGCTGCGCTATCTCGGCGTGGCCTACCTGGCCTGGCTTGGCATCAAGGCGTGGCGTGATAGCGGCCGGCCGGCGCCCGCAGGGGCCGACGATGCCGAGGTCACGCTGGCGCCGGTGCATGGCGCGGGGACGGTGTTCCGTGGCGGCCTGTGGGTTGGCCTGAGCAACCCCAAGCTGCTGTTGTTTGCCGCGGCGTTCCTGCCGCAGTTCGTCGACCCGTCACGTGGCCAGGCCGTGCAGTACAGCGTGCTGGTGGCGACCTTCGCGGCCTGCGAACTGTTCTGGTACGTGATGTACGCGGCCGGCGGGCACGGCCTGCGTCGCTGGCTCGCAACCCCGTTCGCGCGGCGCTGGTTCGAGCGGCTGGTGGGGAGTGTGTTCCTGGCTTTTGCGGTGGCATTGCTGCGCTTCCGCCCGCGTTGATTCACGCCGCGCACGCGGCCTGTTCACGACTGCCGCATCGGCTGCGGCCTAGCCTGATCACACCGTTTGCATTCCCTGTGGGGAAAGGACTGACATGATCAAGTGGGCCATCATCTTCGCCGTCATCGGCATCATCGCCGGCGTGCTCGGCTTCGGCGGCATTGCCGGTGCCGCTGTCGGCATCGCCAAGTTCCTGTTCTGGGCCGGCATCATCATCGCCGTGGTGCTGTTCCTGATCGGCATGAGCGTGGCCAGGAAGGTCAGCTAGTGCGTGTTGCGCGGCAGCGTGCACTCAGTGCGCGCTGCTGCGCGAGAACAGGTTGATCACCAGCACGCCGGCGCAGATCAGCGCGATGCCGGCCAGCGCCGGTGCATCCAGGCGCTGCTTGAACACCACGAGTCCGATCAGCGAGATCAGCACGATGCCGACGCCGGACCAGATCGCGTAGGCAACGCCGGTCGGCACCGACTTCATGGTGACCGACAGCAGGTAGAAGCACAGCCCATAGCCGGCCAGCGCGCCGACGGTTGGCCACAGCCGGCTCATGCCGTCGGAGGCTTTCAGCAGCGACGTGGCCATCACTTCCAGCACGATGGCAGCGGCAAGATAGACATAGGGATTCATCGGGCACTCCAGGTCACCGCGGCTTGCACCGGATCAGTCGTCGATGCGGGCAAAGCGCGGTTGCGTACCGTGTTCGCCGGCCACCTGCTCGATGAACATCGTGTAGGGGCGTACCCACAGGCCACCGTCGCCGTACAGGGCGCGATACAGCACCATGGGCTGCAGCGTCTCGCTGCCGCGCACGATGTCGATCACCTCGTATTCGCCGCCCTTGAAGTGGCGGTAGCGGCCGCGGGCGAGGTCGGGCAGGGGACTCAATTCAGCCATGACCGATCGTGCTCACTTGCGTGCCGGCGTCGCCGGCGTGGCGCAATAGGCGTCGATCGCCTCGGCCGTGTTGGCCAGGCCTTGCGCCTGTGCCAGCTCCCATGGGCGCTCGCAGCGCTGGGTGTGCTCGCACCACTGGTAGCCCGCGGAACCAATGCAGCCGTGGGCGTCGCGATCACCGCCTACGGTCGGCATCGAGGTCGATGCCGCACCGTCGTCGGCACGCGGAGGTGCCTTGTCCGGGCTGGCGCATGCGGCCAGGACCAGCAGGGCGGGGATCAGAAACAGCGCTTTCATCCGGCGGGCTCCGTGCCTAAAACCGCAGTGTGCTTGCCGGCTGCCGGGCCAGCAAGCGCTCAATGCACGGCGGCGCGGATCAGCTCTTCGATCAGGACGAGATAGCTGGCCACGAAATAGAACTTCAGCAACGTCGAACGCTGGTGCGAGAAGAAGGTGCGCATGTGGAAGGGGCCCCTGTTGATGACGGTAGTGTGAAGCCAGGCTGACTCCGTGACAAGGATCACGGAATGAACCGGCTAAACGGGCTCAGGGATGTGAGGGTGTGAAGGGACGACCCGAAGGCGCGGCATTTTCGTACAAATCTGATAGGCCGACTCCGAGGCGATCGCTAGCCTGATGGTGTACCGGCGGGCCCCCCATCGGCCTGCCACGCCCCCTTCCAGCCACAGGAGCTTCCCCATGGTCATCACCGTCCAATGCTCGGCCCAGCGATGGTCCGTGCTGCATCCCCAGCTGCGCGATGCCACCGCCTATGCCCGGGGTGCCGACGCCTTTGACGCCGCCGCCGCGCTTGCCCTGGAACATCACCGCCGAACCGGCCAGCGCAGCACGGTGCGGGTCGAGGCGCTCGGCAACACGGTGGACGCGCTTCACGTCGGAGAGTGACAGCAGCGGCCGTGGCGCAGTCAGCCACGGTTGAGTTGTTTGAATGGGGAAAAACTGCCGGCGCCGGCCCTACTGTGCGCCGGGCCGCGAATCCCCGATGCTTGCGCCATCGTATTCATCTGGAGATTTCGATGGGCAAGGCACTCACCTGGCGCACCCTGGCCTGCACCCTGTTGCCGATGTTGGCGGCGGCCGGCGGCGCCCAGGCGCAGAGCTACGGCTACGGCTATGACGACGACCGCTACGGCGGCCGCGACGGCAGCGGCATCGTGCGCTGCGAGTCGGTCAAGAACCGCAGCAACGAGTGCCGCCTGGACGGTCGCGCGCGGTTGATCCGGCAGTTGTCCGGCTCACCGTGCGTGGAAGGCGAGACCTGGGGCCAGTCGCGCAATGGCGTGTGGGTCACGCAGGGCTGCCGGGCGGAATTCGTAGGTGAGTACCGCCGCGGTGGCGGTTGGGGCGGCAATGGCGGCGGCTGGGGCAATGGCAATGGCAACGGATGGGGCGGTGGTGACGTGGTCACCTGCCATTCCAACGGCCATCGCCAGGAATATTGCGATGCGCGTATCCGCCGCGGTGTGCGCCTGATCCGCCAGGATTCGCGCAGCGCCTGCATTGAAGGCCAGACCTGGGGCTGGGACCGCCGCGGCATCTGGGTCAGTGACGGTTGCCGGGCACAGTTCCAGGTGAACTGATCCAGGTGAATTGAGCTTTACGGATTCAGCCCGTAAAAATCAGAATAATCTGATACAGCTCACATTTTGAACGCCGTATTGTCCGCGATCAGGGCATCCCATATGCCCTGATTCCCTGCGTGCCTCGCGCCGTTACCGGCAGGGGCATCGCCGCCATCGATACGCTGCCTCAAGGAGTGAGCTGCATGTTGATCCGCCTGCAATGCGAACAGCGCCAGTGGCGCGTGCTGCATCCGGATAGGCCGGAGCCGATCGAGTTCCGCGATGGCGCCCGTGCCTATGACTTCGCCGAGACCCTGGCCCGACTGCACTTCGTCGACACCGGGCAGCGTGCGGCCGTGCGCGTGGAAGCCAGCGGCGCATTCGTCGAAGCGGTCAGCTACGGCTGAGCGTGCGGTGCCTGCCGAGGCAGGCCTGGGGAGTGCCGCCTTCCACGCGTGGCGTGGAACTACCTGCTTCCACCGTAGAAGGTGCAGGCCCTCGGCCGCACCTTCACCGTCATGCGTGGGTTCCTGATCGGCCTCAGCTTGCCGCGCTGAGCGGCGGCGTGCCAACGGCCAGCTGCGGCCAACGCTTGAGCACGGCGGCGCGAATGCCTGCCGCGTCGATGCCGGCCTCGGCCAGCAGGTCTTCGCGGCTGGCGTGGTGCTGGTAACTGTCGGGCAGGCCCAGGTGCAGGATCGGGCGCAGCACGCCTTCGGCATTCAGCAGTTCGCCTACGCCGGAGCCGGCGCCGCCGGCCACCACGTTGTCCTCGATCGTGACCAGGCCCTCGTGCTGGGCAGCGATGGACAGCACCAGCTCCCGATCCAATGGCTTGATGAAGCGCATGTTGACCACGCTCAGGCCCAGTTCGCGGCCGACCTGCTCAGCGGCGGCCACGGTGCTGCCGAAGGCGAGCAGGGCGATGCGGCTGCCCTGCAGGCGCAGCTCACCCTTGCCGATCGGCAGGGTGGACAGGTCGTTGCCAGCGGCGACGCCGGTGCCGGTGCCACGCGGATAGCGCACGGCGGCCGGGCCGGGATGCTGCAGGCCGGTACTGAGCATCTGCCGGCACTCGGCTTCGTTGGACGGTGCCATCACCACCAGGTTCGGCACGCAGCGCAGGAAGCTCAGGTCGAGGTTGCCGGCATGCGTTGCACCGTCCGGGCCGACCACGCCGGCGCGGTCGATCGCGAACAGCACGTCCAGGTCCTGGATCGCCACGTCGTGCACCAGCTGGTCGTACGCGCGCTGCAGGAACGTCGAGTAGATCGCCACCACCGGCTTGCCCCCCTGGGTGGCCATGCCGGCGGCCAGGGTGACCGCATGCTGCTCGGCGATCGCCACGTCGAAATAGCGCTGCGGGTATTCCTTGCTGAAACGCACCAGGCCGGAGCCCTCGCGCATCGCCGGGGTGATGCCGTACAGGCGCGGCTCGGCGGCGGCGGCATCGCACAGCCAGTCGCTGAATACATCGGTGTAGGTCGGCTTCTTGGCACCGGCCTTGGCCACCAGGCCCTTGTCCGGGTCGAACGGGCCGACGGCGTGGTAACCGATCTGATCGCCTTCAGCCGGCTCGTAGCCCTTGCCCTTGGTGGTCATGACATGCAGCAGCTTCGGGCCCTTGGAGGCGCGCAGCGTTTTCAGCGTGGACAGCAGGGCCGGCATGTCATGGCCGTCGATCGGGCCGGTGTAGTGGAAGCCCATTTCCTCGAACATCGTGGAGGGGACGAACATGCCCTTCCAGTGTTCTTCCCAGCGCTTCACGAAGCGCGCCGGGTTGTTCTTCTTGTCACCGAGGATCTTCTTGCCGCCTTCGCGCAGTGCGTTGAGGGTGCGGCTGCCGGTGGCGCGGCCCAGCATCTTGGTCAGGCCACCGACCGCCTCGGAGATCGACATGTTGTTGTCGTTGAGGATCACCAGCAGGTTCGGTTCCGGCTCCATGCCGCCGGCATGCATCAGTGCTTCGAACGCCATGCCTGCGGTCATCGCACCGTCACCGATCACCGCCACGATCTTGCGGTCGTCGCCTTCGGACTGGCGTGCGATGGCCATGCCCAGTGCGGCCGAGATCGAGGTCGAGGAGTGGCCGACACCGAACGTGTCGTACTCGCTTTCCTCGCGCTTCGGGAACGGCGCGATGCCGTCTTTCTGCTTGACGGTGTGGATCTCGTCGCGACGACCGGTCAGGATCTTGTGCGGGTACGTCTGGTGACCGACGTCCCAGACCAGTTGATCGACCGGGGTCTGGTACAGGTAGTGCAGGGCCACGGTCAGTTCGATCACGCCCAGGCCGGCGGCGAAGTGGCCGCCGCTCTTGCCCACCGATTCGATGAGGTAGGCGCGCAGTTCGTCGGCGACCGCCCTCAATTCGGATTCGTCGAACGTGCGCAGGTCATCCGGTGTCTGGATGCGCGCGAGGCGGGGATAGCGGGCAGAGTCGATCATCATGTTCGCACTTTTTCTGAATGCCCATTTTCGCCCTCAAACGGGGGTGGGGCAAGCAAACGCCGCCGCCCGTGACAGGACGGTGAGGGTTGCATTTTCAGGCGTTCAGGTGCTCAGTTTCGACCGCTTGGGCAATTGTGCCTTCAGGAAGGCCATCTGGTCGGCCAGGATGTTGCGGTTGGACAGGATCAGGTGCTCGATCCAGCTGGGCCGGTAGGGCACCGCCAGCAGGGGCATGCCGGCCTGCTGCGGGGTGCGGTCGCTCTTGCGCGAGTTGCAGTGGAAGCAGGCGGTGACCACGTTTTCCCAGCAGTCCAGGCCGCCCTTGGACAGCGGCATGACATGGTCGCGGGTGAGCGTGGGGCGGCTGAACTGCTGGCCGCAGTACATGCACAGATGGGCGTCGCGGGCGAACAGGGCCTGGTTGGTCAGGTTCGGCGTCGGGTCGATCGCGCGCGAGCGGGCGTGGCCGCGGGCGGCGATGATCGGGTGCAGGTCCATGCCGCTCTGCAGGCCGCTGAAGCGGTTGATGCCGCCGTGGATGTGCAGGCAGGGATCGCCGAGCGTCCAGGCCACCGCTTCGCGGGCGTAAAGGCAGGCCGCATCCTGCCAGGTGATCCAGTCCAGTACGCGTCCGTGGGCATCCAGCGAGAGCAGCCGGACCGAGCCGGGGCGATGCAGCGTCGTGGCGTTGGGCGATGCTTCGGCGCCCGGAGCAGAAAACGGAGCTCCGGCTTCGATCAGACCCAAGCGTGTAGTGTCTGTCTCCATCGGGAGAACAGCTTATACCTGAATGTTGACGATTTGTGTATCGCCTGTCGGCGATACGCAAATCGTCAACATTCAGGTCCACGCATTCCACCTATTCCCCGCGCCTTTCGGCGCGCCCCCTTTAACAAAAGGGGGCTCTTCTCCAGAAGGATTTCAGGGGTTCTCATCCACGCGTGGCGTGGATCTACAGCAGCGGAAATCTGTCGAAGGCGGGGTGGGTCCGGTGGCGTGCGCCGTCCCCCGCAATTGGACCCACCTCGCCATCCCGCAGGAAGCCGGCTGTTGCGGTTGCCGGCCAGCGGCCGGCACTACCGGTGCCTGGCGAAGCCCGGCTCAGGCGCCGAAGCGCTCGTCGTCCATCGCCATCAGCGGGGCGGCGCCAGCCTGGATCGCTGCGGCGTGGCTAAGCGTGCGCGGCAGCACGCGGGCGAAGTAGAAGCGGGCGGTTTCGCGCTTGCCCTGGGCGAACGCGGCGCCGTGTGCGCTGGCATCGGCGGCGGCCACGCTGCGGGCCCACCAGTAGGCCAGCACCACGTAGCCCGAATAGAACAGGTAGTCGTAGCTGGCGGCGCCCAGTTCGTCCGGGTTGGCGGCCGCGCGCTGCAGCACGTCGCGGGTCAGCGCGCCCCATTCGGCGGCCTTGGCGCGCAGCGGGCCGATGAACTCGGCCAGCGCTTCGTTGCCCTCGTGTTCCTTGGCGAACGCTTCGATCTCGGCCAGCATCAGCTTCAGGCCGGCGCCCTGGCTGGACGCGGTCTTGCGGCCGATCAGGTCCAGCGCCTGGATGCCGGTGGTGCCTTCATACAGCGTGGTGATGCGGGCATCGCGGGCCAGCTGTTCCATGCCGTGTTCGCGGATGTAGCCATGGCCACCGAAGCACTGCAGGGCGTTGTAGGTGTTCTCGATGCCCCATTCGGTCTGGCAGGCCTTGGAGATCGGGGTCAGGAAGCTCACCAGGGTGTCGGCGCGCTCGCGCTCGGCGGCATCCTCGGCGTGGTGGGCGACGTCGATCAGGGTGGCCGCGTGCAGGGCCAGCAGGCGGCTGCCTTCGACCAGCGACTTCACGGTCAGCAGCATGCGGCGCACGTCCGGGTGGACCAGGATCGGGTCGGCTGCCTTGTCCGGGAACTTCGCCCCGCTCAGGGCGCGCGACTGCAGGCGCTCACGGCTGTACTTCAGCGCGTTCTGGTAGGCGCGCTCGGACAGGCCGATGCCCTGGAGGCCGACGCCCAGGCGCGCGGTGTTCATCATGGTGAACATTGCCTGCAGGCCCTTGTGCGGCTGGCCGACCAGGTAGCCCTGTGCCCCATCGAAGTTCATTACGCAGGTGACCGACCCCTTGATGCCCATCTTGTGTTCGATCGAACCGCAGCGCAGTGCGTTGCGCTCGCCGACGTTGCCTTCGCGGTCGACCTTGAACTTGGGGGTGACGAACAGCGAGATGCCCTTGGCGCCCGGAGGGGCGTCAGGCAGCTTGGCCAGCACCAGGTGCACGATGTTGTCGGTCAGGTCGTGCTCGCCGGCGGTGATGAAGATCTTGGTGCCGGTGATCGCATAGCTGCCATCGGCGTTCGGCTCGGCCTTGGTCTTGAGCAGGCCCAGGTCGGTGCCGCAGTGCGGCTCGGTCAGGCACATGGTGCCGGTCCAGCGGCCCTCGATCAGCGGCTTGAGGAACGCGTCGTGCTGCCAGGCTTCGCCGTGCTGCTTCAGCGCTTCGATGGCGCCGTGCGACAGCAGCGGGAAGTTGCCCCACGCCAGATTGGCAGCATTGATCATTTCGTTCAGCGGCACGCCCAGGGTGTGCGGCAGGCCCTGGCCACCCAGCTCCGGCGAAGCAGTCAGGCCGGTCCAGCCGCCATCGACGAACTGGTCGTAGGCCTGCTTGAAGCCGGGCGGGGTGGTCACTTCACCGGTGGCCTGGTCGAGCACGCAGCCAATCTCGTCGCCCACGCTGTTGAGCGGGGCCAGCACGGTGGCGCTGAAGCGGCCGGCTTCTTCCAGCACGGCATCGACCACGTCGGCGGTGGCGTCGGTGAAGCCCAGCCGGGCGAACAGGGGTTCGACCTTGAGCACGTCGTGCAGGGCGAAACGAAGGTCGGAAAGCGGGGCGGTGTAGCTGCTCATCGGTACGTCTCGATTGGATCAGGGCGGGGGCGCGGCGCCGGGGCGCCGCAACGGAAGGCGAACGTCAGCGCAGCACGCCCGGCAGGCCCGGGGCCTGGTTGAGGGTGCTGCGGCTGCTGATGTCGAAGCTGCGCTGCTTCTTTTCCTGCGGGGTGGCTGCCACCGTTCCCTTCAGGCCATAGGCCAGGGTGCGGTTGCCGGCCAGCGCGTCGGCCACCACCAGGCGCGCGGCCGAACTGGGCACGAGGTCGACATTGATGACGTCGGCGGAGGTGCCGCCGATGGAAATGCCGGGCTTGACCTGCAGGGTGCCGGCTGCGCTGTCGCCCACGGTCAGTGCCAGTGCGACGTCATCGAAGGTCATCGGCATCGAACTGTAGTTCTGCAGGCGCAGGGCCACGGTCCAGCTGCCGTCGGCGCGCACGGTCAACTGCTGCAGGCTGGCCGCCGGTTCCGAGACACGCTTGACGATGCCGTTGCTGCAGGCAGCAAGGGCGAGGGTGAACAGGACGATCAAGACGGTACGGACACGGTGGAGCATGGGCGCAAGTCCTCTGCAGGGGGTGCGTTGGGGTAAGCATACTACGGCGTATGGTTTTGTGGATCGCCCAAGGCGACCCGTCGCAGAGGGTAGCGCGTGAAGATGGCGGCCGGGCGTGCGAAATGCCGGATCGGCTGCGTGCGACGCGCCTGATGCAGGGCGGTTCAGTCAGCCGCGGAATCGCGCAGCGGGGCCATCAGGCGCAACGGCGCGAGGTCGTACCCCATCGATTCGGCCGTGGCTTTGAGCTGTTCAAACCGGCCGCGCTCCATTTCCGGCAGGCGCGAGAGGATCCACAGGTACTTGCGGCCGGGTTCGCCGACCAGTGCCCACTGACAGTCCGGGTCCAGCGCGAGCACCCAGTAGTCCGCCCAGACCAGCGGCACCCAGCTCAGCCAGTCCGGGACGAAGCGGACCTGCAGTTGCCCGGGATGACCGGCTACCGGCCGAGCCACCCCTTCGGCGACCACCCGTTCGCCGTCGCCCTTGCGGCACGCATTGATGACGCTGATGCGGCCGTCGCCGCGCAGCCCGTAATTGGCGGTGATGTCACCGACGCACTGCTTCTGAAACGAGACCGGCAGGTGGGCAATCTCGTGCCACTGGCCGGCATAGCGGTCGATGTCCAGATGGTCGACCGCGCGCACCGGTTCGGCGGCGAGGGCCGGGCAGGTGGCCAGCAGCAGGAATGCGAGCAGGGCAGGGCGCGTCAGCATCGATGGACTCCAGGCGGGAGCCCTGAGCGTAGGTGTCGCGGCGTAGGCCGGTGTAAATGTTCCGTCAACCGGGCGCACGCCACGGGCAAAAAAAAAGACCCGCATTTCTGCAGGTCTCGAAAGATGGTGGCCGAAGACGGAATCGAACCGCCGACACGGGGATTTTCAATCCCCTGCTCTACCAACTGAGCTACTCGGCCAAATTGTGCGGCAACCGCCATTGCGATTTCCGGAAAAAAAGACCTGCATTTCTGCAGGTCCTCAAACATGGTGGCCGAGGACGGAATCGAACCGCCGACACGGGGATTTTCAATCCCCTGCTCTACCAACTGAGCTACTCGGCCACGTGTTTCGTTGCAGCGAGGTCGCTGCCAAGGACGCGCATATTACGGAGGTCGGCCGCCTACGGCAAGCATTTTGGCAAAAAACCTTCACATTGCCGTCTGCGCAGGTGCAAGTGCTTGATCCTCCGTCGCGGCACGGAGGGCAGGGCCCTGCAGGCCGATTCACCCGGCGCAGGGGCGTGGTGATCGTCACCTGCGGCAGAAATCAGCGGGCCATGCTGATCGGCAAAGCTGCACGGGCAAGGCCTGCACGCGGCGATGGCCACGCCGGCCGATGGAACGCTGTTTTCGTGGCCGCCATGGAGCGACGCTGCGGCGTAGTGTCGGCTTTCCTTTCCCGATGCTGCCCACAGCAGAGACGTTCGCCATGTCCGACTCATCGACCACCTCCCGTATCGTGCTGGCCTCGCGTCCGCAGGGCGCACCGCGTGCGGCCAACTTCCGCCTGGAGCAGGCCGCGTTGCCGCCACTGGCCGAGGGTGAAGTGCTGCTGCGCAACCGCTACCTGTCGCTCGACCCGTACATGCGCGGACGCATGGACGAGGGCCCCTCGTATGCCGCGCCGGTGGCGGTGGGCGCGGTGATGGAGGGGCAGACGGTGTCCGAGGTGCTGCAGTCCCGTGCCGAGGGCGTGGCAGTGGGCGAGCGGGTGCTGGCGCCCGGTGGCTGGCAGACCCATGCAGTGTTGCCGGCCACGGCACTGGGGCGCCGGCTGGATCCGGCCGGCCTGCCGCTGAGCACCGCCCTGGGCGTGTACGGCATGCCGGGCTTCACCGCGTATTCCAGCCTGCATGAAATCGCCCGCCTGCAGCCGGGCGAGACGCTGGTGGTGGCCGCCGCGACCGGGCCGGTGGGTGCCACCGTGGCCCAGCTGGCCAAGCTGCAGGGCGCGCGGGTGGTGGCGATCGCGGGTGGCGAGGCCAAGCGCAGCTACCTGCAGACGCTGGGCGTGGATGTAGCGCTGGATCATCGCGCCGCTGATTTCGCCCAGCAGCTGCGTGACGCCGTGCCAGCGGGCATCGATGTGTACTTCGAGAATGTCGGCGGCCATGTGCTGGATGCGGTGCTGCCGCTGCTCAACAACTTCGCCCGCATTCCCGTGTGCGGCACCATCGCCACCTACAACGAGCGCGGCGTCGCGCAGCCCGGCCCGGACCGCCTGCCGGCGCTGTTCAGCCAGATCCTGCGCCAGCGCCTGACCGTGCGCGGCTTCATCGTGCACGACTTCAACCATCTGTGGCCGGAGTTCGAACGCGAGATGCTGCAGTGGCTGCGCGAAGGCCGCATCCAGTACCGCGAGGACGTGGTGGACGGACTGGAGAATGCGCCGGAGGCGTTCTTCGGGCTGCTGCAGGGGCGCAACTTCGGGAAGCTGGTGGTGAAGCTGGACTGAGGGCCTTGCGGCTGTGCCGAGCAAGGGGAGGGCGGCCGGGTCGTGTCAGCCGTGTGCCGCGTTTTCCCGGCGCAGCAGTTCGCGCTTGCGTGCCACGCCCCAGGCGTAGCCGGACAGGTCGCCGTCGCGCCGGACCACGCGGTGGCAGGGCACCGCCACCGCCAATGGATTGCTCGCGCATGCGCGGGCCACGGCGCGGCTCGAGCGGGGCGCGCCGATGCGCGCTGCGATATCGGCATACGAGGCGGTCTGTCCTCGCGGAATCTGCTGCAGTGCCTGCCATACCCGCTGCTGGAAGGCGGTGCCGCGGATATCCAGCGGCAGTGTGGCGCCTCGCGAGGGATCCTCGACCAGGCCTACCACCTGTGCCACCAGCTGCTCATAGCCCCGGTCGGCGCCGACCAGTTCGGCCTGGCGGAAGCGTTGCTGCAGCGACTGCAGCAGCGTCTCCGGATCGTCGCCGAGCAGGATCGCGACCACGCCGGTGGCACTACTGGCCACCAGCACGCTGCCCAGCGAACTCTCGGCAAGCGCGAAGTGGATGACTTCGCCGCGACCACCGGCACGCCATTGCTTCGGTGTCATGCCCAGCAGCCGCGGCGCGTTTTCGTAGAAGCGCCCGCTGGAACCGAAGCCGGCATCGTGGAAGGCATCGGTGATGCGTTCATGCTGCTCAAGCCCGCTGCGCAGGCGATCGGCGCGCAGCGCGGCGGCGTACTGCTTCGGGGTCAACCCGGTGGCCTGCTTGAACAGGCGATGCAGCCGGGTCGGGCTGCAGCCGGCGATGTCGGCCAGTTCCTGCAGCGAGGGCTCGTCAAGGCTGGCCTGCAGGTGGCGGCAGACCCGTTCGACACGGGCATCCAGGGCGGGGGTGGAGGTACTGTCCATGGCCGGATTCTGGCACGTGCCGGTTCCGCGGAAACTCCGTTTCCTGCACCCCTCTGCCTGGCCCTGAAACGGAGTGTTGGCCGGCCACAGGCGCGGCATCGTGGTGGCCACTTCACACCCGGTACCACGACCATGCGGCTGAACAACAAGATCGCCCTCATCACCGGTGCCAGCGCCGGCATTGGCCGCGCCAGTGCGCTGCGCTTCGCTGCCGAAGGCGCGAAACTGGTGCTCAACGCGCGGCGGCTGCAACCGCTGCAGGAACTGGCCGAGCAGATCCGTGCCGCCGGCGGCGAGGTCGTGGTGCATGCCGCCGACGTGGCCGAGCCGGGCACGGCACAGGCGCTGGTCGATCTGGCCCGGCAGTCATTCGGAGGCCTGGACATCGCGCTCAACAACGCCGGCATGCTCGGTCCCGGCGCACCGGCGGCGGAGTTCCCGGTAGAGGCCTGGCGCGACGTGATGGCGACCAATCTCGATGCCGCTTTCCACGCGGCACGCGCGCAGTTGCCGGCATTGCTGGCACGTGGCGGCGGCTCGCTGGTGTTTGTCGGCACCTTTGTTGGCCATACCGTGGGCTTCCCGGGCATGGCGGCCTATGCGTCGAGCAAGGCCGGGCTGATCGGCCTGAGCCAGGTGATCGCGGCCGAATACGGGCCGCAGGGCGTGCGCAGCAACGTGCTGCTGCCCGGCGGTACCGATACCGAAATGGGCCGGCAGGCCGCACCGACCGGCGATGCCCGCGACTTCGTGCGCTCGCTGCACGCACTGAAGCGCATGGCCGAGCCGGAGGAGATCGCCAACGCGGCGCTGTTCCTGGCCAGCGATGAAAGCAGTTTCGTTACCGGTACCGCGATGCGCGTGGAGGGCGGGGTGTCGATCACCCGTACCTGAGCGGCGTCACGAGCGTGGCGCGTAGCGGATTCCGCTGCTGGCCATGAAGCCCTTCGGATCGAAACGGGCCCAGGCTTCGCCCCAGTCGAACCGGGCGCGGCCACCTGCCAGTTTGCGCCCCAGTGCCGTGGCCAAGGTGCGGCGCATGAAAGCGACTTCGGCATCGATCGCGGCCTGGGTCGGCCAGCCGTCTTCCCGTGTCGCACCCGGTAGATCGACACCGATCGCCACCATGTCGAGCTGTTGCCCGTGGAAGCACAGGCTGATGCCAGCGGGTGCACCGCCCAGGCTGAGCCGGTGCAGGCTCAGCCAGTGATAACCGGTGCCGACATCGCGCTCCCCTCGCACCAGCGCGGTGAAGGCGACGCTCGCTTCATCGCGGGACAGGATGGGGCCGATCAGCGTCGGCAGATTGCCGAGCTGAATGCTGCCGTCGGTTGCATCAAGGCGCATCGGCAACGCGTGGGCTGCGTGCTGGGCGGGGGAGGGCATGGCATACCGATGAGCGTGGTGCCCCGGATTCTGGCTGCGCGGGGCGGTGGCGGCAAGCCGCTCCTCCACACGATGTTGGCACGGGACTGACCTGCGGCTCACCCGGCAACCTCTAGCGTGGTGGCAACGTTGGCCTGCTGCCGGCGAGGGAATTTTCGATGAACGAGCAACGCAAGGATCAGGACCCGAAGCAGGGCATCCAGGAAAGCCGCCAGGACAGGAAGCAGGACGATGTGGCCAAGCAGCGGCCGGGGCAGCGCGATCAACAGGTGCGCGACGCGCACTCGCGTGGCCCGCAACGCAAGGATGGAGACCAGGATCCGGCCTGAGCCGGAGCGCTGAAAAGAAAAAACCCGCAGATCGAGACGATCTGCGGGTCTTCTTATGAGTGGTGGAGCCAAGGAGGATCGAACTCCTGACCTCGTCATTGCGAACGACGCGCTCTCCCAGCTGAGCTATGGCCCCACGGCAGGGCTTCAGTGTAGCCAACTGGCTGCGCCTTGCCAAGCCGACCCGGGATGTGCCTGGCGACGTGGCGTGAGCACGCGCAACTGTGCCGAAACCGTCCGGTTTGCCGGGCCCGGATGCCGCGCAACGAAATCGTAACAATTTGGGGGATAATGGCCGCTTGCGCAGTTTTCCTCCTCTTTGCCGCCCGGCTCGCGCAGGCCGCACGGACGCCTCCTCAGAGCATTCCATGCCCTCCCATTCCGATTCCCGCCGCCCGTCGGGTCTGTCGTCTTCCTTCGTTTCCTTCCGCCGCCATCCGCTGGCCCTGGCCTGTGCCGGCCTGGCCCTGGTCGGCAGCTTCGGTGCCGCCGCGCAGGACAGCGCGCCGACCCCGACCGGCCTGGACACGATCACCGTCACCGCCGAACACCGCGAGCAGAACCTGCAGGAAGTGCCGGTTTCGGTCGGCGTGGTGCAGGGCGAGCGCATGCGCGACTTCACCGCTGGCGGCGACGACACCCTGCTGGCGCTGTCCGGCCGCGTGCCGAGCCTGTATGCGGAAACCACCACCGGCCGCATCTTCCCGCGCTTCTACATCCGTGGCCTGGGCAACATCGACTTCTACCTGGGTGCCTCGCAGCCGGTGTCGATCATCCAGGACGATGTGGTGCTGGAGCACGTGGTGCTGAAGTCCAACCCGGTCTATGACGTGGACCAGGTGGAAGTGCTGCGCGGCCCGCAGGGTTCGTTGTTCGGCCGCAACACCACCGCCGGCATCGTCAAGTTCGACACGCTGAAGCCGACGCAGGACTACACCGGCCGCGTCAGCGCCAGCTACGCGACCTACAACAGCGTGTCGATCGACGGCGGCTTCGGCGGCCCGATCAACGACATCGCCTCGTTCCGCGTGTCGGCGCTGTACCAGCACCGCGACGACTACGTCGACAACACCTACAAGGGCCCGAGCGCCGACGGCACGGTCAGCCCGAAGAAGAACGCCATGGGCGGCTTCGATGACCGCAACGTGCGTGCGCAGCTGCTGCTGACCCCGAGCGACCAGTTCTCGATCCTGGCCTCGGCCCATGCCCGTGACTACGAAGGCACCTCGACCCTGTTCCTGCGCGGCGCGCTGACCAAGGGCTCGAACAAGACCGACGTGCCGCGCGACCAGGTCGCCTACGACGAAGCCGACAACAACCCGCAGGCCTACAAGACCTATGGCGGTTCGGTGAAGGCACGCTACGACTTCGGTGCGATCGACTTCACCTCGATCACCGCCTATGAGACCACCTCCGGCTACAGCCGTGGCGACACCGACGGCGGCGCTGCGGTGAACTTCCCGGTCAACGGCGTGCCGAACGGCTACGGCCAGTCGATGGGCCGCATCCGCGACCTGGACCAGTGGACCCAGGAATTCCGCCTGGCCAGCCATGACGACAGCGCGCTGCAGTGGCAGGCCGGTGCGTTCTACTTCAACGGCAGCGACACTACCGACTTCTATCAGCGCGCCTGGTTCCTGAAGGGTGCCGCGCGCAATCCGAACAACTGGGTGCGCCTGCGCAACAAGAACACCTCCTGGGCCGGTTTCGGCCAGCTGAGTTACGCCTTCACCGACAAGTTCACCGTTACCGCCGGCCTGCGCCAGACCAGGGACGAGAAGCACACCCGCCTGCTAAAGACGGCTGACACTGCCGCCGGCGTGGTCACCTACAAGGGCCGCACCGACGTCAGGATGTCCGACACCACCCCGAGCTGGGATCTGAGCGCGATGTATCAGATCACCCCGGATGTGAGCGTCTACGCCAAGGTCGCGCGCGGCTTCCGTGGCCCGACCATCCAGGGCCGTTCGGCGGTGTTCAATGCCGATTTCACCACCGCCGATTCCGAGACCATCCTGTCCTGGGAAGCGGGCGTGAAGAGCAGCCTGTGGGACAACCGCCTGCGCCTGAACGCGACCGCGTTCACCTACACCGTCAATGACATCCAGCTCAACGGCAACGATTCGGACGGCAATGGCGTGCTGTTCAACGCCGACAAGGCCAAGGCCTACGGTTTCGAAGCGGACATGGAACTGCGCCCGATCCCGAACCTGACCCTGAGCGCCGGCCTGAGCCTGCTGCACAGCGAGATCAAGGACAAGCGCGTCTACGCGCAGGTCTGCGGCCTCAACGGCCAGGTGGTGTGCACGGTGAATGACCCGACCATCAAGGTCGGTGCCAACACCTTCGCGCAGATCGACGGCAACCCGCTGCCGAATGCGCCGAAGTACAACGTCAACCTGGCCGCCCGCTATGACGTCCCGGTCAGCGACGCGGGCACCCTGTTCGTGTCCACCGACTGGAACAAGCAGGGCTACACCAGCTTCGTGCTGTACGACAGCAAGGAGTTCAACTCCAAGGGTGACTTCGAGGGTGGCCTGAAGATCGGCTATTCGGGCAACTATGGTGCCTACGAAGTGGCGCTGTTCGCGCGCAACATCACCAATGAGAAGAACCTCAAGGGTGTGATCGAGAACTACATGGCCGCGGTCTACAACGAACCGCGCACCGTCGGTGTCTCGTTGAACATGAACTGGTAAGGCGTTGCCGCGAGGGTGGGCGGTCCCACCCTCGCACTGCTGGAGTGCGCAGGGCGGCGCGGTGATCCGGGCCGCCCTTTTTGTTGCGTTCGACGGCGGCGGGAATGCAATCCGGCGCCGCGCCCGCTGCTTCAGCGTGCCGGCAGCAGCGCCTGCAGCTGCGCTTCCAGCTCCTGCTGGCGCCAGCCGGCCAACGCGGCCGGCCATTGGCGGCGCTCCAGGTAGCTTTCCAGATGCTTGCGCGAGGCCAGCACGCCATCCGGCAGGCCCAGCTCGCGGCTGCGCTCGGCAACGGCGTCCTGCAGCTTCTTCAATGCCTGCTTGTTGCTGTCGTTGGCCGGCAGCGCCAGCGGAGCCTCGGCCTCATCGGCCAGCGGCGTGTCCAGCGCCTGCCACACGGCGCCCGCCAGCTTGCGCGGCGCTTTCGGGAACTGTTCGAACAGCGCGGCCAGCGCAGCGGCATCGGCCGGTGGCGTGCGTGCCAGCGTGGCGGCCAGTTCGTTGTCCAGGATCCAGCTGCGCGGTCGGTCGCTGCTGCGTGCCTGCACATCACGCCAGCGCAGCAGACGCAGCAGGCGGCGCTGCGCAGCGGCATCAAGGAACTGCGCTGAGCGCATCGCCAGGTGTGGCCAGCGGTCCTCGTCGTTGGCGACGCTGGCCAGCAGGCGCTCGCCGTCGTCGTACAGCCACTGCTGGCGGCCCAGCGCCTGCAGCTTGGCGTCGATGGCGTCGTGCAGCGCGAACAGGTGCTCGACATCGTCGGCGGCGTACTGCAACTGCGATTCCGAGAGCGGACGGCGCATCCAGTCCGAGCGGGTTTCGCCCTTGGCCAACGCCACGCCGGTGATTTCCGCCACCAGCTTCTGGTAGCCCATGCCGCCCCCGATGCCGGCCAGCGCGGCACCGATCTGGGTGTCGAACAACGGTCGCGGCAACACGCCGCACGCCCACTTGAAGGCGACCAGGTCTTCGCTGGCGCTGTGCATCACCTTGACGATCGATTCATCGGCCAGCCAGGGCGCCAGCGCCTCGGTCATGCCGGGAATCAGCGGGTCGATCAGCAGGATGTCCTGCCCGACCGCCATCTGCACCAGTGCCAACTGCGGCCAGAAGGTGCGTTCACGGATGAATTCGGTATCCAGGCCGATGCGGGCCGGGCGCTGCTGGAAATACGCATCCAGCTCGGCGGGGGTGGTGATCCAGGTTGCCACGGGTCAGGGCCTACTACTCGGGTTTGCTCAGGCAGGGGAGAATAGCCTAACGTCGGTGCGCATCCGTGCCGAAGGAGACCCTGCTTGCGTTTTCCGCTGTCGTCCGTGCTGTGCACCGCCCTGGCCGTGGTCCTGGCCGGCTGCACGCCATCGCCCTCGGCGACCCCGGAGCCGGGGCCGGTGGCTGGCAAAGACGCGCGGCAGCAGGAAGGTCCGCAGGCGGACGCGACCCCGGGGAACGGGCAGGGCAGCGTCACCATTGCCGGTGAGGATGCCGCCGAGGATGTGCAGCAGTGGACGCCTCCCCGGGTGGACCGGCAGGGCCGCAGTCTTTCCCAGCTGCGGCGTGCGGCCGAACAGGCGTTTGCCAAGGACCACCTTTACGAGGACGCCGATGCCGCCATTCCGTTGTGGCTGGCGGTCCAGCAGGAAGATCCGGACGACCGCCAGGCCCGGCTGGGCCTGCAACGTGCCCGCCAGCGGCTGCAGAAACAGGCCGATGCGCTGCTGGTGCGGCCGCTGAAGCAGCGTGAAGCGCTGGCCGAGGCCAGCCGCCAGGCGCTGGTGCTGCTGACCCTGGCGCCGAAGGACGAGCAGGTGCGTGCGCTGCAGGCCCGGGTTGAGCGCGCCCAGCGCGTGGTCGCCTACAACCGCGCCGGCGAGGAGGACCTGCGTTCGGGGCGCATCGGCGAGGACGGTGACGGTGCGATCGGCAACTTCCGCGAGGCGTTGGCGCTGGGTGAACACAACAGCCGGGCACGGCAGGGCCTTGCGGCGGCCGAGAGTGGCCTGATCCGCCGTGCCGAGGAGGCGGCGCGCGTGCGCGATTTCGCCAGCGCGGGGACGTGGTTGGCCGAGGCCAGCAAGGTCCGCGATTCGTCACCGACCATCGCCGACGCGTTCGAGCGCATCGAACAGATCCGCGCGGCGGCGCTGCTGCAACTGCGCGACGATGGCCTGCGCGACCTGGCGACGCCGCAGGGCCTGAAGCCGGCGCGCGAGAAGCTGGCCGAGGCCCTGCGCATCGCCCTGCCGGGTGATGCGGTGGTGGCCCAGCTGCGCGAACGCATCGACCTGGCCACCCACTACGGCAGCTTCCGCCCCAGGCAGGTGTTCAGCGACGCCATGCGCGATGGCGGGCGCGGGCCGCAGATGGTGGTGGTGCCGCACGGTGGCTTCCAGATGGGCGCGGGCGATACCGAGCCGGGCGCGAGCGATGCCGAGCGGCCCTCGCATTACGTGCGCTTCGATCGTGGCTTTGCGATGGCGATCACCGAGATCACGGTCAGTGATTTCGAGCGCTACGTGAAGGCGTCCAATGCGCGCCCGCGCGCGACCCGGCGCGGCCATTCGGTGGTCTATGACGAACGCAGCGGCAACTTCATCCGTCGCAGCGGGGTGGACTGGCGTTCGGACTATGACGGTGGCCGCGCATTGGGAAACTCGCCTGTGATGCATGTGAGCGTACGTGATGCCGAAAACTACGCGGCGTGGCTGTCCGAGCAGACCGGCCGCAGCTACCGGCTGCCCAGCGAAGCCGAATTCGAGTATGCGCTGCGCGCCGGCAGCAGTGGCCGCTATCCATGGGGCGACGCCGGCACGCCGCCGCCCGGCGCTGGCAACTTCACCGGCAGCAAGGATGTCTCGCCCTCGGGGCGGCACTGGCACAACGCCTTCGTCGGCTATGGCGACGGCTGGTGGGGGCCCGCGCCGGTGGCCAGTTTCCAGGCCAATGCCTTCGGCCTGCACGACATGGCCGGCAATCTCAGCGAGTGGGTGGCCGACTGCTGGCATGCCAGCTACCGGCGTGCACCGTCCGATGGTGTCGCCTGGTTCAACCCGGGCTGCCGGTCGCGGGTGATCCGGGGCGGCAACTGGGCCAACGCGCCCGAGCAGACCCGTGCGGCGTGGCGGCAGTCCCAGGATTCGGACACCACCAGCGCGCGCATCGGTTTCCGCCTGGTGCGGGGCATCTGAGCGGCACCGGGCTTCACCCGCTGCTGGCGCCCGCGCACTAAGATTGCGCCGTGCCCGCCGGCCGGCGGGGCCTGCTGGACGACCCCTGATGCGCAATGATCCCTTTTCCCGCTCGCCCCAAGGCCCGCAGCGTCGCGGCCTGTTCGGCAACATCCGCTGGTGGGTGCTGCTGCTGGCGGCCGGCTATGCGGTGTTCTACTGGTTCTCCAACCGCACGGTCGATCCCTACACCGGCGAGAAGGTGATGATCGACAGCAGCCTGGACGCCCGCCAGGAGACTGCGCTGGGCTTGCAGGCGTACCAGCAGATCCTCTCGGAGGAGCCGCCGATGGACCCCAATGCGCCGATCGCGCGCGATGTGCGCGACATCGCCCAGCGCCTGATTGCCAAGGTCGATGTGGTGGAGACCGCACTGGCGCAGGAGCACGGCGTCGAGCCGGCGCATTTCGCACGTGACTTCCAGTGGGAGGTCAACGTGATTCCCTCCGAACAGGCCAATGCGTTCTGCCTGCCCGGCGGCAAGATGGCGGTCTATACCGGGCTGGTGCCGGTGGCGCGCACGCGCGACGCGATGGCGGTGGTGATGGGCCACGAGATCGCCCACGCGCTGCTGCGTCACGGTGCGCAGCGCATGGCGCAGCAGAAGCTGACCCAGATCGGCCAGGTGGCCGGCGCCGCCAGCGGCATGGATGCGCAGCAGCAACAGATGATGATGTCGGCGATGGGCTACGGCTACCTGCTGCCCTATGCGCGCAGCCACGAGACCCAGGCCGACGAAGTGGGGCTGATGCTGGCCGCAGCGGCGTGCTTCGATCCCCGCGAGGCGGTGCCGCTGTGGCAGCGCATGGGCCAGGCCAGTGGCGGCCAGTCGCCGCCGGAGTTCGCCTCCACCCATCCCAATCCGGGCACCCGCATCCAGAACCTGCAGGCGCTGATGCCGAAGGCGCTCGAGTACCGGCAGAAGTTCTGCGAGCAGGCAAAGTAGGGTGTGTTGTCCCCGCGGTAGGTAGTGCCGGCCGCTGGCCGGCAACAGCAACAGCAACAGCAGAAGCGGGTTTCGACAGTGTGCTGCGGTCTGCCGGAATGCTCCTGGGGTCAGAGCCGTTTTCCCTGGGAAAACGGCTCTGACCCCGAATTGATTCGCGATCTGACAGATTTCATCCACGCATGGCGTGGATCTACCGACCGTCCCGCCAAGCCATCAGCAATCCAGAGCCGCTTTGGCTGTTGCTGTTGAGGCTGCCGGCCAGCGGCCGGCACCACCGCGGGTGCAGGGCGCGGCCCTGCCGAACCCCCCTCTACTTGACCTGCACGTCGATCACGCCGTCGCCGACGCGGGCCTGCAGCGCGTCACCGGGCCGCACCTGATCGACCTGGCGTACCAGCGTGCCATCGTCGCTGCGGGTCAGGATGCTGTAGCCGCGGGCCACGGTGGCCAGCGGGCTGACCGCTTCCAGCGAGCGGGCCAGCCCGCGCAGGCGCAGCGCGTCACGTTCCAGCCGCCGCTGCAGGGCTGCCTGCGGCCGCCCACGCAGGGCGGCCAGGCGACGCTGCATCGCGTCCAGCTGGCGCTGCGGATGATGCCCACGCAGTACCGCAGACGCGTGACGCAGGCGCGCGGCACGGCGCTCCTGCTGCTGGTTGAACGCGGCATGCAGGCGCCGGCCCAGATCCAGCTGGCGGCGGCGCAGCAGATCCAGCCGCGCCTGCGGGCTCTGGGCATTCAGGCGCAGCAGGGCGCGATCGGTGCGCTGCATGGCCTGCTGCATCGCATGCCGTTGCAGCTGCACCATGCGCGCGGCCGTGCGGCGCAGGCGCAGCGCCAGTTCGCGCTGGTCCGGGACCAGCAGCTCGGCCGCCACCGATGGCGTCGGTGCGCGCAGGTCGGCGGCGAAGTCGCTGAGGCTGAAGTCGGTCTCGTGGCCCACCGCCGATACCACCGGCGTGCGGCTGGCGGCGATCGCACGGGCCAGGGCTTCGTCATTGAACGCCCACAGGTCTTCCAGCGAACCGCCGCCGCGGGTCAACAGGATCACGTCATAGCGGCCACTGGCGTCGGCAGCCTGCAACAGCCGGGTGATCTGCGCCGCGGCGCTGCTGCCCTGCACCAGGGTCGGCAGCAGGTCGACCTCCAACATCGGGAAGCGGCGGCCGAGCACGCTCAGCACGTCGCGCACGGCGGCGCCGGTGGGCGAGGTGATCACGGCCAGGCGCTGCACGTGCGCCGGCAGCGGGCGCTTGCGTGCCGGGTCGAACAGGCCTTCGGCTTCCAGGCGTGCCTTCAGCTCTTCGAACGCGCGGCGCAGCGCACCTTCGCCGGCTTCCTCCATGTGGTCCAGCACCATCTGGTACTCGCCACGCGCGTCGTACAGGGTCACCTTGCCGCGCACCAGCACGCGCATGCCTTCGCGCGGCACGAACTTCAGGTACTGCGCCTTCATCCGGAACATTGCCGCGCGCAGCTGCGCGCGCGCGTCCTTCAGGGTGAAATACAGATGCCCGGAGGCAGGACGCGCCACGCTGCCCAGTTCGGCCTCGACCCAGATCGCCGGGAAGCTGCCTTCCAGCAGGTCGCGCGCCAGGGTGTTGAGCTGGCTGGGGGTGAAGATGTCGTTGTTGCGTGGCTGCATGGGAACGGCGTGCTGCAGGTGGAACGGGGCTTCAGGATCGCACGTCAGCGCACCGTGTGCTGGTCCAGCGCCCATTGCACGTGTTCGCGCACCAGCGGCGAGGGATCATCGACGCGGGTGTGCAATGCGGCCAGCGCTTCGGCCGAGGACGGTGCATTGCCCAGCGCCACGGCGATGTTGCGCAGCCAGCGCTCATGGCCGCTGCGCCGGATCGGGCTGCCTTCGGTGCGGCGCAGGAACTCGCCTTCGTCCCAGGCGAACAGCTGGTCCAGCCGCGCGCTATCGAGGTTGTTGCGCGCGCGGAAATCGGCTTCGTCGGTGCGCTTGGCGAACTTGTTCCAGGGGCACACCAGCTGGCAGTCGTCGCAGCCGTAGATGCGGTTGCCGATCAACGGCCGCATGTCTTCGGGGATGGCGCCGTCGTGTTCGATGGTCAGGTAGGAAATGCAGCGCCGCGCGTCCAGCCGCTGCGGGCCGGTGATGGCCTGGGTGGGGCAGACATCGATGCAGCGCGTGCAGGTGCCGCAGTGCGCGGTGGCCGGCGTGTCGATCGGCAACGGGATGTCGATGTAGATCTCGCCGATGAAGAACCAGGAACCGCCATGGCGGTCGATCAGGCAGGTGTGTTTGCCGATCCAGCCGAGACCGGCGTTGCGGGCCAGCGCGCGCTCCAGCACGGGGGCCGAATCGACGAACACACGGTAGCCCAGTGGCGCCACTTCGTCGTTGATCTGCGTCGCCAGCTTCTGCAGGCGGTTGCGCATCAGCTTGTGGTAGTCGCGGCCAAGGGCGTAACGCGCCACGTAGGCGCGGCCCGGGTCGGCCAGCGTCGCCCAGGCCTCGGTGTCGTCCTTGTGGCTGTAGTCCATGCCCACCGAGATCACCCGCACGGTGCCGGGCAACAGTTCGGCGGGGCGTGCGCGCAGGGTGCCGTGGCGCGCCATCCAGTCCATCGTGCCGTACAGGCCCTGGCCCAGCCAGTCGGCCAGGTGCGCTTCATCCTCGCCCAGCTCGATGCCGGCGATGCCGCAGCGCTGGAAACCATGCGCGCGGGCCAGTGCGCGGATGCGCTGCACGGCCTGGGCCGGATCGACGGGGGCGGGGGCGGGGGACATGTGCACCAGTATAAAATCCCTGCATGGCCAACCTTGCCGATCTGTTCGATTCCGCTGCCGCGCGTGCGCTCGATGCGCAGGCCTCGGCGCTGGCCGCCGAAGGCGGCTGGGACCTGATGTCACAGGCCGGCCAGGTCGCCTGGCAGTGCCTGTTGCAGCACTGGCCGCAGGCGCAGCGGATCGGCGTGGTGGTCGGTGCGGGCAACAATGGCGGCGACGGCCTTGTGCTGGCTCGCCACGCGCTGCAGGCCGGGCGCGAGGTGAGGGTGGTCGCCCTGCCGGGCAGGCCGCCATCGACTGCGCTGGCACAGCGTGCAGCCTCGGACTTCAGCGCCTCAGGCGGCTCGGTCATCGATTTCGACGGTGCGCTGCCGCAGGCCGATATCTGGGTCGATGCCCTGTTCGGGCTGGGCTTCGATCGCGCGCCAGAGGGTTCGGCGCAAGCGCTGATTGTCGCGCTCACTACGCAGGCGGCGCCGGTGCTGGCGCTGGATGTCCCCAGCGGCGTCGACGCCGACCGGGGGGCGGTGCCGGGCGTGGCGGTACGTGCGGCGCTGACCCTGCAGTTCATCGTGGCGCATCGCGGGCTGTACACCGGTGACGCGCTGGATCATTGCGGGCAGAAGCATCTGGCGCCGTTGCAGGTGCCTGCCGCCGCCTGGCAGGGCGTGGCACCCGCTGCAGAGCACTGGACGCAGGCGCGCCTGCCGGCCCTGTTGCCGCCGCGCCGTGCCAATACCCACAAGGGCGAATCCGGGCACGTGCTGTGCGTGGGCGGCAACCATGGCAGCGGCGGCGCCATCGCGATGGCGGCCGAAGCCGCGTTGCGCGCAGGTGCGGGGCTGTTGAGCCTGGGGACCCGCCGCGACCACGTGGGGCCGCTGCTGGCGCGGCTGCCCGAAGCGATGACCCATGCGCTGGAAGACAGCGATGCACTGCCGGCCTTGCTGGACAAGGCGAAGGTGGTGGCGATCGGACCCGGGCTGGGCCAGGACGAATGGGCACGCGCCCTGTTTGCGCGCGTGCTGGCCAGCCCCCGCCCCCTGGTGCTCGATGCCGACGCCCTGAACCTGCTGGCACAGGACCCGCGCGCCTTGCCCGCTGCCATTCTCACGCCGCACCCGGGGGAGGCCGCGCGGCTGCTCGGTTGCAGCACCGCCGACGTCCAGTCCGACCGCTATACCGCAGCGCAGGCGCTCGCCGAGCGCTTCCACGCGGTGGTCGTGCTGAAGGGGGCCGGCAGCATCGTGGCGGCGCCTGGCCAGAGGCCACGGTTGATTGCCGCCGGCAACCCCGGCATGGCCGTCGGTGGCATGGGCGACCTGCTCACCGGCATCATCGCCAGCCTGCGCGCCCAGGGCCTGGCAGCGTTCGATGCGGCGGCTGCGGGTGCCTTGCTGCACGCACTGGCCGGCGACAGGGCTGCCGCTGACGGTGCGCGTGGCCTGCTTCCTACTGACCTGCTGGCGCCGCTGCGGCGACTGGCCAACCCGGAACTCTCGCCATGACCGATTTCTTCCTTGCCGACAGCGATGCCACCGAACTGCTCGGGCAGTGGCTGGCGGCGACCCGCCCGCCGCAGGCGCTGGTCGAACTGCGCGGCGACCTGGGGGCCGGCAAGTCCACCACGGCCCGCGCGCTGCTGCGCGCGCTGGGCGTGCAGGGCGCCATCCGCAGCCCCACCTACACCCTGGTTGAGCGCTATCCGCTGGCCACCGGTGGCGAGGCCTGGCACCTGGACCTGTACCGCATCGGCCAGGCCGGTGAGCTGGATTTCCTCGGCCTGGACGAAGGCAGCGCGGTGCTGTGGCTGGTCGAATGGCCCGAGCGGGGCGCCGGTGCGCTGCCGCCAACCGACCTGGTGGTGGCGCTGGAGATCGAAGGAACGGGGCGTCGCGTCCATCTCACTGGAGCCAGCGACGTGGGTCGTGAATGGCTCACGCGGCTGCCCAGCGGTGGTGACTTGCAGGCCATTTCTGTCGGCTGACGAGAACAAACATCGGCAGGTTACGGATTATTAAGGAAAAAGGTGTTGCATTCCGTTCAGCGCGGTGATTGAATCCTGAGCCATGCGCCCGGGGAACCGTCTCATCGCCATCTGTGCCGCCGTCGGACTGGGTCTGGCGAGCGTCAGTGCGTGGGCGGGCGAAGTCCGCCAGGTGCTGCTGAATACCGGCGCCACCGGCACCCGCGCGGAGATCTCGCTGGTGGGCAGTGGCGGCTACAAGACCCTGTCGCTGGCCAGCCCGAACCGCCTGGTGGTCGATTTCCCCGACTCCAGCGCGATACGCAACCTGAAGATGCCGGCCGCGCAAGGCGTGGTCACGGCGGTGCGTACCGGACAGCCGGTTCCGGGGACGTTCCGTGTCGTCTTCGACCTCGCCGAATCGGTGGCCCCGTTCCGCCCGCAGATGCAGCGCGAGGGCAATGAATCCAAGCTGGTGATCGAATGGCCGGGTGATGGCCCGTCCGTGGCCGCCAGCCGCCCGGCGGCAACGCCGGCCGTGCACTCGCAGGCGCCTGCTGCGGGGGCTGCGCCCGCACCCGCTCCGGCCGCGTCCAGCCCGGTTGCCAACGCTTCGTCGCGTACCGATGCCGCGCGTGCCACCGCCCTGCTGACCGCGCAGGTCCAGCAGCAGGCCAGCGCCACGGCCGCCGCACCGGCCACGCCGACGCCGGCACCGTCCACCGCGCCGGCCCAGGTCGCTGCGGCCGGGGTCACGGCCAGCAGCAGCCCTTCGTCGTCCCCGGCGGCGATCCTCGCCGGCCAGCGCACCGCTGCGGTGGTAACCACGCCGCCGTCCACGGTTCCGGCACCGGCGCCGACGCCGGTCGAGCCGCCGCGTCCGGCCATGCCCAGCGATGCCTCGCGCATCCGCATGCAGCCGGGCATGCGCCACCTGGTGGTGGCGATCGATCCCGGTCACGGTGGCCAGGACCCGGGCGCGATCGGCCCGACCGGCAAGCGTGAGAAAGACGTCACCCTGGCGGTGGCGCGCGAACTGGCCCGGCAGGTCAACGCCACGCCGGGCCTGAAGGCCTACCTGACGCGCGACAGCGACGTGTTCATTCCGCTGCCGATGCGTGCGCAGAAGGCGCGCGCCAACAAGGCCGACATCTTCATCTCGATCCACGCCGATGCGGCCGAGAACCGATCCGCCACCGGCTCGTCGGTCTACGTGCTGTCGACCAAGGGTGCGTCTTCGCAGCGCGCCCGCTGGCTGGCCGACAAGGAAAACGCGGCCGACCTGGTCGGCGGCGTGCGCCTGCAGCAGACCGAGGGCACCCTGGCCAACGTGCTGCTGGATCTGGCGCAGAGCGGCTACATGAAGGCGTCGGAAGACGCGGCCGGTCATGTGCTGGGTGGCCTGAAGCGGATCGGCAACAACCACAAGCCGAACATCGAGCGCGCCAACTTCGCCGTGCTGCGCACGTCGGACATGCCGGCGATGCTGGTGGAAACCGCGTTCATCTCCAATCCGGATGAAGAGCGCCGCCTGATGGACCCGGCCTACCAGCGCAAGGTCGCGGGCGCCGTGCTGGATGGCGTGCACACCTTCTTCAGCCGGCAGCCGCCGCCGGGTACGCTGTATGCCGCCCGCGCCCAGGCCGAGATCGACGCGGCCGGCACCATGGCCGGCGGCAGCAAGTAACCCGCCGAAGGCGGGTTACTGCTTTCTGTAGCGTCGACTGTCAGTCGACGACGCGCGCAGCGCGGGGGCGGTGCCCGGCGAAGAGCAGTCGACTCTACATGCGCAGCCTCCGCTATCATCGACCCATGAAGTCTGCTGCCCATCACCACCCATGAGTGCGCCCGGTCCGCGTCCGATCCGGCCGTTGCCGGACATCCTGATCAACCAGATCGCCGCTGGCGAAGTGGTCGAACGGCCCGCGTCGGTGGTCAAGGAGCTGGTCGAGAACGCGATCGACGCGGGCGCCAGCCGCGTTGATATCGATCTTGAAGAGGGCGGCGTGCGCCTGATCCGCATCCGCGACAACGGCAGCGGCATCGCGCCAGAACAACTGCCGCTGGCGGTGTCGCGGCATGCCACCAGCAAGATCGCCGACCTGGACGATCTCGAATCGGTGGCCACGCTCGGCTTCCGGGGTGAAGCGCTGCCGTCGATCGCGTCGGTCAGCCGCTTCACCCTGTGCTCGCGCCGCGCGCACGACGAGCACGGCTCGGCGTTGCAGATCGAAGGCGGCAAGATCGGCGAGGTGACGCCCCGCGCGCATGCGCCGGGCACCACCGTGGAAGTGCGCGAGCTGTTCTACAACGTGCCGGCGCGGCGCAAGTTCCTGCGCGCCGAGCGCACCGAACTGGGCCATATCGAAGAGTGGCTGCGTTCGCTGGCGCTGGCGCGGCCGGATGTCGAACTGCGCGTGTCGCACAACGGCAAGGCCTCGCGCCGCTACAAACCGGGCGATCTGTATTCCGACGCGCGCCTTGCCGAAACGCTGGGCGAGGATTTCGCCAACCAGGCGGTGCGCGTGGACCACAGCGGCGCCGGCCTGCGCCTGCACGGCTGGATCGCGCAGCCGCACTATTCGCGCGCCAGCGCCGACCAGCAGTACCTGTATGTCAACGGCCGTTCGGTGCGTGACCGCAGCGTGGCCCACGCGGTGAAGATGGCCTACGGCGACGTGCTGTACCACGGCCGCCAGCCGGCCTATGTGCTGTTCCTCGAGCTGGACCCGACCCGCGTCGATGTCAACGTGCATCCGGCCAAGCACGAGGTGCGCTTCCGCGATTCGCGGCTGGTCCATGACTTCGTCTATCGCACGTTGAAGGATGCACTGGCCGATACCCGCGCTGGCATGTCGGCGCAGGAGATCGGTGCCGGTGCTGCGCAGCCGGTGGATGCCACGGCCGTGCCCACCGCATCGGGCGCCTCCGCATCGGGCGCCTCCGCTTTCGGGCTGGTGCGCGGCCCGGCACCCGGGGCTGGCTCCGGTGGAGGCGGTGGTGGCTTTTCCGGATGGCGACCGCAGCAGCCGCTGGGCCTGCAGGTGGCCGACGCGCCGGCCGCCTATGCGGCGCTGTATGCCACGCCGGCAGGCGCCGAACGTGCAGTGGCACTGCCGCCGATGCCGAGCGAGAACGGGTTGCCGGTGACCAGCGCCGACGCGGGCGTGCCGCCGCTGGGCTATGCGATCGCGCAGCTGCACGGCATCTACATCCTGGCCGAGAACGCCGAAGGCCTGATCGTGGTCGACATGCATGCGGCCCACGAACGCATCGGCTACGAGCGCCTGAAGAACGCGCACGATGGCATCGGCCTGCAGTCGCAGCCGCTGCTGGTGCCGATCACCCTGGCGGTGGGCGAGCGCGAGGCGGATACCGCCGAAAGCGAAGCCGAAACCCTGGCGGCGCTCGGCTTCGAGGTGACCCGTGCCGGCCCCGGTTCGCTGCATGTGCGCAGCATTCCGGCGCTGCTGGCGCATGCCGAACCGGAAGGGCTGCTGCGCGACGTGCTGACCGACCTGCGAGAGCATGGGCAGAGCCGCCGCGTGGCCAGTGCCCGCGACGAACTGCTGTCGACCATGGCCTGCCATGGCGCGGTGCGCGCCAACCGGCGCCTGACCGTGCCGGAAATGAACGCGCTGCTGCGCGACATGGAGATCACCGAGCGGTCCGGCCAGTGCAACCACGGCCGGCCCACCTGGGCCCGTTTTTCGCTGGCGGAGATCGACCGCTGGTTCCTGCGCGGACGTTGAGGGGAGCATCGATGCGTTATCGGGGAATGGCGGGCCTGCTGGCCGCCTGGATGTTGGCCGCCTGCAGCCCGGCGCCGCCGCCGGCGCCAGCGGTCACTGAAGATCCGGCCTACGCGGCCGCGCAGCAGCAATGGCGCGTGGCGCGCTACCAGGACCTGACCCGGCCCGATGGCTGGACGGCGCTGGTGGGCCTGCACTGGCTGCAGAACACGTCGCACTTCGTCGGCAGCGGCGCGACCAATGGCATCCGCCTGGCGGTCGGACCGGACAAGCTGGGCCTGCTGCGCCGCGAGGGCACGCAGTGGTGGTTCACGCCAGAGACCGGCGTCGACGTCAGCCATGAGGGCCAGCCGGTGCGCGGCCGCATCCGCGTCGACACCGACAAGGACGCGCAGCCGACACTGCTGGCGTTCGATGGCGGCAAGGGCCAGCTCAGCATCATCCGTCGCGGGCCGCGTGATGCGCTGCGGGTCAAGCACGCCGATGCGGCGGCGCGCCGTGATTTTGCCGGCCTGCAGTATTGGCCGGGCGGGGCGGACTGGCAGGTGCAGGCGCGCTTCATCGCGCATCCGCCGGGCAAGACGATCCCCATCGTCGACATCACCGGCTTGACCACCGAGATGCCCAACGCTGGCGCGGTCGAGTTCGAGCGCGACGGTCGCAGCTGGCGCCTGGAAGCCATCGGTGCGCCCGGGCAGCCGCTGTTCCTGATCTTCGCCGACCGCACCAGCGGCCACGGCAGTTATCCGGCCGGTCGCTACCTGGATACCGATGCACCCGCCGCCGACGGCACGCTGCGCATCGATTTCAACCATGCCTACAACCCGCCGTGCGCGTTCACCGCCTACGCCACCTGTCCGCTGGCACCGCCGAAAAACCGGCTGGACCTGCGCGTGGAAGCGGGCGAAAAGGCGTACCACCTGCCTGAAGGAGAAGGCTGACGATGCCGATCAAACACCTGTTCCGTGCCGCGCTGCTACTGGCGGCCTGCGCGGTCGCCCCCCTGGCCGCCGCCCGCGATGCCCAGGCCGCCCCCGCGGCGGCCGCGACCGCAACGGCGGCCAAGCCGCCCGTGCCGCTGTTGTGGAAAGTCACCGGCCCGGGCGATGCGCGCGTGTACCTGCTGGGGTCGTTCCACCTGCTGAAACCGCAGGACTACCCGCTGTCGCCCGATGTCGAACAGGCGTTCGAGGCCTCGCAGCGGGTGGTGTTCGAGCTGTCGCCGGAAGACATGCAGTCGCCACAGCTGGCCAGCCGCATGGTGCAGGCCGCGACCCGCACCGATGGCAGCGAGCTCAAGCGTGATCTGGATGCGGCGACCTGGCAGAAGCTGCAGGCCTTCGCTGCCCAGAACCAGTTGCCGCTGGCGCAGATGCAGGGCATGAAGCCCTGGTTCGTCGGCCTGAGCATTTCGGTCGGGCAGATGCAGAAGCTGGGCCTGGACCCGGCGCTGGGCCTGGACCGCCACTTCATGGAGCGTGCGCAGAAGACGGGCCGCAAGACGGCGGGCCTGGAGGACATCGATACCCAGATCGGCATGCTCGACGGGATGACCGTGCAGGAGCAGCGGCAGATGCTGGCCGAAGCGCTGGACCAGGCCGGCAAGGCCGATGAGCAGGCGCGGCTGCTGCATGATGCATGGCGCCGCGGCGACGAGCGCCTGCTGTGGACCAAGATGGCCGCCGAAATGCGCCAGCAGTATCCGCAGCTGTACCAGCGCATCAACACCGGGCGCAATGATGCCTGGATACCCAAGCTGCAGCCGTACCTGCAGGCCGGGCAGGGCGGTACGCTGGTGGTGGTCGGCACGCTGCACCTGCTGGGCAGTGATGGCGTGGTCGAGAAGCTGAAGGCGAAGGGCTACAAGGTCGAGCGGGTGTGTACCGCGTGCAGGGCGAAACGCTGACGCATCGTTGGCGTGGTTCCAAGCAAAACGGCGCGCCAGGGGCGCGCCGTTTTCGTTCCCGCCGGTGCTGCAGCTCAGCGGCGGGTCTTGCCGCCGGTGCCGGTGCCCGGTTCGCCGGGCTTGTTGCCGGTTCCGGTTCCGGTGCCGCCCGGGCGCGGGCCACCGAAGCCGCTGCCCATGCTGCGCTGGAATTCCTGCCACAGCTCCAGGTTGCGCTCGGTCAGCTGGTTCATCATCGCCCACGGGGTCTGGCCCAGCAGGTTGCCCATCTGCTGGCGGAACTGCTGCTGCTGGTCGAGGAAGACCTGCATGCTGCGCTCCAGGTAGTTGCCCATGAAGCCCTGCAGGGAATCGCCATAGAAGCGGATCAGCTGGCTCAGCAGCTGGGTGGACAGCATCGGTTCGCCGTCCTGCTCCTGGTCGGCGATGATCTGCAGCAGGACCGAACGGGTGAGGTCGTCGCCGCTCTTGGCGTCGCGGACTTCGAAGTCCTCGCCGTCCAGGATCAGCTGGCGCACGTCCTCGATGGTGATGTAGCTGGAGATCTCGGTGTCGTAGAGACGGCGGTTCGGATACTTCTTGATGATGCGGGTCGCAGCCATTGAAGCGGTCACTCGTCACAGTAGGTGCGCAGCATGGCGCAGTGCAGCAGCCGTTGCAACCGCCCCAGCCCCCGCCAGGCTTGGCTTTCAGGTTCGATCATGTTGCGCAGCAAGGGTTTGCGTGCTGCGCAGCATGGCCTGTGGCAGGGGCCGGCAGCAGTGGCCGCCAGGCCCCCTGCGCGGCTTACCAGCCCATGTGGTGGCCGCCGTTGATGTCCAGGTTGCTGCCGGTGATCCACGAGGCTTCGTCGGCCACCAGGAAGGACACGCCATAGGCGATTTCCTCGGGCTTGCCGAGGCGCCCGGTCGGGATGTCGGCGATGATCTTGGCGCGCACGTCCTCCGGAACCGCCATCACCATGTCGGTGGCCACGTAGCCGGGCGAAATGGTGTTGACGGTGATGCCGAAGCCGGCGTTCTCGCGGGCAAGCGAGATGGTGAAGCCGTGCATCCCGGCCTTGGCCGCCGCGTAGTTGGCCTGGCCGTACTGGCCCTTCAGGCCGTTGATCGAGCTGATCTGGATGACCCGGCCCCAGCCGCGGCGGCGCATGCCCTCGATGACCGGGCGGGTGACGTTGAACACCGAGTTGAGGTTGGTGTTGATCACATCGTGCCACTGGTCCGCGCGCATGCGGTGGAACGTGGTGTCGCGGGTGATGCCGGCGTTGTTGACCAGGATCTCGACCGGGCCCAGCTCGGCCTCGACCGCGCGCACCAGTGCTTCGGCACTGTCCGGATCGGAGACATCGCCCGGGAAGATCGCCACGTGGTAGCCGCGCTCGGTCATTGCCTGCTGCCAGGCGCGGGCCTTGGCCTCGTCGCGGTAGTTGGTGGCGACCCGGTGGCCCTGGTCGGCCAGGCGTTGGCAGATGGCGGTACCGATGCCGCCGGTTCCGCCGGTGACCAGTGCGACGCGAGATGTCATGGAGTGCTGTCCGGGTATCAGGTGGGGGAAGGGGGATTCTGCAACATCGGCGCGGAAAGTGCGCCGGCCGGCGGCAGGCCCGTTCCCATCAGGATGTCGGTGCGCGGCAGCCGCGCCGGGTCGAAACGCCGCCGGGCCGTGGCCAGCAGCGTGTCCAGGTCGTGCGCATGCTGCAGTGCTTCCGGTGCCTGGCCCAGCAGCTGCCAGAGCGCGCGCAGTACCGGCACCGGCTGTGTGCTGTCCACCGGCAGCGATGCCAGCGACTTGGACAGTTTGTGGCCGGTGGCATCGAGCAGCAGCGGCAGGTGCCAGTAGCGCGGCACCGCCAGCCCCAATGCCTGCTGCAACAGGATCTGCCGCGCTGTGGAGTCGAGCAGGTCGGCGCCGCGCACCACTTCGTTCACGCCCTGCGCGGCGTCATCGACCACCACGGCCAACTGGTAGGCCCAGCAACCGTCGGCGCGGCGCAGCACGAAATCGCCGACTTCGGCATGCACGTCCTGTCGCTGCGGGCCACGCAGGCCATCATCGAAGTGCACGACGCTGCCCGGGGGCACGCGGAAGCGGACGGCAGGGTCCGGTCGCGGTTGCCGCGCAATGCAGCGGTGATGGATGCCGCCGTTGGCGGCCAGCTCGCTGCGGCTGCAGTGGCAGATGAAGGCCAGATCGCTGGCCAGCAGTACGTCCAGCGCAGCCTGGTAGGCCTGGCCACGCGCGCTCTGCCACAGGACCGGGCCGTCGTGGGCGAGGCCGAACGCGGCCAGCGCCTGCAGTTGTGACGCGGCGGCCCCGGGCACGGTGCGCGGCGGATCGACGTCTTCGATGCGCAGCCGCCACAGGCCGCCATGATGGCGCGCGAGCAGCCAGCTGCCGAAGGCGGCGAGCAGGGATCCGGGGTGGAGCAGGCCGGTCGGTGAGGGCGCGAAACGACCGCAGGGAATGGGGGAGGTCATGCTGGCTGAATCGTCGGTCAGGTTGGCGCTTGAATTCAAGCTGACCACGCCGCAAATTGATCGGTATCGACCCCTTCCGAGCCGGATTTTCCCATGTTTACCCGCATTGCCCTGTTCCTGGCGACCAACTTCGCGGTCCTGATTCTCGCCAGCATCGTGATGTCGTTGCTCGGGGTCAATCCAAGCCAGATGAGCGGCCTGTTGGTGATGGCCGCGATCTTCGGCTTCGGTGGCTCCTTCATCTCGCTGCTGCTGTCCAAGTGGATGGCCAAGCGCTCCACCGGCGCGGTGGTGATCACCGAACCGCGCAACCCGACCGAACGCTGGCTGCTGGCCACCGTCGAGCGCCAAGCCAAGGCGGCCGGCATCGGCATGCCGGAAGTGGCGGTCTATGACGGCCCGGAGATCAACGCCTTCGCCACCGGCGCCAACCGCAACAACGCGCTGGTGGCGGTGTCCACCGGCCTGCTGCACAACATGAGCGAGGACGAGGCCGAAGCGGTCCTGGGCCACGAGATCGCCCACGTCGCCAACGGCGACATGATCACCATGGCGCTGCTGCAGGGCGTGTTGAACACCTTCGTGATCGTGCTGGCCCGCGTGGTCGGCGGCATCATCGACAGCGCGCTGTCGGGCAACCGCGAAGGCGGCGGCCGTGGCTTCGCCTACTACATCATCGTGTTCGTGCTGGAGATGGTGTTCGGTCTGTTCGCCACCATGATCTCGATGTGGTTCTCGCGCCACCGCGAGTTCCGCGCCGATGCTGGCGGTGCCTCGCTGGCCGGCCGCCAGAAGATGATCGCCGCGCTGGAGCGCCTGCAGCTGAACCACGGCCAGAGCACGCTGCCGACCCAGATCGCCGCCTTCGGCATTTCCGGTTCGACGGCCAAGAAGCTGTTCATGAGCCATCCGCCGCTGGAAGAGCGCATTGCCGCGCTGCGGGCGTCGACGGTGGCGTAAGCCTCGGCTTGCAGAGGAGTGAGAGGCGCCCGGCTCCGTGCCGGGCGTTCTTGTTTGCGCGCCCACGCATGGGTGGCGCCGGGTACGACCCGGCGAGAGTCATTTCCGCGACCGCGGAGGGGTGTCACTTTCTTTGCTCGTGCAAAGAAAGTAACCAAAGAAACACGCCGCCGGGGCGCGAGCCGACGTGCTGCGCACGCCGGTATCCTGCGCTCCTCGGTCCGTCGAGGGACGGTGCGAGAACTCGCTGCGCTCAGACACCCGCACCTCTTCGCCCTCGCCGGACCTGCGGTGCTCGGCTCGCTCAAGGCGGACCCAACGTCAAAGGCAAAAGCTGCCCCCAGTAGATCCGCGCCATGCGTGGATGCTCTTGCTGTTGATCTTGACCTTCCAGTCCGCCTTGAGCGAGCCGAGCATCGCAGGGGAATCAGGGGCGAAGAGGCGCCGGTGTTTGAGCGCAGCGAGTTCGGCGCCGTCCCCTGATTCTCCGAGAAGCACAGGGAACCGTCGCGTAGCGACGGCTCGCGGCTGGCGGAGCGTTTCTTTGGTTACTTTCTTTGCGCGCAAAGAAAGTGACACCCCTCCGCGGTCGCGGAAACGACTCTCCGTCCGCGCAAACGAAAACGGCACCCTCGCAGGTGCCGTCTCCATGAACCGCTTTACACGGAATCTCAGAACTTCGCGTCGAACTCCGCCGCGTAGCCAGTGTTCACCAGCACCTTCTGCAGCGACTCGGCCACCTTCAGGTTGCCGGCCACGATCTGGTGGGTCTCCGGACCACGGTTGTCCATGCGGCCCAGGGTCGCGCCCTTGAAGTCGCAGACCTTGCCGCCCGCCTCGCGGACCAGCAGCAGGCCGGCAGCGATGTCCCAGGCCTTCACGCCGGCTTCGAAGTAGGCGTCGGCGCGGCCGCAGGCCACGTAGGCCAGGTCCAGCGCAGCCGAGCCGGTGCGGCGGATGTCCTCGCCGTGCACCAGCAGGGCGTCGACCGCCTTCAGCTGGGCACTGGCGCGGCTGCGCTCGCGCGGGGCGAAGCCGGTGTGGATCATGGTGCCTTCCAGGTCCTTGCGCTCGGCCACGCGGATGCGGCGGTCGTTGAGCACGGCACCGGCGCCGCGGCTGGCAGTGAAAAGTTCATTGCGCAGCGGGTCGAAGATGACCGCGTCGGTCGGCTCGCCGTTCTCGACCAGCGCGATCGACACGCAGTAGTGCGGCACGCCGCGCAGGTAGTTGCTGGTGCCGTCCAGCGGGTCGATGACCCACATCTGGCGGCGCTCGCCCTGCACGCCACCTTCCTCACCGAAGATGCCGTAGTCCGGGTAGGCGCGCTTGAGTTCCTTGACGATCACCTTTTCCGCGTCCGCATCCACTTCGCTGGCGTAGTCCATCCGGCCCTTCTGCACCACGTTCAGTGCCTCGAGCTTGTTGATGTTGCGCAACAGGACGTTGCCGGCGAGGCGGGCGGCCTTGACCATGACGGTGACGGCGGGTTTCTGCATGGCGTGGGCTCCCGGAAAGGCAGAAGAGATGGACTGGCGGGGGAAAAGAGCGGGTCCGGCGCAGTGGCCGGCCGCACAGTTTACCATTGGTCATCGTCCAGCTCGACCTTTTCCCTGTTCATGTCCCAGTTTCCCGCCGCCACCCGCCTCCGATTCGTCCTGGTCGGTACCCAGCACCCCGGCAACATGGGCGCCGCCGCCCGTGCGCTGAAGACCATGGGCCTGGCCCGCCTGGTCCTGGTTGCCCCCGAAAAACCGCTGGACGAGGAGGCCTTCCGCCGCTCGGCCGGTGCCGAGGACGTGCTCGGCGACGCCCCGGTGGTGGCCACCCTGGCCGAGGCCGTGGCCGATTGCCGCCTGGTGCTGGGCTGTACCGCCCGTGCCCGCCGCGTGCAGCTGGAGGAGTACCTGCCGGCCGATGCCGCCGCCCGGGCGGTAACCAAGGCGGGCGAGGGGGCCGAGGTGGCGCTGGTGTTCGGCCGAGAGCGCACCGGGCTGACCAACGAAGAGCTGCAGCTCTGCCACGCGGCGGTGCATATCCCCTCCGACCCGGCGTTCAGCTCGCTCAATCTGGCGGCCGCGGTGCAGGTGCTGGCCTACGAAACGCGCATGCAGCTGCTGGGCGCGCAGCCGGCGGCCGGGGCCGAACCGGGCTTCCGCGAACAGGCGGCCAGCCACGAGCAGATGGAGAGCTTCTTCGCCCAGCTTGGCGACACGCTGGACGAGATCGATTTCCACAAGGGCCGGGCCCCGGAATCGGCGATGCGCAAGCTGCGCCGGCTGTTCCTGCGCAGCGAGCCGAGCGAGCAGGAAGTGCGCCTGTTGCGCGGCATCCTCGCCGACACCCAGCGCATGGCGCGACTGGCGCAGGCGGGCAACAAGGACAGCTGACGACGTTCTCATTTTTTCGGGTAGTCTGTCCGGATACCCAGGGGGGATGAAGCCTGTGTCGGGTCTGCGAAGGGCAGTGCAGAGGGGACTGCTGAGCCTGGTGATGATCCTGCTGGCCGGGACGGTGCATGCAGCACCGGATCCGGTGCTGGTGCTGGGCCGGATCAGTGATGATCCGCAGGCGCATTACGAGCAGCTGCAGCCCTTGCTGGACTATGTGGTGGCACGCATGCATGACGTCGGCATCACCGAAGGACGGATCCTGATGGCACGCGATCCACAGCAGATGGCCAGCTATCTGCGGCGGGGCCGGGTCGACTGGGTCACGGAAACGTCGGGCACGGCAGTGGCGCTGGGCCAGCGCAGTGGCGCACGGCCGCTGCTGCTGACCGAGCGCAATGGCGTGCGCCAGTACCAGACGGTGTTCTTCGTGCGCCGCGACAGTCCGATCCAGCAGCTCCAGGGGCTGCGCGGGCATCGCCTGGCGCTGCAGAACACAGCGTCGACCAGCGCCTACCTGGTGCCGGTGATGACGCTGCTGCAGCAGGGGCTGGCGCCGCAGATCCTGGCCGGCGTGTGGGACGTGCCGGGCCGGGACAGTGTGGGGTACGTGTTCGCGCGGAGCGAGTTGAACATCGCCACGTTCGTGCACAAGGGCATGGTCGAGGCAGGGGCGGTGAGCAGCGTGGACTGGAACGACGAGCGACGGGTGCCAGCGGCATTCCGGCGCGACTTCCGCGAGCTGCTGCGCACCGAACCCTACCCGCGGGCGGTGGAGATGGTCCGCGCCGACCTCGATCCGGCGGTGCGTGAGCGGCTGCGGGATGTCCTGCTGCAGGCGGCCAGCGACCCGCAGGCGCAGGGGGCGTTGCATCGGTTTTTCGGCACTTCGGGTTTCCACCGCGTCGATGCGCATGCGCAGCAGCGGCTGGATGAATTGAAACAAGGATTGACGCGCGTGCGGATGGAAGTGGAATGAAGTGGCTCGGCTCGGGAATGCAGGCCCGGTTCCTGCTCGCGATGGGCGGGGCGATGGTCGTGGTGGTGGCGATCCTGGCGGTGCTGCTGGGGCGGCAGGCGGCGATGCAGGGCGAGGTGCGCAACCTCAGCGGCGGCGTCATCCATGAACTGTTCGACCGCAGCGTGCGCAGCCGTGGCGAGGCCATGGCGCGCGAGCTGTCCGATGCACTGGCCAATCCGCTGTACTACCGCGACCTGGACCAGGTCGGTGCGCTGGTGCGCGGCACGGCACGGCAGCCGGTCGTGCGCTATGTGCTGGTGTTTGACGAGCGTGGGCGGCTGGTGCATGACGGCTCGATCGAAGTCTCCGGCTTCGGCCAGCCGATGACCGACCCGCTGGCCCCGAAGGCCGCAGGGGCGCAGGCGCTGGTGGTGCAGGAGTCGCCCAAGGTGCTGGACAACACCATGCCGATCATGGTCGGCAACCAGCGCATCGGTGGCGTGCGGGTCGGCATGGCGCTGGACGAGGTGCAGCAGCGCGAGCAGGCGGCCAATGCCACCCTCGGCGAACGCCTGCAGCAGGTCGGCAGCCGCCACCTGGGCTGGCTGCTGCTGATGCTGGGCCTGCTGGTGGTGATCGGGGTGGCGGTGATCGTGTACGTGCAGCGTACCCTGGTCGCGCCGATCCGGGACCTGGCCGCGGCGGCGCGCCGCATCGAGGCGGGCGACTACCAGGCGCCGCTGGCCGAGAACACCCGCAATGACGAGGTCGGCGAGCTGGTGCGTGGTTTTGCCCGCATGCGCGACGCCATCGCCCGGCATGACCGCGAGGTGCGGCGCATGGCCTATACCGACGCGCTGACCGGGCTGACCAACCGGTTGGCGTTTCGCGAGGCGCTGGACCATCGCCTGATGGCGGCGCGCGCGTCCAATCATCGGCTGGGCCTGCTGTTTGCCGATATCGATGATTTCAAGCGCGTCAATGACACCCTCGGCCATGAGGCCGGTGACGAAGCCCTGCTGCAGTTCGCGCAGCGCATCGGTCGCGCGGTGACCGAAGCCGGTGGCGACGAGGCACTGCTGGCGCGCTTCGGCGGCGACGAGTTCGTGATCCTGGTCGGCGAGGGCGATGTGGCCGCGAACGCGCGCCTGCTGGCCGAGGTGCTGGTGCGCGAGTTGGGCAAACCGCTGGTGGTGCAGGGCAGGGAGCTGTTCCTGGGGACCTCGATCGGCGTGACCCTGTTCCCGGACGACGCGGCCGATGCCACCACGCTGCTGAAGAACGGCGACATCGCCATGTACCAGGCGAAGATGGCCGGCAAGAACTGCTATCGCTACTACAGCCGGGCGATGGACCATGCGGTCGAGCGCCGCGTGCACATGGAGCAGGAGCTGCGCGGGGCCTGGGAGCGCGGCGAGCTGCGCCTGGCCTACCAGCCGATCTTCCGCATGCGCGACCGGCGGATGGTCGGTGTCGAGGTGCTGCTGCGCTGGCAGCATCCGACCCTGGGCACGATTCCGCCGTCGGTGTTCATCGAAGTGGCCGAGCAGAGCGGGTTGATCGAGATCATCGGCCCGAAGGTGCTGCGCGCGGCGTGCATGGAGGCCGCGCAGTGGCCGCGTGGCGCGGCCGGCGACGACCTGTTCGTCTCGGTGAACGTGTCGCCACGCCAGCTGCGCGGCGGTGAACTGCCGGCACTGGTCGCGCAATGCCTGCATGAGTCCGGGCTGCCGGCGTCGCGCCTGCATCTGGAGCTGACCGAAACCGCGGTGATCGGTGACGAGATGGTCGCCGCGCAGCTGCTGGACAAGCTGCACCGCACCGGCGTGAAGGTCTGGCTGGACGATTTCGGCACCGGCTTCTCCGGGCTCAGCCACCTGCGCCAGGTTCCCGTTGACGGCGTGAAGATCGACAAGAGTTTCGTGGCCGACATGCAGCGCGATCCCGACGACCTGGCCCTGACCACGGCGATCATCGCCATGGCCCACGCGCTGGGCATCACCGTGGTGGCCGAGGGCATCGAGCAGCAGGCGCAGTACGAACTGCTGGCGCAGCGCGGTTGCGACCTCGGCCAGGGCTACTGGCTCAGCCACCCGGTGACCGCCACCGAAGTGGTGCGGATGATCGAATCGGGCCTCTGACCGACGGTTGTTGTGTCGGGGTCAGATCCCTATTCCGCAGGAAAAGGGATCTGACCCCCTGCGGAATTACACCGGGCGCTTGCTCGGATCGCCGGGCAGTTCGCGCACCAGCTTGGGAATCAGGTAACCGGACAGGCGTGCGGTCAGGCCGGCAATCAGCGCCTTGGCCCGGGCATCGTCCACTTCGAAGTGGGCCACGCCTTCGACCCGGTCCAGCTGGTGCAGGTAGTACGGCAGCACGCCGGCGGCGAAGCTGCGCTCGCTCAGGTCGTGCAGGGCCTGCACGCTGTCATTGACCCCGCGCAGCAACACCGCCTGGTTCAGCAGCTGGGCACCCAGGCCGCGCAGGCGGGCCATCGCCGCGTTCACGCTGGCATCGAACTCATTGGCGTGGTTGGCATGCACCACGATCGCCAGCGGCCACGGCAGGCTGCCCAGCCAGGAGACCAGTTCATCGTCCACGCGTTCCGGCAGCACGATCGGCAGCCGGGTGTGGATGCGCAGGCGACGGATATGCGGGATGGCGCGCAGGGCGTCGGTCAGCTCGACCAGCTTGTGCGTGGCCAGCGACAGCGGGTCGCCGCCAGACAGGATCACCTCGTCGATGTCCGGATCGCCTGCGATGGCGGCCACCGCTTCCTGCCAGCCGCCCTTGGCGGCGTTCTCCGCGGCATAGTCGAAATGGCGGCGGAAGCAGTAGCGGCAGTTGATGGCGCAGCTGCCGGTGGCGACCAGCAGGGCGCGGCCGCGGTACTTCTGGATGACGCCGGTGGCCTTCCTGGCTGCACCATCGCCCACCGCATCGAAGCTGAACCCGGGCGCCGGACGCATTTCCTCGTCGATCGGCAGCACCTGGCGCAGCAGCGGATCGGCCGCGTCGCCGGGGCGCATGCGGGCCACGAAGCCCTCCGGAACGCGCAGCGCGAACTGGGCCATGGCCGCTTCGGAGACGCCCAGTGCCGCCGGGTCCAGCTGCAGCCGGGCCAGCAGGGCGTGCGGGTCGCGCAGCGCCTGGCGCCAGAGCTGCTGCCAGCGCGCGGGCGCACCGGGCGACTGGGGCCGGGGGAAGGCGGAAAGCTGCATGGAGAGGGGGCCTGCGGTTATCATGGGGGCAGAAAAACAGTCGCCCACCGGCATCCGGTGGGCTTTCCATTCTAACGGCTCGCCGCACCCGCGGCGTTTTTGCCACACAGGAGTTTACGCATGGCCAGCTACGGCATGAACGACGTCAAGAACGGGATGAAGATCCTGGTCAACAACCAACCGGCCGTCATCATCGACACCGAATACGTCAAGCCGGGCAAGGGCCAGGCCTTCACCCGCGTGAAGTACCGCCTGATCAAGGACGGCCGTACCCAGGAAGTCACCATGAAGTCGACCGACTCGCTGGATGCAGCCGACGTCGTCGATACCGACATGAACTTCATGTACAGCGACGGCGAATACTGGCACTTCATGGACCCGGAATCCTTCGAGCAGGTCCAGGCCACCAAGGCCGGCATGGGCGGCGCCGAGAAGTGGCTGAAGGGCGAAGAGTCCTGCGTGGTCACCCTGTGGAATGGCGAGCCGATCTTCGTGCAGCCGCCGAACTTCGTCGAGCTGAAGATCACCGAAACCGATCCGGGCGTCCGTGGCGACACCTCGGGCGGCGGCGGCAAGCCGGCGACCCTGGAAACCGGCGCCGTGGTGCGCGTGCCGCTGTTCGTCAACCAGGACGAAGTGATCCGCGTCGATACCCGTTCGGGCGAATACTCCGCACGCGTCAAGTAAGGTTCCGGCCATGGGCCGACCTTACGGTAGTGCCGGCCGCTGGCCGGGTACGCGCCAGCGCATTCGCGCTGGCGCTCCCGTGATCTGCTTCGGCAGATCATGGGCCCCGCTTCACGAGTCTCCAGACCCCGCCGCTTCGCGGCAGCCCCTGACTCAGGGGCGTGTCCCCAGAAGTACCTCGCCGCCCCCCAGCCAGTGAGCCCGCATGAGCGATAGCCCGCACCTCCCCGAAGCCTGCGACCTGCTCATCGAAGCCGGTTATGTCGTTCCGATCGAGCCGCATGCGGTGGTGCTGGAAGACCACGCCGTTGCCGTGCGTGGCAGCGAGATCGTCGCCATCCTGCCGCGTGCGGAAGCACGCGCACGCTTCCGCGCTGCGCAGGTGGTCAGCCGCCCCGAGGCCGCGCTGATGCCGGGCCTGGTCAACGCGCACACGCACAACCCGATGACCCTGCTGCGCGGCGTCGCCGACGACCTGCCGCTGATGACCTGGCTGCAGCAGCACATCTGGCCGGTGGAAGCGGCCGTGATCGGTCCTGAGTTCGTCGCCGACGGCACCACCCTGGCCATCGCCGAGATGCTGCGCGGTGGCACCACCTGCGCCAACGAGAACTACTTCTTCGGCGACGTGCAGGCCGCGGTCTACAAGAAGCACGGGTTCCGCGCGCTGGTCGGTGCGGTCATCATCGATTTCCCCACCGCCTGGGCCAAGACCGACGACGAGTACTTCGCCAAGGCCGGCGAACTGCACGATCAGTGGCGCACCGATCCGCTGATCGGCACCGCGTTCGCGCCGCATGCGCCGTACACGGTCAACGATGCCAACTTCGAGCGGGTGCGGATGCTGTCCGACCAGCTCGACATGCAGGTGCACCTGCACACCCACGAGACCGTGCAGGAAATCAACGATTCGATCAAGCTGCACGGCCAGCGCCCGCTGGCGCGGCTGGATCGGCTCGGCCTGGTCAACGACCGCCTGATCGCGGTGCACATGACCCAGCTGACCGATGCGGAAATCCACCTGTGCGCCGAGCGTGGCGTCAGCGTGGTGCATTGCCCGGAATCGAACCTGAAGCTGGCGTCCGGTTTCTGCCCGGCCTGTGCCCTGCAGCGCGCAGGCGTGAACCTGGCGATCGGCACCGATGGCTGCGCCAGCAACAACGACCTGGACATGTTCAGCGAGAACCGCACTGCGGCGATCCTGGCCAAGGCCGTGGCCGACGACGCCACCGCGCTGGACGCGGCGACCACGCTGCGCGCGTCCACGCTGGGCGGTGCCCGCGCGCTGGGCTTCGGTGACCGCATCGGTTCGATCGAAGTCGGCAAGCAGGCCGACCTGGTCTGCGTCGACCTGTCTGCGCTGGAAACCCAGCCGCTGCACAACGTGCTGTCGCAGCTGGTGTACGCCACCGGCCGCCAGCAGGTCAGCGACGTCTGGATTGCCGGCAAGCCGAAGCTGGTGCAGCGCGAACTGGTCGGCATGGACCTGCCGGGCATCATCGCCAACGCGCGCCAGTGGCGCGAGCGCATCCGCCATATCCGCGCCTGATCCCTGGCGCCGCAAGGACATCCCCCATGACTGCCCCCCACGCTTCCTCCAATTTCGATCAGGCCGAGCTGGACAAGTTCGCCGCACTGGCCAACCGCTGGTGGGATGCCGACGGCCCGCAGAAGCCGCTGCATGCGTTGAACCCGGTGCGCCTGCAGTACGTGGCCGACCGCGTGCCGCTGCGTGGCGCGCGCGTGCTCGACATCGGCTGCGGTGGTGGCCTGCTGAGTGAAGCGCTGGCCCAGGCCGGTGCCGACGTCACGGCCATCGACCTGGCCCCGGAACTGGTCAAGGTCGCGCGACTGCATGCGCTGGAAAGCGGCGCCCAGGTCGATTACCGCGTGCAGGCGGCCGAGGATCTGGCCGCCGAGCAGCCCGCCAGCTTCGACGTGGTGACCTGCATGGAAATGCTCGAGCACGTGCCCGATCCCGGCGCGATCATCGAGGCCTGCAAGCGCCTGCTGAAGCCGGGCGGGCATCTGTTCCTGTCGACCATCAACCGCACCGCCGCCGCGTTCGCGGTGGCGATCGTCGGCGCCGAGTACGTGGCCCGGCTGCTGCCCAAGGGCACCCACCACTACCAGGAATTCATCAAGCCGGCCGAGCTGGCGCGCTGGCTGCGCGAAGCCGACCTGCAGCTGGTGGACGTCAGCGGCATGGCCTACGAGCCGTGGCGCAACCATGCCCGCCTGAGCAGCCGCACCGACATCAACTACCTGGCCTACGCGGTCAAGCCGGCATGACCGCCGCCGGCTTTCCGCGCGCGGTGCTGTTCGACCTGGACGGCACCCTGCTGGACAGCGCACCGGATTTCGTCGCCACCTGCAACGCGATGCTGGCCGAACGCGGCCGTGCACCGGTCGATCCGGCGGTGCTGCGCCCGGTGGTCTCCAAGGGCTCGCGTGCGATGGTCGGGGCCGCCTTCCCGGACCTGGATGCCGCCGCGCGCGATGCGCTGATCCCGGAATTCCTGCAGCGCTACGAAGCGCTGATCGGCCAGCACGCGGTGCTGTTCGATGGCGTGGCCGGCATGCTCGCCGCGCTGGATGACGCCGGCACGGTGTGGGGCATCGTCACCAACAAGCCCGAGTACCTGGCACGCCTGATCCTGCCGCAGCACGGCTGGCAGCAGCGTTGCGCCGTGCTGGTGGGCGGTGACAGCCTGTCCGAGCGCAAGCCGCATCCGCTGCCGCTGCTGCACGCCGCGCAGGCGATTGCCGTTGCCGCCGAGGACTGCGTCTACGTGGGGGACGACGAGCGTGACATCATCGCCGCACGCGCGGCCGCGATGCCGTCGGTGGCGGCGCTGTGGGGCTACCGCCTGCACAGTGACGACCCGCTGGCCTGGCAGGCCGACGTGCTGGTCGAGAACGCCGAACTTCTGCAACTGGCCAGTCTCTGGCCGACCCGGCCGGCAGCCCCGGCCCAGCCGTAAGGAACCCCGTAGTGAGCAGTACCGCGCTGGACAGTTTCCTCGACAAGTGGCGCAGCCGTTGGCCGGAATGGTCGGTGGCCGCCCCGTTCGTGGCCGAATCACAACGCGAGCTGGCAGTGGCGTGGTTTGCGCTGCTGCAGGAGTTCGACGACATGCTCAACACCAGCGGCGATCCGCTGCCGGCCGACGCCAAGCTGGCGTGGTGGGGCGAGGAACTGCGCAGCTGGGCGGCACACCGTTCGCGCCACCCGCTGGGCCGCCTGCTGGAGCCGGTGCGTGCGCCGTGGGCGCAGCTGGCCGAGGCGCTGCCGGACCTGGTCGAGGCGCGCACCGTTGCATTGGACGTGGCCGGTGCCGAGCGCGCGCTGGCCCATTACGCTGACGCCGTGGCTGCGGTGGAAGTGGCGCTGTTCGCTGACAAGCCGCGCACCGGTGCCGGTCGTGCGGTGCAGCTGCAGACCCTGGCCCAGCGCCTGCAGGATGCCGGCGTGGCCGGTGTGCCGCGCAGCCTGCTGGATGAAGATTCCAGTACGGCCGCGCAGCGCTGGGCGCAGCACCTGTTGAAGGGGTGGGGCACCCGCGTGCCCGGCCCGCGCGCGCGCCGCGTGTGGTCCAGCCTGGCGCGTGCGCGCCTGGCGGCGCAGGCCGCGGGCAAGCCGATCGAAGCCACCCCGGTGCGCACCCTGCTGCGCGTGTGGTGGGCGGCGCGCGGTTGATCCAACGTAACGGGTAATGCCGGCCGCTGGCCGGCATCCAGCAGGGCGCCGAAGAGGATGAGGTTGCCGGCCAGCGGCCGGCAGTACCGCTATTTGCGTTCCAGCACCAGCAACGGGTCGATACGGGTATCGAACCAGTTCATGCCCCAGTGCAGGTGCGGCCCGGTGGCGCGTCCGGTGGCGCCGACCGCGGCGATCACCTGGCCCTGTTCCACGCGGTCGCCGACCTTCACGTCGATGCGCGACAGGTGCAGGAAGTTGGAACTGACCCCGAAGCCGTGATCAAGCAGCAGTGTGCCACCGGTCAGGTACAGGTCCGGGCCGGCGAAGGTGACGATGCCGGCAGCCGGCGCCTTCACCGGGGTGCCGGTCGGCACCGCGATGTCCATGCCGGAGTGACCGGCGCCGGGCTGGCCGTTGTACACCCGCGCATTGCCGAAGCGGCCGCTGATGCGGCCCTGTACCGGCCAGATGAAGGTCTGGGTGAAGTCGGTGCGGTCGTCGTCGCGCGCACGTGCGGCGGTCACCTGCGCCTGTTCGCGCTTGATCCGCTCGGCGATCGCCGGCGGCGGATTGACCGTCTTCGGTGGTACGCCGTTGACCCGCTCGGTCGGCCAGTCGCGCGGCGTCACCGCGATGGTCGCGGTCTCGCTGCCACCGTCGGGCCGTTGCACCTGCACGCGCAGCGGACCCTTCTCGTCGCGGCCGATGCCGAACACCACGCTGCCATAACCGCTCACCCGCAGCTGGCGGCCGGCGTACTGCACGCGGCTGCCGGCGGGAACCTTGCCGATCACCAGCGCGCCCTGCGACGCACTGGCCGGGAACACCACGCGGCTGTCGATCAGGCGGCCGATGCCATCCTGCGCGTGCAGCGTGGGTACGGAAAACAGGGGCGTGGCCAGCAGCGCCCCGATCAGAAGTGCCGAACGCATCAGCGGTCGTAGGTCATGCGCTGGCCGGCCGGTTCGCCCACCATTTTGCTGCCGTCCCACACCAGCTGGCCGTTGACCCAGGTGGAGGCGATGCGCGAACCGAAGGTGGTGCCTTCAAACGGCGACCAGCCGCACTTGGACAGCACGTCCTCGCGCTTGACCGTGAACGGCACGTCCTCGACCAGCACCAGGTCGGCGAAGTAGCCCTCGCGCAGGAAACCGCGCTCCTCCACATCGAACAGCTGCGCCGGGGCATGCGCGAACTTCTGCACCACCTGCTCGCGGGTCAGCTTGCCTTCGTGCACGCGCTCCAGCGCGGCCACCAGCGCATATTGCACCAGCGGCAGGCCGGAGGGCGCCTGCGCGTAGGGCTTCTGCTTCTCTTCCCAGGTGTGCGGCGCATGGTCGGTGGCCAGCACGTCCAGCACGTCGTCGGCCAGCGCAGCGGTGATCGCCTCGCGGTCGGACACTTCCTTGATCGCCGGGTTGCACTTGATCAGGTTGCCCTTGGTCGCATAGTCCGGGCGCGCGAAATGCAGGAAGTGCACGCAGGTTTCGGCGGTGATCTGCTTGCGGCTGCCGTCGGCACGGATCAGCGGGCCCTTCTCGAACAGCGCCAGCTCGTCGGCGGTGGAAATGTGCAGCACGTGCAGGCGGGTGCCGTGCTTGCGTGCCAGCGACATCGCCAGCCGGGTCGACTTGATGCAGGCCTCGCGCGAGCGGATGTCCGGGTGCATGTCCGGGGTGAGCGCGTCGCCGTACTTCTCCTGGAAGGCCTTCAGGTTGGCATCGATCATCGGCGTGTCTTCGCAGTGCGTGATGATCGGGGTCGGGCATTCGCGGAAGATCGCGTCCAGCGTTTCCGGATTGTCGACCAGCATGTTGCCGGTGGACGCGCCCATGAACACCTTGACGCCCGGGGCCTTCTTCGGGTCCAGGGCGCGGATCGCCTCCAGGTTGTCATTGCTGGCGCCGTGGTAGAAGCCATAGTTGGCCCAGGCACGGCCGCACGCGAGTTCGTACTTGGCTTCCAGGATGGTCGAATCCAGCGTCGGCGGGTTGGTGTTGGGCATGTCCATGAAGCTGGTCAGGCCACCGGCCACGGCCGCCGCCGACTCGCTGGCGATGTCGCCCTTGTGGGTCAGGCCCGGTTCGCGGAAGTGCACCTGGTCATCGATCATGCCGGGCAGCAGCCAGCGTCCGGCCGCGTCCACCACCTGCTCGCCGTCGCGCGGCGCGAGCCCGCTGCCGATCTGCGCGATGCGGCCGTTCTCGATGCGCAGGTCACCATCGAAGGTGCGGCCTTCGTTGACCATGCGGGCGTTGGTGATGAGGGTGGAGGACATGTCAGTGTTTTCCTGTGCAACGGCAAGAGGGGGCGTTGGGGGACTCGGGCACGGGATCGAAGCCGCCGGGATGGAACGGATGGCAGCGGCCCAGCCGGCGCGCAGCCAGCCAACTGCCGCGCAGCGGGCCGTGCCGCGAGATGGCGTCCATCGCGTATTCAGAACAGCTCGGCACGAAACGGCAGCGCGGCCCCAGCATGGGGCTGATGAAGCGCTTGTAGAAGCGCAGCAGGGCGATGAGCAGGCGCGAGATCACCCAGTCATCTTATGCCAGTTGGCATGAAGGCCGCATTTGTGCAGGATGGGTCGTTGGTCGCATGTCGCCGATGGCCTGCGACCGGTACCAGCACCGTCGGGTGCTGGCCAGGTTCCGTACCGCGCAAGGCGGTCCGTGTTCGTCGGACTGCCCTCCAGGGCGCCTTGGCTCCAGGACTGAATGGAGCAGGGTGCCAAGGTTGCTGCTGCGGGTCGGGTAGGCTATAAAGGCCCGCTTTCCCGGGCCCCGGGAAATCCAAGGAAGAGCGTTTCGTGGCTGCTAAAAAAACTGCAAAGAAGGCCGCAACGGCCGCCAAGAAAACCGCCAAGCCTGTTGTGAAGAAGTTGGCGGCAAAGCCCGTTGCCAAGAAGCCGGCCAGCAAGCCGGTCAGCAAGGCAGCGTCCTCGCAACCGGCGGCCAGGAAGGCCACCGCAAAGAAAGCGCCGGCCAAGGCAACCAAGCCGGTGGCAAAGAAGGCCGCTACCGCGCCCGCCAAGGCCAAGCCTGCTGCCGGCAAGAAGGCGCCAGTGGTGAAGAAGGCCACCAGCAAGGCCGCGCCGGCAAAGAAGGCCGCCGCCAAGCCGGTGGCCAGCAAAGCAGCCGCCAAGCCGGCGCCGAAGGCGACGGTGAAGAAGGCGGCAGCCAAGCCGGTCGCCAAGCCGGCGGCGAAGAAGGTGCCAGCGGCCAAGCCGGTCGCCACGCCCGCTGCTGCAAAGAAGGTTGCCAAGAATGTCGCCGCGCCGGCCGCAAAGCCGACGCCGGCCCCTGTAGTGAAGTCCGCACCGAAGCCTGCCGCCAAGGCGGCTCCGGCCAAGCCTGTCCCGGCCAAGACCGTGGCAGTGGCAGCAGCCCAACCGGCTTCCAAGCCGGCCCCGGCCGCCGCCCCTGCCGCTGCGAAGGCCCCGCAATCCAAGAATCCCGTGCCCGTTTCGAAATCGCCTGCCAAATCCGCCGTGAAATCCGATTCCGCCCCGAAGACCGTGTCGCGCCCTGTCGGCAAGGTTGCCGTGGCCGTCGCCGCCCGCTCGGCAGCACCGGCCCCGCGCAGCAAGTACAAGGTGGTCGAATACAAGACCGACGAGGCCACCGGCCGCCCGATCCTCCCGGCTGGCTACAAGCCGTCCTCGGAAGAGGAATACATGAGCCCGCTGCAGCAGGAATACTTCCGCCAGCGCCTGCAGAACTGGCGCGCGGACCTGGTGGAGGAGTCCAAGCAGACCATCGAGAACCTGCGCGAGGAAGTGCGTGACATCGGTGACGAAGCCGAGCGCGCGACGCGCGAGACCGAGAACTCGCTGGAACTGCGTACCCGCGACCGCTACCGCAAGCTGATCGGCAAGATCGACAGCACCCTGAAGCGCCTGGAAGCCGGCGACTACGGTTACTGCGTCGACACCGGCGAAGAGATTGGCCTGGAGCGCCTGGAAGCGCGCCTGACCGCCGAGCGCACCATCGACGCCCAGGAGCGTTGGGAGCACCTGCAGAAGCAGCAGGGCGACTGATTCCTGATCGTTGTCTGGTCATGCAGAAAACCCGGCCTTGGCCGGGTTTTTTGTTGGCGGATCGTTGGTACGCGATCGTGGCTGGCACGGGCAGTGGTGAACCTTGTTGGGTCCGCCTTGTAGCGAGCCGAGCACCGCAGGGGAATCAGGGGCGAAGAGGCCGCTCTATCCTGTAGAGCCGACTGCTGGTCGGCTGGCTCTCCGCGCCGTCCCCTGATTCACCGAGGAGCACAGGACACCGGTGCGCAGCACCGGCTCGCGGATGGCGGCGCGTTTCTTTGGTTACTTTCTTTTCGCGAAAAGAAGGTGACAAGCCCAATCATCGACGGAGAGCAACGGCCCCAGCCAAACGCCCGGCGCCGCCGAATCCGCTGTTCGCAGCGTCACTGCAGGTCGCGAAGATTCAGTTTCCGCAGCGTCGGGTTCTTCCACGCGGTGATCCCGGCCACGCTCAGCACGGCGAACCCACCCAGCACCACGGCCGGCACCAGGCCGAGCAGTTTTGCCATCGTGCCGGCATAGAACGCGCCCAGCTCGTTGGACGAACTGATGAAGATGCCGTTGATCGACGATACGCGACCGCGCATCTCTTCCGGCGTGGCCAGCTGCAGGATGGTCGAGCGGATCACCACCGAAACGCCATCGAAGGCGCCGTAGAACAGCAGGATCAGCGCCGACAGCCAGAAGTGCTGCGACAGCCCGAAGCCGATCACGCACAGGCCGAACCCGGCCACCGCGAACAACAGCACGCGGCCGGCGTTGCGGTGCAGCGGGTGGCGCGCCAGCCACAGGCCGACGCACACCGAGCCCAGCGCCGGCATGGCGCGCAGGATGCCCAGGCCTTCCGGGCCGTGGTGCAGGATCTCGTGCAGGAACGCCGGCAGCATCGCCACCACCCCACCCAGCAGCACCGAGAACATGTCCAGCGCCATTGCGCCGACCATGATCCGGTTGCCGACCACGAAGCGCGCGCCTTCGGCGATGCTCTTGAAGATCGGGGCGGCCGGGCCGGCATGCACCGGTTCTTCCACTTTCAGCGTGGCCAGGCAGGCCATCGCCACCAGCGCGAAGGCGGTGGCTACCGCGTAGGACAGGCCCTTGCCACCGAAGCCGACCAGCACGCCGCCCAGTGCCGGGCCGGCGATCATGCCGGCCTGGAACACCACCGCGCCCAGGCCGGCGCCACGGGCGAACTGGTCACGGGCCAGAACGCGCGCGAACAAGGCGTTGTAGATCGGCGACAGGAAGGCGCGGACCATGCCGGTCAGTGCGATGGCCGCATAGATCGGCCACACGCCGTCAATCGGCAGCCCGCCCATGGCCACGCTGGTCAGCACCAGGGCGGTGGCGATCAATCCGCAGCAGGCGACCATGCCCAGCCGGCGCCGCGGCAGGTGGTCCACCAGGTAACCGGCGAACGGCGCCACGCAGAAGAACGGCACGACCTCGGCCAGGCCGATCAGGCCCAGCGAGAACGGATTGCGGGTGACTTCGTAGATGTGCCAGCCAACGGTGACCGCGACCACCTGGTAGGACAGCATCGCAAAGATGCGGTACGCCAGCAGCCTGGCGAAGCCGGGCCGGGACAGCAGGCCCAGCGCGGTGTCTTCGGCCGTGGCAGGTTCGCTCACGACGGGTCGCGCTGCAGCTGGGCCTGCGCGGTCTCGCGGATGAAGGCCAGCATCGCCGCCACGCCGTTGCTGCGGGTGGGCGAGAGGTGGCGGGCCAGGCCGATGTCCTGGATGTAGCTCGGCTCGGTGTCCAGGATTTCCCGCGCCGAGCGCCCGGAGTACACGCGCAGGGCCAGGAAGATCAGGCCGGAGACAATCGCCGAATCACTGATGGCATGGAAGCGCAGCGACTGCGCGTTGCCTTCGGGCACGATCCAGACCATCGACTGGCAGCCGAGCAGGCGATGCTGTTCGGTCTTCCAGTCTTCAGGGAAGGGCGGCAGCTTGCGGCCGAGGTCGATCAGGTACTGGTAGCGCTCGGACCAGTCGCCGAAGAAGCCGAATTCCTCGGCGATGGCGGCCTGGGCCTCGGCGGCGGTGGGTTCAAGCGGGAACGGGGAGTCGGTCACAACAGTCTCTACGGTGGGGCGTGGCCGGCGGACCGGCCACGGGGCAGGGCGGGTCGTCAGCCGCGCTTGCGCGACCAGCGCACGCCCTGCGGGGTGTCTTCCAGCACGATGCCTTCGGCGGCCAGCTGGTCGCGGATGGCGTCGGAACGGGCGAAGTCGCGCGCCTTCTTGGCGGCGGCACGCGCATCGATCAGGCCCTGGATGCGGGCATCGTCGCCGTCATCGCTGGCGGTGGTGCCGAACCACTGTGCCGGATCGGCCTGAAGCAGTCCCAGCGCCAGGCCGGCACCGAGCAGCTCACCCTTCAGGCGTGCCTGCTCGGCCGGGTCGGTGGCCCGGCGCGCATCGGCGGCGATGCGGGCCACTTCGGCCAGCGCCTGCGGCGTGTTGAGGTCATCATCCAGGGTGGCCTCGACCGTGGCCGGGATCGCCACGGCCGCCTCGACCGATGCCAGTTCGCGCAGGGTGCCGTACAGGCGGTCCAGGGTGCGTACCGACTGCTCGATCAGCGCATCGGACCAGTCCAGCGGCTGCCGGTAGTGGGCCGACAGCAGGGCCAGGCGCAGCGCTTCCGGCGGATGCTGGCGCACCAGGTCGTGCACGCGCTCGATGTTGCCCAGCGACTTGCTCATCTTGGCGCCGCCGAAGTTGAGCATGCCGTTGTGCAGCCAGAAGCGGGCGAAGATCCTGCCGCCGTGGGCGCATTCGCTCTGCGCGATCTCGTTCTCATGGTGCGGGAACTGCAGGTCGACGCCGCCGGCGTGGATGTCGATGGTCTCGCCCAGGTGGGCGGCGGCCATCGCCGAGCATTCGATATGCCAGCCCGGACGGCCCCGGCCCCACGGCGATTCCCAACCGGGCAGGTCGTCGCTGGACGGCTTCCACAGCACGAAATCGCCCGGGTCACGCTTGTACGGTGCCACGTCGACGCGGGCACCGGCCAGCATTTCGTCCGGGTCGCGGCGCGAAAGCTTGCCGTAGCCGTCGAAGCTGGCCACCGCGAACAGCACGTGGCCCTCGGCGGCATAGGCATGCCCATTGGCGATCAGCTGCTCGATCATCGCAATGATCTGCGGCATGTGCGCGGTCACTTCCGGCTCGATGTCCGGCGGCACCACGCCCAGCGCGGCCATGTCTTCACGGTAGGCGGCGGCGAAGCGGTCGGTGATGGTGCTGATCGGCACCCCCTGCTCGCGCGCGGCGGTGTTGATCTTGTCGTCCACGTCGGTGATGTTGCGGGCGTAGCGCAGTGCGCCGAAACGGCGCCGCAGCAGGTCGGCCAGCACCCCGAACACCACCGGGCCACGGGCGTTGCCGATGTGCACGTAGTTGTAGACCGTCGGGCCGCACACATACAGGGTCGGACAGGCCGGGTCGAGCGGGGTGAACGGTTCGAGCTGGCGAGTCAGGTTGTTGTGCAGGCGCAGGGTCATGGGGCTGTGGCTGGGGGACAAGCCTGTGATTTTAGAACGTGTCGCGCCCCTTTGGGGGCACCGGTTGCCACCGGTGGACGCCGGTTGTTCCAGGGTGGGGTGGGCAGGAGCGGCGTGGACGGGTAATGTTCAGCCCCTTGCGCTCGCCACTGCCTACACTATTGCCGTGTCCTTGCTCCCGTCGCCAATGAAACCCACCGCGTTGCTGACCCTGGCCTGCCTGTCGGCGCTGCCCGCCGTGGTGCTGGCGCAGGAGGCCGAGCCCCGCAACCGGGTGGTGATCGTGGAGAACGTGAAGTTCGACTACGCCCAGGTGCTGAATGTCGAGCCGGTGTTCCAGACCCTGCGCGCGACCCGCACCGAGGAGCATTGCGAGCCGGTGTCGACCCGTACTCTGGCCCCGGTCAACGTGACCGGCGAGGAACCGGTCGAGGACAAGGGCCGGATCAGCCGCTTCTGGGACTCGGTGCGCTCGATGTTCAAGCGCAGCGATGACGAGGTTTCCGAGGACCCCGCTGCCGAGACGCCCGCCCCGGCCCCGGCCAGCAACGGGCCGATGCTGACCCGCGACTGCCGCATCGTGCCGGTGGGACGTGAGTTCCGCCGCCCCATCGCCTATGACGTGGATTACGTCTACAAGGGCACCAAGTACCGCTCGCGGCTGCCGGAAGACCCCGGCAACCGGCTCAAGATCCGGGTGTCGATCACCCCGTGGGTCGGCCCTGAGCAGGGCACGGCCAGCAATCCCTGATTCTGCGACCCGGGCCCCTTGCGCCGGCCCCGGTCGCATGCAAAGATAGCCGGCCATGAAGCTCACCGACTTCCAGCACGACAGCAGCGCAGCCCGACAGGCGTCGGGCATGACCTCGCGTGCGCGTCGACCGGAACCCCACATTCTCGCTGGGTAACCGGAGCTTTTTGCTGTTCGTCCGAAAAAAACCCAGCCCGCCGGCTGGGTTTTTTTCGTTTCCGCGTTCTGAAAGCTGCAACTGCAACCTTTTCGCTCCACCTTTGCTTCCTGTTTTCCCTTCCACCGCGTCGAACCCGGCGCCGCCACGCAAGGAAAGATGATGTCCCCCAAGCACTTCCTGAACACCCAGGACTGGAGCCGCAGCGATCTTGATGCGCTGTTGACCCAGGCGGCGCTGTTCAAGCGCAACAAGCTCGGCGACCAGCTCAAGGGCAAGTCGATCGCGCTGGTGTTCTTCAACCCGTCCATGCGCACCCGCACCAGTTTCGAACTGGGCGCGTTCCAGCTCGGCGCCCATGCGGTGGTGCTGCAGCCGGGCAAGGATGCGTGGCCGATCGAGTTCAACCTCGGCACGGTGATGGACGGCGATACCGAGGAGCACATTGCGGAAGTGGCCAAGGTGCTGGGGCGTTACTGCGACATCATCGCCGTGCGTGCGTTCCCGAAATTCCAGGACTGGGCGTACGACCGCCAGGACATCGTCCTCAACAGCTTCGCCAGGTATTCGCCGGTGCCGGTCATCAACATGGAGACCATCACCCACCCGTGCCAGGAGCTGGCCCACATCATGGCGCTGCAGGAGCACTTCGGCACCCAGGACCTGCGTGGCAAGAAGTACGTGCTGACCTGGACCTACCACCCCAAGCCGCTCAACACCGCCGTGGCCAACTCGGCGCTGACCATCGCCACCCGCATGGGCATGGACGTGACCCTGCTGTGCCCGACGGCCGACTACATCCTCGACGAGCGCTACATGGGCTGGGCCGAGCAGAACGTGGCCGAGAGCGGCGGTTCGCTGAAGATCAGCCATGACATCGACAGCGCCTACGCCGGCGCCGACGTGGTCTACGCCAAGAGCTGGGGCGCGCTGCCGTTCTTCGGCAACTGGGAACCGGAGAAGCCGATCCGTGACCAGTTCAAGCACTTCATCGTCGACGAACGGAAGATGGCGCTGACCAACAACGGTGTGTTCAGCCACTGCCTGCCGCTGCGCCGCAACGTGAAGGCCACCGACGCGGTGATGGATTCGCCGCAGTGCATCGCCATCAACGAAGCCGAGAATCGCCTGCACGTGCAGAAGGCGATCATGGCGGCCGTTGCCGGGCGCTAGATCGCACAAGGGGTAGGGCCGACCGCTGGTCGGCTGCTCCCGCAGCGGCGCATCCAACATTTCGGCCGACCAATGGTCGGCTCTACCGAATTCTCATCCCCCAAGTGGACCTGACCCCCATGAGCAACAAAGACGTCGTTCTCGCCTTCTCCGGCGGCCTGGATACCAGCTTCTGCGTGCCGTACCTGCAGGAGCGTGGCTACAACGTGCACACTGTGTTCGCCGACACCGGCGGCGTGGATGATGAGGAGCGCGACTTCATCGAAAAGCGCGCCGCCGAACTGGGCGTGGCCAGCCACGTCACCGTCAACGGTGGCCCGGCCATCTGGGAAGGCTTCGTCAAGCCGTTCGTGTGGGCCGGCGAAGGCTACCAGGGCCAGTACCCGCTGTTGGTCTCGGACCGCTACCTGATCGTCGATGCCGCGCTGAAGCGTGCCGCCGAACTGGGTACCCACATCATCGCCCACGGCTGCACCGGCATGGGCAACGACCAGGTCCGCTTCGACCTGGCCGTGAAGGCACTGGGCGATTACCAGATCATCGCGCCGATCCGCGAGATCCAGAAGGAACACACCCAGACCCGCGCCTACGAGCAGAAGTACCTGGAAGAGCGTGGCTTCGGCGTGCGCGCCAAGCAGCAGGCCTACACCATCAACGAGAACCTGCTGGGCCTGACCATGTCCGGCGGCGAGATCGACCGGTGGGAAGCCCCGGGCGAGGGCGCGCGCGGCTGGTGCGCACCGCGCAGCGAGTGGCCGGAACAGGCGCTGACCGTCACCCTGAAGTTCGTTGAGGGCGAAGCCGTCGAACTGGATGGCAAGGCGCTGCCGGGCGACCAGATCCTGGCCCAGCTCAACAAGCTGTTCGCTCCGTACGGCGTGGGTCGCGGCGTCTACACCGGCGACACCGTGATCGGCCTGAAGGGCCGCATCGTGTTCGAGGCCCCGGGCCTGGTCTCGCTGCTGGCCGCACACCGCGCGCTGGAAGATGCGGTGCTGACCAAGCAGCAGAACCGCTTCAAGCCGGACGTGGCGCGCAAGTGGGTGGAGCTGGTGTACGAAGGCTTCTACCACGACCCGCTGAAGACCGACATCGAAGCCTTCCTGAAGTCCTCGCAGGCCAAGGTCAACGGTGAAGTGGTGCTGGAAACCCGTGGTGGCCGCGTCGATGCGGTGGCCGTGAAGTCGCCGCACCTGCTCAACACCAAGGGCGCCACCTACGCGCAGTCGGCCGACTGGGGCGTGGAGGAGGCCGAAGGTTTCATCAAGCTGTTCGGGATGAGCTCCACTGTCTATGCGCAGGTCAATCGCGGTTGACCTGTGACGGGGGGCCGGCCGCTGGCCGGCGCCTCGCAACGTCAATGGAAGGTAGTGCCGGCCGCTGGCCGGCTCGTGGCGCGGCTGGATCATTGCGGAGCCGGCCAGCGGCCGGCACTACCGATTTCGAACCCTACGGATATTCAGACACATGCTTGACCAGACGCTCGATCACCTGCAGGCCCTGGTGTCCTTCGACACCCGCAACCCGCCGCGTGCGATCACCACCGGTGGCATCTTCGATTACCTGCGCGCGAACCTGCCCGGCTTCAATGTCGAGGTGATCGACCATGGCGCCGGTGCGGTCAGCCTGTACGCCGTGCGTGGTACGCCGAAGTACCTGTTCAACGTGCATCTGGATACCGTGCCCGATTCGCCGCACTGGAGTGCCGACCCGCACGTGATGCGCCGGCTGGATGACCGCGTGGTCGGCCTCGGCGTGTGCGACATCAAGGGCGCGGCCGCGGCGCTGGTGGCCGCGGCCAATGCCAGCGACGGTGATGCCGCGTTCCTGTTCTCCAGCGACGAGGAAGCCAACGATCCGCGCTGCATCGCCGCCTTCCTGGCCCGTGGCCTGCCGTATGAAGCGGTACTGGTGGCCGAACCGACGATGAGCGAAGCGGTGCTCGCGCACCGTGGCATCAGTTCGGTGCTGATGCAGTTCGCCGGCCGTGCCGGGCACGCCTCGGGCAAGCAGGATGCGGCCGCCAGCGCGCTGCACCAGGCCATGCGCTGGGGCAACCGCGCGCTGGACCATGTGGAATCGCTGGCCTCGGCCCGCTTCGGTGGGCTGACCGGCCTGCGTTTCAACATCGGACGCGTTGAAGGCGGGATCAAGGCCAACATGATCGCGCCGGCTGCCGAAGTGCGGTTCGGGTTCCGCCCGCTGCCGTCGATGGACATCGATGGCCTGCTGGCGACCTTCGCCGGATTCGCCGAACCGGACGCTGCCGTGTTCACCGAGACCTTCCGCGGCCCGAGCCTGCCGGCCGGTGACATCGCCGAAGCCGAGAACCGCCGCTTGCTGGCGCGTGACGTGGCCGATGCGCTGGAGCTGCCGATCGGCAATGCCGTTGATTTCTGGACCGAGGCGTCGCTGTTCTCGGCCGCTGGCTACACCACGCTGGTGTTCGGCCCGGGCGACATCGCCCAGGCCCACACCGCCGACGAATTCGTGACGCTGGACCAGCTGCAGCGCTATACCCACGCCGTGCACCGGATCATTGCCGCCGGCGCCTGATCGACCCTACAACGCCGCCCGGCCACGGCCGGGTGGACCTGCAACGCGGCGACCGCCGCCTGTGACGAAACCGAAATGTCTCCTGCCCTCCAGCCTCACCGCCAGACCCGCCAGACCATCGTGCGCCTGCTCTCCAGCATGGCCAGCGCGAAGGAGATCAGCCAGTACCTCAAGCGCTTCTCGCAGCTGGATGCCAAGCGCTTCGCCGTGGTCAAGGTCGGCGGCGCAGTGCTGCGCGACGACCTCGACGCGCTGACCTCCTCGCTGTCGTTCCTGCAGGAAGTCGGGCTGACCCCGATCGTGCTGCACGGCGCCGGTCCGCAGCTGGACGCCGAGCTGTCGGCCGCCGGCATCGAGAAGCAGACCGTCAACGGCCTGCGCGTGACCTCGCCGGAAGCGCTGGCGATCGTGCGCCGGGTGTTCCAGCAGTCCAACCTGCGCCTGGTCGAAGCGCTGCAGCAGAACGGTGCGCGTGCCACCTCGATTACCGGTGGCGTGTTCGAGGCCGAGTACCTGGACGTGGACACCTACGGCCTGGTCGGCGAGGTGAAGAAGGTCAACCTGGCCCCGATCGAGGCCAGCCTGCGCGCCGGCTCGATCCCGGTCATCACCAGCCTGGGCGAAACCGCGGGCGGGCAGATCCTCAACGTCAACGCCGACTTCGCCGCCAATGAACTGGTGCAGGAACTGCAGCCGTACAAGATCATCTTCCTGACCGGCACCGGTGGCCTGCTGGACGAGCAGGGCAACGTGATCGACTCGATCAACCTGTCCACCGAGTACGACCACCTGATCGCGCAGCCATGGATTCACGGCGGCATGAAGGTGAAGATCGAGCAGATCAAGGATCTGCTTGATCGCCTGCCGCTGGAATCGTCGGTATCGATCACCCGGCCGGCCGACCTGGCCAAGGAACTGTTCACCCACAAGGGCTCGGGCACGCTGGTGCGCAAGGGCGAGAAGGTGCTGCGCGCCACCGCCTGGGACGAACTGGACCTGCCGCGCCTGAAGGGCCTGATCGAGTCCAGCTTCGGCCGCACCCTGGTGCCGGACTACTTCGAGAAGACCCGGCTGCTGCGTGCCTATGTCAGCGAGAACTACCGCACCGCCGTGATCCTCACCGACGAGGCCGAGGGCGTGTACCTGGACAAGTTCGCCGTGCTCGACGATGCGCAGGGCGAAGGCCTGGGCCGTGCGGTCTGGAACGTGATGCTGGAGGAAACCCCGCAGCTGTTCTGGCGTTCGCGCCATGGCAATCCGATCAATCATTTCTACTACGCCGAATCCGATGGCTGCTACAAGCAGGATCACTGGAAGGTGTTCTGGTTCGGTGCCGATGGCATCGACTGCATCAAGACCTATGTCGACCACTGCGCCCAGCGCGCGCCGAGCCTGCTGGGGTGAGCGATGAGCACTCCTGACGCCTGGAACGCGGTTCCCACCCTGCGCGGCCAGCACGTGACGCTGCAGCCGCTGCAGCCTGCACACGTGCCGGGCCTGCGCGATGCGCTCGAAGGCAGTGGCCTTGACCAGCTCTGGTACACCCAGGTGCCGTCGCCGCAGCAGGTCGAGCCCTATGTGCAGGCGGCGCTGCAGGCACAGAGCGAAGGCAAGGTGCTGCCGTTCGTGATCCGCGATGCGGCCGGCGTCATCATCGGCAGCACGCGCTTCTACGACATGGACGCCAGCGTGCCCAGGCTCAGCCTCGGCTACACGTGGTACACGCCGCGCGTGCAGCGCACCGGTGCCAACACCGAAGCCAAGCTGTTGCTGCTGCAGCATGCGTTCGAGGTGATGGGCTGCATCAGCGTGGTGCTGGAAACCAGCTGGTTCAATCTCACCTCGCGCACCGCCATCGCCCGCCTCGGCGCCAAGCAGGATGGCGTGCTGCGCAACCACAAGCGGCACGCCGACGGCACGCCGCGCGACACCGTCATCTTCTCCATCATCGATGCGGAATGGCAGGGCGTGAAGCGCCACCTGCAGTACCGCCTGGACAGCCACGCATGAACGATTCGACCTTCACCCTGGGCATTGTCGGTGCCCGCGGCCATACCGGCGCCGAGCTGATCAAGCTGGTGGCCGCCCACCCGCGGCTGCAACTGGCCTTCGTCTCTTCGCGCGAGCGCGCCGGACAGCGCCTGTCCGACCACCATCCGGAATTCCAGGGGCACCTGCAGTACGAGAACCTGGACGCCGACGCGGTGGCCGCCAAGGGCGTGGACGCGGTGATCCTGGCCCTGCCCAACGGCCTGGCCGCGCCGTTCGTGGCCGCGCTGGAAGCGGCGAAGCCGGACACCGTCATCGTCGATCTCTCGGCCGACTATCGTTTCGACAACGGCTGGTACTACGGCCTGCCGGAGCTGACCCGCGGCCGCTACACCGGCCAGAAGCACATCAGCAACCCGGGCTGCTATGCCACGGCGATGCAGCTGGCGGTGCATCCGCTGCTGGACCTGCTGGCCGGCCCGCCGCAGTGCTTCGGTGTCTCCGGCTACTCCGGCGCCGGTACCACGCCGTCGGACAAGAACAACGTCGAACTGCTGGCCGACAACCTGATGCCCTACGCGCTGACCAACCACGTGCACGAGCGCGAGGTGTCGGTGCAGCTGGGTGTGGCTGTTGAATTCATGCCACATGTCGCGCCGCATTTCCGGGGCATCACGCTGACCGCCAACCTGTGGCTGAACCGCGTGCAGACCCGTGAACAGATCGTCGAGCGCTTCCAGCAGGCCTATGCCGGCGAACCCCTGATCGACGTGGTGGATGAAGCGCCGTGGGTCAGCCGTATCGCCGGCCGACACGGTGCCCAGGTCGGTGGCTTCACCCTGGCCCCGGGCGGCAAGCGGGTGGTGGTGGTGGCAACGCTGGACAACCTGCTGAAGGGCGCGGCCACCCAGGCCATGCAGAACCTCAACCTTGCGCTGGGCATCGACGAACTGACGTCGATCCCGCACTGAACCCGCCTTCCGGAGCCCCCATGGCAGACCTTCTTTGGCAGAAGCCCGGCGTCGCCGTCGACGCCCAGATCCAGACCTTCCTCGCCGGCGACGACGTGATCCTCGACCGCGAGTTCTTCCTGCACGACATTGCCGCCAGCGCCGCGCATGCGCAGGGCCTGCAGCACATCGGCATCCTCAGCGCCGATGAGCTGGCCGGCCTGCTGCGCGAACTGGACGTGCTGGCGCAGGACTTCCGTGAGGGCCGCTTCGTGCTCGATACCCAGTATGAGGATGGCCACTCGGCGATCGAAGCACGGCTGACCGAGCGTCTCGGCGATGCCGGCCGCAAGATCCACACCGGTCGCAGCCGCAACGACCAGATCCTGGTGGCCACCCGCCTGTGGCTGAAGGAGAAGCTGCAGCGCGTGGCGCAGCTCAGCGCGGAAGTGGCCAAGGTCGCGCTCGACCGTGCGCAGGCCGAGAAGGCCCTGCCGATTCCCGGTTACACCCACATCCAGCGCGCCGTGGTGTCCTCGGCGGGCATGTGGTGGGCCGGCTGGGCCGAGGCCTTCATCGACAACGCCATCCGCGCCCGCGACACCCATGCGCTGGTCGACGCCAATCCGTTGGGTACCGCTGCCGGCTACGGCGTGAACCTGCCGCTGGACCGCGAGCACACCACGGCGGCGCTCGGCTTCGCGCGCATGCAGATCTCGCCGATCTATGCGCAGCTGTCGCGCGGCAAGTTCGAGCTGGCAGCGCTGGAAGCCCTCGGCGGCGCCACGCTGGACCTGCGCCGTATCGCCTGGGACCTGTCGCTGTTCACCAGCGCCGAGTTCGGCTTCGTCGCGCTGCCGGCGCAGTACACCACCGGCAGTTCGATCATGCCCAACAAGCGCAATCCGGACGTGATCGAGCTGATGCGCGCCACCCACGCCAGCGTCGCTGCCGCGCGCACCGAGATCGAGCAGCTGCTGTCGCTGCCCTCGGGTTATCACCGCGACCTGCAATCGTCCAAGGGCGCCATCTTCCATGGCTTCGGCCGCGGCCTGGCCGCGCTGGAGCTGCTGCCGGCATTGCTGGCCAACCTGGAATGGCGCGACGACAGGCTGCGCGCAGCGATCGACTCGGGCATGTACGCCACCGACGTGGCGGTGGAAGCGGCCGTGGCCGGTGTGCCGTTCCGCGAGGCCTACAAGGCGGCAGCGGCAGGTGCCGACAGTGCGGGGCAGGGGCGCACGCCGGAAGGCAGCCTGGCTGCGCGCGTGTCGCCCGGCTCGGCGGCCGACCTGCGCCTGGAGCAACTGCACGCACGCTGGCAGGCGCTGTCCTGATGGCGGGCACCGTCTACCTGGTGCTGGCGATGCGCCGTCCGGACTTCAATGCCGCGGCGGTGCAACCGCACCGCGATTTCCTCGATGCGTTGCAGGCACAGGGCAAGCTGCAGCTGACCGGCGGCTTCGCCGATGGCAGCGGCGGCGCCTACGTGCTGTGCAACGTGGAGAGCCTGGCGCACGCGCAGGCCATCGTCGCCACCGACCCGCTGGTGACGATGCAGGCCTCCGACCTGACCGTGCACGAATGGAACATCCGCTGAGAGCCTGACCAATGACCCTGCACGCTGCCGACGTCGCTTCGCCGTTCCCGCAACAGGCGCTGCCGCCGTGGCGGCGCGCGGTGCTTAAGGTCGGCAGCAGCCTGCTGGCGGCCGATGGTGGCGGCCTGTCGCCGCGCCATGCGCTGGGCCTGGCGCAGTTCGTCTCGGCCAATGTAGCGGCCGGGCGCGAGGTGGTGATCGTGTCGTCCGGTGCGGTCGCCGCAGGGCGCGCGATCCTGCCACGGGCCGATGAACCGGGTGCGGCGATGGCGGCGCGTCAGGCCTTGGCCGCGCTCGGCCAGGCCCAGCTGATCGGGCTCTGGCAGCGCTTCTTCGAGCGCCCCGTGGCGCAGGTGCTGCTGACCCACGACGACCTGCGCAACCGCCGCCGCTACCTCAATGCGCGCGCCACGCTGAGCGAACTGCTGCGGCTGGGGGCGTTGCCGGTGGTCAACGAGAACGACACCGTGTCGGTGGACGAGCTCAAGCTCGGCGACAACGACAACCTGGCGGCCACCGTGGCGGCGCTGGTCGATGCCGATGCGCTGTTCATCGCCACCGACATCGATGGCCTGTACAGCGCCGATCCGCGCACGGTGCCCGACGCGCGGCCGCTGCATGATGTGCCGGAACTGAGCGACCCGGTGCTGGCGATGGCCGGCGGTGCCGGTTCGCGAGCTGGCACCGGCGGCATGCGCACCAAGCTGGAGGCGGCGGCGAAGGCGGGCCGCCTCGGCATCGAGACCTATCTGTTCAACGGCCGCAGCGCTGATGTGGTGCGCGCGCTGGCACAGGACCGCCTGTTCGGTACCCGCATCCATGCCGCACGCAGCCGTGAGGCCGCCCGCAAGCACTGGCTGCGGCACGCGCCGTTGGCTGAAGGCGCGATCGTCGTCGATGCCGGTGCGGCACAGGCGATGCGCGAGAAGGGGGCCTCGCTGCTGCCCGGTGGCATCACCGCTGCCGAGGGGGCATTCCGGCGCGGCGACATGGTGCAGGTGTGCTGGAACGCGCCGCAGGGCCGCGTCTGCGTGGCCCGCGGGGTCAGCCAGTACGCGGCCGACGACGTGCGCCGCATCGCCGGCCATCATTCGCGCGACATCCAGGCCGTGCTCGGCTACAACTACGGGGGTAGCGTCGTCCATCGTGACGACCTGGTGCTGCCATGACCGGTTTGAAGGACACCCCGATGAGCGAAATCGAAGCCCAGGCGCGCGCCTGCCGTGATGCAGCGCAGATCGTTGCCGGCCTGGACAGTGCGGCGCGACGCACGCTGCTGCTGGCGATGGCGCAGGCCCTGGAAGTGAATGCCGGACTGATCCTGGCCGGCAACGCACGCGACCTCGCCGCCGCGCGCGACAAGGGCGTTGGCAGTGCCATGCTCGACCGCCTCGCACTGGACCCGCCGCGGCTGTTCGCGATGGCCGAGGCGGTTCGCGAGGTGGCCGCGCTGCCTGACCCGGTCGGCCAGGTGACCCGTGATGACGTACGTCCCAACGGCATCCGCGTGCAGAAGGTGCGCGTGCCGCTGGGCGTGATCGCGATGATCTACGAGGCCCGTCCGAACGTCACCGCCGAAGCCGCGGCGTTGTGCCTGAAGGCGGGCAACGGCGTGATCCTGCGCGGGGGCTCCGAGGCGATCCATTCCAACACCGCCATCGCCCAGGCGCTGGCCGGTGCCCTGAACGCCAACGGTGTGCCGGCGGCGGCAGTGACCGTGCTGACCGACCTGCGCCGCGAAGCGATGCTGGAACTGCTGCAGTTGCACGAGTTGATCGATCTGGCGATCCCGCGCGGCGGCGAAGGCCTGATCCGCTTCGTTGCCGAGCATGCGCGGGTGCCGGTGATCAAGCACTACAAGGGTGTCTGCCACCTGTTCGTGGATGCCAGCGCCGACCTCGGCAAAGCCATCGACCTTCTGGTGGACGGCAAGTGCAGCCGTCCGTCGGCGTGCAATTCCCTGGAAACGCTGCTGGTGCACCGCGAGGTCGCCGGAACGTTCCTGCCGCGCGTAGCGCAGGCGCTGGGCGAGCGCGGCGTGCAGCTGCGCGCCGATGCGCAGGCACAGCCGCTGCTGCCGGGCAGCACGGCGGCCACCGAAGAGGACTATGCCGCCGAATTCCTCGATCTGGTGCTGGCGGTGCGCGTGGTCGATGATCTCGAAGCGGCCATCGCGCACATCCGCACCTATACCTCCGACCACACCGAAGTGATCGCGACCGAAGACGCCAGCCATGCCGAGCGCTTCGTCAACGCGCTGCGCTCGGCGGTGGTGATGGTCAACGCTTCGTCGCGCTTCTCCGATGGTGGCCAGCTGGGCCTGGGCAGCGAGATCGGCATCTCCACCACGCGCCTGCATGCGTATGGCCCGATGGGTCTTGAGGCACTCACCGTTGAACGTTTCGTGGTGCGCGGCGAGGGGCAGACGCGTACATAAACAGATCCACGCCCTGCGTGGATGCTCTTCGCGGTAGACCCCGGTGCCGATCAAGGTCGGCACCCACCAGGCCCAAGCGCCGACCAAGGGCGGCAGCTACCAGGTCTTCGGCTACACCACCTCGCGGCGGATGCCGACCGGCCGTGCGTGGTCATCCATGTGCAGGGTCGCGGCCTTGCAGCCCATCAGCCGTTCGGCCAGTCCTGCGCTGGCCCCCAGATCGGCCGCGACTTCGTTGAGGCTGGCCAATGGCCTTGGCTGGCGACGTTCGCGGCCACGGAAGCGGGCGCGGTTGTACTCGGCCCAGGTGATCAGCAGTACGCTGGCGCAGAGCAGCAGCAATGGCAGCGCGACCAGTACGTACGGGTCGAACTGGCCCTGTCGTTCGTACAGCTGCCGCCAGGCCAGCTGGCCGCCGATCAACCACGACAGCAGAGTCACCAGTGGCGCCCACAGGTAGAAGTAGAAGCCCCAGAACGCCAGGGTGACAAATCCCCAGGCCGTGCGCTGGAAGCGTGGCTGGCGATGCGGCTTGCGGATCATCCTCGAGTCGAAGCGGTTGGACGGGTGGTGCGCGTTCATCGGATCCCCCGGTCAGGGCTGGTCCAGGTGGCGCGCCTGCTGCGACGGCGCAGCAGCGTCTTCGGCAGCGCCACCAGGGTGGTGGAAAGGCTGATCAGCCAGTACGCCATCGGGTACCAGATGACCCAGAAGTAGTTGCGTCCAATCTGTGTCTCGTAGCGCCGGTCGATGATCAGGCTGCTGGCGAACTGCAGCAGGCAGACCATCGCCAGGATCACGCCATGCCACTCCGGCAGCAGGGTGGCGATGTGCAGCTGCGGTGGCAGCTCGATGAACTTGCCCAGCGCCCACAGCAGCACGATGAACAGCATGGTGTAGGCCCAGATCACGCTCAGCACGTACTCCAGCAGCACGCCCCACATGCGCCGCTCTTTCCAGTGCAGCAGCGAGCGGGCGTGGCGCAGCATCACCTCCACGCCGCCCTGCGCCCAGCGCAGCCGCTGCCGCCACAGGCCTTTGAGTGTTTCCGGCATCAGGATGAAGCACAGCGCATTGGGCTCGTAGCGGATGTCCCAGTGTGCGCGCTGCAGGCGCCAGCTGATGTCGATGTCCTCGGTCACCATGTCATCCGACCACCAGCCCACCTGGTGCAGGGCGGTACGGCGGAAGCCGGCGATCACCCCGGAGAGGGTGAAGATGCGGCCATAGACGCGCTGTGCGCGCTTGATCATGCCGATGATGGAGGAGAACTCGGCGACCTGCAGGCGGCCAAGCAGGGTGGAGCGGTTGCGGATGCGCGGGTTGCCGGTGACTGCACCGACCCGGTTGCCGCTGACCAGATGCCAGACCATCCAGTGCAGCGCATGTTCCTCCAGCATGGCATCGCCATCGATGCAGACCAGGTATTCCGAGCGCGCGGCCAGCGCGCCCATGCGCAGCGCATTGGCCTTGCCCAGGTTGCGGTCCAGGTGCAGCACGCGCAGCCGCGGGTGCTTCGCTGCGAGGGCATCCAGCCGCGCGCCGGTGTCATCGCTGCTGCCATCGTCGATGGCGATCACCTCATAGTCGGCGGGGTAGCGCTGCGCCAGCGCCGCGGCAAGCGTGTCGTCCAGGTTCTCCGCTTCGTTGTGGCAGGGCACCAGCAGGGTGGCGAAGGGGGGAGCGATCATCAACGGGGGATCGTTGCGCGGGCGCGAGTGGCGTTCACGCCGGAAGTAGTAGTACAGGCCGCCGGACATCCAGAAGAACGCCATCACCATCGGGTAGTAGAAGGCGAACTGGAACAGAACCTGCAGCAGCGGATGCATGTCCACGTCACTTCTCCGGGTACGGGAAGTTGCCGGCGGACATCGCCGCACGGGCATCGTGGGTGGAAGGCTGGTCACCGATGAAGTCGTCCGGGTACCAGGCGAAGTGGTGCACGCCCTGCGCCTGCAGCTGGCGGATCTGCGCACGCAGGCGTTCGGCGGGAATCGGCTGCCCGCTGCGCCAATCGACGGTCTGCAGTTCGAACAGCGTGTGCTGCAGCTGCGGGTCGTGCGCGCGTACTGCGGCCAGCAGCTGGTCGAGCCAGCGTTCCGGCTGCTTGCTGCCTTCCATCCAGGGCATCGCCATCAGCGCGGTCTGGTCGTAGGCCCGGTTGAACAGGTCCAGGCGCTGCGCGAACCAGGCTTCGCTCTGCGGGCGAAGTACCGGCTCGGCATACAGGTTGCGCACCGTTGCCAGTTTCGGCCGCCAGCGCTGCGCGCTGTTGCGCAGGGCCAGGGTGAAGTCGATCAGGGCCTGGGTACGCGCGCTGCCGTCGGCACCGGCGGCCAGCGCGGGCAGCTCGGTGTCGCGCAGGTAGCCATCGTCATGGAACAGCAGCCCCTCGAAATAGGAATTGACCGCCAGATCTTCGTAGATGTCGAGCATGATCTGGCGTGCCTTCGGGTTGGTGAAGTCCAGCCGGTACATGCCGTCGGCATCGCCGTTGCGGATCGCCAGCGCCTTGCGCTGCGCCGGGTCGGGCAGTTCGAAGCCGAGCACCGGCAGCCATGCGTAGACCTTCACGCCCGCGCGCGATTTGAGCTGCCAGGCAACACGGCTGAACAGGTCCGCGCGCATCGGCATGTGCCGGTTGGGAAAGTACAGTGCGTCGGCCGTGTTGTTGCCGTCCGGGTCGGCGAAGGCCTGCAGGTAGACGTGGGTGGGCGCGATGCGCTTGACCCGCTCGACCAGCGCGTCGAGGTTGCGTGCCTGCTGCGCCGGATCCGCGTCGTAGACATCATCCAGGTCGATCTGCAGGGCGCGGATGCCGTCGAGCGCGACGTCACGGCGCAGTTCGTAGGCCAGGCCCTCCACGGTCGGGTTGTTGCTCACCAGCAACCGTGCCAGCCCGTGCAGGTCGCTGGCCACCGGCGTGCTGCGGCCTTCCAGGTCGAACGAGACCGGCATGCCCAGCTGCTCGGCAATGTCGTTGCTCAACTGGTTGTACGCGGCATATGGCCAGACGATGGCGCGCGGGCGCACGCCCAGGTGCTGCTGGATGCGCTGCACGCTGCGCGAAAGATCAGTGCGCAGGCGCTGCTCATACTGCGTCTCGCTCTCGTAGCTGCGCGTGGCCGGGGTGTAGATGCGGGTGACCACGGCGGGCGTGGAGTTTCCCTGCGGATTGGCAAGCACGCCGTGGTGCAGGTCATCGGTGTGGCTGGCCACTTCGATCAGGCCACTGTCGTGCATCTGCTTCAGCTGCGCCCAGGTCACGAAGTCATCGTGGCCGAACCGGCGGTAGCCGTAGTCGATGGTGCGGCCCGGTGCCATGTCCACATAGTCGGTGATCACCGCCACCAGCGCCGGGTAGCGGTAGGCCTGCAGCAGCGGGAAGGCCTTGTCGTAGACGCTGCGCAGGCCATCGTCGAAGGTCAGCAGCACCGGCTTGGGAGGCAGCGTGGCGCGGCCCTGCGAGGCCTCGATCAGCTGCGACAGCGAAACGGGGTGGTAGCCGTGTGCGCCCAGCCAGTCCAGGTGCGCGGCGAAGTTCTGCGTGCTCACCGCGTAGCTGTCGGCATCGCCCTTGGCGGCGACCTGGTCGCGGATGTCGTGGTAGCTGAGGATCAGCAGGCCGTTGTCGATCGCATCGAGATCCAGGGCCTGCTGCGCCGGAGCCGATGGCGCAATGGCCAGCAGCAGGAGCACGATCAGTCGCAGGATGCGGGCCATGTCAGTCTCCCCAGCGCAATGCGGCTTCGAAGCCGATGTGGCGCTCGCGGTGGCCGTCGTAGACCGGCCGTGACCAGCGCACGCCATACTCGAACACGCGGCCGGGACCCAGCTGCCACTCGTGCATGTAGGACACCGTCGGTACCGGTGCACTGCCGAAACCGTCCTGCCAGTAGTCGCCCAGCGAGACGGTCAGGCGATGCCGGAAGTGGCGCTCGTAGTGCCGCCACAGCTGCTGGTCGATGCGCAGCCCGATCTCGACCATGCGGTCGCGCTTCGGGTTGAAGTAGGGCGCATCGTCGCGGCTGCCGCGACTGGTGTAGGCGCTGGCCAGGCCATCGATCAGCCAGCGCGGGCGGGTCAGCAGGCGCTGTTGGACACTGGTGCCGAACAGCTCGCGATGGTTGCCGTCGTCATAGCGGAAGCGGCTCGCGCCGAACGTCCAGTGGGTGAGCTCGCTGCGCCGGTAGTCCACCTGTGCGCTCACGCTGTCGGCGGTGATGCCGGACGCACGCGCCTGCATCGAGGCCTCCGGGTCATTGCGTGCGACCACCAGGCCGGCGTGCCAGGAATCGGTGAACTGCCAGCCGACGCCGAAGCGCAGGCCGGTGTCGCCGATGTGGTCGTTGGCGCGCAGCACCGCCGCTTCCGCATCCAGCCGCCCGAAGCGGTAACGCACGCCCGCACCCAGCCACAGCGGATCGATGCGCTGGTCCTGGAAGTCGGTCGAGCGCCGGTCGGCCAGGGCGAACAACCGCCAGCGGTCATCAAGGAGCGGTGTCTCCACTTCCACGCCGTAGTGGCGGTCGTTGTTGCCCAGTGGCGAGGTGCCACCGCCCCCGGAGCTGCGGCCGATGTCGGTCCAGGCCTTCAGTTGCCAGCCGCGATGCGCGCGCCAGGCCTGGTCCATGCGTTCGACCGCCGGTTGGGTGGGGTAGCGCGCGACCAGGTCATCGTGCAGCGGCCGCGCCAGGTCGTCGCGCTGCAGGGCGACATAGGCCTCTTCCATGCCCAGCCGCGGTTCGATGTCTCGCGGGTCGAGCGCGTGTGCCATCTGCTGCCGTTGCAGCGCCCGGCGTGGCCAGCCGCGCATCATGTAGACGCTGCCCAGCGCACTCTGCAGGCCGCCGTTGCCCGGTGCGATGTCGACCATCGATTCCAGGTCGTGCTGCGCGGTGCGCAGGTCACCGCTGTAGGCGCGCACCATCGCCAGGTTGAGATCGGCCTCGTAGCGCGACCAGTTCGCGTACGGTGCCTTGCCGTTGCTCCAGCGCCACGCCGGTTCCTTGTCGCGCCATGCCTGCAACAGGTCGATGGCCTTTTCCTGCTGTTCGCTTTCCAGATAGGCATAGGCCAGCTCCGAATGCGAGGCATCGCGCGTCGGGTCGCCTGCCACCGCCGCCTGCAGTACCGGAATGGCTTCCTCCGGATGCAGGGTGCCCATCAGCGAATCGCCGACGGCGGGCAGCACGTAGTCGGGCAGGGTGTGGCCTTCGGCCTGCAGCGCCCGTGCTTCCTCGCGCACCTGCGCATGGCGGCCCAGCCGGTTGAGCAGGATCAGCCGGTCCATGCGGATGCGTAGTGGTGCCTGCGAGGGTGGGGTGCCTTCGCCGCCGAGGTAGCGCTGCATGCGGGCCAGGGTCGATTCGGCCTCTTGCAGGCGGCTGTCCTCGCTGCTGCTGTAGGCCAGGCTCCAGACCACCAGCTTGGCCAGGTAGTCACCTTCCAGGCGCTGCTTCTGGGCGGCATCGAACAGTTGCGGGCGCTGCTGGTACAGCTCCCACGCGCGCCAGGCGTTGCCGATGTCGCCCAGCGTCAATACGCGCAGCTTGAACAGCAGGTCGTCATCGGGCTGTTGCTGGCTGGCGCGCTCGATCGCGCCCAAGGCATCCAGCCAGCGGGCCTGGTCGCGGTAGTGGCCGATCTCGGCCAGGGCCGCCTCGCGGCCGCTCGGTGGAGCAGCGCTGCTGGCCCAGGCCAGCGCGGTACAGGCAAGGCCGACGCAGAGCGCCAGCCGACGGTGGACAACCATTGGGGACCCCCTTGGCTTCCAAACCAGACAACCTGAAAAATGTGACGCACATCACATGCCAGCGTTTGGCGTGGCCGTGGCCCGCGTCACTCCCTTCGTGCATTCCCGCCCAGCGAAGACGGATACAACCCGGACAGCGACCTGCAATGTCTTGTCTGAAACGAGAGTCCCCCGCACACCGAGTGGTGGCCTGGGCGGCGGTGCCGCCCCCATGCCCGATGCCGGCACGCGGCAAGGATGGGCATTCGTGGGCACTATCCGCCCGGAATTGTCAGCCCGGCGTCAAAATTCCCCGGGTGGCTGACGAGCGGTAGGTGGGGCCGTCTGGCGGCCCCGGCCGGTTACCAGAGATCTTCCAGTTTGCGCGGCTTGCAGGCCACCCACGAGGCGCACAGCATCAGCGTGGCGCAGCCGAACAGGAAGCTGAACGGGAGGGTCCAGCCCGTGCTGACGGTGTGCAGCCAGCCGACCAGGAACGGGCCCAGGCAGCTGAAGCTGTAGCCCACGCCCTGCATGAAGCCGGACAGCGCGGCCGAACCGGTCGGGGTGCGGGTGCGCAGGTTGATCAGGGTCAGCGCCAGCGGGAAGGTGGACGGGCCCACGCCGAGCAGGCAGGCCCACAGCAGCGGTGCCTTCATCGGTGCCAGCAGCAGGCCGGCGAACGCGATCACGAACGAGGAATAGCCGATCAGCACCAGCGGGAACGGGTTCTGCATGCGCACCGCCATCGACGGGATGACCAGCGACGGCAGCAGCCCCAACGCGGAGAACACCGCCACCATCACGCCACCGAACGCGGGCGTGCCGCCGGCCTCGACCACGATGCGCGGCAGCCAGGTGAACATCGAATAGGTCATCAGCGAGGTCATGCCGAACATCAGCGTCATGCTCCAGCCCAGTGACGTGCGCCAGACCCTGCCGTGTGGCTGCGCGGCCGGATCGGTGGCGTCGGCCTGCGGCGCCGGTGCGCGCCTGGCCAGCAGCAGCCATGGCAGTGCAGCGGCGAGCGCCAGCAGCGCCCACATGCCCAGCGAGACCCGCCAGCCGGCCGCATTGGCCACCGGCACCGCCAGCAATGCCGGCAGCATCGTGCCCAGCTGCAGCACGCTGATGTACAGGGTGCTCATGGTGCCGACCTTGTTGGCGAAGTAGCGCTTCACCAGCGGCGGGACCACCACGTTGCCGATGCCCATGCCGGCCAGCGCCACGACCGAACCGAGCAGCAGCGTGCCGACGTTGCCGGCGCTGGAGCGCAGCAGCAGGCCGGCCATCGCCATCACCATCGCCAGCAGCGTGGTGCGTTCCAGGCCCAGGCGCCGCGCCAGCGCCGGCGTGGCCACGCCGAACAGCGCGAACGAGGCGGTCGGCAGCATGCCCAGCACGCCGGTCATGGTGGTGCCGAAGCCGAACTGCTGGCCGAGCACGTCCAGCAGTGGCGTGATCGAGGTGACTGCCGTGCGCAGGTTGATCGCGGCCAGCAGGATGGCGGCGAAAGCCAGCACGCGCCCGTGCAGCAGCGACGGCGAATCGGAAGGGGAGGAACTCATCGGTGGTCCTTGCAGGTGTCGCATGCCCGGGCAATGGCATGCAGCGCCGGCATCGGTCTACGCCGAAGCGGCAGGTGGGGGAGTGGCTGCAGGCAAGCCGGCAGCGCGGCCATTGTACGTGCGCGCTCCGGCAAGGTCCCGTCATGCGGGCGGCCTGGCGGCTGATACAAAAAAACCCGGAGGACAGTGACGTCTTCCAGGCTTCTTGGTGACCACCGAAGTGGTCGGGGAGACAGGATTCGAACCTGCGACCTCTACGTCCCGAACGTAGCGCTCTACCAGACTGAGCTACACCCCGAAGGGAGCCGCCTATTCTAGCGATTCACCCCGGTGGCGGCAAGGGGTAAATGCTGTTCCTTCACACTGCCGAAGCGGTGTCACTTCAGGGAACAAAAAAGCCTGGATGACTTCACCAGGCTTCAATGCGACCACCGAAGTGGTCGGGGAGACAGGATTCGAACCTGCGACCTCTACGTCCCGAACGTAGCGCTCTACCAGACTGAGCTACACCCCGAAGGAGCCGCCTAAGATACCGTGTGAAGGCCAGGGCGGCAAGGTTTTTTTACAGCTCAGCGACGATTTTCCTTCTCGATGCGGTTCTGCTCGCGGGCTTCGAACCACATGCCGTTGAGGATGGCCACCGTCGAGGCGAGACCGGCACCGAGAATCCAGGCGAAGTACCACATGGTCAATCTCCTTAGTTCAAGGGTGTGCCGGCGGTCGGCCGGCACACCGGCAATCAATAGGCGTTCGGGTTGTTGCCCATCTCTTCGGTGGTGGTCTTGCCCTTCAGCACGCGGTACACCCAGGTGGTGTAGGCGAGGATGATCGGCAGGAACACCGCCGTGGCCAGCAGCATGATCCAGAGGGTCAGGTGGCTGGACGAGGCATCCCACACGGTCAGGCTGGAGGTGGGCTGGCTCGAGGACGGCAGCAGGAACGGGAAGATGGCGAAACCGACGGTCAGGATAATGCCGGCGATGGCCGCACCCGAAGCGATGAACGCCAGTCCGCCGCGACGGGCCCGCAGCAGCGCCGCACTGGCCAGCAGGCCGGCCAGGCCGAGCAGCGGGGCCAGGATCGTGGCCGGCATCGCGCTGTAGTTGCGCATCCAGCCACCGGCGGCGCCGAGTTCGGCGGTCTTCAGCAACGGATTGGTGGCGCCATCGGTAACCACCTGCGAGGTGATCTGGTAACCCGGCAGGCCGAAGGCCACCCAGGCGCCGCCCACCGCGAACAGCACGAAGGCGATGATCGCCGCGATGCTGCCGAAGCGGGCGGCACGCTCGGCCACCGGGCCATCGGTCTTCAGCACCAGCATGGCGGCACCGTGGGCGACCAGCATCGACACGCTGAGCAGGCCGGCCAGCAGCGCGAAGGGCATCAACAGGCCGAAGAACGAGCCGGTGTAGAAGATGCGCATGCTGTCATCGAAGTGGAACGGCACGCCCAGCACCACGTTGCCCACCGCCACGCCCATGATCAGCGCCGGGATGAAGCCGCCGATGAACAGCGCCCAGTCCCAGGTGTTGCGCCAGCGCTCGCTCGGCATCTTGCTGCGGAACTTGAAGCCGACCGGGCGCAGGATCAGCGCGAACAGGATCACGAACATCGCCAGGTAGAAGCCCGAGAAGCTGACCGCATACAGCGGCGGCCAGGCGGCGAAGATCGCACCGCCGCCCAGGATCAGCCACACCTGGTTGCCTTCCCAGACCGGGCCGATGGTGTTGATCACCCGGCGGCGTTCGGCATCGTTGCGGGCGACGAAGGGCAGCAGGGTGCCCACGCCCAGGTCGAAGCCGTCCATCACGGCAAAACCGATCAGCAGGATGCCGAGCAGGAGCCACCAGATCACGCGCAGCGTGGTGTAGTCCAGAAGAATGAAGTCCATCTTGGTTCTCCTGCCTCAGGCCTGGCCGGCGGCGGGCGCCGAGGCATTGTGGGAAGCATGCGGCTGGGGCGACTGCAGCGACGGCAGCAGTTCGTCCGGACCCTTGCGGATCGCCTTGAGCATCAGCTTGATCTCGACCACGATCAGTGCGGTGTAGATCGCGGTGAAGCCGGCCAGGGTCAGCACGATTTCATGCAGGGCCAGGCCCGATGCCGCATAGAAGGTCGGCAGCACGCCATCGACCGCCCACGGCTGGCGGCCGTATTCGGCGACGAACCAGCCGCACTCGATCGCGATCCACGGTGCCGGCAGCGTCCACAGGGCCAGCTTGAGGAACCAGCGCTTGTCCTGGAAGTTGTTGCGGCACGAGTAGTAGAACGCCAGCGCGAAGAAGGCGATCAGGTAGAAGCCCAGGCCGGCCATCACGCGGAAGGTCCAGAACAGCGGCATCACGCGCGGCACGGTGTCCATCGCCGCCTGCGAGATCTCCTGCGGGGTGGCGTTGAGGATGTCATCGCGGTAGCGCTTGAGCAGCAGGCCGTGGCCCAAGTCCTGCCAGTGGCGGTCGAACATCTCGCGCGCTTCGAGGTCGTTCTTGTTGGCACGCAGGCGTTCCAGCGCACCGTAGGCCAGCTGGCCACCACGCACGCGGTGTTCGGCGCGCTCGACCAGCTCCAGGATGCCCGGGATCGGCTGGTTCAACGAACGGGTGGCGATCAGGCCCATCAGGTAGGGGATCTTCACCGCGTAATCGTTCTGGTGGGTGGTCTGGTTGGGAATGCCGAAGGCGGTGAAGTCGGCCGGCGCACGCTCGGTCTCCCACATCGCTTCGATCGCGGCCAGCTTCATCTTCTGGTGTTCGCTGGCGGCGTAGCCGCTCTCGTCACCCAGCACCACCACCGACAGCGACGACAGCAGTCCGAACGCTGCGGCCACCGCGAACGAACGACGGGCCAGGTCCTTGTGCTTGTTGCGCAGCAGGAACAGGGCGCTGATCGCCATCACGAACACCGCACCGGTCACGTAGCCGGCGCTGACGGTGTGCACGAACTTGGCCTGCGCCACCGGGTTGAACACCACCGCCATGAAGTCGACCACTTCCATGCGCATGGTTTCCGGGTTGAACACCGCACCGGTCGGGTTCTGCATCCAGCCGTTGGCGACCAGGATCCAGATCGCCGACAGGTTGGTACCCAGCGCCATCAGCCAGGTCACCATCAGGTGCTTGACCTTGGTCAGGCGGTTCCAGCCGAAGAAGAACAGGCCGACGAAGGTGGCTTCCAGGAAGAAGGCCATCAGGCCTTCGATGGCCAGCGGCGCACCGAAGATGTCACCCACGTAGTGGCTGTAGTACGACCAGTTCATGCCGAACTGGAATTCCATGACGATGCCGGTGGCGACGCCCATGGCGAAGTTGATGCCGAACAGGACGCCCCAGAACAGGGTCATCCTGCGCCAGATCTCCTTGCCGGTCATCACGTACACGCTCTCCATGATGGCCACCATGAAGGACAGGCCGAGGGTGAGCGGTACGAATAGGAAGTGGTACATCGCGGTCAGCGCGAATTGCAGCCGCGACAGTTCTACGACTGTCTGATCAATCATGGCCTGGCTACCTCGTTGGATAGTGCCGTTGCAGGTGGCGGGAAGGGTGGTCTACGACGTGAATGATGTGACCGACTACTTCAAACAGCCTTGATCCAGATCAATGTATGAACAGGTGCCCCGGTTGATCGTATGCCAACCTGATGAAGACTGCGACCGCCGGCCGCAGGGGTGGGCGGTTGCCTGCGCCTACAATGCCGTGTCTCCCCTGTTTGCCGTGAAGACCCCTTGAGCGCCGCCGAACCGACCCCTGACGGCCTGTCCCAGGACGCCGAAACGACCCGCCAGCGGCGCGCCCGCAGTGCATGGCTGGCCGATCTGGCACGGCCCGCGCGCGGCCGCCAGCGCCTGGCGGCGATGTGCATCAGCCTGTCCGGCGCCCTGTTGATCGGCCAGGCGGCTGCCATCGCCTGGCTGGTGCAGCAGGTGCTGGTGGAGCGCGCGCCGCTGGCCCCGGGGCTGCCGGTGCTGGCAGGGCTGGCGGTGATCCTGGTGCTGCGCACGCTGCTGGGCAGCGCCACCCAGGCGGCCGCCGGCGATGTGGCCGATGCCGCGCGGCTGGCCCTGCGTGAGCGCGTGTTCGCGCGCCTGCTCGGCCATGGACCACTGTGGCTGCGCCAGCGCCGCACCGGCGAACTGGGCGAACTGATGCTGCATCACGGTGATGCGATCGAGAGCTATTACAGCGGGTTCCTGCCGGTGCGCACCGAAGTGGTGGTGGTGCCGCTGCTGATCCTGGCCGCAGTCGCCTGGGTTGACTGGGTGGTGGCGCTGATCCTGCTGTTCACCGCGCCGCTGGTGCCGTTCTTCATGATGCTGGTGGGGTGGGGCGCCGAAGCCGCTGGCCGCGCCCAGTTGGGGGAGCTGGCGCGGATGAGTGGCCATTTCGCCGATCGCATCAAAGGCCTGGGCCTGCTGCGCCTGTATGGTCGCGGTGACGCCGAACTGGCCGGCGTGGAGGCCGCCGCCGAAGGCGTGCGCGTGCGCACCCTGAAGGTGCTGCGCATCGCCTTCCTGTCGTCTACGGTGCTGGAGTTCTTCGCCTCGGTGAGCGTGGCGATGGTGGCGCTGTACCTGGGCCTGAGCTACCTGGGCATGATGTCGCTGCACACAGCGGTGCCGACACTGGGCGCGGGCCTGTTCTGCCTGTTGCTGGCGCCGGAGTTCTACGCGCCGCTGCGCCGGCTGGCCGCGCACTACCACGACCGCGCCAATGCACTGGCCGCCGCCGCCGAAGTGGAACGCCTGCTGCAGTCGCTGCCGGACGAGCAGGGCCTGATCGAAAGCGAGGCTGTGCCGCTCGCGGTGGAGCCGGCCGAGGCCGCGTTGCCGCCGCTGCAGGCGCAAGGGCTGGTACTGCGCCCGCTGGGGGCGCCGCAGGATGTGCTGCGGGATCTGGACGTGCTGTTGGAACCGGGCCAGCGCCTGGCGCTGGTCGGTCCCAGCGGTTCCGGCAAGAGCACGTTGCTGGAGGCGCTGGCCGGGTGGTTGCCACCCCGTGCCGGCAAGCTGCAGGTGCGGCCGGGCGTACAGGTGGCCTATGCCAGCCAGCGGCCGTACCTGTTCCACGGCAGCATCGCCGACAACCTGCGCCTGGCCGATCCCGGTGCCAGCGAGGCGCGCCTGCGCGCGGTCGCCGAGGCCGCGCAGGTGGTGCAGTTTGCCCAGCGCCTGCCGCAGGGGCTGGACACGGTGATCGGCGAGCGCGGCTTCGGCCTGTCCGGTGGCGAGGCGCGCCGTATCGGCCTGGCCCGGCTGTTGCTGCGGGACCCGCAGGTGCTGCTGCTGGACGAGCCCACCGCGTTCCTGGATGCCGACACCGAAGCCGCGTTGCTGCGCAGCCTGGCGGCCTATGCGCGTGGCCGCAGCGTGGTGGTCGCTACCCACAGCCCGGCGGTGATCGCCTGGGCCGACCGCTGCCTGCTGTTGCCGGAAGGGCGTCTGCTGGAACCGGCACAGGCGGTGCGCGCATGAGCCGTTCACCCGATACGCTGCGCGCGGTGTTCCTGCGCCATCGTCCGCGCCTGCTGCTGACCGTCCTGCTGCTGTGGACCACGATGCTGGCCGGCACCGCTCTGCTGGGCCTGTCCGGTGGGTTCCTCACTGCGGCCGCGCTGGCCGGTGCGGCCGGCCTCGGCCAGGGCTTCAATTTCTTCTCGCCGTCGGCGGGCATCCGCGGCCTGACCATGGCGCGCATCGTGTCGCGCTACTTCGAAAAGCTGATCGGCCACGATGCCACGCTGCGCATCGCCCGCGATCTGCGCGTGTGGTTCTTCCGCCGCGCGCTGCCACTGGCACCGGCGCGGCTGGGTGCTACCCGCACCGGCGAGCTGCTGGCCCGGCTGCTGGGCGACATCGGCGAAGTGGACGGCCTGCTGGTGCGTGCGATCGGGCCACTGCTGGCATTGGCCGCGCTGTCGCTGGTCGCGGTGGCATCGGCGGCGCTGATCCTGCCGTCGGCGGCGCTGCTGCTGGCGGTGCTGGCGGTGCTGATCGCCTTCGGCGTGCCATGGCTGGGCGTGCGGGGGCGTGACGATGAAGAGGCCGACCGCGCCGCGCATCGCGCCGCATTGCGGACCGCGGCCTTTGAAGGGCTGGAAGGCGCCGGCGACCTGGCCGCGCTGCACGCCGACGCGGCGTGGCAATTGAAGGTGCGCGTGGCGGCCAAGCAGCTGGCCTCGCGTGATCGCCGCCGCCGCTGGCGCCTGATCGCGGCCTCGACCCTGCACGGCCTGGTTGCCGGACTGGGCCTGGTGGCGATGCTGGCGCTGGCCCTGCACGCAGCCGAACAGCAGCGCATTGCAGCGGAGATGGCTGCGGGCCTCGTGTTCCTGACGGTGGCGCTGATTGAATTGTGGGCCGGCATGGGCCTGGCCTGGCAGTCGCTGCAGTCCGGGCGCATCGCCGCTGATCGCCTGCAGGCCATCGTCGGGCAGCCCCCGGCGGTGGAGGATCCCCAGGTACCGCAGCCGGTGCCGCAGGCGGCGCGCGTGCACTGGGATGACGTGCATTTCCAGTGGCCGGGTGCCGCGCGGCCGGTGTTATCCGGCCTGCAGTTGACCCTGGCACCGGGGGAACGCATCGCCATCCGCGGCGACAGCGGCAGCGGCAAGACCACGCTGTCCAGCCTGCTGCTGCGGCTGTGGGATCCGCAGCACGGGCGAATCACCTATGGTGGCCGCGACCTGCGCGACGTGGCCCAGGCCGAGTGGCACCGACAGCTTGCGTGGCTGCCCCAGAACGCGCCGGTGTTTGCCGGCAGCGTGGCCGAGAACCTGCGGCTGGGTGATCCCGAGGCCAGTGACGCCGCATTGTGGGCAGTGCTGCGCCGCGTGCGCCTGGGGGAATGGGCCGAGCGCAACGGTGGCCTGCAGGCGTGGGTGGGCGAGAACGGCGCGACGATGTCGGCCGGCCAGGCACGGCGGCTGGCGCTGGCGCGCGCGCTGCTGCGCGCTGCGCCGATCCTGCTGCTGGACGAACCGACCGAGGGCCTCGACGTGGATACGGCGCGCGCGCTGCTGCAGGACCTTTCCGGCCTGCTGGACGGGCGCAGCCTGCTGATGATCACCCACGACGATCTGCCCGAAGGCGTGGTCGACGCGCAGTACCGGTTGCGTGATGGGGTCCTGGTGCGCGAAGCGTGAACGGTCGTGCCGACCGCTGGCCGGCAACCTCGTGGCACTTGATACGGATACGGAATTGCCGGCCAGCGGCCGGCACTACCGCAGCGGGTGGTTACCGCGACAGCTCGCGCAGCATCACCGCGATCGAGGCTACGTTGGCCAGCACGCACAGCCAGAACACCCACTGGAACGCAGCCTTGCGGTGCTTGTGGCGGAACAGCGCCTGGCCAAGCAGCGCCCCCGGCCAACCGCCGGCAAAGGCCAGCAGCTGCAGGGTGCGCTCGGGAATCCGCCACTGCTTGCGCTGCGCGGCGCGCTTGTCGTGGCCATACAGGCCGAACGACACCGCACTGGCCAACAGGCACCAGCCACCCAGCCACAGCGGCAGCACACCGCTGACCATCAATGCGGCCAGCGCGCCGAACGCGGCCAGCGCGAGGTTGCGCCGCCAGGCCACTTACAGCGCGTCGAGGAAGCCGCGCACGGCCGGGCCGAAACGTTCGAAGTCGACGAGGAAGGCGTCGTGGCCCTGCGGCGATTCCAGGCCGATGAAGTGCGCATCGGCACCGCCGGCCCGCAGGCCATCGGCAACCTGTTGCTGCTGCTGTACCGGGAACAGGATGTCGGTGTTGGCGCCGATCGCCAGCGCCTTCTCCACACGGATCTTCGCCAGCCCGGCCAGCACGTCGCCGTCGGCATACTCGGCCAGGTCGAACCAGTCCATCGAGCGGCTCAGGTACAGGTAGCAGTTGGGGTCGAAGAAACGCACGAAGCGTCGTGCATGGCCTTCCAGGTAGCTTTCCACCTGGAACTCCAGGCCGAACGGATCATCATCGGTCTGGTCCGAATCCAGCCGCACGCGGCCGAAGCGGCCATCCCACTCCAGCGCCGAGCGGTAGGTGATCACGCCCAGCTTGCGCGCCATGCGCATGCCGGACTCCGGGTACTCGGCATCGTCGTAGTGGCCGCCGTTCCAGCGTGGATCCAGGCGGATCGCCTCGCGCTGCAGCGAACGGATCGCGATCGAGAATGGCAGCGCCTGCGCACTGCCGGAAATGTTGATGTGGCTGCGCGCGATGCCCGGATGCAGCATCAGGATGGCCAGCGCGGTCATGCCGCCCATCGAATTGCCGATCACGCACGCCAGTTGCGTGATGCCCAGTGCCCGCACCACCTCGATGGCGGCGCGCGCGCCGTCTTCGATCGACAGCTCGGGGAAGTCCAGGCGATAGGGCTCACCGCTGGCCGGATCGAGCGAGGCGGGGCCGGTCGAGCCCTTGCAGCTGCCCAGCGAATTCACGCACACCACGAACCAGCGATGGGTGTCGATCGGTTTGCCGGGGCCTACCATCGCTTCCCACCAGCCGGGTGCGGGGTTGGCCTCGTTGGCCGCCGCATGCGCGTCCGGCGACAGACCGGTCACGATCAGGATCGCATTGCTGGCGTCGGCCGCCAGGGTGCCCCAGGTTTCGTAGGCCACGCGTGCGCCGTGCAGGGCGCCGCCGCGCTTGAACGGAAAGGGGGAGGGCAGGGCGTGGAAGCGGGTGCCGGGCGGGATGAATTCGGTCATGCAGGCATTCTAGCGGGGCGGCATGTGGAGCTGGCGACACGCTGGTTTCCATCGGCGATGCAGGTAGTGCCGGCCGCTGGCCGGCAACCTCATGAATCCTGATGCGCCTGCGTGGTTGCCGGCCAGCGGCCGGCACTACCGCGGCGCGTTATGGGAAGCGCAGCTCCACCACGCCCTCATGCGGCAGGCTCACCTTCACCGGCACGCTCTGCAGGTCGCCCTCGCTGCGGTTGGCGCTGCCGGAGCGCGAGATGCGCGCCAGCACTTCCACTTCGCGATGGGCCGACAGCGGCGCGGTCGGCATTGGACTGTCGGCATCAGTCAGACCGACCGGGTCCGGAAAACCGGCCAGCGGCAGCTTGCGTGCGGCCACCGGCATCGGCGGTCCACCCACGGCGCGGGCCATGACGAACACCCGGGTACTGGCGGGCCACTCAGTGCTTTTCAGCGCAGGCAGCTGCACGCGCACCTGCAGCAGCGCCGGCGGCGCCGCGCCGGTATCGGGCGCCTGGCCGGCGGCCTCGCGGGCGATGGCGATCTGCGCCTGCAGCGCCTGCGCGGCGCCCGGTTCGAGCCGGGGCAGCAGGTCGCTCCACACGTCAGCGGCCTCGGCGTTCTTTCCGCGCTGGCGCAGGGCGATGCCGAGCAGCCAGCTGGCACGTTCGGCATCGGGTGCCTGTGCACGCGCCTGCTGCAGCCAGGCCATCGCGGTGTCATCGAACTGCTTGCCGGCATCGGCCTGCGCGCGCGCCTGTGCGGCTTCCACCAGCACGCCGGGATCTTCCGGGGCGAGTGCGGCGGCGCGCGCGAAGGCATCCGCTGCGGCGGCCACGTTGCCGAGTTCGGCCTGCGAACGGCCCAGCAGGGCCCAGCCATCGGCCCGCTGCGGGTCATCCTTCAGCGCATCCTGCAGGGCCTGCACGCCATCGCGCAGCGTCGCCACCGAGGCCGTCGACGGCACCTGCGCGGCACGCGGGTCACCGACCAGCAGGTACAGGCAGGCGCCGGCCACGCCCAGTGCGAGTACGCCCAGCGCGAAACCACGGCGACCCTGGCCGCGCAGTGGCCACAGCACCAGCGCGGCGGTCAGCGCTGCCACCAGACCGGCCACGAGCGGTAGCCAGGCACTCACCATCCGTCTCCTTCATCGGTGTTGCCGGCCGGTGCGGCCGTGACGTCCCGGCCACGGCGGCGGACGATGCGCAGCACCACCAGCGCGCCGGCGCCGAGCACCAGCAAGGGGCCGCCCCACAGCAGCCAGGTACCCGGCTGCAGGGGCGGTTGATAGAGCACGAAGTCGCCATAGCGGGCGACCAGGAACTGCTTGATCTGTGCGTCGTCGTGGCCCTGCTGCATCAATTGCAGCACCTCCCGGCGCAGGTCCTGGGCGATCTGCGCGTTGGAGTCGGCCAGCGACTGATTCTGGCACTGCACGCAGCGCAGCTGCGCGGCCAGGTCGTGGAAGCGGCGTTCTTCGGCGCCGTCGCGGAACTGCAGTGGCTGCGGGTCGTGCAGTGGCTGCTGGGCCAGCGCGGCCAGCGGCAGCATCAGAAGCAGCAACGCCAGCAGCCAGCGCATGGGTTCAGGGCGCCGTATGCAGGGTGTTGCCGGCACTGCCCTGCGCTTTCTCGATCTTCTGCAGTGCCGGGATCAGCTTCTCGTCGACCACGCGCTGGGTCATCGCACCACTGTATTTCCAGCGCACGATGCCGCTGCCGTCGACCAGGAAGGTTTCCGGTGCGGCGGTCACGCCCCAGTCGATCGCGGTGCGGCCTTCCACGTCGCTGAGCACGACCATGAACGGGTTGCCGAGCTGTTCCAGCCAGTGCAGCGCGTCCTTCGGATCATCCTTCCAGTTGTAGCCGATCACGCGCACGCGCTTGCTCTCGGCAAAGCGGGTCAGCACCGGGTGTTCCTCGCGGCAGGCCGCGCACCAGCTGCCCCACACATTCAGCAGGTACGGCGCACCGCGCAGGTCGTCGCTGTGCACGATCATCTCCGGATCGTGCAGCACCGGCAGCGCGAACGCCGGTGCCGGCTTGTCGATCAGCGGCGACGGCAGTATGTCGCGCTGCGGGTCGCCCGATTTCATCACCCCATAGATCATCAGCCCGAGCAGGCCGAAGAAGAACAGCACGCCGATCACGATGGCTACCGGCGGCAGCGGGCGGGAGGGGCGAGGGGCGGGGGACTCGGACATGGAAACTCCTACGGACGACGGAAACGGCGGTCGGCGGCGGTGATGAATCCGCCCAGGGCCATCAACAGCGCGCCCAGCCAGATCCAGCGCACGAACGGCTTGATGTGGACCCGGACCGCCCATGCATTGTTGCCCAGCGGCTCGCCCAATGCCACGTAGACATCGCCGTCGAAGCGTGCATCGATGCCGGCCTCGGTCATCACCTGGCCGCCGCTGGCGTACTGGCGCTTCTCCGGGTGCAGCAGGGCCAGCTCGCGGCCGTCGCGGTAGACGCGCAGATGGCCACGGTCGGCGATGAAGTTCGGGCCTTCGCGATGGTCCACGCCTTCGAAGCGGACTTCGTGGCGGCCGACCACCAGCTGCTGGCCCGGTGCCAATGCAACTTCGCGCTGCACGTTCAGCGCCTCCACCAGCAGCGCGCCAGCCAGGAACACGGCGATGCCGGCGTGGGCGATGATCATGCCGAGCATTTCGGCGGTGAAGCGGCCATTGCCGCGCAGTCGCTGCCAGACGAAGCGTGCGGTGCCGAGTGCAACCCAGGCCGCTGCAGCCACGCCGATGCCGGCCTTCCAGCCGTTCTGTGGCGCCCGCCACCAGGCCAGCGCGCCCAGCAGCAGTGCCAGGCCCAGCCACGGTGCCAGCAGCGCGAAGGCGCGCGCGGGCTGGTCACGCTGCCATTTCACCAGCGGGCCGAACGGCAGCAGCAGGATCATCGGCGCCATCAGCAGCAGGAACAGGCTGCCGAAGTAGGGCGGGCCGACCGAGATCTTGCCCAGCGACAGCGCGTCGGCCAGCAGCGGGTACAGCGTGCCGAGCAGCACCATCGCGCAGGCGGTGGCCAGCAGCAGGTTGTTGGCCAGCAGCAGGGTCTCGCGCGAGGCAGCGGTGAAGCCGCGGCGTGGGTCATCGGCATCCACGCTCAGCTGGCGGGCACGCAGCGTGTACAGCAGCAGGCTGCCGCCGACCAGCACCGACAGGAACACCAGGATGAACAGGCCGCGCGACGGATCGGCGGCGAACGAATGCACGCTGGTCAGCACGCCCGAGCGCACCAGGAAGGTGCCCAGCAGTGACAGCGCGAAGGCGGCGATCGCCAGCAGCAGGGTCCAGCTGCCGAAAGTGCCGCGCTTTTCGGTGACGGCCTGTGAGTGGATCAGTGCCGCACCGACCAGCCACGGCATGAAGCTGGCATTTTCCACCGGATCCCAGAACCACCAGCCGCCCCAGCCCAGCTCGTAGTAGGCCCACCAGCTGCCCAGCGCGATGCCCAGGGTCAGGAAGCCCCACGCGACGTTCGTCCACGGCCGCGTCCACCGCAGCCAGCGTGCGTCGACACGGCCTTCCAGCAGTGCCGCCACCGCGAATGCAAACGGCACCGCGAAGCCCACGTAGCCGATGTACAGCATCGGCGGGTGGATGATCAGCCCCGGGTCCTGCAGCAGCGGGTTGAGATCGCGGCCTTCCAGCGGTGCCGGGTTCAGGCGCAGGAACGGATTGGAGGTGAAGATCAGGAAGGCAAGGAAACCGACGCTGACCACGCCCATCACCGCCAGCACGCGCGCCAGCACCGGCGTGGGTAGCTGGCGCGAGAACAGCGCCACCGCGCCGGTCCACAGCGCCAGCACCAGCGCCCACATCAGCAGCGAGCCTTCGTGCGCGCCCCAGACCGCCGAATAGCGGTACATCATCGGCAGCAGCGAATTGGAGTTCTCGGCCACGTAGCGCACCGAGAAATCCTGCTGCACGAACGCGGCGGTCAGTACCGCGAACGCGCCGGCGAGCAGCAGCAGCTGCGCGACGGCGGCCGGCCGTGCCGCCGCCATCCAGGCCGCATTGTTGCGATGCGCACCGGCCAGCGGCAGGCCGGCCTGCAGCAGCGAGGCCAGCAATGCGCACAACAGCAGGATCTGACCCAGTTCGGGCAGCACTCAGCGCACCTCGGGTGCCGTCACCGGCACGTCGTGCTTGCGATGGGCGTCGCCCATCTTGTCGGCCACTTCCTTCGGCACGTACTTCTCATCGTGCTTGGCCAGCACTTCGTCGGCGACGAAGGTGCCATCCTGCAGGCGGCCGCTGGCGACCACCGCCGTGCCTTCGGCGAACATGTCCGGCAGGATCCGCGACGTGGTCACTGCCAGCTGCGCGTCGCCGTCGGTCACCTCGAAGCGTGCCTCCAGCGAGCCGACCGGTCGGTTGAAGGAACCTTTCACCACCATACCACCGAGGCGGAAGCGCGACTGTGCATCGACATCGCCGCGCAGCACTTCCGAAGGCGTGTACAGGTAGGCGATGTTGCGCTCCAGTGCCATCGCCACCAGTGCGGTGGCCAGGCCGGAGGCGAGCAGGGCCAGCAGCACCCACACCAGGCGGCGACGCTGTACCGGGGTCATCGTTCCAGCTCCGTCGACAGCGGCGTCGCTGCGTCCGGCCTCCCGGCGCGGGTCTGCTGGCGCTGCTGGCGGGCCAGTGCCAGCCGGCGCGCAACGCGCAGGCGCAGCCACGAACCGATGGCATCGGCGCCGAGCACCAGTACGAACACGGCGTAGGCGCCGATCACATAGGGCAGGTGGGTCATGGCTGTGCCTCCCCGGCCGGGCGTTGGGCATCGACGCGGCCACCGACCCAGGCCTTGCCGGCCTCGCGGTCGAGATTGTCGGCGCGGGCCTTGGCCAGCACCGAACCGGCGAACCAGAACTTGGTGCCGATCACCATCCACCACAGCGGCGCGATCATCGCGCTGCTGATGGCCGATTCACCGAACACGCTGATCGACTGGCGCTGGTGCAGGCCGCCCCACCAGTCCACCGAGTAGCGGATCACCGGCAGCAGGCTGACACCGACGATGGCCAGCAGGCCGGCCGCGCGCGCGGCGCTGCGGCGGTCCTCGATGGCGTGGTACAGGCCGATCACGCCCAGGTACAGGAACAGCAGCACCAGCTCGCTGGTCATGCGCGGGTCCCAGTCCCACCAGGTGCCCCAGGTGCCCTTGCCCCAGATGCTGCCGGTCAACAGGGTGATCAGGGTGAAGCCGGCGCCCATCGGCGCGCAGGCCATGGCCAGGATCTCGCAGACCTTGATCCGCCAGATCAGCGCGATGGCCGCATACAGCGCCATCAGCGCGAACACGAACAGGCTCATCCAGGCGCTGGGCACGTGAATGTAGAGGATGCGGAAGCTGTCCAGCTGCTTGGCTTCCGGTGGCACCACCAGCAGCGCCTGCCACATGCCGACCAGCAGCACCGGTACCGCAACCAGGTAGAACACCCGCGACCAGCGGGCAGCGAAACGATCGAACGTGGGAGGCGAACCGAGTTGGTGGAACCAGCGGACAATCGGATTCATGCGTGGCGGCTATCCAGCAGGGGTGGATTGGCTCTCAGCTCGGTCAACTCAGAGAAATGCGTATTGCAGCGGCAGTGGCCAGCGGCGCCAGCACCAGCGCGACCAGCAGGCCAGCGCCCAGCATCAGCAGCGCACCGACCGGATCCTGCCCGCGCCCGGCTGCCGCCAGGCTGCCCGCGCCGAACACCAGCACCGGCACGTACAACGGCAACGACAGCAGCGCCACGAGAATACCAGAGCGTCGGATGCCGACGGTCAGCGCGGCGACCACGCCCCCGATCAGGCTCAGCAACGGCGTTCCCAGTAGCAACGATGCCAGCAACATCGGCAGCTGGTCATGCGGCAGATGCAGCATTTCGGCCAGCAGCGGGCTGACCACGATCAGCGGCAGCGCGGTGGTGGCCCAATGCAGCAGCACGCGCACCAGCACCAGCCAGGCCAGCGGCACCGGCGCCAGCAGCCATTGTTCCAGCGAGCCGTCTTCGGCGTCGGAACGGAACAGCGAATCCAGCGACAGCTGTCCGGCCAGCAACACGGCCAGCCACAGCACTGCACCGGCGGTGGCGGCCAGCAGCTGTGGTTCGCGGCCCTGGGCCAGGGCGAACAGCACCACTACCAGCACCGCGAACAGCAGCGGTTGCAGCGCGTCGCCGCGGCGGCGCCAGAGCAGGCGCAGGTCGCGCTTGAGCAGGGCGCCTGCGGTCTGCCACAGGCCCGGTTCGGTGCCCGGCGCGATCATGCGGCACCGCCGAGGTCGAGCTGGCGGGTGCGCACCGGCGGTGCGGCATAGGCGCCGTGGGTGGTGACCAGCGCAGCGCCACCGGCGCGCAGGTGCGCCGAAATCATCCGGTTGACCAGGGTGATGCCCTCCAGGTCGAGGTTGGCATAGGGCTCGTCGAGCAGCCACAGCGGCGCTGGCGACAGCCAGATGCGCGCCAGTGCCAGCCGCCGCTTCTGCCCGGCCGACAGGTGCCGCACCAGGGTGTCCTCGTAGCCCGCCAGGCCGACGATCGCCAGTGCGTTGCCGGGCATCTGCCGGGCACGCCGGCCATGCAGGCCGCACAGGAAGTGCAGGTTCTCCAGCGTACCGAGGTCCGGCTTCAGCGCCGGCAGATGGCTGAGGTAGGCCACGTAGCGCGCACGCTCGGCATTGCTGGCCGGCTTGCCGTCGATCCGTACCTGGCCGGCACCGGGCCGGGCCAGGCCGGCCAGCACGCGCAGCAGGGTGGTCTTGCCGGCGCCATTGCCGCCCTGCACCAGCAGGGCCTCGCCGGCGTCCACATGGAACTCCAGCGGGCCGAACACCGGCTCGTCATTGCGGGAGAAGCTCAGGCCGCTGGCGGCCAGCAATGCAGGGGTGTTCAAGGGGCAGGGGTCTTCATGCCGGAGTGCGGCGGCAATTGTAGCGGTGAATGCCGATGGTAGTGCCGGCCGCTGGCCGGCAATTTCGCACCTGCCAGCCGAGGTTGCCGGCCAGCGGCCGGCACTACCGGCGCGCGGATTGCGTAAACTCGGATCCCTTGTTCCCCCACAGTCCAGGCCGATGCAACCCACCACCAAGCTGCCCAAGGTCGGTACCACGATCTTCACCGTGATGTCCCAGCTCGCCGCCGAACACGGCGCGGTCAACCTGGGCCAGGGGTTCCCGGACTTTTCCGCGCCGCAGCGCCTGATCGACGAGACCGCCAAGGCGATGGCGGCCGGCCTCAACCAGTATCCGCCGATGACCGGCGTCGCGCCGCTGCGCCAGGCCATCGCGCAGAAGTCGCTGGACCTGTACGGCGCCACCATCGACCCGGACACCGAAATCACCGTCACCAGCGGCGCCACCGAGGCTATCTTCAATGCCATCCACGCCGTGGTGCGTGCCGGTGAGGAAGTCATCGTGCTCGATCCGGCCTATGACTGCTACGAGCCGGCGATCGAGCTGGCCGGGGCCACCGCCGTGCACGTGCCGCTGGACCCGCAGACCTTCGCCGTGGACTGGGACCGCGTGCGCGCGGCGATCACCCCGCGCACCCGCATGCTGATGGTCAATACCCCGCACAACCCGTCCGGTGCGATGCTGGACGAGGCTGACATGCAGGCGCTGGCCGCGCTGCTGCGCGGCACGCAGATCTACCTGATCTCCGATGAGGTGTACGAGCACATCATCTACGACGGTCGCCGCCATGAGTCGGCGCTGCGCTATCCGGAACTGCGCGAGCGCACCTTCGTCATCTCCAGCTTCGGCAAGACCTACCACTGCACTGGCTGGAAGATCGGCTACGCCGTGGCGCCGCCGTTGCTGACCGCTGAATTCCGCAAGGTGCACCAGTACAACACGTTCACCAGCTTTGGCCCGGCCCAGTACGGCTTCGCCGCGATGATCCGCGACGAACCCGAACACCACCTGGAACTGGGCGCGTTCTACCAGGCCAAGCGCGACCGTTTCCGCGAGCAGCTCGCCGGTACGCGCCTGAAGGCGCTGCCGGTGCCGGGTGGCTACTTCCAACTGGTGGACTACTCGGCCATCAGCGACCTGCCCGACCATGAGTTCGTGAAGTGGTTGACCATCGAGAAGGGCGTCACCGCCATTCCGCTGTCGCCGTTCTACGAGACTCCGCCGGCCGGCCAGCGCCTGGTGCGCCTGTGCTTTGCCAAGAACGAAGCGACCATGGACGCGGCGATCGAACGCCTGCGGCTGCTGTGAGCGGAGGCGTGGACATGAATGACCTGCGCATTTCCCTCGTCCAGGGTGACACCCGCTGGCACGATCCGGCCGGCAACCGCGCCTACTACGGCGCGCTGCTCGCACCGCTGGCCGGCACCACCGACCTGGTGATCCTGCCGGAGACCTTCACCAGTGGCTTCTCCAATGACGCCATCGCCCAGGCCGAAGGCATGGATGGCCCGACCGTGGCCTGGGTGCACGAACAAGCGAAGGCGCTGGACGCGGCGGTGATCGGCAGCGTGCAGCTGCGTGATGGCGCGGGCGTGTACAACCGCCTGCTGTTTGCCACGCCCGAGGGCGAGCTGCAGTACTACGACAAGCGCCACCTGTTCCGCTACGGCGGCGAGCACGAACGCTATGCTGCTGGCCGCGAACGCCTGAGCGTGGAATGGAAGGGTTGGCGGATCAATCCGCAGGTCTGCTACGACCTGCGTTTCCCGGTGTTCTGCCGCAACCGCTACAACGTCGAACGCCCGCAGCAGCTGGATTTCGACCTGCAGATCTTCGTCGCCAACTGGCCGTCGGCGCGCGCCTATGCGTGGAAGACCCTGCTGCGTGCGCGGGCAATCGAGAACCTGTGCTTCGTGGCGGCGGTGAACCGCATCGGCGTCGATGGCAACCAGCTGCACTACGCCGGCGACAGCGCAGTGCTGGATTTCCTCGGCCAGCCGCAGGTGGAGATCCGCGAGCGCGAACAGGTGGTCACCACCACCATCTCGGCCGAGGCGCTGGCCGCCCACCGCGCGCGTTTCCCGGCGATGCTCGATGCCGATGCCTTCCACCTGGACGAGCAGGCCTGATACAGCACGACGGCGGCTGAATGCCTGCCACGCAGCGCGCGCGCCTGCATCCAACGTGCACGTGCGCGCTGCTAGATTCGCCGGCAGTCGATCGAACTGGAAGTCCCGCCATGAACAAGCCCTTCGCCCTGCTGCTGGCCCTGTCCGCTGCCACGCTGGCCCCGGCCGCGCACGCCGCCGGCAACCTCGATTGCCAGCTGCGCTACAACCTGTCCGGCTGGTCGTTGATCTACAAGACTGCGTCGGGCAACGGCACCGTCAGCTGCAGCAACGGCGCCAGCCTGCCGGTGCGCATTGAAGTGAAGGGCGGCGGCCTGACCGTGGGCAAGTCGAAGATCACCAATGGCCGCGGCAGCTTCACCGGCGCGGTGAGCGTCAACGAGCTGCTGGGCACCTACGCCTCGGTCGGTGCGCATGCCGGCGCGGTGAAATCCAGCAATGCGCAGGTGATGACCAAGGGCGACATCTCGCTGGCCCTGTCTGGCACCGGCAAGGGCTGGGACCTGGGTGTGGACGGCGCCGCCTTCACCATCAGCCGGCGCTGACAACAAAAAAGGGGACGGAGGGGATTAAGTCGCTTTTGCCTCAAAGGGGCGAAAGCGACTTAATCCCCTCCGTCCCCCTTTTCTTGCCGAAGGTGCTGTCAGGTGCCTTCGGTGTTGGTGCGTACGTTGAGCTTCCAACGGATCGGGCCTTGTTGCGGGGTATGCACGTGCTTGGGTTGGGGCGGGAAGGGATCGTTCCTGTTGCAGGTGACCTCGCGCTTGCAGCCCAGGCATCGATAGATGCCTGAAACCTCAACCTTGTCGGCAGGCCCATAAATGGTGTTCCACCACCGGTTGGTGGCAGTGCCCAGCCCCAGGACGGATTCGGAGGTGTGCCAAGCCATTGCGGCTCCTGTGTGTAGTATGGATGACACAGGCACGATAGTTAGGCCTCGCGCGTCATGCAGCGACGCGTGACACAAACAGCTCGTTTTCAAAGAATTCCTAGTTCTCGCTTTGCGTCCGCCCATGGCGTGGATCCACCCGGGGGGGCGACCTGCCAGGTAAAGAAAAACCCCGGCCGGAGCCGGGGTTTTTCATGTCAGCGTGGCCAACGATCAGCCGCCGCGCGGGCCGCTGCGGCGCGGGCCGCCGGGACCGCGGTTGCCACCGGGGCCACCCGGACCACGGTTGCCACCCGGTCCGCCGGGGCCGCGATTGCCGCCCGGCCCACGGTTGCCACCACCCGGACCACGACCGCCCGGACGGGCGCCCTGCGCCGGCTTCGGGCTGACGTACGGGTTGAAGCCCGGCGTGGCGTGGTCGGACGGGAAGCTCGGAGCGTTGCCCGGATGGCCATACGGATGCTTGTTGCCCTGGCCCTGCGAGCGGTTGCCCGCACCGGCCGGCCGGCCCTGGCCGCCTGCGCCACCACGGCCTTCGCCACCGAAACCGCCACGGCCCTGGCCGCCACCGGCGCCAGCACCCGGGCCCTTCGGCTTGCCGTACGGACGGCCCTGGCCGCCAGCACCCGGACCACGGGCACCCGGGCCACGCGCGCCCGGACCGGCGTTGCGATGGCCGCTCGGGCCGGTGCTCACGCCATCCGGCACGTACCAGGTGCGGAACGCGGCCGGGTTGCCTTCCGGCAGCGAGCGATCGTTCTTCGGGGCGCGCTGCTTGAACGGCTTCTGCGACTGCTTGGCCGCCGCTTCACCGCTGACCGTCAGGCCACCCTTGAAGCCACCGCCCTTGCCACCGCGGCCACGACCGCGATCTTCGCGGACGTTGTCGAAACGGCGCAGCTCGCGACCTTCGTCAGCGGTGTTGTGGCCGTTGACGTAGGCGTTGCCGCGGCCCCCTTCGCGCACGCGCACGGTGGTCTTGGCGGCGCGGCGCTGGCCGATCACCGGCTGCAGCGTCAGCGCCGACGGTGCGCCTTCTTCCAGCTTCAGCTGCGCGCGCAGGGCTTCAACCTGCGGGGTGCTCAATTCCACCGAATGGCCACGGGCCAGTTCGCGCGGCAGGCTGACCTTGCCGTAGCGGGTGCGCTTCAGGCGGCTGACCTGGCAGCCCTGCGATTCCCACAGGCGGCGCACTTCGCGGTTGCGGCCTTCCTTCACCACGACGCGGAACCAGTCGTGCGAATCGGTGCCGCCGATGCGTTCGATCTCGTCGAACTTGGCCGGGCCGTCCTCCAGCGCGACGCCACGGCTGAGGCGGTCGACGATGGCGTCGGAGACCTTTTCCTCGCCTTCCGGTGCACGCACGCGCACCACGTACTCGCGCTCGACCTCGAACGACGGGTGCATCATGGCGTTGGCTAGCTCACCGTCGGTGGTGGCCAGCAGCAGGCCGGTGGTGTTGATGTCCAGGCGGCCGATCGCGATCCAGCGCGCGCCCTTCAGCGGCGGCAGCGATTCGAACACGGTCGGGCGACCTTCTGGATCTTCGCGGGTGGTCACTTCGCCTTCGGGCTTGTTGTAGACCAGCACGCGCGACGGTTCGGCCAGCGCGGTGGCGACGAAGCCGCGACCGTCCAGTTCGATCCTGTCGCCGCTCTTGACCGACATGCCGGTCTGCGCGACTTCACCGTTGACCTTGACCAGGCCTTCGGCGATGCGCTGTTCCAGCGCGCGGCGCGAGCCAAGGCCGGCCTGGGCCAGCACCTTGTGCAGGCGCTCTTCCAGCTTGAACTGTTCGGAGGTGGCTTCGCGCTTCAGCGAGAGCTTGTTACGGGGGGTGTCACTCATCAGTTTTGCTCCGGCCGACGGTTTCGAGGTCGGCCTCTGGTTCGGAATCGGCTTGGTCAACAGCCACGGTCGTCATCGCGACGGCGTTGTCTTCGCGTTCGTTCAGGGGCACCGCGCGCTCGCCCGGCGCGGAATCGGGGTGCCCATCATCGAGGGGCGAAGGTGCTTGCTCATCGGTGGCCGACGCAGGCGCTGCATCGGCGGAATCGGGGGTGTCACTGCCGGCCAGGCCGGCGTCGTCGTTGGCGGCAGCGCCGTCGGCCGAGACGTCCGGACCGTCGGCGCCGGCAACGGCCGGAGCATCGCGGTCCAGCGCCAGTTGCGGTTCCAGCTCGCCCAGGTCCTTCAGTTCCGACAGCGGCGGCAGTTCGTCCAGCCGCTTCAGCCCGAAGTAGTCCAGGAAGCCCTTGGTGGTGCCGAACAGTGCCGGCTTGCCGGGCACGTCGCGGTGGCCGACCACGCGGATCCATTCGCGTTCTTCCAGTGCCTGGATGATGTTGCTGCTGACCGCCACGCCGCGCACCTGTTCGATCTCGCCGCGGGTGATCGGCTGCCGGTAGGCGATCAGCGCCAGGGTTTCCAGGGTGGCGCGGGTGTAGCGGGTCTTGCGTTCGGTCCACAGCCGGCTGATCCAGCCATGCACTTCGCTGGTGACCTGGTAGCGGAAGCCCGAAGCGACCTCGACCAGTTCCACGCCGCGTCCTTCGCAGGCCTCGCGCAGCCGTTCCAGCGCACGTTCGATGCTACCCGGCGGCGCCGGCTCCTCCTCCGGGAACAGGTCCTTCAGCTGGGCCAGGGTGAGCGGCTGGCTGGAAGCCAGCAGGGCACCCTCGACAATGCGGTCGATCAGCGATTGATCCATCGGCAGTCAGCGCTCACTCATTGGCATTGGCGGCGTCGTTGTCGTCGAACTCGCTGCTGAACTGCAGCGGGGCGTTGGTGTTGCCGGCCGCCAGCGACTTGACGTAGATCGGCGCCAGCGGTTCTTCCTGGACGATGTCCAGCAGCTGTTCCTTGGCCAGCTCCAGCACCGCCAGGAACGTGACCAGCACGCCCAGCTTGCCTTCTTCGGCCGTGAACAGCCCTTCAAAGCGATAGAACTTGCCGTCTTCCAGGCGGCCGAGTACCTCGCCCATGCGTTGCCGCACGCTCAGTGCCTCGCGCTTGATGGCGTGGCCGCTGAACAGCTCGGCGCGCTTGAGCACGTCGTGCAGGGCCAGCAGCATTTCCTTCAGGTCCACCGGCGGCGGCAGCTTCACCGTGGCGCGCTCGGGCATGAAGGCGTGCGCCACCGTGGTGTCGCGGTCCTGGCGGGGCAGGGCGTCGATGTCCTCGGCGGCCTGCTTGAAGCGTTCGTACTCCTGCAGCCGGCGCACCAGCTCGGCGCGCGGGTCGGCTTCATCGCCTTCCTCGCTGACCGGGCGCGGCAGCAGCATGCGCGACTTCACCTCGGCCAGGATCGCGGCCATCACCAGGTACTCGGCAGCCAGCTCGAAGCGCAGCTCGCGCATCACGGTGATGTATTCCACGTACTGCCGGGTGATTTCGGCGACGGGAATGTCCAGCACATCCAGGTTCTGGCGGCGGATCAGGTACAGCAGCAGGTCCAGCGGGCCTTCGAAGGCGTCCAGGATGACTTCCAGCGCGTCCGGCGGGATGTACAGGTCCTGCGGGATCTGCAGGACCGGTTGCCCATGCACCACGGCCAGCGGCATTTCCTGCTGCTGGGGGGCGGGCGGCCGGGTTGGCGGGTTCGCGTCGAGCGCGAGTTCGGAAGTCATCTAATGGACATCAGGATTGCAACGGACCAGTCGCGGCACCGGGTTCGCCGGGCCAACGCCACGGAGCCCCAGGGCACCAGACACGCCGGGATCGGCGCGATTCCACACATATCAAACAGCAGGACGCGCCGCAGGAGACGGCAGCGACGGAACTACGGGGAGGTCGTCTACGTGGCCCGGCCGGGTGGTCCGGTTTGAAGCAGCGGGACGATCGTCGGGGGCTGCGTTGGCCGCAAAAACCGACGGGCTGCTGCATCCAGCCACGTGCAATGGACACTAGGGTAAGCCTTTGCCGCGCCAGTGTCCAGCCGGGGCCGGGAGCGGGCCGGCATTGGCTAGAATCGGCGCACCGACAACGCACGCGAGGAAATGCCGGTGTGGTATGTGATCGAAGGGTATGACGGCCAGGATGTGCTGGCGCAGCGGCTGCAGGCGCGGCCGGAACACCTGGCGCGGCTGCACGCGCTGCGCGACGAGGGACGCCTGCTGCTGGCCGGGCCGTGCCCGGCGGTGGACAGTGAAGACCCGGGCCCGGCCGGGTTCAGTGGTTCGGTGGTGATTGCGCAGTTCGAGTCGCTGCCACAGGCACAGGCCTGGGCCGATGCCGATCCGTACGTCGCCGCAGGCGTCTACACCCGCGTGCAGGTGCGGCCGTTCCGCAAGGTCCTGCCGTGAGCACGGAACGGATCGAGCGGATCCGTGACGCGCTGCAGCAGGCACTGGCCCCGAGCGTCCTTGAGATCGAGGACGACAGCCATCGCCACGCCGGCCATGCCGGTGCCCGCGACGGGCGCGGCCATTTCAACGTCCATGTGGTGAGTGAGCGGTTCGCCGGACTGGGGCCGCTGGCCCGGCATCGCGCGGTCTATGCCGCGCTGGGGTCGATGATGGACACCGATATCCACGCACTGTCCATCCGCGCACAGACCCCGTCAGAACAGGGCTGAGCCCTTGTCCCGCACTGTCATGGCCGGTCCCTGCGGGCCGCGCCACGGACAGATTTTCATGTCCATTTCGGGACATTCGCCTAACGGACTGTTTACAAGCCCAGATGGAAACGCTTACATTCCGCGCCAATGCTGGTAGGTCCAAGCCGTGGAGGGCGGCTTCGTGAACAAGGCAGCTATCACAATCAAAGACGTCGCACGCGAAGCCCGGGTCTCCGTGGCCACGGTTTCCCGCGCGCTGAACGGGCATGAAAATGTCGCCGAACCGGTCCGCCAGCTTGTGCTGGAGGTCGCCGCACGGCTGCGTTACACCCCGCACGCCGCCGCCCGCAGCCTGAGCAGCCGCCGCACCAATACGGTGGGCGTGGTGCTGCCGGACCTGTACGGCGAATTCTTCTCCGAGCTGATGCGCGGCATCGACGGCGTGGCCCGCAACCGCCGCCAGCACCTGCTGGTGTCCAGCTACCACGGCGACCAGGAACAGCAGGGCGCTGCCCTGCGCGCCATGCGCGGCCGCGTGGACGGCCTGCTGGTGCTCTCGCCCTATGCCGAGAGCCCGGGCTTCCTGACCGACAACCTGCCGCAGTCGTTGCCCACGGTGCTGATCAACACCTACCTGCCCGGGCAGGACCACCCGGTGCTGAGCATCGACGACCACGCTGGCGCCATGGCGATGACCCGCCACCTGCTGGATGCCGGCCACCGCCGCATTGCCTTCATTTCTGGTCCGGACCTCAACTTCGACGCGCGCGAGCGCCTGCGCGGCTTCCGTGACGCGCTGGTGGCATTCGGCAGTGGCGCCGAGGGCATCGAGCTGCCCGGTGATTTCGACGAAGCTTCCGGCCATCGCGCCGGTCAGGAGTTGCTGGCAGCCGGAGCGCTGCCCGATGCCGTGTTCGCTGCCAACGACATGATGGCCCTGGGATGCCTGTATGCGTTCACGCAGGCAGGGGTCCGTGTGCCGGCCGATGTTGCCCTGGCAGGTTTCGATGACATTCCACTGGCGCGTTTCGTCCACCCGTCGCTGACCACCATGCAGGTCAGCATCGCCGAGCTCGGCGACCGGGCCATGACGCGTCTGATGCAGTTGATGGACGGCACCTCCACGGATGGGACAGGGGACAAGCAGACCCTGGTTCCCCGCTTGATAGTTCGCGATTCCACCACTCCGCCATCCGGCCGTTGAAGCCAGAGGCGTTCCTTCTTTTTTTTGACTGATCGCAGGGACCGCGCAAGCGGTTACCGCCACCCGGAGATTGAGTTGATGATGCATACCACCTTCCGCATGCCGGCGCGCCGGCTGCTGAGCACCGCACTGGTCAGCTGCCTGATGCTGGCTGCCGCCCCCAACGTCATGGCGCAGTCGGCCAACGCCAGCCTGCGCGGCCAGGTTGCCGGCGCCCAGGCAGGCACCGAAGTGACCGCCACCAACGTGGCCACCGGTACCGTCCGCCGTGGCACCATCCGCGCCGACGGCAGCTACTCGCTGATGGGCCTGGACCCGGGTACCTATGACGTGGTCGCCAACGGCCAGTCGCAGAAGGTCACCGTCACCGTGGCCTCGACCGCGACGCTGAACTTCGCCGGTGCCGCCAGCAGCACCCCGGGCACCACCGCGGCCACCAACCTGGACACCGTCAACGTCGTCGCGCCGACCCTGCTGCAGGAAGTGCGCACCTCCGAAGTCGGCAAGACCGTCAGCCTGCAGCAGATCCAGACCACCCCGCAGGTGTCGCGCAACTTCCTGGAGTTCGCCGACGCGGTGCCGGGCATGATCTTCACCCGTGATGCCAAGGGCAACACCTCGCTGCGCGGCGGCGCCACCAATGCCGACGGCACCAACGTGTACATCGACGGCGTGGGCCAGAAGAGCTACGTCAAGGGCGGCGGCGTGGCCGGCCAGTCCGGCAGCGCCGGCAACCCGTTCCCGCAGCTGGCCATCGGCGAATACAAGGTCATCAGCGGCAACTACAAGGCCGAGTACGGCCAGGTGTCGAGCGCCGCGGTGACGGCTGCAACCAAGTCCGGCACCAATGAGTTCAAGGGCGAGGCGTTCTACCGCTACACCGATGAAGACATGCGCGCACGCACGCCGGCCGAGCGCCAGGCCGGTGCCAGCAAGGAAGCCTCGGCCGAAAAGGAATACGGCTTCGCGCTGGGCGGCCCGATCGTGCAGGACAAGGCCCACTTCTTCGTGACCTATGAGGCCAAGCGCTTCGACCTGCCGGTGACCATTGCTCCGCAGGGCTCGGTAACCGGCCTGGCCGGGCTGTTGCCGGCCGAGGCCCGCGCCGGACTCGGCCCGGCCAGCCAGCCGTTCCAGCAGGACCTGATCTTTGCCAAGATCGACGTCGAGCCGACCGACAACGATCGCCTGGAGCTGACCTTCCAGGACCGTGACGAGACCCAGCAGGAGTTCGCCGACCAGACCGCGCCGATGCACGGCAAGGAAACGAAGAACACCGATCGCCGCTACGCGCTGCGCTGGAACCATAGCGGTGAGCGCTACTACAACGAACTGATGCTCACCCACGAGGATTCGTTCAACAATCCCAAGCCGCTGAGCCTGGGCAACGGCATCAACTACACCGGCCCGGACGGCACCGATGAGCGTGCCATCGTCTCCATCGGCGGCGCATCGGCATTCGCCTCGCAGGTGAAGGGCCAGAAGGGCTGGTCGATCGAGGACAACCTGACCCTGGACGGTATCCAGTGGGCGGGCGACCACACCATCAAGATGGGTGCCAAGTACAAGGAGATCGATCTGTACGCCTCGGACGCGGCGCAGATCAATCCGCAGTTCTACTACACCGTGGGCAATGCGGCCTTCCCTGACAGCATTCCGTACAAGGCCCAGTTCGTGAAGCCGGTGACCGGCGTGTCCGGCGTGTCCGGCGAGGTACGTTCCAAGGCCAAGCAGATCGGCCTGTTCATCCAGGACGACTGGCAGGTCAACGACCACCTGCAGCTGAACCTTGGCCTGCGTTGGGATTACGAGAAGAACCCGTCCTACCTGGACTTCGTCACGCCGCCGGAAGTGGTCAATGCGCTGTTCGCGCAGGATCCGCGCGCACCGGCCGGGCAGTCCTATGCCGACACGCTGGCACTGAGCGGCCTGGACATCAACGACTACATCAGCAACGGCCACAACCGCAAGGCGTTCAAGGACGCCTGGCAGCCGCGCCTGGGCTTCTCGTATGACATCAATGCCGACGAGCAGCACGTGATCCACGGTGGCGCCGGCCGTTCCTATGACCGCGACCTGTTCGACTACCTGCAGTTGGAAGTGACCAAGCTGGCCCTGCCGCAGCCGACCATCTACTTCCGCAACCCGGCCACCGGCCAGTGCTTCCAGGGCAACGCCGCCTGCTACGACTGGAACCCGAACCTGCTCAACGGCATCGGCAATCTGCAGAGCCTGGTCGGTTCGACCAGCAATGCCGGCCTGGAAGTCGACCTGCTCAACAACAACCTGAAGGTGCCTTACGCCGATCAGTTCAGCCTGGGCATGAGCAACCAGATCGGCGACTGGCTGACCGACGCCACCATCGCGCGCACGCTGACCTATGACGGCTTCGCCTTCACCCTGGGCAACCGTTACCCGACCGGCCAGTTCTTCGACGACCCGCGCCTGTGCGGTGGCACCGAGCCGGGCCTGGGCCAGGCGTGGAGCTGCAACGTGCCGGGCTTCGGCAGCCTGATCATCGGCCAGCAGGGCATTGAAACCCGCACCACCCAGGTCCTGCTGTCGGCACAGAAGCCGTACACCAAGGAAAGCGGCTGGGGCACCTCGATCGCCTACACCTGGACCACCGCCCGCCATAACCGCAACATCGATGAGCATTACTCGTTCGATCGCGGCACCATCGGCGAGTATCCGTTCATCAAGTCCAACGGTGCGCCGCGCCACCGCCTGGTGGTCACCGGCTCCTACGACGGCTTCTGGGGCATCACCTTCGGCGGCAAGCTGACGCTGGCCACCCCGACGGCGGTGAATGACTGGTACGGCGTGCCGCAGGCCAATGGCTACGCCCTGCCGACGCCGGCCGCCGCGTTCCCGGGCGGCAACGGCAAGTTCCTGATCGGTGGCAAGATCTTCGGCTACCGTTCGGTTGACCTGCAGGCCACCAAGACGTTCAAGATGCCGGGCGATACCGAGTTGTACGCACGCATCGACATCATCAACGTGTTCAACTTCGACAACTTCTCGAACTACAACTACTACAAGAACGGCAAGCTGACCGCCAGCTACAACGAGACCGGCGACATCGTCGGTACGCCGCGCCAGGTCAAGGCGGAGGTGGGCTTCCGCTTCTAAGCGGTGCCGCCTGATGCAGGTCTCCGATGCCGCCGCTCCGGCGGCGGCATCACCTGCATGGACTACGGCAATGGCCGGCCTTGTGCCGGTCCATTGCCCACGCCGCTGCCGGCCAGGGGGCAGCGGCGTGGGCAATGATCGCGATGTCAGGCCACGTTTTTCGTGGTTTTTTAAGCACACACCTTGTAAACGATTTCAGATCATTGGACGGTATGCTTTCCCATCGATCAGACCACCGGAGGAACCGCGCCATGCAGGCACGCCATCTGTTGTCCGCCGCAGCGCTGAGCCTGGCCGTGGCCGCCTGCCAGCCGGCCCAGCAGGAACCTGCCAAGCCCCGCCCGCCGGTGATCCTGATCGAGGCCGACGCACCGCCGCGGCCGATGAAGCCGGAGCTGCCGCCGCTGTTCGATGACATCGAGCGCCGCACCTTCCAGTTCTTCTGGGACACCACCAACGAGGTCAATGGGCTGACCCCGGACCGCTACCCATCGCGGCCGTTCGCCAGCATCGCCTCGGTCGGCTTCGCGCTGACCGCCTATCCGATCGGCATCGAGAACGGCTGGGTCAGCCGCAACCAGGCGATCGACCGCACGCTGACCACCCTGAAATTCTTCCGCGACGTGCCGATGGGCCCGCAGCGCACCGGCAAGGCGGGCTACAAGGGCTTCTACTACCACTTCCTGGACATGCAGGAAGGCCGTCGCTACGACAGCTGGGTCGAACTGTCCTCGGTGGATACCGCACTGCTGATGATGGGCGTGCTGTTCGCGCAGTCGTACTACGACGGTGACGATCCGCGCGAGAAGGAAATCCGCCAGATCGCCGATACCTTGTACAAGAAGGTCGACTGGCCGTGGCTGCAGCAGCGTGCGCCGCTGATCTCGATGGGCTGGTTCCCGGAGAGCGGTTTCATCGACCACGACTGGATGGGCTACAACGAGGCGATGATGGTCTACATCCTCGCCCTGGGTTCGCCCACGCATCCGGTCAGCCCGGACGCGTGGACGGTGTGGACGCGCACCTACGACAACGACTGGGGTGTCTACCAGGGCCAGGAATACCTGTCCTTCGGCCCGCTGTTCGGCCACCAGTACAGCCACGTCTGGATCGACTTCCGCGACATCCAGGACGCGTACATGCGCGAGCGCGGCAGCACCTATTTCCTCAACAGCCGCTCGGCCGCGCTGGCCCAGCGCGAATACGCCATCGCCAACCCGATGCAGTGGAAGGATTATGGCGAGAACGTCTGGGGCCTGACCGCCAGTGATGGCCCGCAGAACACCACGCAGGAGTACCGCGGCGAGCAGCGCCAGTTCCGCCATTACTCCTCGCGCGGCGCCGGCCTGCGCGAGAACTTCGATGACGGCACCATCGCCCCCACCGCCGCGATCGCATCGGTGGTGTTCGCACCCGAGCAGGTGATTCCGGCGACGCTGGAGATGCACAAGCGCTACGGCGACTACATCTATTCCAGCTACGGCTTCCTGGATTCGTTCAACCCCAGTTTCAACTACGACATCCCGATCAAGACCGGCCGCGTCATCCCGGATCGTGGCTGGGTCGCCAGCGATTACATCGCCATCGACCAGGGCCCGATCCTGACCATGATCGCCAACTACCGCGATGATTTCGTGTGGGAAGTGATGAAGAAGAACCCGTACATCCGCAAGGGCCTGGAGCGGGCCGGGTTCAGTGGCGGCTGGCTGGCGCCGGAAGGGTCGTTCCAGCCCCTGGAACTGCAGAAGGATGAGAAGGCCGCGGCAGCACGCGCGGTGGGTATCGCCGAATCACGCGCGGCTGCCGCGCAGGAACAGAAGAACAATGCCAACCGCACCACAGGCCAGGGCAAGTAACCTGATGCCGAACTGGACCGACCGCCTGCGCCGCTGGGCGCTGCCTGCCCTGGCCGCGCTGGCGGTGGCCGGCTGCGCCCGTCCCGAGACGGGCACCACCACCGTACGCTTCTGGGCGATGGGTCGCGAAGCGGAGGTGGTCAGCGAGCTGATCCACGAATTCGAGGCTGAAAACCCCGGCATCAAGGTGGATGTGCAGAACATCCCATGGACGGCCGCGCACGAGAAACTGCTGACCGCATTCGCGGCCGATGGCCTGCCGGATGTGTGCCAGCTCGGCAACACCTGGGTGCCGGAGTTCGCCGAGCTGGATGCACTGACCCCGCTGCAGCCGTTCGTGCAGCACTCGGCCGTGGTCGACCCGAAGGACTACTTCCAGGGCATCTGGGACACCAACGTGATCCACGGCGAGCTGGTGGGCGTGCCGTGGTATGTCGATACGCGCCTGATCTACTACCGCAAGGACCTGCTGGCCAAGGCCGGCTACGACCACCCGCCGCGCACGTGGGCGGAGTGGGAGGAGCAGATGGCAGCGATCAAGCGCATGCAGGGGCCCAACCGCTATGCGGTGCTGATGCCGATCAACGAGTTCGAGCAGCAGCTGTCGCTGGCCCTGCAGCAGCCGGATCCACTGCTGCGCGACGACGATACCCGCGGCAATTTCGCCAGCCCGGGATTCCGCCGCACGCTGGCCTTCTACGCCAACATGTTCGAGCAGGGCTGGGCGCCGAAGATGTCCGAGACGCAGATCTCCAACGTCTGGGATGAGTTCTTCCGCGGCTTCAACGTGTTCTACATTTCCGGCCCCTGGAACATCCGCGAGTTCAAGAAGCTGCAGCCGAAGGAGCTGGAAGGGCAGTGGGGCACTGCCGCGCTGCCGGGGCCGGACGGTCCGGGCGCGGGCATCGCCGGCGGCACCAGCCTGGTGATCTTCCGCAAATCGCAGCAGAAGGAAGCGTCCTGGAAGCTGATCGAATTCCTGTCGCGCCCGCAGATCCAGGCGCGCTTCCATTCAATCATCGGTGACCTGCCGCCGCGTCGCAGTGCCTGGAACGCGCCGTCGCTGGCCAGCGATCCGCTGGCTGCCGCGTTCCGTGATCAGCTGGAGCGGGTCAAGCCGACCCCGAAGGTGCTCGAATGGGAGCGCATCGTGCAGGAAATGCGCATCGTCACCGAGAAGGTAGTGCGCGGTGGCCTGCCGCAGGACAAGGCCGTCGAAGAACTCGACCAGCGCGTGGACAAGGTGCTGGCCAAGCGCCGCTGGATGCATGAACAACAACGCCTGCAGGAGCGCGCGCCGCCGCCGCACTCGAGCAGCGCCGTGGCCGCCGGGAGCCCGCAATGAAACGTACTTCGCTGGCCGGCTGGATCTTCGCCGGCCCCTCGCTGATCGTGCTGGGCGTGTTCTTCGGCCTGCCGGTGGCCTCGGCGCTTGCGCTGAGCGTGACCGACTTCGACCTGTACGCGCTGGCCGACAGCAGCAACCTGCGCTTCGTCGGCCTGGGCAACTACATCGACCTGCTGCAGACACCGATGTTCTGGAAGTCGCTGTGGAACACCACCTACTTCGTGCTGATCGGGGTGCCATTGTCGATCGGCGTGTCGCTGGGCGCGGCGATGCTGCTCAATGCGCCGGCCGCCCGCTTCAAGGCCCTGTTCCGCACGGCCCTGTTCGCGCCGGTGGTGACCACGCTGGTGGCAGTGGCGGTGATCTGGCGCTACCTGTTCCACACCAGCTACGGCCTGGTGAACTACGGCCTGGGCCACCTGGGCATCAGTCCGATCGACTGGCTGGGTGATCCCAACTGGGCCATGCCGACCATCATGCTGTTCGCGGTGTGGAAGAACTTCGGCTACAACATGGTGATCTTCCTGGCCGGCCTGCAGGCGATCCCGCATGACCTGTACGAGGCCGCGCGCATCGACGGCGCCTCGCGCTGGAAGCAGTTCCTGCACATCACCCTGCCGATGCTCGGCCCGGTGCTGCTGGTGGTCGGGGTGATCACCGTGTCGGGCTACTTCCAGCTGTTCGCCGAGCCGTATGTCATGACCCGCGGCGACCCGCTGCAGAGCACCGTCAGCGTGCTGTATTTCATGTTCGAGGAAGGCTTCAAGTGGTGGAACCTGGGACGCGCCTCCGCGGTGGCGTTCCTGCTGTTCCTGATCATCCTGGCGGTGACCACCGTGATGCTGCGTTTCGGCCGCAAGAGGCAGTTGGTATGAGTCGTGAAATCGGCCAGTCGCGCTGGTACCCGTGGGTGATCAATGGTGCGTTGCTGGTGCTGGCCCTGGTCAGCCTGGCACCGCTGCTGTGGATGGTCTCGGTCTCGTTCATGCCGCAGGGCGAGGCCAGCCATTTCCCGCCGCCACTGCTGCCTTCGAGCAGCACCACGCACAACTACCATGAGCTGTTCGCGCGCACCGGCATGGGGGGCAACTTCGCCAACAGCCTGCTGGTGTCGCTGGGCATCACCGTGGGTTCGCTGCTGCTCAACACCATGGCGGGCTATGCCTTCGCCAAGCTCAACTTCGTCGGTCGCGAGCGCCTGTTCCAGGTGCTGATGGCGGCACTGGTGATTCCGGCGCAGGTGGCGATGCTGCCGCTGTTCCTGCTGATGAAGCAGCTCGGCCTGGTCAACAGCTTCGGCGGCGTGATCGTGCCGGCGCTGGCCAGCGTGTTCGGCATTTTCCTGGTGCGCCAGTACGCGCGTTCGATTCCGGACGAGCTGCTTGAAGCGGCGCGCATCGACGGGGCGGGGGAGCTGCGCATCTTCTTCCAGATCGTGCTGCCGATGCTCAAGCCGGTGCTGGTGACGCTGGCCATCTTCACCTTCATGGGCGCATGGAACGATTTCATGTGGCCGCTGATCGTGTTGACCGACCAGGAGCACTACACTTTGCCGGTGGCGCTGGCCACCCTCTCGCGCGAGCACATCATGGACGTGGAAATGATGATGGCGGGCGCGGTGGTTACCGTGGTTCCGGTGCTGGCGCTGTTCCTGGTGCTGCAGCGGTACTACATCCAAGGTCTGTTGCTGGGGAGCGTCAAGGGATGAAGCGCGTGATCGCCGTTGGACTGGGCCTGTTGTGGACCTCCCTGGCGATCGCCGCACCTCCGGTGCTGCCGGCACCGAAGGTGCTGGACGACTTCGACGACATCGGCGCCTGGAAACTGGTGCTGTCCGACCAGGTCAGTGGATCGCTGCGGCCGGTCAGTGGTGCCGGTGGCGGCCGTGCCCTGTGCCTGGACTACGATTTCCACAACGTGTCCGGCTACGTCGGCATCCGCCGTGCGCTGAACATCGAGTACCCGGTCAACTACCGCTTCGGCTTCCAGCTGCGCGGTGACTCGCCGGCCAACGACCTGCAGTTCAAGCTGATCGACGCCAGCGGCGACAATGTCTGGTGGGTCAACCGCCCGGGCTACCGTTTCCCCAAGGCATGGTCGCCAGTCGAATACCGCCGTCGCCAGATCGACAAGGCGTGGGGGCCCTCGCCCGAAAAGGAGATGGCGCGCAGCGCTGCGGTCGAGTTCACGATCTACAGCAAGGTCGGCGGGCGCGGCACGGTGTGCTTCGACAGGCTGACCCTGCAGGGCCTGCCAGCGCAGGATGATTCGGCGCTGGCGCCGTCGGTGATCGCCGATACTGCCACCGCGTTGCAGGACCGCATGATCGACGGCAAGAGCGATACGTTCTGGATCAGCGGCGGGGTCAAGCAGCAGACCATCAGCCTGGACCTGCACAAGAGCCGCGAGATCGGCGGTGCAGTGATCGACTGGCTGCCGAATCTGGAAGCCAGCCGCTATACCGTGCGGACCTCCGAGGATGGCCGCGACTGGCGCACCGTGCGCGAGGTGACCGGCGCTGCCGGTGGCCGCGACTGGCTGGCATTGCCGGACACCAATGCGCGGTACGTGCGCTTCGATCTGCTCGATGGCCCGAACTGGCGTTACGGCATCCGTGACATCACGCTCAAGCCGCTGGCCTTTGCCGCCACGCCGAACGCGTTCCTGTCCTCGGTGGCGGCCGACCTGCCACGCGGTTCGTTGCCGCGCGCCTACGTGGGCGAACAGCCGTACTGGACCCTGCTGGGCCTGGACGGTGGACAGGAACAGGCGCTGATCAGCGAGGACGGTGCCTTGGAACCGGCCAAGGGCAGCTTCAGCATCGAGCCGTTCATCCGCCTCGACGGCAAGCTGCTGGACTGGTCCAAGGTTGCCATCACCCAGTCGCTGCAGGACCACTATCTTCCGATCGCCAACGTCGATTGGGTGCACGAGAAGGCCGGCCTGGCGGTGACCAGCTTCGTGCAGGGCACGCCGGAGCGCGCGCAGTTGATCGGCCGCTACCGCTTGAGCAATCCGGACAAGGTCGCCCACGAATACACGCTCGCGCTGGCGATCCGCCCCTGGCAGGTCAACCCGCCGACCCAGTTCCTCAACACGGTGGGCGGCTTCAGCCGCATCGATGCGCTGGACGTGGGCGAGCAGCTGGTGCGCATCAACGGCGAGCCGCGCATCTATCCACTGCAGGTGCCCGATGCCCGCTTCGCCAGCACGTTCGATGGCAAGCTCGACGCGATGCACCTGGCCTCCGGGAAATACCCGGCCAGCACGGCGGTGAAGGACAGTACCGGCATGGCGTCCGGTGCGCTGCTGTATACGATCAAGCTGGAACCCGGCCAGAGCCGCGAAGTGGCAGTGGTACTGCCGCAGACCGGGAGCTGGGCGCCGCAGTCGCTGGACGTGGCCAAGGCCCAGGCGCAGGTGGCCGAACAGTGGCGGCAGAAGCTGGGCGTGGTCTCGCTGCAGGTGCCGGCGGCCGGCCAGGCCCTGGTCGACACCCTGCGCACCGCCGTGGCGCACATGCTGATCTCGCGGGTTGGCCCGCGCCTGCAGCCGGGCACGCGCTCGTACGCGCGCAGCTGGATCCGCGACGGCGCGATGATTTCCGAAGGCCTGCTGCGCATGGGCCGCAGCGACGCAGTACGTGACTACATCAACTGGTATGCGCCGTTCCAGTTCGAGAACGGCAAGGTGCCGTGCTGTGTCGATGCGCGCGGCAGCGACCCGGTGCCGGAGAATGACAGCCACGGTGAGCTGATCTACAGCATCGCCGAATATGGGCGCTATACCGGCGACAGCACCTTCGCCGAGCTGATGTGGCCGCACGTGCAGGGCGCCTACACCTACATGGAGCAGCTGCGTGCCAGCGAGCGTACCGAAGAGAACCGTGCGCGCAATCCGGCGTTCTACGGGATGATGCCCGCCTCGATCAGCCACGAAGGCTATTCGGCCAAGCCGATGCATTCGTACTGGGACAACTTCTGGGCCCTGCGCGGCTACAAGGACGCGGCAACGCTGGCGGCCCAGCTGGGCAAGGTCGAAGCGATGCAGATCGCCGAGTCGCGTGACCAGTTCCGTGATGACCTGCAGGCGTCACTGCTGTCGGCGATGCAGCAGCACAACATCGACTACCTGCCGGGTTCGGCCGAGCTGGGCGATTTCGACGCGACCTCGACCACCATCGCGCTGGCGCCGGGCGGCGAGCAGGGCCGCCTGCCGCAGCAGGCGTTGGAGGCGACCTTCGAGCGTTACTGGAAGGAATTCGTAGCCCGCCGCGATGGCAAGCGCGAGTGGAAGGACTACACGCCGTACGAGTGGCGCAACGTGGCCGCCTTCGTTCGCCTGGGCTGGCGCGATCGCGCCTGGCAGGCGACCGAGTTCTTCTTCAGGGACCGTGCGCCGCAAGCCTGGAACCAGTGGGCCGAAGTGGTTTCGCGCACGCCGCGCAAGCCGTTCTTCGTCGGTGACCTGCCGCATGCCTGGGTCGCCTCGGACTTCGTGCGTTCGGCACTGGACATGTTTGCCTACAGCCGCGACATGGATGATGCGCTGGTACTGGCCGCAGGCGTCCCGACCGCCTGGCTGCAGGGCGACGGTGTTGCCGTGCAGGGCCTGCGCACGCCGCAGGGCCAGCTGAACTACCGCCTGCAACGCAGTGACAAGCAGCTGGTGCTGGAGGTGCAGCCGGGCCTGGTGCCACCGGTCGGCGGCGTGGTGCTGCCATGGCCGTATGCCGGTGAGCCGGGCGCGGCGACCATCAACGGCGAAACGGCCGAGTGGGTCAACAACGAGCTGCACGTGCACCAGCTGCCGGCGCGGGTCGAGATCGAGGTGCCGGGCGCGGTGCGCCGCGCCGAGCGCAAGGGGCAGTAATCATGAAGCAGCAGGGAGCAAGGGCGCGCACGACGATGCGCGCCCTGGGGCTGGCGGTTGCATTGGCGCTGCCGGGACTGGTCCTGGCGGCCGGGCCGCAGGCGGCCACGGCGGCCGAGGCCGCCAACGCGCCCGGCATGAGCATGGTGACCTTCAACCTGCATCATGACCGTGAGGACTGGCCGAGCCGCCGCCGCACGATCCTGGCCGAACTCAAGCGCCTGCAGCCCGATGCCATCGCCCTGCAAGAGGTGATCCAGCGCCGCAACGTGCGCAACCAGGCGCAGTGGCTGGCCAGCCAGCTCGGCTACAGGTACATCTTCGTCTCCACCGATCCGGTGGGTGCACCGAAGCGCTATGGCAATGCGTTGCTGAGCCGGCGCCCGATCCTGGCCCAGGGCGAGCACCTGCTGCAGCCGCGGGAAGACTACCGCACCGTTGCCCATCTGCGCATCGATGTGGACGGCAAGGCGGTCAACGTCTATGCCACCCATCTCAACGAACGCAATGACGAAAGCGGCCAACGCATCCGCCGCGCACAGGTCGAGGACCTGCTGCGCTTCATCACCGCCACGTCGGCCGGGGCACCGGTAGTGATTGCAGGCGACTTCAACGCGCTGGTGGATGCCGGCGACCTGAGCGAGCTGCGCAGCCACTACGGCGACAGCTACGGCAGCGTGCACGTCAACACCGACCTGGCCGGGGTCAGCACCTTGAACCGGCACTATTACCAGGCGCCGTCGCGGATCGACCACATCTTCTTCCAGCAGGACCGGATGGTCGCGCGCGAAGCGAAGCTCCTGTTCGACCAGCCCGATGACAGCGGGCGCTGGGCCTCGGACCATTACGGCGTGTGGACGCGCCTGCAGTTCGCGCCGAAGCCCTGACGCAGGGGGGCTGTGGTCGTTGCCAACCCGGGTGGATGCGATACGACCAGGGTCACAAACGGAAACGGCGGGGATCATCGATCCCCGCCGTTTCGTTTTACGCGATCAAACCGCGATCAGTTCGCCGGCGGCGTGCGCTTGGCGGCTTCTTCGTCTTCTTCGTCGGCCTTGGCCTCGGCCGCCTGGGCGGCGGCATCGGCGTGACCATCGGCGACCGGATCGACCGACGGCGTCACCACCGCATCGGCGACCGGCGCCGCAGCGTCCACCGGCGCGGCTTCAACTGCCACCGGAGCCACCGGCTGTTCGGCGGCCACGACCGGCTCGACAACCGGCTTGGCCTCGACCGCCGGCGCAGCCGCAACGGCCACCGGCTGCGCTTCGACCGCAGGAGCGGCTTCAGCAATCTGCGGCTTCGATTCCACGACCGGCGCAGCCTCGACCGCTGCCGGCGTCGCTTCGATGACCGGCGCGGCTTCAGCCACTGGCGCGGCTTCAACCACGACCGGCTTGGCTTCGATCACCGGCGCCGCAGCGGCCACCGGCTGGGCCGGAGTCGCAGCGTCGATGGCATCGAGCATGCTGGTCTGCACCGGCGATGCCGGTTCGGCCTTGGCGGCGCTGTCGACCGGGGCCTGCACCTCGGCCACGGCCTGTGCAGCGGTTTCCACCACCGCGCTGCTCACCACCGCGACCGGCGCAGCGGCAACGGCGGCAGCGGCGCGGACCGGCTTCCCGGCGTCGGAGGCGGTCGGCTCGACGTCGTCATCGAAGTCGAATTCCGGCTGCGAGCGGGTCGGCTGTGCAGACGCGGCCGAAGCAGCACCCGCACCGTTGTCGAGGTTCGGTTCGGCACCCTCGGCGTCATCACCGTCGTCAGCGTCGTCCTGGTCATCGCCCAGGCTATCGCTGCCGGCCGTGTTCTCAGCACCACCACGGCGACGGCGACGGCCACCACGACGGCCGCGGCGGCGGCGGGTCGCGCCTTCACCGTTCTGTTCGCCATGGGTGTCAGCCACCGCCTCGTCACCGGTCACCGCAACGGCTTCGGCCTCGCTGCCGGCGTTGGCAGCGGTGTCGGCCAATGCGGCGGCGTCCGCCGGAGCGGCCGCTGCCGGAGCCACCGGCGCCACCGGCGCGGTCGCTTCCTGCGCGGTCACCGCATTGGTGGCGATGGTCGTCGCGGCCACGGCTGCCGCCGCGGTCACGCTCTCCGCCGGTGCCTCGACGCCGCCGCGCTGCGGCTTCTCGGCCGGCTTGTCACCTTCCTGCTGCTGGCGCGGCTGCTTGGGCTGCTTCAGCTTCGGCTGCTGGTTCTGGTTCTGGCCCTGGCCCTGCTGGTCGTTGCGCGGCTTGTTCTGCTGCTGCGGCTCCTTCTGCTTGCCCTGCTGCGGCGGCTGCTGGGCATTGCCGTTACGGCCGTCCTTGCGCTGCTCGCCGCGGTCCTTGCGGTTGCCGCCGTCCTTCTGCGGCTGCGCGTTGCCGTTGCCGCCATTGCCACGCGTGTCGTCGCGACGGTCCTTGCGGTCCTTGTTGCGATCCTTGTGGCGGTCCTTGCGGCCGCCGTCCTGCTGCTGGCGGGCGGCCGGAGCCACCGGTGCCGGCGCCGGGGCCGGCTCGCCACCGAACACGCGCTTGAGCCAACCAATCACGCCGCCGCTGGGGGCGGGTGCCGCCGGTGCGGCGACGACCGGAGCCGGAGCTGCCTTGGCCGGTTCAACCTCCTCGCGCACCGGGGCGGGCGAGGTGTGCTTGACCTGGGTCACCGCCGGCGGCGGGATGTTCAGCTGGCCCTTGGTCAGGGCGTGCACCGGCAGCTTGCGCGGGGTGCCGCGCTGATAGCTGGGCTTGCTGCTCTCTTCACCCAGCTCGTTCTCGCGCAGGCGGGTGACGGTGTAGTGCGGGGTGTGCAGCTGCTCGTCGGCGACGATCACGATCGGCGCCTCGTGGCGCTGCTCGATCTCGCGCAGCGCGCTGCGCTTCTCGTTCAGCAGGTAATTGGCGATCTCCACCGGGGCCTGGACCAGCACCTGCCCGGTGTTCTCCTTCATCGCATGCTCTTCGGCGACGCGGATGATCGACAGCGACAGCGACTCGACACTGCGCATGCGGCCGTGGCCGTCGCAGCGCGGGCAGACGATCTGGCTGGATTCACCCAGGCTCGGGCGCAGGCGCTGGCGGCTCATTTCCAGCAGGCCGAAGCGCGAGATGCGGCCGACCTGGACGCGGGCCCGGTCGTACTTCAGCGCGTTGGCCAGGCGGTTCTCGACCTCGCGCTGGTGCTTGTTGGAGGCCATGTCGATGAAGTCGATCACCACCAGGCCGCCCAGGTCGCGCAGGCGCAGCTGGCGGGCCACTTCCTCGGCCGCCTCCAGGTTGGTCTGGAAGGCGGTGTCCTCGATGTCGCTGCCCTTGGTGGCGCGCGAGGAGTTCACGTCGACTGCGGTCAGCGCTTCGGTCTGGTCGACCACGATCGAGCCGCCCGACGGCAGGCGCACGTTGCGCTCGTAGGCGCCTTCGATCTGCGATTCGATCTGGAAGCGGTTGAACAGCGGGATGTCGTCCTTGTAGTGCTTGAGCTTGCGCAGGGTCTGCGGCATCACCTGCTGCATGAACTCGCGGGCGTGCTCGTACATCTCCTCGGTGTCCACCAGGATCTCGCCGATGTCGGCGCGCAGGTAGTCACGCAGGGCGCGCACGATCAGGCGCGATTCCTGGTAGATCAGGAACGGGGCCGGCTTGCTCAGTGCGGCTTCGGCGATGGCACGCCAGACATTGAGCAGGTAGTCCAGGTCCCACTGCAGTTCTTCCGCATCGCGGCCGACGCCGGCGGTACGGATGATCACGCCCATGTCGTCAGGGATGTTCAGCTTGTCCAGGGCGTCCTTCAGCGCGGCCCGGTCTTCGCCCTCGATGCGGCGCGACACGCCGCCGGCGCTGGGCGAGTTCGGCATCAGCACCATGTAGCGGCCGGCCAGCGAAATGAACGTGGTCAGGGCGGCGCCCTTGTTGCCACGCTCTTCCTTGTCGACCTGGACGACGATCTCCTGGCCTTCCTTCAGCAGCTCGCGGATGCCGGCCTTGTTGTGGTCGACACCGGCCTGGAAGTAGTCGCGGGAGATTTCCTTCAGCGGCAGGAAGCCATGGCGGCCACCGCCGTACTCGACGAAGGCCGCTTCCAGCGAGGGCTCGATGCGGAAGATCCGGCCCTTGTAGATGTTGGACTTCTTCTGTTCCTTCGACGGCTGTTCGATGTCGATGTCATACAACGACTGGCCATCCACGATGGCAACACGCAGCTCTTCAGCCTGCGTGGCGTTGATCAGCATTCGCTTCATTGTTGCGTTCCTCGCAAGCGGCTACCGCGCGGAACGCCATGGGGTTTCGCCTCTGGACACGGCTCGCCGCCCATTCGCGCAAGCGCGGGGAGGGCGGCTTGGGTTTCCAGCGCTACGACACCACGGCAGGCCGCGGGAGCGCTTCACTCTTATGGTTTTTGGGTGTTGCAGGGCCGCAGGCAGCTGTCAGCCAGGCTGGAGCGCCACGCGGGACATGTTCAGCACGGTTGCGTGTCAGGCATCCGGCGATGGCCGGGAAGGCCGGTGAGCCGCTAACATGGCCGCCCCGCGGGCGGTGGTCGCGCACTGTGCCGGATTCGTCGGAAGCTGGGCTTCTGGCCCTGAGTAACTTCCAACGAAATCAATCCCTTATCTCGCCCCCCGAGTGTAACAGAATAAACAGCCTGATGACCGCCCAAGACCCCACCAAGCCCGCTGGCGACAAGCCTTCCGTGCGCATGATCACCGTTCCCGCCGACCGCGCCGGCCAGCGCCTGGACAACTTCCTGCTCGGGCAGCTGAAGGGCGCCCCGCGCAGCCTGGTGTACAAGCTGGTGCGCAGCGGCCAGGTGCGGGTCAACGGCGGCCGCGCCAAGGCCGAGCGCAAGCTGGAGGCCGGTGACGAGGTGCGCGTGCCGCCGGTCCGTCTCAGTGAAGAAGGAGACAAGGCCGGTCCGCCCGAGGCGTTCATGCGCCGCCTGGAGCAGGCCATCGTGTTCGAAGACGCGCGCCTGCTGGCCCTGAACAAGCCCTCGGGGGTGGCCAGCCATGGTGGCAGTGGCATCAGCTTCGGCGCGATCGAGACCCTGCGCGCGTTGCGTCCCGGGCAGACCCTGGAACTGGTCCACCGGCTGGATCGCGACACTTCGGGCCTGCTGATCGTGGCCAAGAAGCGCTCGGCGCTGAGCGAACTGCAGGCGCTGCTGCGTGAAGACCACGGCGCCGGCATCCGCAAGCGCTACCTGACCCTGCTGGCCGGGCGCATGCCCGACGGGGTGATGACGGTCGACGCGCCGCTGCACGTGGGCCTGCGCCAGGGCGGCGAACGCCATGTGCAGGTCAACGCCATCGGCAAGGAATCGATCAGTCACTTCCGGGTGCTGGAGCGCCGCGGCGGCCATTCGTACTGCGAGGTGCGCATCGAGACCGGCCGGACCCACCAGATCCGCGTGCATGCCCAGCATCTGGGGCATCCGGTGGCCGGCGATGACAAGTACGGCGATCCTGCAGTCAACAAGCGGCTTCGCGAGCAGATCGGGCTGAAGCGCCTGTTCCTGCACGCGGCATCGCTGGAGTTCGCGTTGGATGACGGCAAGAGCCCGTATGTGCTGAACGCGCCGCTGGCGGATGAGCTGGTCGAGGCGCTGGATCGGCTGCGCTGACAATGACCGGGTAGCGCCGGGGCAGGCCTGGCCGCTACCTTGTTTGGGTAGATCCACGCCATGCGTGGATGCGCCCCTCTGGGTCGTTCACCACTTGAACAGCACCAGGCTGATCGCCAGCGTGCCCATACCCGCCACCAGGCCGTATACGGTTTCGTGGCCCTTGGCATAGCGCTTGGCCGCCGGCAGCAGCTCGTCCAGCGCCAGGAACACCATCACGCCGGCGATCAGGCCGAACACCCAGCCGAACGTGGCGTGCGACAGCGATCCGGACAGCAGCAGGTAGCCGATCGCTGCGCCGATCGGCTCGGCCAGGCCCGACAGCAGGCTGGCGGTGAACGCATAGGCCTTGTTCTGGGTGGCGAAATACACCGGCACCGCGATCGCGATGCCCTCGGGAATGTTGTGGATGGCGATGGCGAAGGCCAGGGGCATGCCCACAGACGGGCTTTCCAGCGTCGCGAAGAACGTCGCCAGGCCCTCGGGGAAATTGTGCGCGGTGATCGCGATCGAGGTCAGCAGGGCAACGCGCTTGAGGTACTCGCGGCTGTTCTCGCGGAACGCGGGATCCTGCTTGTCCAGGCTCTCATGCGGGTTGGGGATGAAGTGGTCGATCAGCACGATCACGATCACGCCCAGCAGGAAGGCCAGGGTGCCGTAGGTGAAGCCGGTACGCTCGCCATAGGCCTGGGCGAACGAGGCAATGGACTTGTTGAGGATTTCCGACAGCGACACATAGACCATCGCGCCACCGGCAAAGGCCAGGCCGAACGCCAGCAGGCGCGGGCTGGGGCGGCGCGAGAACAGCACCAGCAGGCTGCCGATCGCGGTGGCCAGGCCTGCGGCCAGCGTGACCGCCAGTGCGATCCAGATGTTTTCGGGGGGAATCTGCAGCATCTACCGACGCGGTCCTGGTCAACAGACAACCGCCCCGGACAGGGCCGGGGCGGCGGGGGCGAGGCGGGCGTCGGCGGGCCTCGTCGGGTGCGCGCGATCAGCCGCCGCGGCGCAGGCGCTCTTCGATGGCGAAGCACTGGTCCGGCTTCGGCTGCGGCGGGTTGAAGCTGACCGGCACCTGGATGGTGGCCGGTACCGGCTGGCCGTTGCGGGTCGCGGCCTTGAACTGCCAGCCCTGCACCGCGGTCCTGGCCAGTTCGTCCAGCTGCGGGTTGCCGGCGCCGGTGAGCAGGGCGACCTCGCTCGGCTTGCCGTCGGTACCGATGGTCACCTTGAAGGTGCTGGTGCCGCCCACGCCCATGCAGGCCAGTTCCAGCGGGTACTGCGGCGGCGGCGTCTTCACCGCTGCGACTTCGGTCGGCGCGGGCGGTGGCGGTGCCGGCGGTTCGGACGCGCCACAGCCGGCCAGGCCGGTCGCAGCGATCAGGGACAGGCTCAGCAAACGTACGTTCATGGCAGTTGCTCCGTCAGGGCCGAAGTCTTGGCCGCGCAGATGAAGTCGTTCTCGCTCAGCCCGCCCACATCGTGGGTGGAGAAGCGCACGACCGCGCGGTCGTAGTGCACGCCCAGGTCCGGGTGGTGGTCCTCGCGGTGGGCGATCCAGGCCAGCGCGTTCACGAAGGCCATGGTGGCGTAGTAATCCTTGAAGCGGAAGGTACGCGACAGGGCCTGGCCACCCTCGCTCAGCTCCCAGCCGGGAACCTGCGGCAGCAGTTCGGCCAGGCGGGCTTCGCCGAGCTTGTGGTCGCTGCCTTTGCGCGGCACGCAACGGGCCTGGGCCAGTGGAATCAGGTCGGCCATGGGAATCTCCACCTCGTGTTGACTGAACAATGCGCCGGACGGTGTATAAACCGAATGAGCGGCTGACGCTTACTTGGCTAGAATAGCCTGATGATCCAGATCTCCGACACTGCCCAGACCCACTTCCGCAAGTTGATCGAACGCGAGGGCGTGCCCGGCATGGGCGTGCGCCTGAGCGCGGTCGACCCCGGCACGCCGCGCGCCGACGCCCGGCTCGAATTCGCCGAACCGACCGACCTGCTGGGTGACGAGTGGGCGGTGGACTGCGATGGGTTCACCCTGTATGTCGATGCCGGCAGCGTAGGCTGGCTTAATGGCGCCGAGATCGACATCGTCGCCGGCACCGCCGGCACCCAGCAGCTGACCATCAAGGCGCCGCGCATCAAGGGTGAAGCACCCGGCGATGCGGCATCGCTGGTCGAGCGCGTGCACTGGGTGGTGGAGAACGAAGTCAATCCGCAGCTGGCCTCGCATGGCGGCAAGGTCGCCGTGCAGGAAGTCTCGGCCGATGGCGTGGTGCTGCTGCGCTTCGGCGGTGGCTGCCAGGGCTGTGGCATGGCCGATGTGACGCTGAAGCAGGGCATCGAAAAGACGCTGATGGGCCGCGTGCCCGGCGTGACCGCCGTGCGCGACGCGACCGACCACGACAGCGGCCACGCGCCGTACATCCCGCGCGACAACGTCGCCTGATCGCCGACGCGTGCCTCTGACCCGGGCCGAGCAACTCATCGATCTGCTGCTGGCGCGCCAGCAGCCCCGCGCCGTCCTCGAGAAGACCACGCGCCTGCCGTATGGCTGGGCGCTGTGGCTGCGCTCGCTGGGGCCGCTGCCGCGGCCGTACCACGCGCGCGACGTGATCGCGGTATTGCTGCCCCGACCGTTGCCGGGGCCACCCGGTCAATCGCCGCAGCTGTCGCCGTGGCAGGCGCTGCGCCGCTTGTTCTGGCAGGACTGGGACGCCGCGCCGCGCGACCAGCGCTGGATGCGCTGGCTCTCGGCAGTGGCCAGCGCGCTGCTGCACCTGCTGTTCTTCATGCTGTTGCTGTGGGTGGCGGTGATCCGCACCAGCGCGCCGCAGGACGAGGGCACCGAAGGCGAGCGCGTGCAGGTGGAATTCGTCGGCCGCGCCACGCAGGAGGGCGGCGGCGATCAGCCGGGCGCCGAGGCCGTCGAGGCCGCACCGGCCGGTCAGGTTGCGGCGGGGCAGGAGGCGGGCGCTGCGACGGCGCCTGCGCCGCGCCCGCTGGCGGCCGAAGCCGCCAGCGCGTCCCCCGCGTCGGCACCTGCCGCGAGCGTTCCGCCGCCGCCGGCAGAAGCCGAGCCGGCGCCGGTTGCCGCGCCGCCGCCTTCTCCGATCCAGGCCACCGAAGTGGCGCAGGCCAGCACGGATTTCGTGGTGCCGCCGGTCAGCGTGCCCCGCACCGAGGTCAGCGTCGTGCCGCGCGACAGCACGCCCAGCGTGCGCGAGCGCAGCATTCAACCGGTGCAGGCGCCTCCGGCACCGACCGCAGTGCGCACCCCGGAGCTGGCCGTGCGCGCACCGCAGGTGCGTGACATCCAGGTGCGCGAACGCGAAGTCAGCACGGTTGACGCGCCCGTCGCGCCCCAACCGCTGCGCAACGCTGAAGTGCAGGTGCGCGTGCCGCAGCGGGACGTGCAGGTGCGCGAACGCGAAGTGCAGGCCGTGGCCGATCCGCAGGTGCGGATGGCGGCGGTGGCCGGGCGTGAGCCGGCCGTACGCGCGCCCAGCGGACGCGACGTGCAGGTACGGGAACGTCAGGTGCCCTCGGCACCGGCCGTGGCGCCCGCCGTCTCCAGCGGCAGCGCCACGTCGACACCCGCCGCTGCGGCCGAGGGCAGCACGGCGCAGGCGAGCCGCAGCACGCGACCGGTGGCCTCCAGCAGTACGCCGGCAAGCGCAGGCGCGCGTCCTGCCCCCGATCCCGGCAACTGGGCGACACCTGCCAAGGGCGATGACTGGGGAGCATCCAGCCGCAACCGCGAGGGCAGCAGCGACGGTGCCCGCCAGGCAAGCGCCGCCGGCCGGGGCAATGGCCTGTTCAATGCCGATGGCAGCGTGCGTGTACCCGGCCAGGAGGGCGACGGCCATGCAGAGCGCGGCGCGCCCGGTGGTGCCAACGATGGCTGGAGCAAGGAGCGCATCGCGCAGTCCGGCACCTGGCTGAAGCGCCCGCCGTACGACTACACGCCGACCTCGTTCGACAAGTACTGGGTACCGCAGGAATCATTGCTGGCCGAGTGGGTGCGCAAGGGGGTCAAGGCAATGGAGATTCCATTGCCGGGCACCAACACCAGGATCTCCTGCGTCATTTCGATCCTGCAGGCCGGTGGCGGCTGTGGCCTGACCAACCCCAACATGCAGGACCAGCCGGCCGTGGCACGACCGCCGCCGGACATTCCGTTCAAGAAGGAACTGCAGGAAGACAACGGCAGCCGCTAGGACGGCGCATCCACGCAGGGCGTGGATCTACTGTGCATCCAGCTGCGCCGGGTGGATCCACGCCCTGCGTGGATGATCCATGGGGGGCACGCCCATGCCGACCAGGGTCGGCCTCCATCAGGGCGTTGCCCTTACGCGCTCTGCGACAGGAACACCCAGAACGGCACGTCGCGGCCGAGCCAGTCGCGGCTGGTCTCGTCCATCACGTCCAGCAGGGTGTCGAAGTCCTTCGCTGCGCCGGCGCGCAGCGCATCCACGTCGGCCAGGAACAGCGCATAGCCGGCGGCCGGCAGCCATTGCAGGTCGCGCAGATTGTCCGACAGTGCATCCCAGTTGCCGCCGAAACCGGCGGGGAAATCCAGCTGCGCCGCCAACCGGGCGAGCAGCGTGCGCTTGTCGGCGACGTTTTCCAGATCGATGCGGATCACCTTCAGGCCGGCATCGCGCATCGCGGCGGCCAGTGCGCCGATGTCGTCGCTGTCGATGGCATACACGCCGGCATTGTTGATGTCATGCAGGCCGAGGCCGAAATCATCATGGCTCATCACTGCGCTCCCTGGGCCGGTACGGTGAAGCTGCGGAATGACGCGTAATGGTCGTCGGTGTAGTACCACGCTTCCGGCGGATCGCCGCCGGTGACGATGCGGCGCGTGCCGCGGGTGCGTGCGCCGGGGGTGTCGACGGTGTATTCGCGGTAGTAGCCGCGTGCCCGCTGCGGCAACTGCTGCTCGCGGTTGCCGAAGGTGCTGCCGTCCTGGCGGTGGGGGAAGGGGCCGCCACGCTGGATCAGGGCGATGGTCGCGCGTGCTTCGGCAGGCAGGAACGCGGGCAGGCCGCCGGCCCCGCTGGTCGAGGCGGGCGCGGTAGCGCGCGCGGTGGGCGTGCCCTGCAGGTCGGGCGCGAACTGCGGCGCCGGTGGCCGTTGCAGGAAATGGTTGGCGACCAGGCCGAGCAGCAGCAGGGCGATGGCGGTGATCAGCAGCCGGGGGTTGCGCATGGGCTGGGGCGGGCGAGGGTGGTGCATGCACTGTAGCGCCTGCGCGCTGCATGGTGCATGAGGAGGTGCCGCGTCACTGCTGCGTAACAATTGCCGTCGTACTCACTGGCAGGACGCAATTTCCTTTACATCCCCCTTGGTAATCTTGCGGTCTGTCCCCATCATTCACCGCGCACCGCCCGACAACGTCGGGTGCCCTCGCAATCAGGAGATGCATCATGGCCTACACCCTGCCCAAGCTGTCCTACGCCTACGACGCGCTGGAGCCGCATATCGACGCGGCGACGATGGAAATCCATCACACCAAGCATCACCAGACCTACATCAACAACGTCAACGCGGCGCTGGAAGGCACCGAGTACGCTGACCTGCCGGTCGAAGAGCTGGTGAAGAAGCTCAAGTCGCTGCCGGAGAACCTGCAGGGCCCGGTGCGCAACAACGGTGGTGGCCACGCCAACCACTCGCTGTTCTGGACCGTGATGGCGCCCAATGCCGGCGGCAACCCGGTGGGCGACGTGGCCAAGGCCATCGACAAGGACCTGGGCGGTTTCGACAAGTTCAAGGATGCCTTCACCAAGGCCGCGCTGACCCGTTTCGGCAGCGGCTGGGCGTGGCTGAGCGTGACCCCGGACAAGAAGGTCGTGGTCGAGAGCACCGGCAACCAGGACAGCCCGCTGATGGAAGGCAACACCCCCATCCTCGGCCTGGACGTGTGGGAACACGCGTACTACCTGAAGTACCAGAACCGCCGCCCGGAGTACATCGGCGCGTTCTTCAACGTCATCGACTGGAACGAAGTCGAGCGCCGTTACCAGGCAGCGATCGCCTGATCGCGGTGACGGGATGAACGGAAAAGGCCGGGGGAGACCCCGGCCTTTTCTGTTGCAGCAGTCGTTCGGTAGTGCCGGCCGCTGGCCGGCAACCGTGCGGTACCGGGGGAGCCGGCCCGCGGCCGGCACTACCTATTCCGCGGTGGCCGTATCGCCCTGCAGGCGCAGGGTCGCCATCACGCCCAGGCGCAGCCCGGGCAGGTCGCCGTCGGCCGGCAGCAGGATCGGCTGCTGGCGGATCCCGTCGAAATGCTTGACCTGGAACAGCACATCCAGTCCGTGGCCGGTGCTGCCCCCGCCATTGGCCGCGGCCGCCTCGGGCCGGCCGCCAGGATTGCGCCGGGCCGGTTGGAATCCCGGGGTGCTGCGCACCAGTTCCACGGTCGCTGCGGAGAAGTCGCCGGCGATCAGGCTGGGCATGCCTTCGGCGGTGGCGCCGATCCAGGTCATCAGGTCGCTGGTCTGGTGCTGGCGGGCGGTGGCCTCGTCCGGCTCCGGGCGCAGCCGCGCCACATAGACATTGACCAGCGCCTCGCCCAGCTTGAGCCGCATCATGCCGGCCGCGCTGAAGGTGCCAGGAGGATGCAGCAGGGTCACCCCGTCTTCGCTGACCGGTAGCCGGGTCAGCATTGCGTTGCCATGCCGCAGCGGCTGGCTGGGCGGATCGGCGGTGACGAAGTCGCAGCTGTAGCGCAGCCGGCTGGCCAGCCAGCAGGCCGGATTGCGGCCCTGCTGCTGCAGTACCTGCTGCACCGAGATCACGTCCGGCTGCAGTTCGGTCAGCAGTTGTGCGACCTGCTCACGGCGCTGCTTCCACTGCGCATCGTCACGGCTGGGCAGTTCCAGTGCGGCCACGGTCAGTTGCCGTGCGCCGTTGCCGCTGGCGGCGGTGGCCGCTGCCTGCGGGCGTGCCTGTGCCTGCAACGCCAGCAGCAGCGCGAAACAGCTGAGCAGGAGGCGGGCGTGGGCGAGGGGGCGCATAACGATAAGTTTACGCTTTTGCCGTGCAGGTGCCGTGACTTCCGGCAGGGCCGGGATCGCCTGCCACGGATTGGCACCGTTGTCATGCAGCCCTGCAGCGTGCCTGGCGCGCCCCGGTTCCGGTAACCTTGCGCCTTTCGCTTTGCAGGAATGCCCTACAGGATGAGCCACGACGCAGTCGCCCCCATCGCCGGCCAAGGAAAGATGCCGCGCCAGATTCCGTACATCATCGGCAATGAGGCCTGCGAGCGGTTCAGTTTCTACGGGATGCGCAACATCCTGGTGCAGTTCCTGATCACCTCGCTGCTGCTGCAGGAAATCACTGCGGAAGGCCGTGCCGGTGAAGCCAAGGACATCATGCACAGCTTCATGATCGGCGTGTATTTCTTCCCGCTGCTCGGTGGCTGGCTGGCCGACCGGTTCTTCGGCAAGTACCACACCATCCTCTGGTTCAGCCTGGTCTACTGCGCCGGCCACCTGTGCCTGGCGCTGTTCGAGAACAGCCGCGAGGGCTTCTTCCTCGGCCTGGGCCTGATCGCGCTCGGTGCCGGCGGCATCAAGCCGCTGGTGGCTTCGTTCATGGGTGACCAGTTCGACCAGAGCAACAAGCACCTGGCCAAGATCGTCTTCGACGCCTTCTACTGGATCATCAACTTCGGCTCGCTGTTCGCCTCGCTGCTGATCCCGCTGGTGCTGAAGAACTGGGGCCCGCAGTGGGCGTTCGGTATCCCCGGCATCCTGATGTTCATCGCCACCTTCGTGTTCTGGCTGGGCCGCAAGCGTTACGTGCTGGTGCCGCTGCCGCCGAAGGATCCGCATTCGTTCGCCAACGTGGTGCGCACGGCGCTGACCGCACGCGTGGCCGGCCAGGGCCGCCCGGGCCTGGTGATCGCCGTGCTTGGCCTGGTGCTGGCGGCGGCCTCGTTCGCCCTGGTCGGCTCGCTGGGCATCGTGATCTGCCTGTGCCTGGCGCTGGTGGCCATCCTCGCCGGCATCGGCGGCGGCACCTGGCTGCAGCTGGACCGCGCCCGTGGCCAGCATCCGGCCGAAGCCGTGGAGGGCGTGCGTTCGGTGTTGCGGGTGCTGGTGATCTTCGCGCTGACCACGCCGTTCTTCTCGCTGTTCGACCAGAAGGCTTCGACCTGGGTGCTGCAGGGCCAGCAGATGCAGATGCCGAGCTGGTTCACCGCCTCGCAGATGCAGGCACTGAACCCGCTGCTGGTGATGATCCTGATTCCGTTCAACAACCTGGTGCTGTATCCGGCGCTGCGCCGCTTCGGCTTCGAACCGACCGCACTGCGCCGCATGACCGCCGGCATCGCCTTCAGCGGCCTGGCCTGGATCGTGGTCGGCGGCATCCAGGTGGTGATGGACGGCGGCAACGCCATGTCGATCTTCTGGCAGATGCTGCCGTACGCGCTGCTGACCTTCGGTGAGGTGCTGGTCTCGGCCACCGGCCTGGAATTCGCCTACAGCCAGGCGCCGCAGGCCATGAAGGGCGTGGTGATGAGCTTCTGGAACCTGACCACCACCATCGGCAACCTGTGGGTGCTGCTGTCCAACGCCGCCGTGCGCAACGATACCGTGACCCACCAGATCGCCGGTACAGGGCTGAGCGAGGCGGCCTTCCTGATGTTCTTCTTCGCCGGCTTCGCCTTCGTCGCGGCGTTGGCCTTCGGTTGGTACGCGAAACGCTATCGTATGGTCGACAACTACCGCAGCGCCTGAGCCTGACATGACCCCCGTCAATCTGCTGTTGATCGCCATCACCGCCATCCTGTCGTGGATGGCGTTCAACAACCGCAAGCTGGCCGACCGCCTGATCCTGTGGCCGCCCGCCATCGACCGTCACCGCCAGTACGACCGGCTGGTGACCTATGGCTTCATCCACGCCGACTGGTCGCACCTGATCTTCAACATGATCACCCTGTTCTTCTTCGGGGGATTCATCGAGAGCGTGATGGTGCAGCTGACCGGCAGCTACCTGACCTACCCGGCGTTCTACATCGGTGCGCTGCTGGTCTCGATCCTGCCCAGCTACCTGAAGAACCAGAAGAACCCGAACTACCTCAGCCTCGGAGCGTCCGGGGCGGTGTCGGCGGTGCTGTTCGCCTTCATCCTGATCAAGCCGTGGTCGATCATCCTGGTGTTCTTCATCCCGGCACCGGCGATCATCTATGCCGCGTTCTATGTCGGCTACAGCATCTGGATGGACAAGCGCGGCGGCGACCGCATCAACCACAGCGCGCACCTGGCGGGCGCGGCGTTCGGCGTGATCTTCATGCTGGCCATGCAGCCGAGCATCTTCAACCACTTCCTGCGCGAACTCTCCAACCCGACCTTCCGCCTCGGCGGCGGTTGAGGAGGCCGGGGTCGGATCCATCGATCCGGCCCCGCGCAAGGCGGCAGCCCGCCCGGGCTCAGACCGCCGTCTGCTGGCCGTAGGTATCCAGCAGGCGGGCGAACACTTCCTCGCCGATACGCTGGAAATCCTGGTCCTCGGTCTGCCCTTCCACCGCCAGTTGCAGCAGGCCCTCCAGCAGGGCGCGGTCGGTATCGGTATGGGAATTGCTGGCGTGCATGGGAAGCTCCACGGTGGTGCGCAGGGTCAAGGATCGCAAGGGTCGTGCCAGCCCGGCCGTACCCCTCCACAGGCGATAGCGGCCGGCGGCCCTCCAGCTTGAGGGTCGAAAACTGACGTGAATGGACTGGACTTGCCCCTGTTCAGGCTTCACGCGATCATGGCGCCCGGCTGCGCACCATCCACGCAGTCGCCGCAGGAGACAGTTCCATGGCTTCGGTCACGCCCCCCGGTCTGGCCTACGAGGTCGAACATGACCTGGCCAACCACCGCTTCACCGCCCGTGTGCGAGGACAGCTGGCGGTGCTGGACTACCAGATCAAGCGCAAGCGCATGGTCATCACCCACACCGAGGTGCCCGAGCCGATCGCTGGCCGTGGCATCGCCGGTGAGCTGACCCGTGTGGCACTGCGTTTCGCCCGTGAGCAGAAGTACAAGGTGGTGCCGGCATGTTCCTATGCCGAGGCCTTCCTGCAGCGGCACGAGGAGTACCACGACCTGCTCGCTGGCTGAATGCCAGCGGGTCACGCTTCAGCCAGGGCAGGCGATGATGTACAAACATGAACAGGGGATCCCGATGAAGATTGGAAACAACCGGCCATTGCACGGCAGCGTGCTGGCCGGCGTGGTGGGCGTGCTGTTGCTGGCCGGTTGCCAGCGTGAAAGCGAGCCGGCACCGGCGACCGAGGCGGCACCTGCCGCCGAGGCGACGGCCGCGGGCGAAACGCCGGCCACGGAAGCAGCGCTGGACCTGCGGGACGTGATCGAGAACAACGAGCGCGAAGTGGTGGGTATCAGTTACCCGGCGGGCATCGACCGTTATCCGGGCCTGGCCCGCGCGCTGCAGAGCTATGCGACCAGTGCGCGCAGTGACCTGCAGCAGGCGCTGGACGGGCTGGGCAACGACAAGCCGACCATGCCCTACGAACTGTCGCTGAGTTTCGAGAAGCTGCTGGAAACCCCGCAGCTGGTGGTGGTCAGTGCCGATGGCAGCCGTTATACCGGTGGCGCCCATGGCGAGCCGCTGGTGGCGCGCTTTGTGTGGTTGCCGCAGCAGCAGCAGATGCTCAGTGCCGAAAAGCTGGTGGCCGACGCCAAGGGCTGGAAGGCGATCAGCGATTTCGTCGCCGACCAGCTGCGCGAACGCGTGGCCACCCGCCTCAGCGGCGAGGACATGGATCCGGCCCAGCTGCAGGAATCGCTGCGCAACGCGTCACGCATGATCGCCGACGGTACCGGGCCGCAGGCCGACAATTTCAGCCAGTTCCAGCCGTTGACCAACGACAAGGGGCAGATCACCGCGCTGCGCTTTGTGTTCCCGCCGTACCAGGTGGGGCCATACTCGGATGGCACCCAGACCGCCGACGTACCGGCGGCGGTGCTGTTGCCGCACGTGGCCAAGGACTACGTGGAGCTGTTCGCACGCGGTTGACCGCAGTCGAGGAGGTGGCGTGGATACAGGGTTGCAGGAGCGGGTCGCCGGCCTGCTCCACGAAGCCGGGGTCCGCATCGGCGGCACCCAGCCACAGGACATCCAGGTGCATGACCCACGCTTCTTCGCGCGGGTCATGGGCCAGGGCTCGCTCGGCCTCGGCGAGAGCTACATGGACGGCTGGTGGGATGCCAACGTCCTGGATGAATTCCTGGTCCACCTGATGCAGGCGCACCTGGACGAACGGGTGCACGGCTGGCGCGAAGTGGCCGATGCGCTGAAGGCGCGCCTGTTCAACCTGCAGGCCGGGCAGGGCAGCTACGAGGTCGGTCGCCGCCACTACGACCTCGGCAACGATCTCTACCAGGCCATGCTGGGCCAGCGGCTGGTCTACAGCTGCGGCTACTGGCGCCATGCCGGTGACCTGGATGCCGCGCAGGAAGCAAAGCTTGATCTGGTCTGCCGCAAGCTGGGGCTGCGCCCGGGCCAGCGCGTGCTGGACATCGGCTGCGGTTGGGGCGAAGCCCTGAAGTTCGCGGCCGAGCGCTACGGTGTCAGCGGCGTGGGCGTGACGATTTCGCAGGAGCAGGCCGAGTTCGCGCGGCAGTTGTGCGCGGGCCTGCCGATCGAGATCCGCCTGCAGGACTACCGTGAACTGGATGAGCCGTTCGATGCGATCTTCTCGATCGGCATGTTCGAGCACGTCGGGGACAAGAATTACGCAAGCTTCTTCGAGGTGGCCAAACGCTGCCTGTCGCCGCGCGGGTTGCTGCTGCTGCATACCATCGGCACCAACATCTCGCGGCATCGCACCGATCCGTGGATCGCGCGCTACATCTTCCCCAATTCGATGCTGCCGTCGGCGGTGCAGATCACCCGGGCGTTCGAAGGCCGTTTCGTGCTGGAGGACTGGCACAACTTCGGCACCGACTACGACCTGACCCTGCAGGCCTGGCGGCGTAACGTGGAAGCGGCGTGGCCGCAGCTGGATGCGCGCTACGACGAGCACTTCCGGCGCATGTGGCGTTTCTACCTGGCCGGGTCGATGGCCACCTTCCGCTGCCGCCATGCGCAGTTGTGGCAGCTGGTGCTGTCGCCGGAAGGCGTGCCGGGTGGGTACGTGGCGCCGCGCTGAAGCCAGCGCGGGGGCGGAGACCCCGGGGTCAGATCCCTTTTCGCAGAAAAGGGCTCTGACCCCAATCACAACAAAAAAAACCGCCCGGTCTCCCGGGCGGTTTCCGTTTCAGGCCGGTACGCGGGCGATCAGTTGCCGGCGCCGGTCAGGCCACGCTTTTCCAGCAGCGGTTCGATCTGCGGCTCGTGGCCGGCGAAATCGCGGAACAGCTGCATCGCATCGACGCTGCCGCCCTTGGACAGCAGCGTGGCGCGGAAGTGGTCGCCGTTCTTGCGGCTCAGGCCGCCATTGTCCTTGAACCACTTCTGGGTGTTGGCGTCGAGCACTTCCGACCAGATGTAGGCGTAGTAGCCGGCCGAGTAGCCGCCCATGATGTGGCTGAAGTACGGCGTCTTGTAGCGCGGCGGCACCGGCGCGTAGTAGATGCCGTCCTTCTCCAGCGCGGCGCGCTCGAAGGCCATCACGTCCTTGGCGGCCGGCACCTGGTCCGGGCCGATCTGGTGCCAGTTCTGGTCCAGCATCGCCGCGCCCAGGTATTCGGTGGTGGCAAAGCCCTGGTTGAATTTCGAGGCGGCAATCACCTTGTCCAGCAGGGCCTGCGGCATCGCGCTGCCGTTCTGGTAGTGCTTGGCATAGTTCTTCAGGATGACCGGGTTGTCCGCCCACATTTCGTTGACCTGCGAGGGGAACTCGACGAAGTCACGCGGCACCGAGGTGCCGGAGAAGTAGGGGTACTTCACGTTGGAGAACATGCCATGCAGTGCGTGGCCGAACTCATGGAACGTGGTGCTCACTTCATCCCAGGTCAGCAGGGTCGGCTGGCCGGCCGGCGGCTTCGGGATGTTCAGGTGGTTGGCCACCACCGGCTTGAAGCCGGTCAGCTTCGACTGCGAGACGTACGAGTTCATCCACGCACCGCCACGCTTGGACGCACGTGCATACGGGTCGAAGATGAAGATCGCCAGCTGGCTGCCATCGGCGTCGAACACATCGTAGACGGTGACGTCGTCGTGGTAGACCGGCAGGTCGGTGCGCTGCTTGAAGGTCAGGCCGAATTCCTGGCCGGCCGCGTAGAACACGCCGTTCTCCAGCACGTTCTTCAGTTCGAAGTACGGCTTCAGCTGCGACTCGTCGAAGTTGTACTTGGCCTGGCGCACCTTCTCGCTGTAGAAGGCCCAGTCCCACGGTTCCAGCTTGAACGTCGGCTTGCCGGCCGCCTTCTGTTCCTGGTCGATCATCGCCTGCAGGTCGGCGGCCTCACGCTTGGCATTGGCCACTGCGGCCGGGGCGAGCTTGCCCAGCATCGCGTTGACCGCTTCGGGGGTCTTGGCGGTCTGGTTGGTCAGGTTGTAGGCAGCGAAGTTCGGGAAGCCCATCAGCTTGGCCTTGTCCGCGCGCAGCTGCATGATGCGCGAGACCAGCGCGGTGTTGTCGAACTCGCCACCGCGGCTGCCACGGCTGACCGAGGCTTCATAGATCTTCTGGCGCAGGGCGCGGTTGGCCAGGTTGGTCAGCGGCGGCTGGCCGGTGGTGTTGAGCAGGGTGATCACGTACTTGCCGTCCTGGCCACGGGCCTTGGCGGCTTCGGCGGCGGCGGCGATCTGCTCCCTGGACAGGCCGGCCAGTTCCTTGACGTCGTCGACGGTGATCGCCGAAGCGTTCACTTCCGACTGCACGTTCTGGCTGAACTTGGTGCCCAGGTTGGCCAGTTCGGCATTCATGTCCTTCAGCTTGGCCTTGTCGGCCTCGGACAGCTTGGCGCCGGCGCGCACGTAGTTGTCGTAGTACTTCTCGACCAGGCGCACGCCTTCGGCGTCCAGGCCCAGGGTGGAGCGGCTGTCGTACAGCGCCTGGATGCGGGCGAACAGCTTGCCGTTCAGCGCGATCGCATCGCTGTGCGCAGCGAACCTGGCCGAGTAGTCGGCCTGCAGCTTCTTGCGGGTGTCGTTGGTGTCGGCGCCGACCAGGCTGAAGAACACGGTGGTCGCGCGGTCGAGCACATCACCGCTCTTTTCCAGGGCGATGATGGTGTTGTCGAAGGTCGGCTTGGCCTTGTTGTTGGCGATCGCCTCCACTTCCTTCAGCTGCTGTGCCATGCCGGCATCGAAGGCCGGGGCGAAGTCGCTGTCCTTGATCTTGTCGAACTGCGGGAAGTGCAGCGGCAGCGGGCTTTCGGCGAAGAACGGGTTGGCCTGCTGGGCGGCGGTGCTGGCAGCCGGGGTGGCGGCGCCGGCCGAGAAGGCGGGCAGGGCAAGGCCGAGGGACATGGCCACGGCAAGGGCAAGGCGGGTGGTCAAGGCAGGAACTCCGGTAAGGCAAACAAGGGCCCGAGGGTAACCCGGCCGGCGCCGCCCGCACTTGTGTCAAAAGGCATGTTGCCGGGGCCGGGCGCGGGTACCATGCATTCTCCGCCCACGGCCTGCTGCCATGACCACTGCCTACGATTTCAGCTTCCGCGACCTCGACGGCCAGCCGCACGCCCTGGCCCGCTACCAGGGCCATCCGTTGCTGCTGGTCAACGTCGCCAGCCGCTGTGGCTTCACCCCGCAATACACCGGGCTGGAGCAGCTGTGGCAGGAGTATCGCGAGCGTGGCCTGGTGGTGATCGGCTTCCCGTGCAACCAGTTCGGCGCGCAGGAGCCCGGTGACGCCGCGCAGATCCGCCAGTTCTGTTCGCTGGACTATCCGGTCAGCTTCCCGCTGTCGGAGAAGATCGAGGTCAACGGTGAAGGCGCCGATCCGCTGTGGGCATGGCTGTCACGCGAGAAACGCGGCCTGCTCGGCAGTGCCCGCATCAAGTGGAATTTCAGCAAGTTCCTGGTCGACCGCCAGGGGCAGGTGGTGTCGCGGCATGCGCCCACCACCCGGCCGGAGCAGCTGCGCGGCGAGATTGAAGCGCTGCTGTGAGGTAGTGCCGGCCGCTGGCCGGCAACCCCGTGGGCCAGGAAGCGCCGGCCACTGGCCGGCACTCCCGTTGCAGCATCATTTCTCGACGAACGCGCGCTCGAACACGTAGTGGCCCGGCTGGCCGATCCGCGGCGAAACCTGGAAGCCCCGGGCGTCGAGCACGGTACGCAGGTCGGCGAGCATCTGCGGGCTGCCGCAGATCATCGCGCGGTCGTTTTCCGGGCTCAGTTCCGGCAGGCCGAGGGTGCGCTGCATCTGGCCGCTTTCCATCAGCGAGGTCAGGCGGCCCTGGTTGGCGAACGGCTCGCGGGTGACGGCCGGGTAGTACAGCAGCTTGTCGCCGATCATGTCGCCGAGGAACTCGTGCTCCCGCAGTTCCTTCTCGAAGTAATCGCGATAGGCCAGGTCCTTTTCGTAGCGCACGCCGTGGCAGAGGATCACCTTCTCGAAGCGCTCATAGGTTTCCGGGTCCTTGATCACCGACAGCCACGGCGCCAGGCCGGTGCCGGTGCCCAGCAGGTACAGATTCCTGCCGGGGTGCAGGTCGCTGATCAGCAGGGTGCCGGTGGGCTTCTTGCCGACCAGCACCTTGTCACCCGGCTTGATGTGCTGCAGGCGCGAGGTCAGCGGGCCGTCCTGCACCTTGATGCTGAAGAATTCCAGCTGCTCTTCCCAGTTGGCACTGGCGATGGAGTACGCACGCAGCAACGGGCGCGCCTCGGTTTCCAGGCCGATCATCACGAACTGGCCGTTCTCGAAGCGGAAGCCGCTGTCGCGGGTGGTGGTGAAACTGAAGTAGGCGTCGGTCCAGTGGCGGACCTCAAGCACCGTTTCGGCGCCAAAAGCGGAGGACATGGGCGTATCTATCGAAAGTCGTCGGGGTGATTCTATCTCAAATGAGACAGGTTCTCATTGGGCGGAACGAGAGGCGTTCTCAGCGGTAACCGGCCGCCTGCAGTTCGAACAGTTCGGCGTAGCGGCCGCCCTGTGCCATCAGCTGCTCATGGGTGCCGCTGGCCTCGATGCGGCCATCGGCCAGCACCAGGATGCGGTCGGCCATGCGTACCGAGGAAAAACGGTGGGAGATCAGCACTGCGGTGCGATTATCCGCCAGTTCCCTGAACCGCTGGAACACGTCGAACTCACTGCGCGCATCCAGCGCGGCGGTGGGCTCGTCCAGGATCATCACCTGCGCGTTGCGCATCCAGGCGCGGGCAATGGCGATCTTCTGCCATTGGCCGCCGGACAGGTCCACGCCCTGCTTGAAGCGCCGTCCGATCTGCTGCGCGTAGCCACCGGGCAGATCGTCGATCACTTCCTCGGCCATGCCACGCCGTGCCGCGTCGGCGATGCGCGCCTGGTCGTCCATCGCCTCGACCTGGCCGACGCCGATGTTCTCGCCCGCGCTGAGGTTGTAGCGCACGAAGTCCTGGAAGATCACCCCGAGGTTGGCGCGCAGGTCGTCAAGATCGTAGTCGCGCAGGTCGCGGCCATCGAGCAGGATGCGGCCCTCGTCCGGTTCGTACAGGCGTGCCAGCAGCTTGACCAGGGTGGTCTTGCCGGCGCCGTTCTCTCCCACCAGGGCCAGCACTTCGCCGGCGTGCAGCTGGAAATCCAGGTGGCGCACCGCCCACTGTTCGGCATCGGGATAGCGGAAGCCGACGTTCTCGAACACGAAGCCCTGGCGGATCGGCTGCGGCACGCGCACCGCCCCTTCGCGCGAGTGGATCTCCGGCTGGATCTGGAAGAACGAGAACAGGTCATCCAGGTACAGCGCCTGGCTGGCCACCTGCGAGAATCCGATCAGCAGGCCCTCCAGCAGCTGGCGCAGGCGCAGGAAGCTGCCAGCGAGGAAGGTCAGGTCGCCGATCGTGAAATCGCCGCGCACCGTGCGCCAGGCGATGTAGGCGTAGGCGGTGTAATAGCCCAGCGTGCCGAGCGCGGCCAGCAGCGTGCCCCAGAACGCGCGGCGCCGGGCCAGTGCGCGGTTGGCCAGGAACAGAGCCACCGACAGGCGCCGGTAGCGCTCCACCAGGAAGCGGTGCAGGTTGTAGATCTTCACTTCCTTGGCCGTTTCCACGCTGGCACCGAGCTGGCGCAGGTAGTCGAGCTGGCGGCGCTCGGGCGTCCACTGGAAGTTGAGGCTGTAGCCGGCCGCATTGAAGTGCGATTCGCCGATGAAGGCCGGCACCAGTGCCAGCGCCAGCAGCAGGATCAGCCACGGCGCATAGACCAGCAGGCCGATGGCGAGGCTGGCCACGGTGATCGCATCCTGCACCTGGCCGAACAGCTGGCTCATCAGGTTCATCCGGCCCATGGTCTGGCGCCGTGCACGGTCCAGCTTGTCCTGCAGCTCCGGGTCCTCGAAGTCCTCCAGATCCAGCGTCGCGGCGTGTTCCATCAGGCGGATGCTGGTGGCGTTGGCGAACAGTTCCGAGAGCAGCGCATCGGCATAGCTGACCAGCCGGCCGAGCAGGTCCGAGGCGATGGCCAGGCCGAATTCCAGCGCCAGCAGGCCCAGCAGTGGATTGAGCAGTCCGCTGGACAGCGCCTCGCCCAGTGGCGGGAAGCCGGCACCGTGCTGGCTCAGGTGCAGGGCGCTGTCGATGATCAGCTTGCCGACGTACAGCATCGCCACCGGCAGCAGCGCCCGGATCAGCCGCAGGCCAAGGCTGGCCAGGGTGAGCGCGGGGCTGGTCTGCCACACCATGCGCAGGAACGGCGGCAGGTTGCGCATCGCCTTGAAGCGCTGGCGCAGGCTGGGTTTTTTCGCGGCGGCGGCGCCAGCGGTGGGGGTAGCAGGCATGCGCGTATTGTGCGCGCCTGCTACGTGCAGAGGGGGTCAGTGCAGCCGTGTGGCCGGCACCGGGGCCAGATCCCTTTGCCACGCAAAGGGCTCTGACCCTCCCGCATCCACGCGTGGCGTGGATCCACTCCGCCAACCCACAGTAGCGCCGGCTTTTGATGTTGCTCTGGGTGTTGCCTCTGCGGGTGCCGGGCGGCAGCCCGGCCAGCCCCCCGTTACGGCAGCGGCGGCAGCAACCCCGCACCGAGGCGGTTCCAGGCATTGATCACCGCGATGCCCATGCTCAGGTCACTGATGCCCTTCTCATCGAAGTGCGGTGCCAGTGCATCGAACGCCGCCTGCGACGGTGCGCCGTCGGTCAGCCGGGTCAGCGCCTCGGCCCAGCCCAGTGCCGCGCGCTCTCGCGCATCGAAGAAGCGGCTTTCGTGCCAGGCCGGCAGGGTGTCCAGCTTGCGCGGCTCGATGCCGCCCTTGCGCAGGGCCGTGCCGTGCATGTCCATGCAGTATCCGCAGCCGTTGAGCTGCGACACGCGCAGGAACACCAGTTCCATCAGGGTCGGATCGATCGAGCTGTCATGCACGGCCTGGCTGGTGGCCAGCAGGCCTTTGAAGGCCTCGGCGGCCAGGCGGATGTAGGGAACGCGGGGCGAGGTGTGGTTGGACATCGTGGGCTCCAGGGCGGCCACGATGGCCGCCTTTCACTCCCAGGACGCCGCAGCACCATCGCGCGTGACAAACGTGGGCAGCTTTTCCGGATTCAGCACGCTGTAGACATTGGCGATGCGGCCGTCGACCACTTCGATGGTGGTGATCGAGTGCAGGCGATCGCCGTGGAAGCGCAGGATCGCAGGCTCGCCGTTGACGTAGCCCAGCTGCGCCGGATGCGCCGCGCCGCGGCGGGCGATGGCCCAGAACAGGCGGCCGATGCGCTCGGCGCCCCGCAGCGGGCGGATCGCGGCGGTAACCACGCCGCCACCGTCGGAGACCAGCAGCGCGTTGGCGTGCAGCAGGGCCTGGATCGCTTCGCTGTCGCCGCGCTGCGAGGCATCCATGAAGCGCGCCAGCAGCTGCCGGTGCTGGCTGGCGTCGGCATTGAAGCGCGGCCGCCCGGCGTGCAGGCGCTGCCGGGCACGGTGTACCAGCTGCCGGCAGTTGGCTTCGCTGTGGCCGATCAGGTCGGCGATTTCGCGGTAGTCGTGATCGAAGGCCTCCTTCAGCAGGAACGCGGCGCGTTCCTCGGGGCCGAGCTGTTCGAGCAGGGTCAGGAAGGCGACCGAGACGTCGTCGGCCAGCGCATGCAGCTGCGCCGGGCCGGGCGCCGGGTCGGGCTCCAGGGTGACCGCCAGCGGCTCGGCCAGCCACGGGCCGACGTAGTGCACGCGCTCGCGCCTGGCCGCGCGCAGCCGGTCCAGGCCCAGCCGGGTGGTGGTGGTGACCAGCCACGCCTCGGCGTCGCGGACGCCGGCCGGATCGGCGCCGGACCAGCGCAGCCAGGCATCCTGGACCACGTCTTCGGCGTCGGCGCGACTGCCGAGCAGGCGGTAGGCCAGGGCCATCAGGCGCGGGCGGTGGGTCTGGAAGGCGGTTTCGGCGTTCATGGGGGCAAGGACGCCGCAGCGGCGCGTGGCGTGACAGAGCGTCGGGGGAATCTTGCCGGCCAGCGGCCGGCACTACCACCCCGGGGCCGGGGGAGGGGGTAAAATGGGCGGATTACCCCCGCCAGCCTCGAGCAAGCGAGCAAGCCGTGACATCGATCAAGCAGGAAGACCTCATCCAGTCCATCGCCGACGCGCTGCAGTACATCTCGTACTACCACCCGGTCGACTACATCAAGAACCTTGCCGCCGCCTACGAGCGCGAGGAGTCGCCGGCCGCGAAGGAAGCGATGGCGCAGATCCTGATCAATTCGCGGATGTGCGCGGAAGGCCACCGCCCGATCTGCCAGGACACCGGCATCGTCACCGTGTTCCTGGAAATCGGCATGGACGTGCGCTGGGATGACGCCACCATGGGCGTGGAAGACATGGCCAATGAAGGCGTGCGCCGCGCCTACATGCACCCGGACAACAAGCTGCGCGCCTCGGTGCTGGCCGATCCGGCCGGCAAGCGCATCAACACCAAGGACAACACCCCGGGCGTGGTCAACGTCAAGGTGGTGCCGGGCAACACGGTCGACGTGATCGTCGCCGCCAAGGGCGGTGGTTCGGAAGCGAAGACCAAGTTCGCGATGCTCAACCCGTCCGACTCCATCGTCGACTGGGTGCTGAAGACCGTGCCGACCATGGGCGCCGGCTGGTGCCCGCCGGGCATGCTCGGCATCGGCATCGGTGGCACCGCCGAAAAGGCGATGCTGCTGGCCAAGGAAGCGCTGATGGAACCGATCGACATCACCGAGCTGCAGGCCCGTGGCGCGTCCAACCGCATCGAAGAGCTGCGCCTGGAGCTGTACGAGAAGGTCAACGCGCTGGGCATTGGTGCGCAGGGCCTGGGTGGCCTGACCACCGTGCTCGACATCAAGATCAAGGATTACCCGACCCACGCGGCCAACCTGCCGGTGGCGATGATCCCGAACTGCGCGGCCACCCGCCATGCGCACTTCACCCTGGATGGCAGCGGCCCGGTGATGCTGGACCCGCCGTCGCTGGAAGACTGGCCGAAGCTGACCTATGACGCGTCCAAGGGCACCCGGGTGGACCTGGACACGATCACCCCGGAGGACGTGGCCAGCTGGAAGCCGGGCCAGACCCTGCTGCTCAACGGCAAGCTGCTGACCGGCCGTGACGCCGCGCACAAGCGCATGGTCGACATGCTCAACAAGGGCGAGGAACTGCCGGTCGACCTGAAGGGGCGTTTCATCTACTACGTGGGCCCGGTCGATCCGGTGCGCGACGAGGTGGTGGGCCCGGCCGGCCCGACCACCGCGACCCGCATGGACAAGTTCACCGAGCAGGTGCTGGCACAGACCGGCCTGCTGGGCATGGTCGGCAAGGCCGAGCGCGGCCCGGCCGCGATCGAGGCGATCAAGAAGCACAAGTCGGCCTACCTGATGGCCGTCGGTGGTTCGGCCTACCTGGTGTCGAAGGCGATCAAGGCGGCCAAGGTCGTTGGCTTCGCCGACCTGGGCATGGAAGCGATCTACGAGTTCACCGTGCAGGACATGCCGGTGACCGTGGCGGTCGATTCCACCGGTGAATCGGTCCACAAGACCGGCCCGCGCGAATGGCAGGCCCGCATCGGCAAGATTCCGGTGGTGGTGGAGTAAGTCCGCCCGCTTCGATCCAGACGACGGCGCCCGTGTGGCGCCGTTGTTGCATCTGGAGGCAGGATTAACGCGCCTGTAGCCCGGGCTCTGCTACGGTCGGCACACCCTCGCACAGGACGTGTCCATGGCCCTGCATCGATTCATCGTGGCCGGCGTGCTGCTGGCCCTGGCCGGCTGCAGCACCCCGGCGTCGTACGAAGGCGCGGATTTCCCTGCATCGGCACAATGCCGTATGCAGTGCCAGGCCAGCTACCGCAGCTGCATGGCGCAGAATGACTCCCTCGGCAGCCGCCAGAGCAATTGCGAGCAGCAGGTGGTGCCGGCGCCGGACAAGCGCTGCAAGGACGTGGACAACCCGGACCTGCGCCGCGCCTGCGAACTGAAGACGCATGACTGCACGCTGCGCGCGCCGATGATGTCCTGTGGCGAGCGCCGCGATAGCTGCATGAGCAGCTGCGGCTGAGCAGCGCTCATCGGCGAGGCGCATAATCGGCCGGTCCACCCGCACAGGATCCGCCGCATGAGCACCACGCTGTATGGTTCGACAAGCACCGCCGCCCTGATGGTGCACTGGCTGCTGATCGAACTCGGCATCGAGCACGAACTGGTGCTGCTGGATTTCGACGCACGCGAGCACAAGTCGGCCGAGTACCTGGCACTGAACCCTGCTGGCGTGGTGCCGACGCTGCTGATCGATGGCCAGGTCCTGACCGAAGCGGCGGCGATCGCGCTGTACCTGGCCGACCGTCATCCCGAGGCCGGCCTGTTGCCGGCGCTGGGCACAGCCGAGCGCGGTGATGCCTACCGCTGGATGTTCTGGTGCGCCAATACGCTGCAGCCGGCCTACCGGGCCTGGTTCTATCCGCACGAAGTGGCCGGCGAAGCGAACATCGACGCCAGCCGCGAGATGGCGCGCCAGCGCCTGGAACATGCATGGCAGCACGTGGCCACGCACCTGCAGGCGCACGGCCCGTACCTGCTGGGCGCCGCGCCCTGCGTGGCTGACTACATGCTGGTGATGCTGATGCGCTGGTCACGCAACATGCCCCGGCCCAGCGACACCTGGCCGGCGCTCAAGACGCATGCCACGGCGATGAAGGCGCGCCCGGCGTTCGCCGAGGTGTACCGCCGCGAAGGCATCACCGACTGGCGGTAACCAGAAAAGGGGACGGAGGGGATTAAGTCGTTTGTGCACAAACGACTTAATCCCCTCCGTCCCCTTTTCCGTTACAGGATCTCCAGCACCGTTTCCGGCGGGCGGCACAGGCGGGTGCCCTTGGGCGTGCGCACCACCGGGCGGTTGATCAGCCGCGGGTGTGCGGCCATCGCTGCCAGCAGGGTGTTTTCATCGGCACCGTCCAGGCCCAGTTCGGCGAACTGGGCTTCCTTGCTGCGCACCAGCGCCTGCGCGTCCAGTCCGGATTCGGCCAGTACCTGGCGCAGCATGGCCACGTCGGGAGGACTGTCCAGGTAGTCGATCACCACCGGGTCGAAGCCTGCGTCGCGGATCAGCTTCAGTGCCCCGCGCGAGTTGCTGCAGGCGGCGTTGTGCCAGATCGTCACGGCCATCAGAACCATTCCAGCAGCGATACGCCCACGCCCACATAGGTGGCCTTGTGGTTGTAGTCGATCAGGCTCTCGCCGTAGCCATCGAAGATCTGCACGTGGCCACGCAGCAGGTTGCTGATCGGGAAGCCGTAGTCCAGCTGCAGCGCGCCGTGCGAGCGGTTGCCGGTGCGCAGCGAATGACGCGCCATGAGCGAGACTTCATGCCCGTTGCGGTTCCAGGTCAGGGTCGCGTCACCACGGCCCATGTAATCCTCGATGTCCGGATTGTTGTCTTCGCTGCGGGTCTCGGGGATGCGGTACCACGGGCGCAGCACCAGTGCCCAGTTCTCGCGGTCCAGGCCGACGTTGAGCATGACCCGGTTCCAGCTGCGCGAGAGCGGATCGGCCCGTCCGTTGGACTGGTGGTTGAGGCTGATGCCGGTCATCCGCCCGCGCCAGCCACCGATCGAGTAGCCGTTGCGGAACACCATCATCACTTCCGGCTCGTAATTGGTCTCGCGGAACGGACGCGAATCCTCGCTGTTGTAGGCCTGCCAGCGCGAACTCTGGGTGTAGCCGGCCCAGATGTCGCCGTTGTCGCCGAACAGGTTCTCGGCGATCTTGGTCTTGAAGCTGATCTGGAACTTCAGCTCGGCACTGTCGAGCACCTGCGGCGTGGTCACGCTGTTGGCCGGGTTCGGCGAGTGCGGCATGGTGTTGCGGTCACTGGTCCAGAACGCGGGCAGCAGGTACACCGGCTTGTAGGCACGCAGCTGGAACGGCCCCAGCTTGGAGTCCTCGGCCAGTTCCCAGCGGCTGTCCAGCAGCGAACCGCGGCCGGCGTTGGCCAGTGCGCTGTCCGGCGTCGCCGGGCGGAACAGGTCGCTGACCCGCTCGCGCAGCTTCTCCTCGCCCTGGCTCACGGCGGCGGTCTGCCGCTCTTCGCGGCGTGCCTGCGCCGCCGCTTCGGCGGCGGCATCGGCGGCGGCGGTGGCCTCCGGGGTACGCCCGAACAGGCGGTCATAGCAGGCCAGGCGGGCCGCATCGGTGGTGATCGCCGCGCAAGCGGCCGGCGAGGTGTCTGTGCTGGGCGCGAACTCCTGCGCAGCCAGCGGGGCACTGGCCAGGGCAAGCGCCAGCGGCGCCAGACGGGGAAGCAGCGTGGGGAGGGTCATTGCAGCAGGCCCTTCGGTGAATTCGGGAATCGCACAGTGTGGCGGCTGCACCGGGGCACGGCCAGCCCCACGGTTTATGCACGGTCACCGCGTGCGTGTGGCGTGAAGGCGGTCCGCCTCAGAAGAACCAGGCGAATGCGAACAGCCCCAGCATCGCGATCACCACCGCCAGTTTCAGCGCCAGCCCCAGCAGGATGCCGAGCCAGGTGGCCAGGCCGACCTTGGTCGAGCGGCCGAGTTCGCGGGTGTGCCAGTACTCGCCGAGCAGGGCGCCGATCAGCGGTCCGGCGAACAGGCCGATCGGCATGAAGAACAGGCCGACGATGCTGCCGGCAAAGGTTCCCCAGAGCGCCTTGCGACTGGCGCCGACGCGCTGTGCGCCGACCACCGTGGCCAGCACATCGGCCAGCAGCGAAAACACGGTCAGCACGCCCAACGCGACCAGGGTAGGCCAGCCGACATGGGCAAAGCCGTCGGCCCACGCGGCCAGCAGCAGACCGATGAAGACCAGCGGGATGCCCGGGAGCGCCGGCAGGACGATGCCAGCGATGCCGATCAGGACAAAAATGACCGCTAGCAGATACAAGATGAATGAGAGTCCCATGCTGTCCCGTATGGTGGTCGTTTTGGGGTTGACAGTGAAAGATTTTGCCAGTTGCTTTTTCGTTTTGGGCGGGTTAAGTTGCAGTCGCTGAGCTTGGCAAGGTCACCGTGGATCGTGGCCTGATGAAGCAAGATCTTCCCGATCCGCTGCATCGATGCACCTCGCTTCCCCCTTGCTTGTCAGCCGCCCACCAGGCGTTTCCAACAACAAGAGAGAGTCAAAGGGAGTTAGTGAGATGGCTGAGCGCGAGACCGGTACCGTAAAGTGGTTCAATGATGCGAAGGGCTTCGGCTTCATCAGCCGGCAGAATGGCGAGGACGTGTTCGTGCACTTCCGCGCCATCGAGACCCAGGGCTTCAAGAGCCTCAAGGAAGGCCAGACTGTGAGCTTTGAAGTCGTGCAGGGCCAGAAGGGCCTGCAGGCTGACAAGGTGCAGCCGGTGTAATACCCGCCGCCCGTCGGCACGAAAAAGGCCCGCGCAAGCGGGCCTTTTTCGTTGCCGGTGGCCCGCAGCAGGTCAGCGCAGGATGACCTTGCCGTTGACCACGCGCACGTAGGTGTTCTCGCGGATGCCACCCAGATCGCGCTGGTTGACCACGATGGTGCGGCCATCATCCATGCGCACGCTGATGTCGTAGGTATCGCTGGTGACGTTCTTCTGGATCTGGTTGCCGGCCAGGGCGCCACCGACCGCGCCTGCGGCGGCGGCGATGTTCTTGTTGCCACGGCTGCCACCGGTGTGGTCGGAGATTTCATGGCCGGCCACGGCGCCGACGATGCCGCCGAGAATCGCGCCAGTGGCGCTGGGCGCGGTGCGGCCCGAGGGCACGGTGTTGATGCGGGTGACGATGCCACAGTCAGCGCAACGGCCCTGGTTGTAACCGCCATTGTTGCCGTAGCCGCCGTTGTTGTAGCCGTTGTTGTAACCACCGCCGCTGTAACCGGGCGAGGTGGCACAGCCAGCCAGCGCGAGGGTAGCGATGGCGCTGGCGGCGATGAGCTGGATCTTCATGGGGCGTCTCCTGGCCGTGAAGGCGGGTGGGTTGGGTGGTACTGCGTCGTGCAGCAGGGTGGACGAATCCTCTCCTTTCGAACGTGAACAACGCGCCAACCGTGCGCGTGCTGCCCGGCTGCAGGATGAATGCGGCTCAGCGGAAATCCTGATGGCAGGCGCGGCAGTCCGCCTGCAGGGTTTCGACCACCTGGGCCAGCGCCTTGCAGTCGCGTGGCGGCGAGGCCAGGGCCGTGTTGAGGTTGCCGCGCAGCTGGCTGGCGTGCTGCTGGAACTGCGCACTGTCCTTCAGCCCCGGAAAGGCCAGGTCCAGGTCGTTGGACAGCAGGCGCAGCGCCTGCAGCCGCGGCACGCTGTCGGCCAGGGTGCAGCGGTTCTGCTGCTGGGCCTGCTGCAGCAACTGCGTCTGCCGCTGCATGACCTGCATCAGGCTGCCCGGGAACGGATCGCGGCGGGCCTGCAGGGCCCGGCTCACCATCACCGTGGCTATCAGGCCGATCAGCAGGCCCAGGCAGAGCACGAACAGGTAGCGGTGGGCGGCGGACAGGCGGCGGGGCGGGCTGGCGTTCATGCGGGCTCTCCGGACATGCAACGGTGGGTTCGATGCCGGCACACGCAGGCGCCGGCGCCTGCACGTTAAAATAGCTTGATGAACGAACAGGTAAAACAACGCTTTGCCGGCATCGAACGGCTGTATGGCGTCGGCGCACTCGAGCGCCTGCAGGGCAGCCGCGTGGCGGTGGTGGGCATGGGGGGCGTCGGCTCGTGGGTGGTGGAGGCGCTGGCCCGTTCGGCGGTCGGCCACCTGACCCTGATCGATGCCGATGACATCTGCGTCTCCAACACCAACCGGCAGCTGCCGGCGATGGAAGGCAACTACGGTCGCAACAAGGCCGAGGCGATGGCCGAGCGCTGCCGTGCGATCAACCCGGACATCGGGGTCGACGCGGTGCAGGCGTTCCTGACCGTGTCCAACATGGCTGAGCTGCTGGACCGTGGTTTCGATCTGGTGATCGACGCCTGCGACAGCTTCCGGGTCAAGGTCGAGACGATTGCCTGGTGCCGCCGCCGCAAGCTGCCGCTGCTGACCGTCGGCGCTGCTGGCGGGCGCACCGACCCGACCCTGGTGCGCATCCGCGATGTGTCGCGCACCGAGCACGATGCCATGCTGGCGCTGATCCGCAAGAAGCTGCGCAGCGAGTTCAATTTCCCGAAGAACGCCAAGCGTTATTTCGGCGTGCCGGCGGTGTATTCGCTGGAGAACGTGAAGTATCCGCAGGCCGATGGCAGTGTCTGCGGCATCCGGCCGAACCTGGGCGCCGATGCGGCGTTGAAGCTGGATTGCGGTGCTGGCCTGGGCGCGGCGACCCACATCACCGGTGCGTTCGCCTTCGCCGCAGTCGGCAAGGCGCTGGAAATGCTGCTGGAGCCGAAGAAGGTGAAGGCTGAAGTGGTCGAGGATGACGCCGAGGCGTGATGGTAGTGCCGGCCGCTGGCCGGCAACTCCGGAATGATCGAATCAGCGCTGGTGCCGGCCGGGGGCCGGCAGTACCGTTAGAGCGCCGGCAGCGCGAACAGCCGCCGTGCGTTTTCCGTGGTGATCCGGGCCACTGCCTCCAGCTCCATCCCGCGCAGTGCAGCCACGTGACGGGCGATGGTTGCCAAGCGCGCCGGTTCATTGCGCTGGCCACGGATGCCCGCGTCGGGCTGGTCGGGTGCGTCGGTTTCCAGCAGCAGCTGTTCCAGTGGCATGTCGCGCACCAGCCGCTGCAGGCGCTGGGCACGCTCATAGGTCAGCGGACCGCCAAGACCCAGCAGGAAGCCTTGTTTGTGCAGTTGCGCGGCCTGTTCGGGGCTGCCGGAAAAACTGTGCACCACGCCGCGCAGGCCGCCGATGCGGCGGATCGCGGCGATCACCGCATCCACCGCGCGTCGCGCGTGGACGATCACCGGCAGGTCGAATTCACGGGCCAGTTCCAGCTGGCCGATGAAATACGCCTGTTGGGCCTCGGCATCCAGTCCTTCGACGAAGAAGTCGAGGCCGCATTCGCCGATCGCGCAGGGGCGTTCGCGCGCGATCCACTCGCGCAGCAGCGGCAGGTGCCCAGGCTGGTGCTCGGCCAGGAACATCGGGTGCAGGCCATAGGCCGGGTGCAGTCCCGGTGCCTGCCGGCAGACCTCGCGCAGCTTCGGCCAGCTGGCAGCGGTCACCGCGGGCACGACCTGCAGGCGCACGCCTGCGGCCTGCGCGCGCGCGATCACGGCGACGCGGTCACTGTCGAACTCGCCGGCATCGAGATGGCAGTGGCTGTCGACCAGCAGGTTCAACGCTGCTCCAGCGGGGGCGGCGTGGCCGTGTTGCGATTCTTCCAGTTGGCCAGCAGCAGCGTGCCGAAGCCGAGCACCAGCTCATCGACGAACGGGATCGGGTCCGGGATGAACAAGGTCAGCACGAACAGGCCGGCGGTGAGCTTGAACAGGGTGGGGTAGCGCAGCCGGCGCGCCCATTGCAGTACCGGCAGCAGCATCGGGTTGGCCATGGCGGGAATCCTCGTGGGGAATATGCAAACGCTACCACGGGCCCAGCATTTCCCGATGCTGAATGGGTTACAGGAATGAGCAGGAAATGTGGAGATTCCGTTCAGGCAGCGCGTGCTGCAATCTGCCTCGAGAACGTTGCGGATGGTCCGCAAGGAGCAGGTCATGAAAAGCACAACTACAACTGTCCTGGTCGCAGCGGGCGCGCTGCTGGTCGGTGGCATCGCCACCGCCGCCTTCATGAAGAGTGGCGACCGCTCGCCCGATTCCATCAGCGCCGCAACCCCCAATGGCGAGTCGCGCCTGGTCGATGGCAACGCCACCGACGATGGCGCACGTGGTGACACGCTGGCCCCGTCCGCGCCACGCGGGCTGGAGTACGCCGACGTGCTGAAGGTCGACCCGATCACCGAAAAGCAGAAGGCCTATGCCACCGTGATCGGCACCGATCCGGTGCGCGAGACCTCCACCACCCAGACCCCGCACGAGGTCTGCCAGGACGTGACGGTGCAGGAACGCCTGCCGGAACGTGATGGCAACGTCGGCGGCACCGTGGTTGGCGCGGTGGTCGGTGGCCTGCTCGGCAACCAGGTCGGTGGCGGCAACGGCAAGAAGGCCGCGACCGCAGCCGGTGCGGTGGCCGGTGGCTTCATCGGCAACCAGATCGACAAGCGCCACGTGGGCGGCCGCGTGGTCAATCGTACCGAGCGCCAGTGCCACACCGAGACCGCAACCTCCGAGTCGAGCCGCGTCACCGGTTACAACGTGACCTATCGCAACGAGGACGGCACCACCGGCACCATGCGCATGGCCAGCAAGCCGGGCAGCCGCATCGCCATGGGCACCAATGATGTGGTGAAGGGCTACAACGTGACCTATCGCTACGACGGCGCTGAGAAGACCGTGCGCATGGACAACAAGCCGGCCAGCGATCGCCTGCCGGTGGTCGATGGTCAGCTGGTCACGCAGACTGCCGCAGCCGGTGCCACCGCCGCAGCGACGCGCCAGTAATCCCAGGCAACCGCAGTACCCGACGGGCCGGCACATGCCGGCCCGTTTTGTTGCAGCCGGTGGTGTTCATCCGCACGGCGGGGCAATCCACCATCATGGACGTTCCCTTCGACATGGAGTCGGCATGAGCATCTTCGACCTGCGCATCGAAACCGAGCGGCTGATCCTGCGCCCGCTGCTGCGCGAAGACTACGAACCGTATCTGGCGTTCTGCGCCGACGAGGCCACGATGCGTACCCTGGGCGGCGTGCAGCCCCCCTCGGTGGCCTGGCGCGGTTTCTGCAGCCTGGCCGGTGCCTGGCAGCTGTTCGGCTTCTCGATGTTCAGCGTGATCGAGAAAGCCAGTGGCGAATGGATCGGGCGGATGGGACCGTGGCAGCCGCAGGACTGGCCAGGTACCGAAGTCGGCTGGGGCATCCGCCATGCCAGCTGGGGCAGGGGCTACGCGCCGGAGGCGGCGGTCGCGGCGATCGACTGGGCGTTCGACACGCTCGGGTGGGATGAGGTGATCCACACCATCGCCGAGAACAACGACAACTCGCGGGCGGTCGCGCGCAAGCTCGGCAGCACGATGCTGCGCATGGGGGAGCTGCCAGCGCCGTACAACGACAAGCCGATGCAGATCTGGGGCCAGTCGCGCGAGCAGTGGCGGCAACGCGCGCGCTGAGCGTGGCCTGGTAGTGCCGGCCGCTGGCCGGCAATCGCTTGGATCCAGCTGCATCGAGGATGCCGGCCAGCGGCCGGCACTACCAGCTGCATCGAGGTTGCCGGCCAGCGGGCAGCGTTGCCGCGTTGCAATGCTGCACCCGCGCTTGGCATTCATCGGCGTGCTTGCCAGACTGCACGCAGCCGGCCGCCGGCCGGATACGAGGGAGCAGGCAATGGTGGAAGAGCGGGTCCCGTTGACGGTGCACGGCATGTCGGTGTCAGGCAATTGCCACAAGGTCCGCCTGCTGCTGGAGCAGCTCGGCAGCCGCTACCGGTGGGTGGAGGTGGACAGCGCCCATGGCCAGACCCATACCCCCGAGTTCCTTGCGCTGAACCCCAATGCCAAGGTGCCGCTGATCGTCCGCGACGATGGACGTGTGTTGACCGAGTCCAATGCGATCCTGTTCTGGCTGGCCGAAGGCACGCCCTACCTGCCCAGCGATGGATGGGAGCGCGCGCAGGCGCTGAGCTGGATGTTCTTCGAGCAGTACACGCACGAGCCGTGCGTCGCAGTAGCGCGTTTCATCCGAGGCTGGACCCCGGCGGATTCACCGCGCCGCGCCGAACTGCCACGGTTGCACGAACGTGCCGCCAGCGCGCTGGCGGTGATGGAACAGCACCTGCGCCAGGCACGCTGGTTCACCGGCAGCGGCTACGGCATTGCCGATATCGCACTGTTCGCCTACACCGATGTGGCAGGCGAGGGCGGCATCAGCCTGGAGCCGTTCCCCGAGGTGCGCGCCTGGCTGCAGCGGGTGCGTGGGCAACCCCGCTTCCTGCCGATGCCGGCGGTGTCCGCCGAGGTACGCGCGCGATTCGAGGCCGCGTGATGCCCGCAGCGTAGCGCCGGGTACGCCCGGCGGAATGCAACAACGACACGGAGGGTGTTCGATGTTTGCTGTGGTCCCGGATCCGATTCCCGCGCGCATGCGCGTGCTCAACCGCGCCGAGGTGTGCGACGCCAACTTCCTCGAGGCGGTGCGTGGTTGGCGGGGTGCCGCGCGCGCGCGCCCTGCGCCGGACGCGCCGATCCTGCCGGGCAGCATGCTCAGCGCCGCGGCGTTCGGTGAACTGTTCGATTCGCAGCTGGCCAGCCGCCAGCTGGACCTGATGGCCCGCGTCCTGCGCGTGCAGAACAAGGTCTTCTACACCATCGGTTCGTCCGGCCATGAAGGCAACGCGCTGCTGGCGCGGGCCTGCCGGCATACCGACCCGGCGTTCCTGCACTATCGCTCCGGTGCCTTCATGGCCGAGCGTTCGCGCCAGGTGCCGGGCATCGACCCGTTGCGCGATGCCGCGCTTTCGTTCGCCGCCAGCGCCGACGATCCGGCCAGCGGGGGCCGGCACAAGGTGTGGGGCAGCAAGCCGCTGTGGGTGCTGCCGCAGACCTCGACCATCGCTTCGCACCTGCCCAAGGCGCTGGGCACCGCACTGGCCATCGAGAGTGGCAAGCGACTGGGCCAGGCGCTTCCCATTCCGGGCGACAGCATCGTGCTGTGCTCGTTCGGGGATGCCTCGGCCAACCATGCCAGCGCGCAGACCGCATTCAACACCGCGATGTGGTCGGCTTACCAGAAGCTGCCGGCACCGGTCCTGTTCGTCTGCGAGGACAATGGCCTGGGCATCTCGGTGAAGACGCCGGAGGGCTGGATCGCCGAGCGTTTCGGCCGGCAGCCGGGGCTGGACTACTTCTTCGCCGATGGCCTTGACCTGGCCGTGGGGCATGCCCAGGTGCAGGCCGCGGTGGACCATTGCCGGCGCACCCGGCGGCCGACCTTCCTGCATCTGCGCACCACGCGCCTGATGGGTCACGCCGGCACCGACTTCGAAGTGGAATGGCGCCCGTTGCCGGAGCTGTGCGCGGCCGAGGCGCAGGATCCGCTGCTGCGCTCGGCGCAGATCGCGCTGGAATCGGGCTGGATGGATGCGGCAGCCGTCGAGACCGCCTACGAGACGATGCGTGCGCGCTGCATGGCCGCCGCCGCCGAGGCCGAAGGACGGCCGAAGCTGCAGTCGCTGCAGGCGGTGATGGCGCCGCTTGCGCCGTACACGCCGGCTGCGGTGCAGGCCGAAGCGCGGCGCGAGGTGCCCGCCGCGACGCGCGAAGCGCTGTATGGCGGTGCGCAGGCCCTGCCCGAACGGCAGCCGCCACGCCACCTCGCGGTCCAGATCAACCACGGCCTGCAGGAGCTGCTGGCGAAGTATCCGCAGAGCCTGCTGTTCGGTGAGGACGTCGCGCAGAAGGGCGGTGTGTACACCGTCACCAAGGATCTGCTGCGCCGCTTCGGCCCACGCCGGGTGTTCAACACCCTGCTGGACGAGACCATGATCCTGGGCATGGCGCAGGGCCTGGCCAACCTGGGCATGCTGCCGATTCCGGAGATCCAGTACCTGGCCTATCTGCACAACGCCATCGACCAGGTGCGCGGCGAAGCGTGTTCGCTGCAGTTCTTCTCCAACGACCAGTTCCGCAACCCGATGCTGGTGCGGGTGGCCGGGCTGGGCTACCAGAAGGGCTTCGGTGGCCACTTCCACAATGACAACTCGGTCACCGCGCTGCGCGACATTCCCGGCCTGGTGGTGGGCTGCCCCTCGCGCGGCGACGACGCGGTGATGATGCTGCGCACGCTGGCCGCACTGGCGCGGGTGGATGGGCGCGTGGCGGTATTCCTGGAGCCGATCGCGTTGTACATGAGCAAGGACCTGCACGAAGCGGGGGATGGCCAGTGGCTGTTCGACTACCCGGCACAGGGCCAGGCGCTGGTGCCGGGCGAGGGCCGGGTCTACGCACCGGAGGCCGGAGACCTGGTGATCTACACCTATGGCAATGGCGTGCCGATGGCGTTGCGCGCGGCGCGGGCCATCGAGCAGCAGCTGGGCTGGCAGGTGCGGGTGGTCGACCTGCGCTGGCTGGTACCGTTGGATGCCGGCTTCATCGCCGCCCAGGCCGCCAGCGCGCGGCGGGTGCTGGTGCTGGACGAAGGCCGCCACAGCGGCGGAGTGGGTGAGGGCGTGGTCACGGCGCTGGTCGAGGCCGGCTTGGGTCACCTGCCGCTGCGCCGGGTCTGTGGCGCCGACACCTACACGCCGCTGGCGGGGGCAGCAATGTTCGGGCTTCCAAGCGACAATGCGGTGATTGGCGCCGCCCTCGACCTGGCGCAGGAACCCTGATGCATGTGTGGATTGGCGGGAATGTTGTTGCCGGCGCCGCTGGCGTCGGCCGAGGCACTGCAGACGCAGGCCCTGGCCATGGGCCAGGCGCTGCACCACCGCGGGCCGGATGATGGCGGCAGCTGGGTCGATGCCGAGGCCGGCATCGCGCTGGCGCATCGCCGGCTGAGCATCCTCGACCTGTCCCCGCTGGGCCACCAGCCGATGGCCTCGGCCGACGGCCGCTACGTGATGGCGTACAACGGCGAGGTCTACAACTTCGCCGCCCTGCGTGAACAGCTGGAGCCGCTGGGGCACACCTTCCGCGGCCACTCCGATACCGAAGTGCTGCTGGCGGCGATCCTGCAGTGGGGCGTGGAAGACACGCTGCAGCGCTGCAACGGCATGTTCGCCATCGCGCTGTGGGATCGCCAGCAGCATTGCCTGTGGCTGGCTCGCGACCGCGTCGGCAAAAAGCCCCTGTATTACGGCTGGGCCGGCGACACGCTGGTGTTCGGCTCGGAACTGAAGGCGTTGTGGCAGCACCCGGCGTTCGACAACGACATCGATCGCGATGCACTGACCCTGCTGCTGCGGCTGGACTACATCCCGGCGCCGCACAGCATCCATCAGCGCTGCTACAAGCTGATGCCGGGCCGCGTGCTGCGCCTGGACGCGGCCGCTGTCGCTGCAGGGGCCGCCGCACATCGCCCGGAGCAGGCGCAGCGCCCGTACTGGGACGCGCGTGCGCGCATGCAGGCCGCGCTGGCCGCACCGTTCCAGGGCCGCATCGAGGAGGCCGAGGAACAGCTGGACGCATTGCTGCGCGACGCGGTGGCGCTGCGCATGGTGGCCGACGTGCCGGTCGGCGTGTTCCTGTCCGGCGGCACCGACTCATCGCTGGTGGCGGCGCTGATGCAGGCGCAGAGCGGGCAGCCGGTGCACAGCTTCAGCATCGGCTTCACCGGTTCGGGGCACGACGAAGCGCCGCTTGCCCGCGAACTGGCCACGCACCTGGGCTGCGATCACACCGAGCTGTATGTCAGCGGCGCCGACGCCCTGGCGGTGGTGCCGCAGTTGCCATCGATGTTCGATGAACCTTTCGCCGACGCTTCGCAGGTGCCGACCGCGCTGGTCGCCCGGCTGGCGCGGCAGGGGGTGACCGTGGCGCTGTCCGGCGACGGTGGCGATGAGCTGTTCTTCGGCTACACCCGCTATGTACGCGCGCTGCGCAACTGGCAGATGCTCGGCCGCGTGCCGGGGCCGCTGCGGCGCTGGATGGGGGCACGCGCGCAGCAGCAGGGCGAGGCCTCGCGGACCGGCGGCCTGGCCGCGCTGCTGGCCGAGACCGGCGCGCGTGGCATCGGCGACGTCTACCGCAACCGCATTTCGCGCTGGCGCGACCCGGCGGCGGCGGTACCCGGTGCGCAGGCGGCCGGCAGCTTCTACGACCTGGCCGATCCGCTGCACGGCGCGGGTACCCCGGCCGATGCAATGATGCTGGCCGATTTCGTGACCTACCTGCCGGACGACCTGTTGTGCAAGGTCGACCGTACCTCGATGGCGGTCAGCCTGGAGGCGCGCGCGCCCCTGCTGGACTGGCGCGTGGCCGAGTTCGCCTGGTCGCTGCCACTGGGCTTCAAGCGCAGCGAGACCACCAGCAAGGTGCTGCTCAAGCGCGTGCTGGGGCGCTATGTGCCGCATTCGATGGTGCACCGCCCCAAGCGTGGCTTCGGCGCACCGGTCAGCGACTGGCTGAAGGGCGACCTGCGCCCGTGGGCCGAGGACCTGCTGCAGCCGTCGCGGCTGGAGCGCGAGGGCGTGTTGTCGGCGGCGGCGGTGCAGCCACTGTGGCAGCAGTTCCTGGCGGGGCAGCGCAAGTGGCATACCCATCTGTGGAACGTGCTGATGTTCCAGGCCTGGCAGGCGCATTGGCGCGACGTGCGCGCAGGCATTGCGAGGCGCTGATCTTCACCGGCCCGCACGTGCCCGGGGGCTAGGCTGGGCGTTCCGCACCGTGAGGAGAATGTCCCGATGTCCACCCCCACCATCGCCGTGTTCGTCGGCAGCCTGCGCAAGGACTCCTGCAACCGCAAGCTGGCCCATGCGCTGGAAAAGCTCGCCGGTGACCGCGCGCGCTTCCAGTACGTGCAGATCGGCGACCTGCCGTTGTACGACCAGGATTTCGACGCCGACTATCCGCCGCAGGGCACCCGGCTCAAGGACCAGGTGCGCGCTGCCGACGCGGTGCTGTTCGTGACGCCCGAGTACAACCGGTCGGTGCCCGGCGTGCTCAAGAACGCCATCGATATCGGATCGCGCCCCTATGGCGACAGCGCGTTTGCCGGCAAGCCGGCGGCGGTGATCGGTGCATCCATCGGCCAGATCGGCACCGCCGTGGCCCAGCAGCACCTGCGCAACAGCCTGGCCTTCCTGGACATGCACGTGCTTGGCCAGCCCGAGGCCTTCATCCACTTCAAGGACGGCCTGATCGATGCCGACGGCACGATCCACAACGAAGGCACGCAGAAGTTCCTGCAGGGCTATGTTGACCGCTTCCTGGCGCTGATCGCAGTGCACGCCAAGGGCGATTGACGCCTGCGGACGACCCGGCCGCGCCTGGGGGGCGGATCCTGACGCGCAGCGACGGGCTCCGACCCCGGGACGTTGATCTGCGATAATGTCCCGCTCGGGTGCCGCAAGGGCGCCCGTCGCAGGCAGTGCGACGCCCCCACGCCAGTCTGGCCAGGCGCCGGCGGATATCCCCCGTTTCTCCACGGCTTATCCACAGGCTTGTCCATGGTCGCCGGGGTCGGCGCATGCCTACACTCGTCTGGCCCACTTTTGCAGGAAACACCGCAGCATGTCCGCTCGTCCCGGCTTCCGTTCCAACCGCAGAGAGCGCGGTGATGGCTTCGATCGCGATCGCGACGAGTCGCGCATCGACCAGTTGCGGGTACCGCCGCATTCGGTGGAAGCCGAGCAGGCGGTGCTGGGCGGCCTGATGCTGGCGCCCGAGGCCTACGACCGGGTCAATGACCAGCTGACCGAGGGCGATTTCTACCGCCGCGACCACCAGATGATCTATCGCGCGATCCGCGAGCTGTCCGAGCGCGAGCGTCCGTTCGATGCGGTGACGCTGGGCGAGTGGTTCGAGTCGCAGGGCAAGATGGAACTGGTGGGTGATGGTGCCTACCTGATCGAGCTGGCCAGTACCACGCCGTCGGCCGCCAACATCGTGGCCTATGCCGAGATCGTGCGTGACAAGGCGGTGCTGCGGCAGCTGATCCAGGTCGGCACCGATATCGTCAACGATGGCTTCCAGCCCGAAGGCCGCGACAGCAGCGAGCTGCTGGCCTCGGCGGAAAAGAGCGTGTTTGCCATTGCCGAACAGGGCGCGCGTGGCCGTACCGATTTCGTGGCCATGCCCGGTGCGCTGAAGGATGCGTTCGAGGAACTGCGCAACCGCTTCGAGAACGGCGGCAACATCACCGGCCTGCCGACCGGCTACACTGATTTCGATGCGATGACCGCCGGCCTGCAGCCGACCGACCTGATCATCCTCGCGGCACGCCCGGCCATGGGCAAGACCACTTTCGCACTGAACATCGCCGAGTACGCGGCGATCAAGTCGAAGAAGGGCGTGGCGGTGTTCTCGATGGAAATGTCGGCATCGCAGCTGGCGATGCGCCTGATTTCCTCCAACGGCCGCATCAACGCGCAGCGCCTGCGTACCGGCCAGCTGGAAGACGAGGACTGGAGCCGCGTCACCAGCGCGATCAAGATGCTGAAGGAAACCAAGATCTTCATCGACGATACGCCGGGCGTGTCGCCGGAAGTGCTGCGCTCCAAGTGCCGCCGGCTGAAGCGCGAGCATGATCTCGGCCTGATCGTGATCGACTACCTGCAGCTGATGAGCGTGCCGGGCAACAGCGAAAACCGCGCCACCGAGATCTCGGAAATCTCGCGTTCGTTGAAGGGCCTGGCCAAGGAACTGAACGTACCGGTGATCGCGCTGTCACAGCTCAACCGCTCGCTGGAAACGCGTACCGACAAGCGCCCGGTGATGGCCGACCTTCGCGAGTCGGGCGCAATCGAGCAGGACGCGGACATGATCGTGTTCATCTACCGCGACGACTACTACAACAAGGAAAACTCGCCGGACAAGGGCCTGGCCGAGATCATCATCGGCAAGCATCGTGGTGGCCCGACCGGTTCGTGCAAGCTGAAGTTCTTCGGCGAATACACCCGTTTTGACAACCTGGCCCACGATTCGGTCGGTTCGTTTGAGTAACGGTCGTGCCGGGCGCTGGCCGGCAACCACCCGCCGGCCGGCAGACCATTCGAAAGGCCGAGCGCCCGTCTGTGGCGTGTAAATGACATGTAACGCGACGCTTCTACGATTCCGCCGCTGCTGCCCTTCGACGCCGCCCTTCGGCGTCCAGCGTGCCCAAGGAATCCGCCCCCATGCCGTCCCACGCTCCGCTTCGCCGCAATCTGCTGGCCCTGCTGGTCTGTGCCTGGCTGCCGTCGCTGGCTGCCGCTGAAACTGCTCCTGCTGCCGACGCAGCGTCGGCCACCACCCTCGATTCAATCTCGGTGATCGGCCGCGGCGAAGCCCGCCAGGTGCAGCGTGTGACCGCCGAGGACATGAAGATCCTGCCGCCCGGCGCCAACCCGCTGAAGCTGCTGGCCAGCAAGCCCGGTGTGCACTTCGAGTCGGCCGATGCCACCGGCGCCTACGAATGGTCCACCACCATCAGCCTGCGTGGCTTCAACCAGAACCGCCTGGGCTACACGCTCGATGGCATCCCGCTGGGCAACATGGCCTATGGCAACAGCAACGGCCTGCACATCAGCCGTGCCGTGATCAGCGAGAACCTGGGCGGAGCCGAAGTGTCCACCGGCATCGGTGCGCTTGGCACGCCGTCCACCAGCAACCTCGGTGGTGTGTTCCAGTTCTATTCGATCGATCCGTCCACCGAGTACGGCGTGGTGCTGGCGCAGGGCTTCGGCAGCGACAACGCGCGGCGCAGCTATGCGCGCCTGGAGACCGGCGAGCACCAGGGCTTTGCCGCCTACCTGTCCGGCGTGTATTCGGAAGGTGACAAGTGGAAGGGCAAGGGCTCGCAGGAGCTGAAGCAGTTCAACGGCAAGGCCACCTACAACTTCGGAACGGACAGCAGGATCACCGCGTTGTTCAACGCCTCGCGCCGCGTCGAGGCCGATTACCAGGACCTGTCGCTGGAGATGATCGATCGCCTCGGCTGGGACTGGGACAACTACGCGCCGGACTGGGATCGCGCGGTGGCTGCCGCGCGCGGCAAATTCAGCGGCGGCGTCAACAGCCCGTGGGATGCGTACTACTCCGGCCACGGCCTGCGCAACGATGACCTGTCCAGCATTGCCGGCGATTTCGGCCTGAACGAGGCGATGCGGCTGAAGGTCAACGTCTACAACCACAGCAACCGTGGCCAGGGCCACTGGTTCAGCCCGTCCAATCCGTCCAACCCGGGTACCCTCCGCGAGATCCCGATCTCGATCCGCACCACCGAGTACGCGATCGACCGTACCGGCGTGACCTCGGCGTTCACCTGGAACGTCGGTGGCCACGAACTGGAAGCCGGCCTGTGGTACGAGGACAACGGGCACAGCGTTCAGCGCAACTTCTACTACATCGACGGCCCGGTCACCGACGACTTCTTCCTGCGCAACCCGGACCAGCGCGTGTGGCACCAGCGCTACACCACCATTACCCGCCAGTTCTACGTGCAGGACCGCTTCCGCCTGTTCGACGACCGCCTGACCCTCGACATCGGCGCGAAATCGCCGCACACCCGTACCCGCGTGCGCACGCCACTGGGCAACTATGCCAACAACAGCAGCCTGACCTCGAAGAAGGGCTTCCTACCGCAGGCCGGCTTCAACTTCAAGCTCAACGAAGGCAACGAGATCTTCGGTTCGTTCGCAAAGAACGTCGCTGCCTATGCGCTGGGCGTGGGCAGCCCGTTCAACGTGCCACAGGCCGCGTTCGATGCCAGCGCGCAGAACCTGAAGCCGGAACAGTCGCGCACCCTGGAACTGGGCTGGCGCGGCTACGGCCAGGGCTATGAAGCCTCGGTTGCGGTGTACGACGTCAAGTTCGACAACCGCCTGCTGGCGATCGCCCAGTGCGTGGGCATCCTCGGCTGCCCGGCGCTGTTCTCCAACGTTGGTTCGGTGACCAGCCGCGGCGCCGAGGCGACCCTGCAGCTGAAGCCGATGCAGGACCTGGCCTGGTCCAACGTGCTGTCCTGGAATGACAGCACCTACGACAACGACTATGTGAACAACGGCGTGGTGCCGACCCGCGGCAAGAAGACCGTCGACACCCCCGAATGGATGTTCGCCAGCACCCTGGCCTGGACCCCGGGCCCGTGGGACATGCGCCTGTCGGCCAACCACGTCGGCAAGCGCTACGTGACCTATACCAACGACGCGTCGGTGCCAAGCTACTGGCTGGTCAACGCGTCGGTCGCCTATGACTTCGGCACGCTGGGCCCGGCGCAGAACCTGACTGTGGCGCTGAACCTGACCAACCTGACCGACAAGCGCTACCTGTCTTCGATCAACACCAACGGCACCTACGCCGCCGACCCGACCCGCAGCCTGGCGACCATGCAGGTCGGCGCGCCGCGGCAGGTGATGGCCACCGCCACCGTGCGCTTCTGATGCGCGGGCCGGTGGATCCGGAAAGCCGTCGTCGCCTGCTGCGCATGGCGTGGCAGGGCACGGGGGCGGCGATCGCGCTGGCGGCGATGCCGGGGCTGGCCACGGCGGGCCCACGGCCGCGGCTGGGGCGTGATCCGTTCACCCTCGGCGTCGCCGCTGGCGATCCGGATCCACAGGGTGCAGTGCTGTGGACGCGGCTGGCGCCGGACCCGCTCAACGGCGGTGGCATGCCGTCGCGGGCGGTGCCGGTGCGCTGGTTCGTGGCCGAAGACGCCCGGATGCGACGGTTGGTGCAGCGTGGTGTTGCCGCGGCGGTGCCCGAGCTCGCGCATTCGGTGCATGTGGAGGTCAACGGCCTGCGCCCGGGCCGCGACTACTACTACCGCTTCGCCTGCGACGGTGATGAGGAAAGTCCGGTTGGCCACTTCCGTACCGCACCGCTGCTGGAAACCCAGCTGCAGCAGCTGCGGCTGGCGTTGTGCACCTGCCAGGCCTGGAACAGCGGCTATTACCCGGTACTGCGGGACATCGCGCAGAGCGATGTCGACCTGGTGCTGCATGCGGGCGATTACCTGTACGAGTACAGCCCGCTGCAGAATGCGCGCGGCGAAACGCTGGATGCGGCGCGCTTCAGCGGTGAAACCATCAGCCTGCAGCGCTACCGTGACCAGTACGCGCTGTACAAGCTCGATCCGGATCTTCAGGCGGCCCATGCCGCGCATGCCTTCGCGGTGATCTGGGACGACCACGAAGTGCAGAACGATTACTCTGGTATCCATCCGGAGAAGCCCGGCGTCTCGACGGAGGATTTCATCGTGCGCCGCGCGGCGGCCTACCGTGCGTTCTACGAACACCTGCCGATGCGCAGCACGCCTGCGGGCAACGGCGGCCTGCGCGTGCATCGGCGCCTGCGCTATGGCGACCTGGCACAGCTGACGTTGCTGGACTGCCGCCAGTTCCGCCCGGCCAATCCCTGTGGTGTGGGCGAGTCACCACGCTGCGAGGCGGCGCTCGATCCACGCATGAGCATGCTCGGCATCGGCCAGGAAGCGTGGTTCACGCAGTCGATGGCCGCCGCACAGGGCGCGCGCTGGAACGTGGTGGTGCAGCAGCTGCTGATGGCGCAGCTGCGGCTGGACGGCGGCACGCCGCGCGAGCGCTTCTGGAACGACGCCTGGGATGGCTATCCCGCCGCACGCAGGCGTCTGCTGCAGGCGATGCAGGCGGGCGGGCAGGGCAATGCCATCGTGCTTGGCGGCGACTGGCACTCCACCTTCGTCAACGACCTCAAGCTGGATTTCGATGCCCCCGGTGCGCCGGTCGTCGCCACCGAATTCATCGCCCCGGCGATCAGCAGCGGCGGTGACGATACGCCGTATGGGCCGTACTACGGTCCGTCGATAGTGCAGAACCCGCACATCCGCTACTTCGACGGCGACCGCCGCGGCTGGTGGCAGCTGCAGTTGAACCGGCAGACGCTGGACGCCGAACTGCGCTTCGCCGACAGCGTGCTGCGCCCGGATGCCGCGGTGCGCACCGTGGCGCGCTTCCAGGTGACCCATGGCCGCCCGGGGGCAGTCCCGGTGTGACTCCGTTCGGTAGTGCCGGCCGCTGGCCGGCAACCTGATCAATCTCCGGTTTCCCCACCACCGGTTTCATCGCCGCCAGCCCGGTTTCGTCGCAAACCGTTTGCCGGCGGCGCAGGCAGGGCGCCAAGGTGTGCACAGGCGGCAGGGTGCCGCCCCAAGGAGACCGTGATGAAGACCCTGTTCGCGCTCGGTGTGTGGTGCCTGCTGTTCGTGCTGTGCTGGCCGCTGGCGATCCTCGCCCTGATCGCCTGGCCGTTCGTGTGGCTGCTGAGCCTGCCGTTCCGCCTGGTCGGCATCACCTTCTCGGCGCTGTTCGCCTTCCTGCGCGCGCTGTTCATGCTGCCGGCGCGTCTGCTCGGTGGCCGGGCGGTTCCCGCATGAGGAGGGCGCTGCTGGCCGGTCTGGTCCTGTTGCCAGGCCCGGTGCTGGCCGCGCCCCCGGCACCCCCGGCACCCCCGTCGGCGTGGCTGGAGCGCGAGCAGAGCGCTGCGGCTGACGAAGCCAATGCCGCGGCGGCCCCTGCGCCGAAAGCCGAGGCGCGCTGCCGGGTGGTCAAGCAATGGAAGGCCGGCGATACGGTGGTGCAGCACAGGGTCTGTGAGGATCCACCGAAGAAGCCTGCTGGAAAGGTGTAGCGCCGAGCCCGTGCTCGGCGCTACAGGGAAACGGGCAACAAAAAACCCCGCCGAGGCGGGGTTTTTCATATCCGGGTGATGCCGGCCAGCGGCCGGCACTGCCGGAAGATCAGTTCGCCTTGTGGATGGCGCGCTTGCTGACCGCCATCGCCGCGTCGTGGACCACTTCCGACAGCGACGGGTGGGCGTGGCAGATGCGGGCCAGGTCATCGGCCGAACCGCTGAACTCCATGGTCAGCACGCCTTCGTGCACCAGCTCGGAAACGTTGGCGCCGACCAGGTGCATGCCCAGGATGCGGTCGGTTTCGGCATGGGCCAGGATCTTCACGAAGCCTGCCGGTTCGATCATCGCCACGGCACGGCCGTTGGCGGCGAACGGGAAGCTGCCGGCCTTGTACGGAATGCCTTCGGCCTTCAGCTGGGCTTCGGTCTTGCCGACCCAGGCCAGTTCCGGCTCGGTGTAGATGACCCACGGAATGGTGTCGAAGTTGACGTGGCCCGGCAGGCCGGCGATCAGCTCAGCCACCGCGATGCCTTCCTCGAAGCCCTTGTGTGCCAGCATCGGGCCGCGCACGCAGTCGCCGACCGCCCACACGCCGTTGACGCCGGTGTGGCAGTGCGCATCGACTTCGATCTGGCCGCGCTCGTTGACCTTGACGCCGGTGCCTTCGGCCAGCAGGCCCTTGGTCGCCGCGCGACGGCCCACGGCCACCAGCAGCTTGTCCACGGTCAGGGTCTTTTCGCCTTCCGCGTCGGTGTAGGTGACGATGACTTCCTTCTTCTTGCCCTTGCCGGTGATCTCGGTCTTGGAGACCTTGGCATTGAGCTTGATGTCCAGGCCCTGCTTCTTGAATTCCTTGGCAGCCGCCTTGGCCACTTCGGCATCGGCAGCCGCCAGGAACTCCGGCATGGCTTCCAGGATGGTGACTTCAGCGCCCAGGCGCTTCCACACGCTGCCCAGTTCCAGGCCGATCACGCCGGCGCCGATCACCGCCAGGCGGTTCGGCACTTCGGTGAAGTCCAGGCCGCCGACGTTGTCGACGATGGTCTCGCCGTCGAACTTGGCGAACGGCAGCTCGATCGAATCCGAGCCGGCGGCGATGATGACGTTGGTGCCCTTCAGCTCGACTTCCGAACCGTCGTGCTGCTTCACCTTGACCACGTTGCCCGGCTGCAGCTGGCCGAAGCCGTAGTAGGTGGCGACCTTGTTGGCCTTGAACAGCATGGCGATGCCGCCGGTGAACTGCTTGACGATCTTGTCCTTGCGGCCAACCATCGCCTCGACGTCGATCTTGGCATCCTTGAAGCTGATGCCGTGGTCGCCAAAGATGTGGCCCATGTTCCAGTACTGGCGCGAGGAATCCAGCAGCGCCTTGGACGGGATGCAGCCCACGCGCAGGCAGGTGCCGCCGAGGGCCGGCTTGCCGTCCTTGCCCAGCGCTGCGTCGATGCAGGCGGTCTTCAGGCCCAGCTGGGCCGCGCGGATGGCAGCGTGGTAACCGGCCGGGCCAGCACCGATGACGACGACGTCGAATTGTTCAGCCATTGAATTATTCCTTGATGCATTACCAGAACCCCTCCGCGCAGGCGCGGAGGGGCGGGAGGTTTCTTACAGGCCGAACAGCATGCGGCCCGGGTTTTCCAGCTGGTTCTTGATGTCCACCAGGAACTGCACCGAGTCCTTGCCGTCGATGATGCGGTGGTCGTAGGACAGCGCCAGGTACATCATCGGCGCGATCACGACCTGGCCGTTCTGGGCGATCGGACGCTCCTTGATGGCGTGCATGCCCAGGATGGCGCTCTGCGGCGGGTTGATGATCGGGGTCGACAGCAGCGAACCGAAGGTGCCGCCGTTGGTCACGGTGAAGGTGCCGCCCTGCAGTTCTTCCAGGCCCAGCTTGCCGTCACGGGCCTTCTTGGCGTAGTCGGCGATGGTCTTCTCGATGTCGGCGAACGACATGCGCTCGACGTTGCGCAGCACCGGCGTGACCAGGCCCTTCTCGGTCGAGACGGCGATCGAGATGTCCGAGTAGCCGTGATAGATGATGTCGTCGCCGTCGATCGAGGCGTTGACCAGCGGGAAGCGCTGCAGCGCGTTGGCGGCGGCCTTCACGAAGAAGCTCATGAAGCCCAGCTTGATGCCGTGGGCCTTGACGAACTCGTCCTGCAGTTCCTTGCGCGCCGCCGACACCTTCGACAGGTCGACTTCGTTGAAGGTGGTCAGCATGGCGGTCGAATTCTTCGACTCCATCAGGCGCTCGGCAATGCGCTTGCGGATGCGGGTCATCGGCACGCGCTCTTCCGGGCGTGCGCCACCGGCCTTGCCGGCGCCGCCGTTGCGGGCGAAGTTGACGATGTCTTCCTTGGTGACCGCGCCGCGACGGCCGGTGCCGTCGACATCGGCCGGGTTCACGCCTTCAGTGATGGCGGTGAAGCGGGCGCCCGGCGGCAGCGCATCGGCGGCCGACTTGGCGGCCGGGGCCGGCGCAGCGGCAGCGGCCGGAGCCGGAGCAGCGGCGGCCGGAGCAGCGGCCGGAGCGGCCTCGGCGGCCGGGGCCGGAGCAGCCGCAACGGCGCCTTCCTCGATGATCGCCACGACCTGGCTGGAGGTCACGGTCGAGCCTTCGGCGAACTTGATTTCCTTCAGCACGCCGTCGACCGGCGACGGCACTTCCAGGACGACCTTGTCGGTTTCCAGGTCAAGCAGGTTTTCGTCGCGCTTGACGGCGTCGCCCACCTTCTTGTGCCAGGTGGCGATGGTGCCGTCGGCGACGGATTCGGGCAGTACCGGGGCTTTGACTTCGGTGGCCATGCGGGAGCTTCCTGGTTTGTCTTCTAAATAGGGGGGAGAGTTATTCAGCGACCTGGTCGTTGAACGGGTTGACCAGTGCGTCGGCGATCAGCTGCTGCTGCTCGCGGACGTGGTCAGCCATGTGACCGGCAGCCGGCGAGGCCGAACGTGCGCGACCGGCGTAGTGCAGGTTCTGGCCATCGGCCAGGCAGAACTGCAGGTGGTGGCGGATCTGGTACCACGCGCCCTGGTTCTGCGGTTCTTCCTGCGTCCACACCACGTCGGTGGCCTTGCCGTACTTCTTCAGTTCGGCCGCCAGCAGCGCACGCGGGAACGGATACAGCTGCTCCACGCGGATGATCGCCACGTCGTCCTGGCCGCGCTTGATCTGGTCCTCCAGCAGGTCGTAATAGACCTTGCCCGAGCACAGCACCACGCGCTTGACCTTCTTGGCGTCTGCGTTGGCATCGCCGATCAGGTGCTGGAACTCGCCGTTGGCCAGCTCGTCCAGGGTCGACACGGCCAGCTTGTGGCGCAGCAGCGACTTCGGCGACATCACCACCAGCGGCTTGCGGGTGGTCATGTGCAGCTGGCGACGCAGCATGTGGAAGGCCTGGGCCGGGGTCGACGGCACCACCACCAGCATGTTCTCCAGCGCGCACAGCTGCAGGAAGCGCTCCAGGCGCGCCGAGCTGTGTTCCGGGCCTTGCCCTTCATAGCCATGCGGCAGCAGCAGGGTCAGGCCGGAAATGCGGCCCCACTTGGCTTCACCGGCGGCGATGAACTGGTCGATCACCACCTGGGCACCGTTGGCGAAGTCGCCGAACTGGCCTTCCCAGATGCACAGCGTGTTCGGATCGGTGGTGGAGAAGCCGTACTCGTAGGCCATCACCGCTTCTTCGCTCAGCAGCGAATCGATGACGGTGGCCTTCTCCGGCGAATCCACCAGCTGCCGCAGCGGCATGTAGTAGTTGTCGGTCTTCTGGTCGTGCAGGATCGCGTGGCGGTGCGTGAAGGTACCGCGGCCGACGTCCTGGCCGACCAGGCGCAGCGCATGGCCTTCGTCGAGCAGGGTGGCGTAGGCCAGGTTCTCGGCAAAGCCCCAGTCGCCCGGGATCTCGCCGGCGGCCATCTTGCGGCGGTCGTCATAGACCTTGGCCACGCGCGAGTGCAGCTGCACTTCATCGGGAATGGTGTTGATCAGCTTGGCCAGCTCGACCAGCTTGTTCTTCTCGACCTTGGTCGAGACCGGGTCGGACAGCTTGCCTTCCAGCAGCTTCGGCCAATCGACGAACAGTGGGCTGCTCGGCGGGGTCTTCTCGACCTTGGCCAGCTCGGTGGTCACTTCACCGGCGTCCAGCTTCTCGCGGTAGGCATCGACCATCGCCTTGCCGGCGCCGGCGGCGATCACGCCCGCCTTTTCCAGCTGCTCGGCGTACATCTCGCGGGTGGTCGGGTGCTTGCGGATCACCTGGTACATCAACGGCTGGGTGATCGCCGGTTCGTCGGCCTCGTTGTGGCCCCAGCGGCGGTAGCACATCAGGTCGATGACCACGTCCTTGGCGAACGTCTGGCGGAACTCGAAGGCCAGCTGTGCGGCGAACACCACCGCTTCCGGGTCATCGCCGTTCACGTGCAGCACCGGGGCGGCAATCATCTTCGCCACGTCGGTGGCATAGCGCGTGGAACGCGTATCCAGCGGGTTGGAGGTGGTGAAGCCGACCTGGTTGTTGACCACGATGTGCACGGTGCCGCCGACGGCGAAGCCGCGGGCCTGCGACATCTGGAACAGTTCCATGACCACGCCCTGGCCGGAGAAGGCCGCGTCGCCGTGGATCAGGATCGGCATGACCTGCTTGCGCGCGGTGTCCTTGCGGCGCTCCTGGCGCGAACGCACGGAGCCGGCCACGACCGGGTCGGCGATTTCCAGGTGCGACGGGTTGAACGCCAGCGCCAGGTGCACCGGGCCGCCATCGGTGGCGACGTCGGCGGAGAAGCCCATGTGGTACTTCACGTCGCCGGCCGAGGCGTGCTCGTCGTGCTCGAACTTGCCTTCGAACTCGTCGAACAGCTTGCGCGGGTTCTTGCCCAGGGTGTTGACCAGCACGTTCAGGCGGCCACGGTGGGCCATGCCGATCACCACATCCTTGACGCCATCCTTGCCGGCGTTGCGGATGATGGTGTCCATCATCGGGATCAGCGAATCGCCGCCTTCCAGCGAGAAGCGCTTCTGGCCGACGTACTTGGTGTGCAGGTAGCGCTCCAGGCCTTCGGCCGCAGTCAGGCGCTCCAGGGTGCGGCGCTGGGTGTCAGCGTCCAGCTGGTAGTTGCCACCGGCGGCTTCCAGCTTCTTGTAGATCCACTGGCGCTGCTCGACCTCGGAGATGTGCATGAACTCCGCACCGATCGAGCCGGTGTAGGTCGCCTTCAGGCGTGCCAGCAGGTCGCGCAGCTTCATGCGCGGCTGGCCGCCGACGCCGCCGGTGCTGAACTCGCTGTTGAGGTCGGCATCGGACAGGCTGTGGAACGCCAGGCCCAGGTCGGGCGTGTTGACCGGCGCGGCCAGGCCCAGCGGATCAAGGCGGGCGTCCAGGTGGCCGCGCGAGCGGTAGGCGGTGATCAGACGACCGACATTGCGCTCGCGCTCGTCGCCCGCACCGGTGCCGGTGCCAGCTTTCAGCGCATCCTTGGCCGCGTCCGCGATGTGGGAGATGACGGCCGAGTGCGGAATGTCACCTGCTTCGCGGCCCTTGAAGCCGTCAAAGTAGGTTTTCCATTTGGGATCGACACTATCCGGGGAGACCAGGTACTGCTCGTACAGGTCCTCGACATAGGAGGCGTTGCCGCCGGCGAGTTGCGAAGATTGCGCAAACTGCTTCAGTTGATTGTCCACGATGGAGGGTGTTGATTCGCTTTGTGGGGTATGGCTTCAGAAGGACCCGGCAGGAAGATGAATAGCCCTGCGCGGGCGCGTTCAAACAGCCAAATTGTACCCCCAACGGGACACGAAGGGGCACCACCGCGGGCATCCCACGTCCGCCGGTGCCGGTTCCAGACAGGTTGGGTCAGCAGCGCCGGCTCAGATGCCGAGCGCGCGCAGTTCGCTGCAATCGCGCGAACGGTCCCAGACACGCTGCAATTGCTGCTCGAACGGCTGCGAACGTGCCGGCAGCGCGATGCCGGCCTCGCCGTCAAGGCGATGGCCGATCAGACGAAAGTAGAAGTCGCCCGCATCGTTGAGCAGGCAGGCCGAGGCCAGGGCGCGGTCGACCGGATCGCTGACCTCGCGGAACTGGATCACGCTGGGCAGGCGCTGGGCCAGCGCCAGCAGTGGCGCGCCCGCAGAGGCGATCGCGGCGGCGTCATGCACGATCACCCGCAGCTGCTTGTCGTGACGGGCGGTGACGAAGCGGCGCAGGGCGGCCTGCACCGGCGGCGCGTCGAGCAGCCCCGGGTCCAGCTGGCGGCTGTGCAGCCACAGCTGGCGGCGGGCGCGGTGGACGATGGCGGTGGTGATGGCCACTGCTTCGGCGCGGCTGTCGATCGCGCTGGCCGCGCCCAGCCGGCGGCGCATCTGCTGGTGGCCGATGCCGGCCTCTTCGAACACCTCGCCTTCCGGCAGGAAGCCCTGGCGGGCATAGAAATCGCGGGCCGGCAGCTGGGCGTGCAGGTGCAGCTCAGCCAGGCCGAGCCGGCGCCCGGCTTCAACCAGGGCCTCCAGCAGGGCCTGGCCGACCCCCTGGCTGCGATGACTGGCCAATACCGCCATGCGGCCGATGCGTCCATCCGGGGCCAGCCGGCCGGTGCCCACCGGCTGGCCATCAGCGTCCAGCGCCAGCACATGGGCGCTGACCGGGTCCAGCGCATCGCGTTCCAGCGCCGCTGCGATGCCCTGTTCCTGCACGAACACGCGCTGGCGCACGTCGTGGATGGCGGCGTGGGCATCGGCGTGGCTGACCTGCTGGATCCGGATCATGGCGAGGGCTCAGCCACGGCCCGTGTCGCTGTCGTCTTCCTCGTCATCCTCGAAGTTGACGATGACTTCGATGCCGTCGTCGTGCACGGTCACGGTGTGGACATCGTCGGACACCGCGTCGGCGTCGATCGCATCCACGCGGTCACGGCCTTCGACGACCTCGCCGAGCACCACGGCATCCTCGCCGTCGTCCTCGTCTTCGGCGTCATGCATTTCGCTGGGATCGATCAGCTGGAACACGCCGCCCACCAGCAGCTGCTGGAGCACGGCACGGCCCTTGTCGGACAGGCCGCGATAGGCGGCGGCATCGAGCTGTTCGGCGCCGGCCAGGCGCTGGGCGTCCTTCACCGGCAGCGCGAAGTCCTGGCCGCTGACGTACAGGCTGGCACCGCGCTTGGCCCGGCGCCAGGCCAGGCGTGCCCACGGGTGACGCTGCAGCAGTAGGCCCGAGGCCAGCGCCTGGACCACTTCCTCCGGTGCCGGCGCGGCCTGGTGGGCCATCACTTCGCCAGCGGCGCGGTAGGTGGTGATGAAGCGGCCGAACCAGTCGCCCAGCTTGTCCGGGTCGTTCATGCGGATGGCGTTGAGCGCAGTGATCACCCGTGCCATCGCCACCGTGTCGATTTCGTTCGGGTCGGCCGGTACCTTCAGATCGGCATCCTGGTAGCGGATGTTTTCGTCGGCATCGGCGATCAGGGTGTCCAGGTAGTCGCTGATCAGCTCGGCCGACGACGGTGCACGCATGCCGAACGAGAAGGTCAGGCAGGGGTCTTCGGCGACGCCGTGGTGCGGCACGTTCGGCGGCAGGTACAGCATGTCGCCCGGCGCCAGCACCCAGTCGTGGGTGGGCTTGAACACCTTCAGCAGCTTCAGCTCCACGTCCGGGCGGAAGCCCAGCGGCGGCTGCCTGCCCTTGATCGATTCGCTGGCATCGATCTGCCAGCGGCGATGGCCGTGGGCCTGCAGCAGGAACACGTCGTACTGGTCGACGTGGGCGCCGACCGAACCGCCGGTGGCGGCGAAGCTGATCATCACGTCATCCATGCGCCAGCGCGGCAGGAAGCTGAAATGCTCGATCAGGGCGCGTACGTCGGGGTCCCACTTGTCCACGTCCTGCACCAGCAGGGTCCAGTCGTGGTCGGGCAGGGCGGGGAACACGTCTTCCTGGAACGGGCCGGTGCGCACGCGCCAGCCGTCCTGGGTCTTGTCATGCTCGATCAGGCGCGCCAGCACGCCTTCCTCGCAGGCCAGCCCGGCCAGGTCTTCCGGCTGCACCGGGGTCTGGAAATCGGGGAAGGCCTTGCGGATCAGCAGCGGGCGCTTCTGCCAGAAGTCGCGCAGGAAGGTGGCCGGCGCCATGCCCAGCGGCTGGCCGGGACGGGCGGTGACTTCGATCAGGGGGGCGGAGGACTTGCGGGCGGCCATGGGGGAATCCTTGCAGCGGAAAGCGGGAGGGGCGGCGTGGCGGGCCGCCAAGGGTTCCATTGTCCGCCGTTCGTCGGGATTGCGCACGTGCGCGGGTTTGTCGCGGGGTGTCCGGCCAACGGCGGAGCCCCTCGTGGCGGGGTGGGTTCACAAGCAAAAGCCGCGCTTGGCCGGGCGGGTGGGCTGCGCGGGGGACGCTGCAAGTACGTCCCTGTAAGCTTGGCCGCCGCATCCATGCGGCGGACACCCCCGCGCAGCCCACCCGCCCGGCCCCTGGCAGTTTCCTGCGCGGCCCGCCACGGAATGGAAGAAGAAAAGCAAAAGCAACAGCGGGTCGCGCGCTGCGCTTGCTCGTGCCAAAACAAAAGAGGGACGCGGCGAAGCCGCGTCCCTCTTTCAAATTCCGTCCCGACAACCCAATGCTCTTCGATCCGTCACCGGGAATCTGTCAGAGGTGGGGCGGGTTGGGTTCGCGGGGGTGTCCGCGGCATGGATGCCGCGGCCAAGCCCCCAGGGACGGGTTCACGGCGTCCCCCGCGAACCCAACCCGCCCCGCCAAGCGAGGCAATAACCCAGAGCCGCTCTTGACGTTGATGTTGCAGTTGCCTGCCGCAGGCAGCGCCCGCGGCCGCCGCCGCAAAGGAAACCCCTTAGATCTTCTTCGCCAGCGACTCGGCCAGGCCGGTGTAGCTGCCCGGGGTCATCTCCAGCAGGCGCTGCTTCGCATCCGCCGGCAACTCAAGCCCCTGCACGAACGCACGCATCGACTCGGCCGTGATGCCCTGGCCGCGGGTCAGCGCCTTCAGCTGCTCATACGGGTTCGGCAGGCCGTGGCGGCGCATCACCGTCTGCACGGCCTCGGCCAGCACTTCCCAGGCTGCGTCCAGATCGGCATCCAGGCGCTGCGGGTTCACTTCCAGCTTGCCCAGGCCCTTGGCCAGCGAATCCAGCGCCACCTGGCTGTGGCCGAACGCGGTGCCCAGTGCACGCAGCACGGTGGAATCGGTCAGGTCACGCTGCCAGCGGCTGATCGGCAGCTTCGCGCTGAAGTGCTCGAACAGCGCGTTGGCGATGCCGAAGTTGCCTTCGGCATTCTCGAAATCGATCGGGTTGACCTTGTGCGGCATCGTCGACGAACCGACTTCGCCTTCCTTCAGGCGCTGCTTGAAGTAGCCCAGCGAGATGTAGCCCCAGATGTCACGGGCCAGGTCGATCAGGATGATGTTGGCACGGCGTGCGGCATCGCCGATCTCGGCGACGTTGTCGTGCGGTTCGATCTGCGTGGTGTACGGGTTGAACACCAGGCCCAGGCCGGTCACGAAGCGCTCGGCGAAGGCCGGCCAGTCCACGTCCGGGTAGCTGGCCACGTGGGCGTTGTAGTTGCCGACCGCGCCGTTGATCTTGCCGGTCAGCTCGACCGCAGCGATCTGCCGGCGCTGGCGCTCCAGGCGGGCGACCACGTTGGCCAGTTCCTTGCCCAGGGTGGTCGGCGAGGCGGTCTGGCCGTGGGTGCGCGACAGCATCGGCTGGCCGGCCTGGGCATGGGCCAGGGTACGCAGGGTGCTGGCGATGCCGTCCAGGGTCGGCAGCAGCACCTCGCGGCGCGCCTGTTCCAGCATCAGGCCGTAGCTGAGGTTGTTGATGTCTTCGCTGGTGCAGGCGAAATGCACGAATTCCAGCGCCGGCGCCAGCTCGGCGTCGTCCTTCAGCTGTTCCTTGATGAAGTACTCCACCGCCTTGACGTCATGGTTGGTGGTGCGCTCGATCTCCTTCACGCGCGCGGCCTGGGCCGGGCTGAAGCGGGCGGCCAGCGCGCGCAGGCGGGCGATGGCAGCGTCGGAGAACGGCGCCAGCTCGACGATGCCCGGCTCGGCGGCCAGGGCCAGCAGCCACTCCACTTCCACCGTGATGCGGGCCTTGATCAGGCCGTACTCGGAGAAGATCGGGCGCAGGGCGTCGACCTTGCCGGCATAGCGGCCATCGAGCGGGGACAGGGCGAGCAGGGCGGAATCGGACATGTCGGCAGGGCTGGGGCGAGCGGCGGGGCCGATATTCTACGACGTGCCGGTGAGGTAGTGCCCGCCGCTGGCCGGCGACCACGCCCGGCCACGCCCTGCATGGATTGCCGGCCAGCGGCCGGCAGTACCCTTGCGCACGCAGAACGGCCGTGCAGACGGAACGTTCTGGCCCGTCCTCGTCATCCCACGCTACGGGCAACGGAGTATTGTTGGCGCAGCCGCCAGCCCGGGAAGCGACACCCTGCCAGCCGCCGCTTCCCTTTCCCCAACTGAAGTAGTGCGGAGTTGATGCAATGAGCAAAGCTGCAAGCAAGGGTGCCACCCCGGGATTCCGGATCGAACATGACAGCATGGGTGAGCTGCAGGTGCCTGCCGATGCCCTGTGGGGCGCGCAGACCCAGCGTGCCGTGCAGAATTTCCCGGTGTCGGGCCAGCGCATGCCGCGCGGTTTCATCCGTGCGCTGGGCCTGGTCAAGGGCGCCGCTGCCGGCGTCAACGCCGAGCTGGGCCATCTGCCCAGGACCGTGGCCAAGGCCATCCAGGCCGCTGCCGCCGAGGTGGCGGCCGGCGACTGGGACGCGCACTTCCCGATCGACGTCTACCAGACCGGTTCGGGTACATCCTCGAACATGAATGCCAACGAGGTCATTGCCACCCTGGCCAACCGTGCCGGCAAGGCCGGCAAGGCCACAGTGCATCCCAATGACCACGTCAACCAGGGGCAGAGCTCCAATGACGTCATTCCGACCGCGCTGCGCGTGTCGGCGGTGCTGGCCGCGCACGAGCAGCTGCTGCCGGCGCTGGTGCACCTGCGCAAGATCCTGGACAAGAAGGGCCGCAGCCTGCGCAAGGTGGTCAAGACCGGCCGTACCCACCTGATGGATGCGATGCCGCTGACCTTCGAGCAGGAGTTCGGCGCGTGGTCGGCACAGCTGGCTTCGGCGCAGGAGCGCATTGAGGACAGCCTCAAGCGCGTGCGTCGCCTGCCGCTGGGCGGCACCGCCATCGGCACCGGCATCAACGCCGACCCGCGTTTCGGCGCGCAGGTGGCCAAGGCACTGAAGCAGCAGACCGGGTTCAAGTTCGACAGCGCCGAGAACAAGTTCGAAGGCCTGGCCGCGCAGGACGATGCGGTGGAACTGTCGGGCCAGCTCAATGCGCTGGCCGTGGCGTTGATCAAGATCGCCAATGATCTTCGCTGGATGAACGCCGGTCCGCTGGCCGGGCTGGGCGAGATCGAACTGCCGGCACTGCAGCCGGGCAGCTCGATCATGCCGGGCAAGGTCAACCCGGTGATTCCGGAAGCAACCGTGATGGCCTGCGCGCAGGTGATCGGCCACCACACCGCGATCACCGTGGCCGGGCAGACCGGCAACTTCCAGCTCAACGTCACGCTGCCGCTGATCGCGGTGAACCTGCTGGATGGCATCGGCCTGCTGGCCAATGTGTCGCGGCTGCTGGCCGACAGCGCGATTGCCGGGCTGAAGGTGCGCGAAGACCGTGTTGCCGAGGCGCTGTCGCGCAATCCCATCCTGGTCACGGCGCTGAACCCGATCATCGGCTACGAGAAGGCAGCGGCCATTGCCAAGCGTGCCTACAAGGAACAGCGCCCGGTGCTGGACGTAGCGCTGGAAGACAGCGGCCTGCAGGAAGCGGAACTGCGCCGCCTGCTGGACCCCACCGCGCTGACTGCCGGTGGCATCCACGCGGGGGGCGGTGGCGGCGGCGGTTGATGCGCCGGTCGTAGGGCCGAGCCCATGCTCGGCTCTACAAGAGGAAACGCCGCCCCGGGGGCGGCGTTTTTTCAGCGACGGTCGGCGACGATGTTGCCGAAGGTGTCGGTGTAGTCCTTGAACTCGGGGATGCGCTGGACCAGGTCGGCCGGGATCACTTCCATGCCTTCCGGCGGCTGGATCTTCACCGGTTGCATGTTGGGATCGGCCGGGGCGGCGACCAGGGTGTTCTGGCGCAGCACCTGCAGCCTGCCGAACATCGTCTGCAGCATCTGCTTCTGCCCTTCGTCGAGCGGGATCTGGATCTCGTCCACCTTCATCGTGCCATCGCCGAGGATGATGATGTTCGGTGCCGGCGGGCGACGCACGGTCACCATCCCTTCGCTGACGGAAATCTTGGGCTTGCCGCGCTCGGCGCGGTGGTTGCGGTAATCCTTGTCACAGCCGACCAGGCCCAGGCAGAGAAGGGCGGCCAGCAGCAGGAACAACTTCTTCATGGCATTCGGTTCGGGGGCGTCCGGGGCCGACATTGTAAGCCGGTCGGCACGTCACGGCCGGCAGCGGGGCGCCGCTGCCGGCCGGGTGCGCTGATCTGTCACAGGCTTAGCGCTGGACCACGGTGTCCTTGCCGCAGTCGTCGACATCACTCTGGTCCATCGTGGCGTACGGCTTGAACGCGGGCAGCGATGCGGCCAGCGCCTGCTGGCTGGCCAGCATCGCCGGCATGCGGTTGCAGATGCGCTTGGCCTGGGCTTCGATCTTCTCCGCCTCGGCATTGATCCGCTTCTCGATGCCCTCGCTGTCGCCGCTGAAGATGCCCTTCAGGGCCTCTCCGGCAGCACTGGCGCCGAGCTTGGCACCGGCCAGGCCGACATCCATGCCGTCCATTGCAATGGCAACGACGTGGCCGCGGTATTCCAGCAGCTGCCGGCGCTGGGCCTCATCGGCCGGCACGTCCTTGCCGCCGATCAGCAGCCGCCCGTCCGGCGTGATCTCCGCACGCGGCTGCTTGTCGGCGGAAATCTTGATGTTGCCCTGGCTGATGTCCTTGCGGGCATCGTCCATGGCCTCCTTGACCGTCTGGCCGACCCCGCTGGTCGCCTCGGCCACGCTTTTGCCGACGGTGGTATCGGGCGTGGAGGACGTGCCGCCGCAGGCGATCAGCGGCAGGCACAGCAGGGTGGCAGGCAGCACGCGCAGCAGATTCATGGCAGTGTCCTCGATCGGTCCGGTGGAGGTTACTTTTTGCGGGGCAGGGTGACGGTGCCGCTGACGTTGCGGTGGCCCACGTCGCCGCTGCCGCTGTGGTCGACGGTCAGGCTGCCGCGCACGCCGTCGACCTGGATGTCACCCGAGCCGTGGCTGCGCACATGCACGCTGCCGCCGATGTCGGACAGGTCGACATCGCCGGAGCCGACCACGCCGACCTCGACGTTGCCCTGCACGCGCTTGAACCCGACGTCGCCGGACCCGACGGTGTCCAGCCGGGCGTTGCCGCGGACATCGCTGAGCTTCAGGTCACCCGAACCCACCGTGCCGGTGACCGCATCGCCGCCGATGTTGCGTGCCTTGACGTCGCCAGAGCCCAGCGACAGCAGGTTCAGCGAGCTGCCGCCGTCGATGTCCAGGTCACCCGAGCCCACCGCTGCGTGGATGCTGCCACGGGTGCCACGGATGATGGCATCACCGGAGCCGACATCCACGCTCAGCGACTGCGCGTTGTCCACGCTGGCATCGCCGGAGCCGACCTTCAGCTGCAGCGGCAGGTTGTCCGGCACGCTGCCACGGATGTCCAGCCAGGCATAGCTGCTGCCCAGGCTGATGCCGCTGTCGCGGCCTTCGCGGCGCAGGCTGACCACCAGCTTGTCGCCTTCCTTCCGCTGGTCCAGCACCAGCTGGTCCAACCATTCCTGGCTGGAGGCGCAGGCGCGGCCATCCAGCTGGCCACCGCCCTTGCTGGCGACCACCTTCAGGTCATGCTGGTTCACCTCGAGCACCACCGCCTTGGCGCCGGATGTCTCCAGCTTCAACGTACGGGCAGCGGTGAACTTGCAGTTCGGAGCATCGGCGGCCAGCACCGACAGCGGCAACAGCAACAACGCAGAACAGGCGAGCAGGGAACGCATGGTGATGCCTCCAGGTGGATGGGATCAGATCTCGCCGGCGCGCTTGCGCAGGCGGATGGCAAGGATGATGAACACGGCACCGACAGCGGCACCGATCCACAGCTCCGGCATCGCCAGCGACTTCAGCTGCGAGGCCGGCGACATCAGGCTGACCACCGATTCGAGATCGCGGCGCGCGCCTTCACCGGCGCTGAGGCGATACAGCAGGTCCATGCCCGGCACGCCGCCCAGCAGCAGGCGGCCGACGATGTTCTGCCAGAACCAGCCGGTGGTCAGCCCGATCAGCGGCATCACCTTGGTGGTGCTGACGATGACCCCGGCGAACAGCGGCAGCATCACCGCCCACAGGAACGGCTTGCTGCGGGCCCAGGCCGAGCACAGCAGCAGCCAGCCGGCGGTGGGCAGGGCCCACAGCGCGTAGACCGGAATCCAGGCCAGGTGGCCGGCGGCCAGGGTCAGCGGACTGGACGGGCCCCAGATCAGCGTCATCGGGCTGCCGCCATGCATCAGCGCGACGACGCTGATCACCAGCAGGAAGCCGAGCATGGTGATGATGCCGGCGATCACCGCGATCAGCGGGGCCACGATCAGTGCGCTGATCACCTTGGAAAGGACGGTCTGGGTGTCCGACAGCGGCAGCGATTTCCAGAACAGGATGCTGCGGTCGCGGCGGTCGTCGTACAGCGCGCCCAGGCAGTAGAAGAACACCACGAAGGCCAGCACCAGGAACGGCCAGGCCGAGCTGAGCACCAGGGTCAGGTCGAGGCCGTTGCCGAGGTCGGCCAGGTCTTTTGCGCTGATGTCGCGGGTCAGCAGCGCGAGGTCCAGGCCGTTGATGTTCACGTTCTCGCCATCGACGTGCAGGTTGCCATCACGCGCGGCGCGGTGCAGCGCGAACAGGCCGAAGGCGATGCCGATGGTGCTCATCACCAGCGAAATCAGGCCGGCGATCAGCGGCGCGTACAGGAAACCGCCACGGTTCTCCCAGTATTCGCGCTTGAGCAGCCAGCGCAGGGTGCCCATCGGGCTGACGGGGTGGTTGACGGCATTCATGCGTAGGTCCCCTTCATGATGGCGACGAACAGGTCGGCCAGGCCCGGGCTGCGGGTCTCGCCAAGCGTGGAAAGCTGGGCGCGCGGCACGCCGTCGAACAGCATCACGGTCTTGCCGAACGCCAGGCTGCGCTCGTCGATCGGCTTCAGCGCACGCGCGGTGTCCAGCTGGTCGGCATTGACCAGCAGTTCGGTGTAGCGCTGGCCGACGTCGTCCATTTCCGCATCCAGCACGATGCGGCCGTCGCGGATGAACATGACATCGCTGAGGATGTGCTCGATTTCCTCGACCTGGTGGGTGGTGACGATGATGGTCTTCTGTTCGTCGAAGTAATCTTCCAGCAGGCGCTGGTAGAACTCCTTGCGGTACAGGATGTCCAGGCCCAGGGTGGGCTCGTCCAGCACCAGGATGCGTGCGTCGATGGCCATCACCAGGGCCAGGTGCAGCTGCACGATCATGCCCTTGGACAGTTCGCGCACGCGCTGCTTCGGCTGCAGCTTGGTGTTGGCCAGGAAGCGTTCGCAGCGGGCGCGATCGAAACGCGGGTGCACACCGGCCACGAAATCGATCGCTTCGCGCACCTTCAGCCAGCGTGGCAGCACGGCGACGTCGGCGATGAAGCAGATGTCGTTCATCAGCTCGTCGCGGTGCAGGCGCGGGTCGCGACCGAGCACGCTGAGTTCACCGTCCACCGAGGTCAGGCCGAGAATGGCCTTCAGCGCGGTGGTCTTGCCGGCGCCGTTGGGCCCGATCAGGCCGACGATGCGCCCGCTTGGAATGCTGAAGCTGGCGTTGTCGAGCGCCACCGTGGTCTTGTAGGCCTTGCGCAGGCCTCGGGCGGTGATGACCGCTTCACTTGCAGTGCTATTCATCAGACTTTCCCCTGGGGCAGCAATTCGTCGAGGCTCAGGCCCAGGCGCTGGATGCGCTCCAGCACCGCCGGCCATTCTTCATTGAGGAAGCGATCGCGCTCGCTGCTGCGCAGCTGCGTGGCCGCCTGTTCGGTCATGAACATGCCCAGGCCGCGGCGCTTCTCGACCAGGCCCTCATCGGCCAGTTCCTGGTAGGCGCGCGAAACGGTGATGGGGTTGAGTTGATAGTCGGCGGCCACCTGGCGCACCGAAGGCAGGGCATCGCCCGGCTTGAGGATTCCGTCGAGCATCATGGCGATCACGCGCTCCTTCAACTGACGGTAGATGGGAGCGCCGTCGCTCCACTGGATGTCGCTCATATTCAGCTCCGTGGGGTCAGCGGCTGGGCGAACGAGAAATACGGCATGGACAGGGAGCTGTGCAGCCGACGCGGGGGAGGGGGGGAGGGAACGGCATTCCCTGCCGGTGAAACGGTCGCGTCCTGCGGACTGTCGGGGGAGGCGGGGGGCGTTGGCGCGGCCAGCCAGGCCAGCACGATCAGGGTCGAAACAGCGGCGGCCGCAGGTGCGGTGAGGTTGCGACGGATCCGAGTGTTCATGGCTTCCCCCTGTCTCAGGTGACTGGTGTTGTATGCAACTATAACACCGGCACGCCTGCGTGCAACCCCTTGCCGTGCCCAACTGATGGCAGGGGTGGTCAAATCGCTGAAACATCGCCCTATCCATTTGATTGGAAAGGGAAATAAATTCTCCGAAGGGGCTGATTCGGCGCTGCCTTCCATTCAGCCTTGTACATGCTATGTCATCACTGCGCGGTTGCTGCCGCACTGGACGGGCAAACGCCACGCCGCGCAAAGCCAGCGGCGCCCACCGCAGCAAGGGGCGCCGGGGCCCGGTGCTATAGTTCGGCCGATTCCCGGCCGCTACCGGCCGGCCCTGTGAATGGCTACCGCGGACTGTCTCCATGACCCTGCCGACCGTTACCCCGCGCCGCCTGCGCGGTCTGTCCCTGCTGACCCTGCTGGTGGCCGGGCTGGCCAGCTCCAGCCAGGTGCTGGCGGCCGACCTTCTCGACCTCGACTACCGCCCGCTGGCCAGCAAGCAGCAGGTCAACCTGCAGCAGCGCTACCACGGGCAGGTGCTGCTGGTGGTCAATACCGCCAGCAAGTGCGGCTATACCCCTCAGTACGAAGGCCTGGAGGCGCTGCAGAAGCGCTATGCCGGCCGTGGCTTCGCCGTGCTCGGTTTCCCGTCCAACGATTTCAAGGGCCAGGAGCCGGGTGACGAGAAGCAGATCCAGGATTTCTGCACGCTCACCTACGGCGTCAAGTTCCCGATGTTCGAGAAGGTGCACGTCGTCGGCGCAGAGGCCACGCCGCTGTACCAGCGGCTGACCGCGGCCACCGGCGTGGCGCCGGGCTGGAACTTCCACAAGTACCTGGTGGGCCGCGATGGCAAGGTCATCGCCCAGTTCGCCAGCAAGGTGACGCCGGACGATCCGCAGCTGACCGCCGCCATCGACAAGGCGCTGGCCGCGGCCGCCACGCATTGATATGCGGCACGGATGCCTCGACATCGACGGCATGCGTGCGACAATGCTTCTTTTCGCGCCGACGTCGGCGCCCAGACACTTCCAGGAATGCAGCGAATGAAGATGGGAATGCGCGGCGCCGCGGCGTCGGTTCTGATTCTGGCGATGGGCACTTCGGGTGTCGCTCTGTCGCAACAACCGGCTGCCCCCGCAGCCGCCAAGGAGACCGCAACCTTGAATTCCCCCAAGCAGAAGCTGGGCTACGCCATCGGCCTGGACGTCGCCAAGTCGTTCACCCCGATCGCCGATGAGATCGATGTGGCCGCGCTGCGCACCGCCGTGGAACGTTCGTTCGAAGGCCTGCAGCCGCAGATCACCCAGGAACAGGCCAAGGCCACCGATGCCGCACTGCGCCAGGTCGTGATGGCCCGCAGCGGGCAGCAGGTGCCGGGCATGGCGCCGGGTTCGCAGCCGCCGAAGGTCGACCGCGTCAAGGTGTCGCAGATGATCGGTTCCTACTCGGTCGGTCCGTCGCTGGCACAGCTGAAGGACGACATCGACGTCGCCTCGCTGTTTGACGCGATCAGCACTGGCCTGAGCAAGGGTCAGCCGAAGATGACGGAAGCTGACGCGACTGCCACCATCCAGGCGTTCATGGGCAGCAAGCAGGCTGAAATGCAGGCCAAGGCCGCCGCCGCCGCGCAGACCAACCGCGAGGAAGGCAACGCGTTCCTGGCCAAGAACAAGACCCAGCCGGGCGTGGTGACCACCCCGTCGGGCCTGCAGTACCAGGTCATCCGCCCGGGCAGCGGCGAGCGCCCGCTGCCGAGCAGCAAGGTGCGCGTGAACTACGAAGGCAAGCTGCTCAACGGCACCGTGTTCGACAGCTCCTATGGTCGCCAGCCGGCCGAGTTCGGCCTGGACCAGGTGATCAAGGGCTGGACCGAAGGCGTCGCGCTGATGCCGGTCGGTTCGAAGTACCGCTTCTGGATCCCGGGCGAGCTCGCCTACGGTGAGAACGGCACCCCGGGTGGCCCGATCGGCCCGAACGCGACTCTGACGTTCGACGTCGAGCTGCTGGGCGTCCTGCCGTAAGCGACCACGGAGCCAGCACGGACATGCGCGTTGCGATTTTCGGTACCGGTTATGTAGGGCTGGTGACCGGTACCTGCCTGGCCGATGTCGGCCACCAGGTGGTCTGCGTCGATATCGACCAGGCCAAGGTCGATGGCCTCAACCAGGGCATCATCCCGATCTATGAGCCGGGCCTGGAACCGATGGTGAAGGCCAACCACGCTGCGTCGCGGCTGACGTTCACCACCGATGCCCCAGCCGCGATCGGCCACGGCCAGGTCGTGTTCATCGCCGTCGGCACGCCGCCGGACGAGGATGGCAGCGCTGATCTGCAGTACGTGCTGGCCGTGGCCCGCACCATCGGCCAGCACATGAGCGTGCCGACGGTGGTGGTCAACAAGTCGACGGTGCCGGTGGGCACCGCCGACAAGGTGCGCGCGGCCATTGCCGCCGAGCTCGCCGCACGGGGGGCCGACATCGCCTTCGACGTGGTGTCCAATCCGGAATTCCTGAAGGAAGGCGATGCCGTTGCCGACTGCATGCGCCCGGACCGCATCATCATCGGTGCGACCAGTGCCGAGTCGGTGGCGGTGATGCGGCGCCTGTACGCACCGTTCAACCGCAACCACGACCGCGTGGTGGAAATGGACGTGCGCTCGGCCGAGCTGACCAAGTACGCCGCCAACGCGATGCTGGCGACCAAGATTTCGTTCATGAACGAAATCGCCAACATCGCCGAGCGTGTCGGCGCCGATGTGGAACAGGTCCGCCAGGGCATCGGCTCGGATCCGCGCATCGGCTGGCACTTCATCTACCCGGGCGCCGGTTATGGCGGCTCGTGTTTCCCCAAGGATGTGCAGGCACTGGCCCGCACTGCGCAGCAGGCTGGCCTGGAGCCGAAGCTGCTGAACGCCGTCGAGGCGGTCAACGATGCGCAGAAGGGACATCTGTTCGCGCTGATCCAGCGTCATTACGACAAGGGCGAGGACGAGGGCGTGCGTGGCAAGACCTTTGCCGTGTGGGGCCTGGCCTTCAAGCCGAACACCGATGACATGCGCGAAGCCTCCAGCCGCCGGCTGCTGGCGCAGCTGTGGGAAGGCGGTGCAACGGTGCGTGCCTACGATCCGGAAGCGATGCACGAATCGCAGCGCATCTTCGGCGAACGCGATGACCTGGTGTTCTGCAGCAATGCCGAAGAAGCGCTGCAGGGCGCGGATGCACTGGTCGTGGTGACCGAGTGGAAGCAGTTCCGCAGCCCCGATTTCCAGAAGCTGCGCGAGCAGCTGAAGGACGCGGTGGTGTTCGACGGGCGCAACCTGTACGAGCCGGCGGATGTCGAAGCGGCGGGCCTGGCGTATTACGGCATCGGCCGGGGGCGCTCGCTGCATGTCTGACCTGCTGCCAACCGAACGCGAGCAGGCGCTGGAAGCGCGCCTGGTCGAGCTGGAGATGCGCGTGTCCTTCCAGGAGCAGGCGCTGGCCGAACTGAGCGATGCGCTGGCCGATGCCCGCATGCAGGGCATGCGCAACGCCGATGTGCTGCGCGTGCTGCTGGAAGACCTGGGCAAGGTCCGCAACGCATTGAATTCTTCCGATCCGGCGAGCGAACCGCCGCCGCCGCACTACTGATCCGACCTCTATGAGCGATACCCTCCGCGACCAGCTGCTGGGCCTGGGCTTCAAGCCTGCGCCCAAGCCCGAGCGCAAGAATGATGCCCCCCGTCGTGACGGCCGCCCGCAGGGCAAGGGTGGCAACGGCAATGGAAAGCCGCAGGGCGCTGGCAAGGGCGAGCACACGCCCGGTGAGCGTCGTGGGCATGGCCGTGGCGGCCCGGGCAAGCCTGCTGGGCAGGCCCGCAGCCAGGGCCCGCGCAAGCCGCGCAGCGCCGAAGAGATGGATCTGGCCAAGGCCTATGCCATTCGCGCGCAGCGGGAAAAGGAAGAGCGCATCGAAGCCGAGCGCCTGAAGCAGGAAGAAGCACGCGTCCGCCGCGAGGCGAAGGCCAAGCTGGAAGAACTGCTGAAGGACAAGAGCCTGAATGCCGAGGCGGCCGACATTGCCCGCCACTTCCCGTACGGCGGCAAGATCAAGCGCATCTACGTGACCGCCGAACAGCTGACCGCGCTCAATGCCGGTGAGATGGGCGTGGTCCAGCTCAATGGCCGTTACCTGCTGGTGACCGCCGAAGTGCTGGCCGAGTGCGAGGCGGTGTTTGCCGCATCGGTGGCGCTGAAGGTCGATCCGAATGCGCCGGCCGAAGAAGATCCATACGCCGATCCGCAGTACCAGGTACCGGACGACCTGGTCTGGTAAACGCGTGACCGCCGCGGGCGCGCTGCCGTCGCGGCCGTGGGGGAAGGGATGACCGCTGATCCAAGCCGCGGCTATGTGCCGCACATTGACGGCCTGCGTGCGATCGCCGTGCTGGCCGTCATTCTGTTCCACCTGGACCCGGCCTGGCTGCCGGGTGGGTTCACCGGCGTGGACGTGTTCTTCGTCATCTCCGGCTTCGTGGTCAGTGCGTCGGTACATCGGCTGCCGCCGCTGTCGCTGGGGCAGTCGATGCTGCGCTTCTATGCGCGCCGCATCCGTCGCATCGCGCCGGCGTTGCTGGCCTGCCTGTTGCTGACCGCCGTGGCGAGCGTGCTGTTCATTCCCGAGTCGTGGCTCAGCGAAGCCAGCGACAAGACCGGGCTGATGGCGTTCTTCGGCTTCAGCAACTGGGTGCTGGCGGCGATCGGCAACGATTACTTCGCGCCCAAGGCCGAGTTCAATCCCTACACCCATACCTGGTCGCTGGGTGTGGAAGAGCAATTCTACCTGTTGTTCCCGTTGCTGTTCCTGGCGTGGGCACGCGGCGTACGCGGGCGTTGGATCAGTCTGGGTCTGTTCGCCCTGGTCAGCGCGGCATCGCTGCTGCACGCTGCGGTGCTGGGGCTGCGCGAGGCGCCGCCGTCGTGGGCGTTCTATGCCACCAGCACCCGTCTCTGGCAACTGGGCGTGGGCGTGCTGCTGTTCCAGCTGCTGCACGTGCGCGAATCACTGGACCCGGCAGCCGGGCAGGCGCTGAAGCGCGCTGCGCCGGTGTTCTCCCTGCTGGCTTTGATGGCGCTGGCCCTGCTGGGGTGGGCGCTGTGGTCCGCGCGTGCCGGGCGTTCGCCGTGGCCTGACGGCCTGCTGCCGGCCTTCGCCACCGCGGGCCTGCTGTGGGCGCTGCATCATCATCCGCAGGCATGGGTGGCGCGGCTGCTGGCCAGCGCTCCGATGCGCCGCATCGGCCTGCTGTCGTACTCGCTGTATCTGTGGCACTGGCCGGTGTTCGTGCTGATGCGCTGGACCGTGGGCCTGCAGACACCGGTGCAGATGACCGCTGCGATGGCGCTGGTGCTGCTGCTGTCATGGGTATCGTGGCGCTGGGTCGAGCAACCCTTCCGCGGCCCGTTGTCGCAGCGTCTGCGTCCAGGCCGGTGGGTGCTGAGCGGCGCGGTCGTACTGCTGTGTGCTGCCGGCATCCAGTCATTGCTCTACCTGCAGGCGCCGCAGCTGTCGCTGAGTACCGTCAGCCGGCATCCGGCCGATTGGTACCCCAATGGCAAGAGCGTGGCGGGTGATTATCCTGATTGTGCTCTGGTGGTCGCGAAGCATCGATTCGAAGGCGGCAGTGCGCGGACCTTTGCTCGTGGAATCTGCGACCGCCCGCTGCCGGCCGGTGCGCGGAAGCGCGTGTTTGTTGCCGGTGATTCGCATGCGATGGCCTACATCGAGCTGCTGCAGCGGCTGGCGCTGGAAACCGGCTCTGAGGTCTCCCTCTATGGCCGCGGCGGATGCCCGCAGGTGAGCCTGCAGAAGTGGCGCGGTGCCGGGGCCGGTTGCGCCGATTTCGACGCAGCGGTGTTCGCCGACATCGCGCAGCGCGCGCAGCCGGGGGACGCCGTGGTGCTGGTATCGCTGCGGGTGCCGCGCCTGTCGGATCAATTCGTGCTGTTCGACGCCGACGCGCAGTTGGCGGGCGAACTGACGGCAGAGGCCGCGGCAGGACGCGACGCCGAAGTGGCCGAGGCGGTCGCGCAGTGGCGGCCCCTGGCCGAGCGTGGCGTACGCATCGTGCTGGAGGCGCCCAAACCGGTGCTGCCGGCGCCGCCCTATCGCTGCTCGGACCGCTTCAATGCGCGCAACGAGGTCTGCCGCAACGGCCTGGACAGCACGCGCGTCGCGATGGAAACGTTGCGGGCACCCATGCTGGGCAGCCTGCGGCAGGTGGTCAATGGACTGCCGGGCGGCGTGCTGTGGGACCCGATGCCGGTGCTGTGCGACGACGCGTTATGTCCAGCCCAGCGCGATGGACGGCCGCTGTTCTTCGATGGCGATCATCTCAGTGCGCACGGCAATCGCGTGCTGCTGCCGTCGCTGCAGCAGGTGGTGCTGCAGCGCTGAACCGGAGCGTTGTCAGTGTGCGTTGCGGGGCCGGCGCGCACGTATCAGCGGCAGGCTGAGCGCGAAGAAGCAGAGCAGGGCGCCGACCAGGGCGAAGCCGCTGCCGGCGAGGAAGGCCGTGCGGCCGTCGTCGATCTTCCACAGCTGACCGGCGATCAGTGCGCCCAGCACGCCGCCCACGCCGGACGAGAAGCCGTACAGCAGGCCCTGGCCGTGACCGTTGAGCCGGCCCGGGAAGTAGGTGGCCAGCATCTGCATCGCAGCCGCGAAGAAAGCGGCAAAGCCCAGGGCATGCGCGGTCTGCGCCAGCAGCATCACCGGCAGGTTTTCGGGGAACAGGGCGGTCACCGCCCAGCGCAGGCAGGAACTGACCAGCGCGATCAACAGCATCCAACTGGCGTCATAGCGGCGGAAGAAGCGGCCGATGGTGAAGAACACGCCCACTTCGAAGACGACGCCGATGGTCCACAGCAGGCCGAGCGTGGAGGTGCGGTAACCGTGATGGTCCATGTAGACCGAAAAGAACGTGTAATACGGGCCGAATGACAGCTGCTCCATGAACGCGGCCAGGAAGAAGGCCAGCACCGGCGGGCGGCGCACGATCTGCCAGAAGCCGCTGGCATCGCCCTGGGTCCTGCCGATGTCGCGCGCATAGTGGTTGCTGAAGGCCGAGGCCACCAGCAAGGCGAACAGCGGCAGCATCATCCAGGGCAGCAATCCGGCGTGGTTGCTGGCGCCATCGCCTTCGATCAGCCAGCCGAACAGGGTGACCACGGCGATGAAGCCGAGTGAGCCCCAGACCCGGATCAACCCGTAGCGATGGCTGTCGTTGCCCAGGTGAGTGAGGGTGATCGACTCGAACTGCGGCATCACCGCGTTGTAGAAGAAGCAGAACACAACCATGGCCGGGTACATCCAGGGCTGCGGAAGCGGCAGCAGGAACACCGCGAAGCTGAGCAGGGTCAACACGCAGCCGACGCGCAGCAGCCGGATCGGCCGTGGCGATGCCGCCGCCAGCGAAGTCCAGGTGCTGGGTGCGATCACGCGGGTGGCGTACCACAGGCCCATCATCACGCTGATCGCGGTCACGCTCATGCCGCGCGCGGTCAGGAACAGGCTCCAGTACGGAGTGAACGCGCCCAGCGCCGCGTAGTAGAACAGGTAAAAGCTGGAGAGGCGGGCAACGGGAACGGTCATTGCGGAATGATGAGGCAAAAAGGGGACGGAGGGGATTAAGTCGCGAATGCATAAACGACTTAATCCCCTCCGTCCCCTTTTTGTGTCATTCGGGGTCGTAGTCGAGGTTGGAGGCGAGCCAGCGTTCGGCCTGGGCGCGGTCCACGCCCTTGCGGCGGGCGTAGTCGCTGACCTGTTCGCGGCTGAGCCGGCCGACCACGAAGTACTGGCTCTGCGGGTGGCTGAAGTAGTAGCCCGAAACGGCGGCCGTAGGCAGCATCGCGAAGCTCTCGGTCAGTTCCATGCCGGCATTTGCTTCGGCCTGCAGCAGGTCGAACAGGCGCCGTTTCTCGCTGTGCTCCGGGCAGGCGGGATAGCCGGGCGCCGGCCGGATGCCGCGATACTGCTCGTCGATCAGGGCATCGTTGTCCAGCGCCTCGGCACGGTCATAGCCCCAGAATTCAGTGCGCACGCGCTGGTGCAGGCGCTCGGCCAGCGCTTCGGCGACGCGGTCGGCCAGTGCCTTCAGCAGGATCGCGTTGTAGTCGTCATGGTCCGCCTCGAAGCGCGCGACGTGGGCATCGATGCCGATGCCCGCGGTGACCGCGAACGCACCGATCCAGTCCTGGCGGCCGCTGTCGGCGGGAGCGACGAAATCGGCCAGGCAGAAGTCCGGCCGCTCGGTCGGCTTGTCGACCTGCTGGCGCAGGAAGTACAACGTGGCCTCGCCCTGGGGGTGCTGCACGCGCACGTCGTCGCCGACGCTGTTGGCCGGCCACAGGCCGAACACGGCCTTGGCGGTCAGCCACTTCTCTTCGACGATGCGGTCGAGCATCGCGCGGGCATCCTTGTACAGATCGCTGGCCTGGGTACCGACGATCTCGTCGGTGAGGATGGCCGGGAACTTGCCGGCCAGTTCCCAGGCCTGGAAGAACGGCGTCCAGTCGATGTAGTCGACCAGTTCGGCCAACGGGTAGTCGTCGAACACATGCAGGCCGGGCTGGTGCGGTGCCGGTGGCGTGTAACTGTCCCAGCCGCCCTGGAACTTCTGCGCGCGTGCATGCTCCAGCGTGACCAGGCGCTTGGCGTCGCCACGGTTGCGATGGCGCGCGCGGATTTCGGCATAGTCGGCCTCGTTGGCGGCGACGAAGGCCTCGCGCAGGTCGCGCGAGATCAGCGACTGGGCCACGCCCACCGCGCGCGAGGCGTCCTTCACCCACACCGTCGGCGCCTTGTAATGCGGGTCGATCTTCAGCGCGGTGTGCGCGCGCGAGGTGGTGGCGCCGCCGATCAGCAGCGGCAGGTCGAAACCCTGGCGCTCCATCTCGCGGGCGACGTGGCTCATCTCCTCCAGCGACGGCGTGATCAGTCCGGACAGGCCGATCAGGTCGGCATGGTGCTCGCGGGCGGCATCCAGGATCTTCTGCGCCGGCACCATCACGCCCAGGTCGACCACGTCGAAGTTGTTGCAGGCCAGGACCACGCCGACGATGTTCTTGCCGATGTCATGCACGTCGCCCTTCACCGTGGCCATGATGATCTTGCCGTTGCTCTTGGCGGTGTCACCGCTGCGCGCCTTCTCGGCCTCGATGTAGGGCAGCAGGTAGGCCACCGCCTTCTTCATCACGCGCGCGGACTTGACCACCTGCGGCAGGAACATCTTGCCCGCACCGAACAGGTCGCCGACGATGTTCATGCCATCCATCAGCGGGCCTTCGATCACGTCCAGCGGTCGGCTGGCGGCCTGCCGGGCCAGCTCGGTGTCTTCCTCGACATAAGCGTCCAGGCCGTGCACCAGGGCATGGGCCAGGCGCTGCGCGACAGGCTTTTCGCGCCAGGCCAGGTCCTCCGCCTTCGCTGCGCCCTTCCTGCCCTTGTAACGCTCGGCGATCTCCAGCAGGCGCTCGGTGGCATCGCTGCGGCGGTTGAGGATCACGTCCTCGACGCGTTCGCGCAGCTCCGGCTCCAGCTCGTCATAGATCGGCATGGCACCGGCGTTGACGATGCCCATGTCCATCCCGGCCGCGATCGCGTGGTACAGGAACACCGAGTGGATCGCCTGGCGCACCGTTTCATTGCCGCGGAAGGAGAACGAAACGTTGGAGACGCCACCGGAGACATGGCAGTGCGGCAGCGTCTGCTTGATGATGCGGGTGGCTTCGATGAAGTCCACCGCGTAGTTGTCGTGCTCTTCGATACCGGTGGCGACGGCGAAGATGTTCGGGTCGAAGATGATGTCCTGCGGCGGGAAGCCGATCTCGTCGACCAGGATGCGATAGGCGCGGGTGCAGATCTCGACCTTGCGCGCGCAAGTGTCGGCCTGGCCGTTTTCGTCGAAGGCCATCACCACCGCAGCGGCACCGTAGCGCAGCACCTTGCGTGCATGTTCGCGGAACAGCGCCTCTCCTTCCTTCAGCGAGATCGAATTGACCACGCTCTTGCCCTGCAGGCACTTCAGCCCGGCCTCGATCACGCTCCACTTGGAGGAATCGACCATCACCGGGATGCGGGCGATGTCCGGCTCGGACATGATCAGGTTGAGGTAGCGGGTCATTGCCGCTTCCGAATCGATCAGGCCCTCGTCCATGTTGACGTCGAGGATCTGCGCTCCGCTGGCCACCTGCTGGCGGGCCACGTCCACCGCCTCTTCGTAGCGGCCTTCCTTGATGAGCTTGCGGAACTGCGCGCTGCCGGTGACGTTGGTGCGCTCGCCGACGTTGATGAACAGCAGGTCCGGTGTGATGACCAGCGGCTCCAGGCCGGACAGGCGGGTATAGGGCGGGGTGCTCATGCGGCCTGCTGCTCCCGGGCTGCGGGCAGGGCGCGCGGCGGCAATCCGGCGACGGCCTGGGCGATGGCGCGGATGTGCGCGGGCGTGGAGCCACAGCAGCCGCCGACCAGGTTCAGCAGGCCATCCTCGGCGAAGCCGCGCAGGGTGGCGGCCATCTCTTCCGGCGTTTCGTCATATTCGCCGAAGGCGTTGGGCAGGCCCGCATTGGGGTGGGCGCTGACGTGGCAGTCGGCGACCTGCGAAAGGGTTTCCACGTGTGGTCGCATCGCCTCGGCACCCAGTGCGCAGTTCAAGCCGATCGACAGCGGCCGCGCGTGTGCCAGCGAGGCGTGGAACGCTTCGGCGGTCTGCCCGGACAGGGTGCGCCCGGAGGCGTCGGTGATGGTGCCGGAGATCATCACCGGCAGGCGTGCGCCGCGCGCGTCGAACGCTTCTTCCAGCGCATACAGCGCCGCCTTGGCATTGAGCGTGTCGAAGATGGTCTCGACCATGAGGGTGTCGGCGCCCCCGTCGATCAGCCCTTCGATGGCTTCCCGGTAGGTGTCGCGCAGCTCGTCGAAGCTGGTGTTGCGGAAGCCCGGATCATTCACGTCGGGACTGATCGAGGCGGTGCGGCTGGTCGGGCCGATCACGCCGATCACGAAGCGTGGCTTGCCGGGCGAGGTTGCAGCCACCGCATCGCAGCAGGCGCGTGCAACCGCCGCCCCGGCCTTGTTCAACTCGTACACCAGGTGCTCGAGGTGGTAGTCGGCCTGGCTGACCGAGGTGGCGTTGAAGGTGTTGGTCTCGACCAGATCCGCGCCTGCTTCCAGGTAGGCGGTGTGGATGTCGGCGATGATCTGCGGACGGGTCAGCAGCAGCAGATCATTGTTGCCCTTCAGATCATGGCCCTCGGGGGTGCCGTGGTCGCAGCCGGGGCCATGTGCATGGTCATAGCCACCGGCGAAGCGCTCGCCCCGATAGTCGTCTTCCTGCAGGCCATGGCGCTGGATCATCGTGCCCATCGCGCCGTCGATGATCAGGATCCGCTCGCGCAGGGCGTCGAGCAGGGCGTTGGCACGATCAGGATGCAACCAGGGCAGGGCAGGCATGGCAGTCTCGGGCTCAGGGCTTGTTGGCGATCAGCGAAATCACTTCGAAGTGCGGCGGACGCTTTTCGCGGGTGACCGTCTCCAGGCTGGACACCTGCAGGCCGGCCTTGTCGACGAACCTGCGCAGTTCCTTGTCGCTGAAGCCAAGGTTGACGTGGCCGTAGGCTTCCACCGCGGCCTTGTGTTCGTGGCGGGCCAGGCTGCACAGCAGCAGGCGGCCACCCGGGCGCAGCACGCGCGCGGCTTCGGTCACCGCCTGCGCCGGCTTGCTGGCGTAGGTCAACGCGTGCATCAGCACCACCAGGTCGAAGCTGCTGTCCTTGAACGGCAGCGCGTGCATGTCGCCTTCGCGCACTTCCACATTGGGCAGGCGGCGCAGGCGCTCGCTGGCGGCGGCGACCACGCGCGCGCTGGTATCAATGCAGATGTAGCGCTTGGCATGGGGGGCGACCAGTTCGGCCAGCACGCCGTCACCGGAGGCGATGTCCAGCACGTCGCCGGTTTCCAGCAGCGGCAACGCGGTGCGCGCCAGGGCCTCCCAGGTGCGGCCCGGCGAGTAGTGGCGCTCCATGTCGCCGGCCACGCTGTCGGCCCAGTTCTGGTCCGAGGCGCGGTGGGCCAGCACGGCGGCAACGCGCTCGGCGTCCTGCCGCAGCAACGGGTCGTCGCTTCCGTTGCTCAGGGCATGCCACAATGCGCGCTGCGCCGGGTCCAGCTGGGCCTCGTCGAAACGGTAGTAGGCCGACACGCCGGCACGGCGGTCGCGGACCAGGCCGGCTTCCTTCAGGCGCGCCAGGTGGGTGGACACGCGCGGCTGCGCGAGCCGGGTGATCGCCGACAGTTCGGCCACGGTGAGTTCCTCCTGCTCCAGCAGCGCCAGCAGGCGCACGCGGGTCGCATCGGCGAACACCTTCAGGCGGGTCGACCAGTCTTCCAGATCCATAAATATCTACCTATCGCGATATAGAGATATATTCGCCGAGAAGGCCTGCCGCGGTCAAGTCGCCAGCGTACGGAAACTGCCGGGCCCCGGTACAATCGGGGCACCTGGGCGCGCCGTATGCGGCCCATAACTTCATGTACCCGGGAGGGTGTTGTGGATTTCAGCTTTACCGAAGAGCAGTTGATGCTGCAGGACGTGGCGCGGCGCATCGCGCAGGAGAAGATCGCCCCCAGCGCGGAGCATCACGACCGCACCGGCGAGTTCCCGCTGGACAACATCCGCCTGCTGGGCGAGAACGGCCTGATGGGCATCGAAGTGCCGACCGAATACGGCGGTGCGGGCATGGACCCGGTTGCGTACGTGCTGGCGATGGTGGAGGTCGCCGCCGCCGACGCCGCCCACTCGACCATCATGTCGGTCAACAACTCGCTGTTCTGCAACGGCATCCTCACCCATGGCAGCGAACAGCAGAAGCAGACCTATGTGCGTGCGATCGCCGAAGGCACGGCCATCGGCGCGTTCGCGCTGACCGAGCCGCAGTCCGGCTCCGATGCCACCGCCATGCGCTGCCGCGCGGTGAAGCAGGCCGACGGCACCTTCGTCATCAACGGCAAGAAGAGCTGGATCACCTCCGGCCCGGTGGCCAAGTACATCGTGCTGTTCGCGATGAGCGAGCCGGACAAGGGAGCGCGTGGCATCACCGCCTTCCTCATCGATACCGACAAGGCCGGTTTCGGTCGCGGCAAGACCGAGCCGAAGCTGGGCATCCGCGCCTCGGCCACCTGCGAGATCGAGTTCAACGATTACGTGGCGCAGCCCGAAGACGTGCTGGGCCAGGAAGGCGAGGGCTTCAAGATCGCGATGGGCGTGCTCGATGCCGGCCGCATCGGTATCGCTTCGCAGGCCATCGGCATCGCCCGTGCCGCCTATGAAGCGACCCTGGACTACGTGAAGGAGCGCAAGGCGTTCGGGGCGCCGATCGGTACCTTCCAGATGACCCAGGCCAAGATTGCCGACATGAAGTGCAAGCTGGATGCAGCGCTGCTGCTGACCCTGCGTGCGGCATGGGTGAAGGGCCAGGGCAAGCGCTTCAGCACGGAAGCGGCCGTGGCCAAGCTGACCGCCTCGGAAGCGGCGATGTGGATCACCCACCAGGCGGTGCAGATCCACGGCGGCATGGGGTACTCGAAGGAGATGCCGCTGGAGCGTTACTTCCGTGATGCCAAGATCACCGAGATCTACGAAGGCACCTCGGAAATCCAGCGACTGGTCATCGCCCGCAACGAAACCGGGCTGCGCTGAGACGCAACGGCCGCGCCGCTGCAATGGCGGCGCGGCCAGTAGATCAGCGCCACGCGTGGATGCGCCGTGCTCTTGGCCGAACGATGCCGGATCTGTTCCAATGCAGGCCGTTTCCATACGGTCTGCACAGATGATCTATCGTGGTTGGGGAATCCTGACACTGGTCACGCCGATCGCAGCGATCCTGCTGCTGGCGTATTTCTTCCCGCACGCAGGCCCCAAGGGCAACATCCCGCTCCCGCAGGTGTTGCTGGGTGCCGGAATTGGCGCGGCGGTGAACGTGCTGCTGGGCCTGTGGCTCAACCGTGCCCCCCGGCAGAAGGGTGAAGTCGCGCCCCATCATTTCTTCTTCGTACCGATGCAGTGGGCCGCGCTGGCTCTGGTGGCGGTGTGCGCGATGGTCGCGCTGCTGCGCTGAGGCGTTGCCCGAAGCGCGCCGGCCAAGGTTGGCATGCATTCGAGAGCAGCGGCAACAAAAAAGGCCCCGGATCGCTCCGGGGCCTTTTCGTTTCAGCGCACCGCCGGATCAACGATCCGGGCGGTGGGCGGACTCGGCGTCGCGCTGGCGTTCCATGAACTCCTTCGACGGTTCATCCAGCTTGTCGCCCAGCATGCGGCGCACGACCACGAAGAACACCGGGATCATCAGCAGGCCGAGCAGGGTGGCGAACAGCATGCCGCCGATCACGCCGGTACCGATGGCGTGGCGGGAGTTGGCGCCGGCGCCGGTGGAGATCGCCATCGGGATCACGCCCATGATGAACGCGAACGAGGTCATCAGGATCGGGCGGAAACGCAGGCGGGCCGCCTCGATGGTGGCATCGCGCAGGTTCTTGCCTGCTGCGCGCTGCTCCACCGCGAACTCCACGATCAGGATCGCGTTCTTTGCCGCCAGGCCGATCACGGTGATCAGGCCGATCTTGAAGAACAGATCGTTGGGCAGGCCGCGCAGCATCGACAGGCCGAGGGCACCCAGCACGCCCAGCGGCACGACCAGCAGCACCGCCACCGGGATCGACCAGCTTTCATACAGGGCGGCCAGGCACAGGAACACCACCACGATCGACAGCACCAGCAGCAGCGTGGCGGCATTGCCGGCCAGGATTTCCTGGTAGGACATGCCGGACCAGTCGTAGCCGAAGCCGGCCGGCAGGTCGTCGTTGACGATGCTCTCCATGGTCTGCATCGCTTCGCCCGAGCTGGTGCCCGGGGCCTGCGAGCCGACGATGTTGATCGCCGAGTAGCCGTTGTAGCGGCTCAGCGACGGCGGTGCCGACACCCATTCGGACTTGACCACCGTGTTGAGCGGGATCATCGCATTGGTGCCATCGGCGTTCTGGGTCAGGGTGGAGGGGCTGTAGAAGCTCTTCAGCGACTCCTGGCCGGTGCGGTACGGGCCATCGGCCTGCATGGTCACGCGCTTGATGCGGCCTTCGTAGAAGAAGTCATTGACGTACACCGGAGCCAGCATCAGCTGGATGGTGCTGTACACGTCCGACACCGACATGCCCATCGACTGCGCCTGCACGCGGTCCACGTGCAGCTGCAGCTGCGGGGCGTTCTCCAGCCCGTTCGGGCGCACGCCGACCAGGGCTTCAGGCTTCTGCGCGGCCTTGCCCAGCAGGATGTTGCGCGCCTGGGTCAGCTGCTCGTAGCCGGCACCGCTGCGGTCCTGCAGCCACATGTCGAAGCCGCCGAACTGGCCAAGGCCCTGCACGGTAGGCAGGTTGACCACGAAGATCTGCGCTTCCTTGATGCCGTAGAACGCGCCGTTCATGTTCTGGATGAACTCCGGCGCGGTGAACTTGCGTTCCTCCCACGGCTTCAGGCGGATGAAGCCCATGCCCACGTTCTCGCCGGAACCGACGAAGCTGAAGCCGGCCACCTGCAGCATGCCTTCATAGCCATCCTGCTTTTCCAGGATGCCGCGCATCTGCGCGAACACTTCGTTGGTCTGGCCCTTGGTCGAGCCCGGGGGCAGCTGCACGATCGCCAGCGCATAGCCCTGGTCTTCTTCCGGCAGGAAGCTGCCCGGCATGCGGGTGAACAGGAAGCCGCACAGCGCGGTCAGCACCACGAACAGGATCATCCAGCGCGGGGCATGGCGCACCGCCGAGGTGATGTGCCCCACGTAGGTGTGGCTGATCTTGTCGTAGTACTTGTTGAAGGTGCGGTAGACGATGTTCGGGTTGTCGTTGTGCGTCGGCTTGAGGAAGGTCGCGCACAGCGCCGGGGTGAAGCCCAGCGCCAGGAACGCCGAGAACGCCATCGAGATGGCGATGGTCAGCGCGAACTGCTTGTAGATCTCGCCGGCGGCACCGCCCTGCAGGGCGGACGGAATGAACACCGCGGCCAGCACGACGGTGATTGCCACCACCGCGCCGGTGATCTGGGTCATCGCCTTCTGCGTGGCCGGCTTCGGCGCCAGGCCTTCCTCGCTCATGATGCGTTCGACGTTCTCGATCACCACGATCGCGTCGTCGACCACGATGCCGATCGCCAGCACCATCGCGAACAGGGTCAGCTGGTTGATCGTGAAGCCGATCATCCACATGCCCAGGAAGGTACCAAGCAGGGCGACGGGGATGACCAGGGTCGGGATCAGGGTGGCGCGGAAGTTCTGCAGGAAGATCAGCATCACCAGGAACACCAGCAAGACCGCTTCAAACAGGGTCTTGACCACTTCCTGGATCGAGATCTTGACGAACGTGGTGCTGTCGTACGGCGAGAACCAGGTCACCCCGGACGGGAAGCTGGGCTGCAGCTCGTCCATCTTGGCGCGCACCGCTTCGGCCACGTTCAGGGCGTTGGCGCCCGGCAGCAGCTGGATGGCGAAGGCGCCGGTCGGCTTGCCGTTGTACTGGGTGTCGAAGCCGTAGTTGTTGGCACCGAAGGCGACGCGGGCGATGTCCTTCAACAGCACGCGCGAGCCGTCAGCGTTGGCGCGCAGGATGATGTTCTCGAATTCCTGCGGCGAGCTGAAGCGGCCTTCGGCGGAGACCGTGGCGGTGAAATGCTGGCCTTCCGGCGACGGGTCCGAACCCAGCGCACCGGCGGCGAACTGCACGTTCTGCGCACGTACCGCGGCCAGTACCTGGCTGGCCGACAGGCCATAGCCCTGCATCTTCTCCGGGTTCAGCCAGATGTTCATGGCGTACTCGGAACCGAACTGCTGGGTGCTGCCGACGCCGGGGATACGCGAGACCTGGTCGAGCACGCGCGAGCCGACGATGTCGTTCAGCGCGTCACGGTTGATGGTCGGGGTATCGGACTGCAGCGCCACCACCATCAGGAAGCCGGCGTTGGCCTTGGCCACCACCACGCCCTGCTGGGTGACTTCCGAAGGCAGGCGCGGCGTGGCCAGCGAGACCTTGTTCTGCACCTGCACCTGGGCGATGTCGGGATCGGTACCGGTCTCGAAGGTCAGGGTGATCTGCGCACGTCCGTTGGAGGCGGACGAGGAACTGAAGTACAGCAGATGATCGATGCCGGTCAGCTGCTGCTCGATCACCTGGGTGACCGACTTTTCCGTGGTATCGGCGCTGGCGCCCGGGTAGGTCGCCGAGACGGTGACCTGCGGCGGGGCGATGTTGGGATAGGACTCCACGCCCAGGTTGAGGATCGCGATCACGCCGCTGAGCGAGATCAGGATCGCTACCACCCAGGCGAAGACTGGATGCTCGATGAAAAATTTAGGCATGACGGAAGGTTCCCGTTACTGCTTGTTCGAATCGGTGGCGGCCGGCTTGGCCGCATCGGCCTGCTCGGGCTTGGCCGCGTCGGCCGGTGCCTGGCCCGCGGCCGGCGCTGCCGCAGCCGCGGCCGGTGCAGCGCCGCCTGCGGCCGGCTTGCCGCTGGCGTCCTGGCCCGGGGTCCACGGCTTGGCCACGGCCGGTGCACCTTCCTTGACCTTCTGCACGCCGGCCACGATCACCTTGTCACCGGCGGCCAGGCCGTCGCTGACCAGCCAGTTGCCGTTCTGCGCGCCATCGGTCTTCACGTTCTTGCGCACGACCTTGCCGTCGGCGCCGACCACCATCACGTAGCCGCCGTTGGTATCACGCAGCAGGGCCTGCTGCGGCACCAGATAGGCGTTGTTGCGCTCGCCCAGGTTGGCCTGGAAGCTGACGAAGGCACCCGGCAGCAGGATCTGCTGCGGGTTCGGCAGCAGCGCACGCAGCGACACCGCGCCGGTGGCCGGATCGACCGTGGTCGAAGAGAAGTCCAGCGTGCCCGGCTCGCTGTAGGTGCTGCCATCGGCCAGCTTCACGGCCACCGTGGCCTTGCCGTCGCCGGACAGCGCCAGCGCGCCCTTGGCCTGCTGCGCACGCAGCTGGGTCAGCTCATCCACGCTGAGCGAGAAGTTCACATACAGCGGGTCGAGCTGGTCGACGGTGGTCAGCAGGGTCACATCGCCCTGGCCGACCAGCGCGCCCTCGGTGACCTGCTGCTTGTTGGCCACGCCACTGATCGGCGCGGTCACTTCGGCGTAGCCCAGGTTGATCCGCGAGGAGGTCACCGCCGCTTCGGCCTGCTTGACGGCGGCCAGGGCGGTGCGCTCGGCCGATTCAGCGTTGTCCAGGTCGGACTTGGAGACGAACTGCTGCGGGGCCAGCGAGCGCGCGCGATCGGCGGCGACCTTGGCGTTGGCGTAGGTGGCGCGGGCCGAGGCCAGCTGGGCCTCGGAGGCGTTGAGCGAAGCACGCAGCGGCGCCGGGTCGATCAGGAACAGGGTCTGGCCCTGCTTGACCTGCGAGCCTTCCTGGTAGACGCGCTTGAGCAGCACGCCCGGCACGCGCGCGCGCACGTCGGCGCTGCGGAACGGCGACAGGCGGCCGACCAGCTCACGCTGCAGGGGCAGGGTCTGCGGCTTGGCGTCGATCACGCCCACCTCCGGCGGCGGGGGCGTCTGCTGTTCCGGCTTCTTGCAGGCAGCCAGCGCGACAGCAACGGCGCACGTCAAGGCAAGGGTGCGGAGTGGGGCGGTCATCAGGAGGAACTCCGGGGTTGGTTTGTAGACGGGGCCGGCGACGGCTGTGGCGCGAACGCGCGCAGGAAGCTGTCGACGGAGAACTCTGCCCAGCGCCGACGCAGCAGTGCGTCATCACGATGGGGCGTATGGAAGCGCTGTTTGTCGAAATCCTGACCGGCGATCATGCTCAGCAGCAGTTCGGCCATGAAGTGCGGGTCGTCATGCCGGAGCTGGCCTTGCATGCAAACGGTTTCAATCCATTCAGCAAGATGAAGCGTCAGCGCGCCGGCACCATGCCGGTAAAGCGTACGCGCCTCTTCGGGAAACTGGGACGCCTCGGCGGCGATCAGCCGGCAGGCCTGGCCCACGTGCGGTTGGTTGAAATGCTCCAGGAAGTCGGTGGCGAACTGGAGCAGGCTGGCACGCAGGTCGTCACCGCGGAGTGCACGAAGCATGGCCCCGGTGGCGTGGCCGACATGGCGCTGCATCACCCGGCGCAGCAGTTCCTGCTTGCTGCCATAGCGCGAATACAGGGTCTGCTTGGAACAGCCGGCCTGCTGGGCGACCGCCTCCATGCTCATCTGCATGCCCTGCCGGGCGAGCAGGTCGCGCACGGCATCGAACACGCGCTGGTCACGCGCGTCGAGGGCAACGGGGAGGTAGGCCGGGTTCACGCGGTGGACTATACCGTCCAGTTCAGGATTGTGGAATGCAATCCGCGTCGCCGCGTGTGTCTTCCGGTAACACGTTTTGCCGATCCTGCCGGCAGTGCCGAAATGGTCGCCACGCCCATACCGGTGCGAACTGAATAGGCGTCTAAACCGCAGCAAACCCGAATCTGCTTATTCCGTCCTGCAGCAAGGCCTTTTCGCGCCGTAGGGCTACAATTTCATTTTCCCAACTGAGCAAGCGCATCGCTCTGCCATGAAACCGCAAAAAACCGCAGCCAAGACCGTGAAAAACAAGACGAAACCAGCAGAGTCGGAGGTCGCAGTGACCGCTGGTTTCTCCCTGGAGCCGGTGTACACGGCCTTGCGCAAGCGCTACCCCGCGGCCGCACAGGCCGAAGCAGTGGCCTTTGCCACTGACTTCTACAAGCGCATGGAGTCGGACGAGTTCCCGCACCACAGCGCTGAAGAGTGGGCCGCTCTCGCGGCTGAGACGCTGGAATTCGCCCGTGCCCGCAAGGCCGGCAAGGCCAACGTCCGCGTGTTCAATCCGACCGCGAAGGCCAACGGTTGGGAATCGCCGCACACCGTGCTGCAGATCGTCAACGATGACATGCCGTTCCTCGTCGATACGGTCACCATGTCGCTGGCCGAGCAGGGCGTGGGCGTCCACGTGCTGGGCCACCCGGTGCTGCGCTTCACCCGCGACAAGGCCGGCAAGCTGGTCAAGGTCGGCGAGGGCGATGCCGAGTCGGTGATGCTGCTGGAGATCGACCGCCAGCCGGCCGACGCCATGGCCGCCATCGAACAGGCCATCAACAAGGCGCTGGACGAAGTACGTGCGATCGTGCGCGACTGGCAGCCGATGAAGGACAAGGCGCTGGCGCTGGCCGACGACCTGGGCAGCCGCCAGCTGCCGGTCGACGCGGCGTCGCGCAAGGAGGCGCAGGAGTTCCTGCGCTGGGCTGCCGACAACCACTTCACCTTCTTCGGCTACCGCGAGTACCGCGTCGAGAAGCAGGGCAAGGAAGAGGTGCTGGCGCCGCTGAACGACACCGGCCTGGGCCTGATGCGCGGCAAGGACAAGTCCGCCGCCCGTCCGGTCAAGACTCTGGCCGCGCAGGGTCTGAACACCACGTCCGGGTTGAAGGACGCGCTGATCCTGACCAAGACCAACGCCCGTTCGCGCGTGCATCGCGCCGGTTACATGGACTACATCGGCGTGCTGGAATTCGACGCCAAGGGCAAGATCATCGGCGAGCAGCGCTTCCTCGGCCTGTTCACCTCCAGCGCCTACAACCGCCGCCCGTGGGAAATCCCGCTGGTGCGCCAGCGCCACGAGCACGTGATGAAGCAGTCGGGCCTGGCCCCGGCCAGCCACAGCGGCAAGGCCCTGCGCCATATCCTGGAAACCCTGCCGCGCGAAGAGCTGTTCCAGTCCAGCGAGGACGAACTGTTCCGCACCGCGATGGGCGTGCTGGGCCTGCAGGAGCGCGTGCGCAGCCGCCTGTTCCTGCGCCGCGACAAGTACAGCCGTTTCATCTCCGCGCTGGTCTACCTGCCGCGCGAGCGCTTCAACACCGACGTGCGCCTGCGCATCGAAGCGATGCTGAAGGACGCACTGCACGGTGAGTACGTCGACAGCTCGGTGGTGCTGGGCGAATCGCCGCTGGCGCAGGTGCACCTGATCGTGCGCCCGAAGCCGGGTGAGATGCTCGACGTCGATACCGCCGACCTGGAGCAGAAGCTGGCCCAGGTGCTGCGCAACTGGCAGGACGACCTGCGCGAAGCGCTGGTGGCCCGCCACGGCGAGACCGAAGGCCTGCGCATCGCCGCCCGCATCGGCAAGGCACTGCCGGCCGGCTACATCGAAGACAACAGCACCGCGGTTGCCGCCAACGATGTCAGCCAGCTCGATGCGCTGACCGGCCCGGACGACCTGCGCCTGAGCCTGCAGGCCGTGCCGCGCGAAGGCGGCGATGGCCTGCGCCTGAAGCTGTACCGCCAGCTGGACGACATTCCGCTGTCGGACGCGCTGCCGATGATGGAGAACATGGGCCTGCGCGTGATCGCCGAGCGCCCGTACCGCCTGACGGTCGACAACGCCCCGGTGTACGTGCAGGACTTCGAGGTCGAGTCGACCGCCGGCGCGATCGATGCCGCCAGCGTCGACGAGGCTTTCGGCGAGACCTTCGCCCGCGTCTGGCATGGCGACGCCGAGAACGACGGTTTCAACCGGCTGGTGCTGGCTGCCGGCCTGCACTGGCGCCAGGTCGCCATGCTGCGTGGCTACTGCAAGTACCTGCTGCAGACCGGCGTGCCGTTCTCGCAGGCGTACGTGGAAGGCACCTTCGCGCGCTACCCGCTGCTGGCACGCCTGCTGGTGGAACTGTTCGAAGCCCGCTTCGATCCGGCCACCGGCCACGAGAGCAAGGATGACATCGCCGCCGGCCAGGCCCAGCTGAAGGCCCACTTCGATGTGCTGGCCGCCGGCGACGACGCCACGCTGAAGGTGCTCAAGAGCGTGGTCGATGCCCGCAAGGGTGACCGCGACGCGCAGATGCAGGCCGCGCGCGATGCGCTGCTGAAGCTGATGGACCGCGTGTCCAGCCTGGACGAGGACCGCATCCTGCGCTCGTTCATGGGCGTGATCGACGCGACCCTGCGTACCAGCTACTACCAGACCGATGCCAACGGCCAGCACGGCCATGTCATCAGCTTCAAGTTCGATTCGGCGCTGGTGCCGGACCTGCCGAAGCCGCGCCCGTACCGCGAGATCTTCGTCTACGGCCCGCGCGTGGAAGGTACCCACCTGCGCTTCGGCGCGGTCGCCCGTGGCGGCCTGCGCTGGTCGGACCGTCGTGAGGACTTCCGTACCGAAGTGCTGGGCCTGGTCAAGGCACAGATGGTCAAGAACACCGTCATCGTGCCGGTCGGCGCGAAGGGCGGCTTCTTCGCCAAGACCCCGCCGGTGAACGGCGACCGTGATGCGATCTTCGCCAACGGCGTGGCCTGCTACAAGCTGTTCATCCAGGGCCTGCTGGACATCACCGACAACATCGTCAACAACAAGATCGTGCCGCCGGTGGATGTCGTGCGCCACGACATGGACGATCCGTACCTGGTGGTGGCGGCCGACAAGGGCACCGCGACCTTCTCCGACATCGCCAACGGCCTGGCCATCGCACACGGCTTCTGGATGGGCGATGCGTTCGCCTCGGGTGGCTCGGTGGGTTACGACCACAAGGGCATGGGCATCACCGCGCGCGGCGCGTGGGAATCGGTCAAGCGCCACTTCCGCGCCCTGGGCCGTGACAGCCAGAGCCAGGACTTCACCGCAGTCGGCGTCGGCGACATGTCGGGCGACGTGTTCGGCAACGGCATGCTGCTGTCGCGCCACATCCGCCTGGTGGCTGCATTCGACCACCGCCATATCTTCCTGGACCCGAACCCGGACGCGGCCACGTCGTTCGTCGAGCGCGAACGCCTGTTCACCCTGCCGCGTTCCAGCTGGGCTGATTACGACACCGAGCTGATCAGCAAGGGCGGCGGCGTGTACCCGCGCAGCCTCAAGTCGATCGAGATCACCCCGCAGGTGCGCGAAGCGCTGGGCCTGGACGAGAACGTCAAGGCGCTGTCGCCGAACGATCTGATGAGCGCGATCCTGAAGGCTCCGGTCGACCTGTTGTGGAATGGCGGCATCGGTACCTACGTCAAGGCCGCCAGCGAGCAGCACAGCGATGTCGGCGACCGCGCCAACAACGCGCTGCGCGTGAACGGTGGCGAGCTGCGCTGCAAGGTGGTGGGCGAGGGTGGCAACCTGGGCATGACCCAGCTGGGCCGCATCGAGGCTGCCCAGGCCGGCGTGCTGCTCAACACCGACTTCATCGACAACTCGGCCGGCGTCGATACCTCCGACCACGAAGTCAACATCAAGATCCTGCTCAACGATGTGGTGCGGGCCAAGAAGCTGACCGTCGAGCAGCGCAACAAGCTGCTGGCGTCGATGACCGACGAGGTCGCCGAGCTGGTGCTCAACGACAACTACCGCCAGAACCAGGCGCTGAGCCTGATGGAGCGGATGGCGGTCAAGCGCCTGGGGTCCAAGCAGCACTTCATCCGCACCCTGGAACAGCAGGGCCTGCTCGACCGCCAGATCGAGTTCCTGCCGTCCGATGCCGAGCTGTCGCAGCGCAAGGCACGCGGCCAGGGCCTGACCCGTCCGGAGCTGTCGGTGCTGCTGTCCTATTCCAAGCTGGTGGCGTTCAACCAGCTGCTGGATTCGGACATTCCGGAAGATCCGTACCTGTCCAAGGAGCTGCAGCGCTACTTCCCGACCCCGCTGCAGAAGAAGTACGCCGACGCGATGGAGCGTCACCGCCTGAAGCGCGAAATCATCGCCACGGCCGTGACCAACCAGACCATCAACCGCATGGGCGCCACCTTCCTGATGCGCATGCAGGAAGACACCGGCCGTTCCATCGCCGAGGTTGCCAAGGCCTACACCATCAGCCGTGAAACGCTGGATGCACGTGCACTGTGGGCGCAGATCGACGCGCTCGACGGCAAGGTGCCGGAGTCGGTGCAGATCGACGCACTGGAAGTGATCTGGAAGCTGCAGCGTTCGTTCGTGCGCTGGCTGCTGTCGCGCCCGGGCGCGATGCCGGGCATCACCGAGGCGGTCAACCGCTACCAGGGTCCGTTCAACGACATCCGCGTTGCTTCGGGCGTGCTGCCGGATTCGCAGCGTCCGACCTACGAAGCCCTGGTGGCCGAGTGGAAGGAAAAGGGCCTGCCGTCCGCGCTGGCGCAGCAGCTGGCCGAACTGCACTTCCTGGAGCCGGCGTTCGACATCATCGAGCTGGCCCGTACCCGCAAGCTGAAGCCGGTTGACGTGTCCAAGGTCCACTTCCGCCTGGGCGATGCCCTGCAGCTGCCGTGGCTGTTCGAGCAGGTCGACGCGCTGGAGGTCAACGGCCGTTGGCATGCGGTGGCACGTGGCGTGCTGCGTGACGAACTGGCGGCCAACCACCGCAACCTGGCAGGCCAGGTGCTGGGCACCAAGGGTGGCAGCGCCGAAGCCAAGGTGGCGGCCTGGATGGGTCGCGATGACAACAGCCTGCGCTTCACCCTGGCGATGCTGGCCGAACTGGCCGAGCAGAAGACCCTGGACTACCCGACCGTCTCGGTCGCGGTGCAGCGCCTGGGCCAGCTGGCCGCGCATGGTGCGTAAGTGAAGTAGTGCCAGGCCATGCCTGGCATGCGTGAACCGGAACGGCCCCGCGAAAGCGGGGCCGTTCTGCATTGCCGGGTAGTGCCGGCCGCTGGCCGGCAACCGCATGAACCGCAACCGGCTGCTGTTGCCGGCCAGCGGCCGGCACTACCGGGTATGCTCTTGCTGGCACACCCCACCCGGATCCACCGATGAGCGACACCCCCCGCATCGCTTTCCTGGCCAGCACCACCGAACCTGCGCAGATGGCCCGCGCGGCGATGATTTCGCGTTATGGCGATCACACGCCGGAGCAGGCCGACGTGCTGTGCCCGCTGGGCGGCGACGGCTTCATGCTGCAGACCCTGCATCGGCACGGGCACCTCGGCAAGCCGGTGTTCGGCATGAAGCTGGGTACCGTCGGCTTCCTGATGAACCAGTACCGTGGCGACGACGACGTGCAGGCCCGCATTGCGCGCGCCGAACCGGCCAACCTGCGCCCGCTGGAAATGGTGGCGCTGACCGAATCGGGCACCAGCACCGGTTCACTGGCCTACAACGATGTCTCGCTGCTGCGCCAGACGCGCCAGGCCGCGCATATCGGTATCGACCTCAATGGCCAGGAGCGCGTCGCCGAACTGATCGGCGATGGCGTGCTGGTGGCCACCCCGGCCGGCAGCACCGCGTACAACTACTCCGCGCATGGCCCGGTACTGCCACTGGGCTCGCATACCATCGCCCTGACGCCGTTGGCGCCCTATCGCCCGCGGCGTTGGCGCGGGGCGATCCTGAAGGCGGATACCGAGGTGCGCTTCCGCGTGCTCGATCCCTACAAGCGTCCGGTCAGTGTCACCGCTGATTCGCACGAGACCCGCGACGTGGTGGAGGTGACCATCCGCGAGTCCAGGGACCGCCGCGTGACCCTGCTGTTCGACCCGGAGCACAACCTGGAAGACCGGATCCTGAGCGAACAGTTCGTTTTTTGAGGACAATAGGCGGCCGGCCGTGCCGACCGCTTGAAGGACCCCCACCGATGGGCGACAACTCCCCCCGTTTGCTGACCGTCGCGGTGACCTCGCGCGCGCTGTTCGACCTCGAAGAAAGCCACGCGCTGTTCGAGAGCGATGGCGTGGCGGCCTACGCCGAGTTCCAGCGCCAGCACGAGGACGACATCCTCGGCCCCGGCGTGGCCTTCCCGGTGGTGCGCAAGCTGCTGGCGCTGAACCAGGGCGCCAGCCCGGAGAATCCCCGGGTCGAGGTGATCCTGCTGTCGCGCAACTCGGCCGACACCGGCCTGCGCATCTTCAACTCGATCCAGCACTACGGCCTGGGCATCATCCGCGCGACCTTCACCGCCGGCGAGCCGACCTGGCCCTACGTGAAGCCGTTCGGCACCGATCTGTTCCTGTCGGCCAACCCGGAATCGGTGCGCAGCGCGCTGCGCCATGGCATCGCAGCGGCAACCATCCTGCCCAAGCCACCGGGCGAGACCGCGGCCGCAGCAGCCGACCAGATCGACATCGGTCGCCCGGCCGGGCAGCTGCGCATCGCCTTCGACGGTGATGCGGTGATCTTCGGCGACGAGAGTGAGCGCATTTCGCGCGAGCAGGGCGTTGAAGCGTTCGGCCGGCATGAGCGCGAACGGGCCCGCGAACCGCTCAGCGGGGGCCCGTTCCGGGGCTTCCTGTCGGCCCTGCATACGCTGCAGGAAGTGTTCCCGGCTGGCGAGAGCGCGCCGATCCGCACCGCGCTGGTGACCGCGCGTTCTGCGCCGGCGCATGAACGGGTGATCCGCACGCTGCGCGAGTGGGGCGTGCGACTGGACGAAGCGCTGTTCCTCGGCGGCCGCCACAAGGGGCCGTTCCTGCAGGCGTTCGGTGCCGACATCTTCTTCGATGATTCGCAGCACAACATCGACAGCGCCCGCGAGCATGTGGCCGCCGGCCACGTGCCGCACGGCGTCGCCAACGAGGGCTAGGGGCTGTCGTTGCCGACCCTGGTCGGCATTGCCGTCAGTCCACGGGTCCGGTCAGGGGCTGGCGGACAGCCCCAGCTGCAGGTCCACCACCTTCCAGCGCAGGCCCTGCGGCTCCAGCACCACCTTCAACGGCGGCTGGCCGGGGCCGCGATCGACATCGATCACGAAGCGGTCGAATGACTCGAAATGGTGTTCGGCCTGCTTCAGGGGCTGTGCCGGCTCGGTCGGGCCGAACGCATCGCCGCCCTGCAGCTCATTGCGGCCGCGCTTCCACAACACGTGGCCCTGCAGCATCGCGCCGATCCCGGTCGGGGTCACCAGGGTGTCCACCGCAGCGCCACCGAGCTGATCACCCAGGCCGTAGAGCAGGGCGCCGAACGGGCTGGCCGCCACCTCGGGGCCGGCCTGGCGCACCAGGTAGTCATTGAGCTGCGCGCGCAGGCTGCTGCGCACGCGCGAGAAGTCGACGTAACGTTCCAGGCGCGCGGTGTCGCGCTGCTCGATGGCCTTGGACAGGCCGTTGACCGTCAGGTACGGGCCGCCGAACCACCAGGCCGCCAAGGCCAGGACCAGCAGCACCACAAGCGCGGAGAGTTTCTTCATGGCGACCAGACTGCCGCAACCGCGGCAGTACCGGGTGAAGACTTACTGACTGGGCGAACCCTGTCCGTCGCCGAAGGCCTCCACCAGCTGTCGGCGCTCGGTCGGGCCCAGCGCTTCCACGCGTGTTGCCAGCACCTCGTCCAGGCTGCGGATGCGGGTGGTGCCGAGGATGCCGCTGGCCACGCCGGAATGCCCCAATGCATAGGCGAAGGCGGTCTGCGCCGGACGCTGGCTGCGGATCGCGGCCACTGCCCGGCGCATCTGGCGGGCACTGCGCATCAGCTGGCGGCTGCTGGGCTTCAGCCAGGCGCGCGCCAGGTACCAGCCATCGGCCAGCCGTGGCAGCCGCGGGCGTGCGGGCAGCAGGTGGCCCTGCGCCAGCACGGTCCCGGCCAGTACGCCGATGCCCACCGCCTGCAACTGGTCGATCAGCGGTTCGCGGTCCTGCTGCAGGGCGTTGTAGTCCAGCAGCACCACATCGAAGGCGCCGGGATGGGCGATCATCCAGCGCAGGGTCGAGGCCGAATGCGTGTTGATGCCGGTGTGCCGGATCAAGCCGCGCTCGCGCAGGCGCTGCAGCGCGGCCAGCAGATCGTCGTTGATGTCATGCTCGCTGGCGCCATGCAGCTGGTAGATGTCCAGGTGATCCAGGCCGAGGTTGCGCAGCGACGCCTCGCAGCTGGCGGTGATGGCCGCGGGCGAGAAGTTGCGCTGCTCGGCACCGCTGATGCCGGCCTGGCCGGTCAGCGTGCCGCCCTTGCTGGAGATCACCAGCGCGTCGCGCGGGTACTGCTTCAGCAACGGGCGCAGGATGCGGCCCAGGCGCGGCTCGGCATGGAAGCCGGAATAGTTGTGACCCGTATCGAGCAGATTCACGCCGTGGGCGAGCGCATGTTCGACCACGGCGGCCGCCTCATGCTCCGGGAAGCGGCGATGGCCCCAGAAGCCGGAGCAGCCCAGGCCGATCGGTGAAACGGCCAGGCCGGTGCGGCCGAGCACGCGCCGCTGGCGGGCCAGCGGAAGATCCTGCGACATCAGAACTCCAGATCCAGCGCGGCGCACAGGTAGTCGACGAACGGACCGAGCGCGGCCAGGTCCTTGCCCAGCGTGGACAGCAGGCGCGGGCCGGTCATGGTGGCGTCGTCCAGCGAGCGCCACATCACCCAGTTGCGGTGCTTGAGGTCGTCGATGAACTCGAAGTCGGCGGGGAAACCACGCGGCGGACGCACCAGCTTCTCGCTCTCCTCGAAATCGAAGCGCTTGCGCAGGGCCGGGGCATGCGCGGCGGCCTTCCAGCTGCCCGGGTTGTCGAGGATGAAGTGGCGCACGCGGCGCTGCGTTTCCGGCTCTGGATGCCACAGGCCGGCACCGACGAAGCTCTCGCCCGGCTGCAGGTGCACGTAGAACGACGGCGCGGCCACCTCGCGGCGGCGCTCATGGAACAGGCGTGCCCCCTGCCAGGTCTTGTACGGCGACTTGTCGTTGGAGAAGCGCGCGTCGCGATGGATGCGGAACAGCGAGCCGCCGACGCCGCGGGTATCGGCACGGAAGTGTTCGCTGACCTCGGCCAGGGCCGGTTGCAGGTCGCCCAGCAGGCGCAGGAACGGCTGCCGTACGTGGTCTTCATACTGCTGGCGGTGGTCGTTGAACCAGGCCTTGTCGTTGTGCCGCGCCAGGCTGCGCAGGAACCTGAAACTGGCGTCCGAGAAGTAGGTGCTCACAGTGTCTCCTGCAGGTGCTGGCCCCATTCGCGCAGCGATTGCAGCAGGGCCTGGCGCCGCGCATCGTCGGGCGCTTCGGCGGCCAATGCATCGAGCTGCTGCCGGTACTGGGGCAGGTTGAGTTCGCCCAGCCCGCCGTCGCCGAGCAGGCGCTGGCGGCGGTAATCCTGCCAGCGCTGGCGTTCAGCCGGCGCGAGGCTGCCGGGATGGTTGCGCGCGCGGTAGCGGAACAGCAGTTCCGGCAGGCGCGGGTCGCGGAAGCGGCCCTCCAGCGCGGCCAGCTGCTCCGGCGCGGTGGTGCGGGCGAGGGCAAGCAGCGGCTTGTCGCCGTTGCCGAGGAAACCGTCGTACAGCGAGGCATCGACGTCGGCTACGGTGGCGGTGCGGGGCTGGTTGTAGACCTGGCGGGCCTTCTCGGCCAGTTGCGGCGCAAACGCGCGCAGCCGTTCCACCTTGGCCTCGATCGCGGCCACGTCCAGGCCGAGGCGCGCGTGGTCATCGGCGCGCAGGTGGTTCCAGGCGATCAGCGCCGGCACCTTGTTCAGATGCACCTCCTTCAGCGGCACCCGTGCCACGCCCTCGGGCAGCTCGCTGGCGCGCAGGTACAGGCGCTGCGCGATCACCTCGGCCGGCAGTGCCAGCAGATCGTCGATGTCACCGTCCAGGTCGAACACGATCACCCGGTTGTTGATGGTCGGGTGCACGGCCAGCGGCAGCACCGGCGCCGCGCACAGGCGGCTGGCGGGATAGCGCATGGAAACATGCAGCACCGGCTTCATCGCGGCCACGTCCAGCAGGCCGCCGACGAAGCGCTTGTCGCGCAGCTTCAGTGCGTAGTCCCACAGCCGTGGCTGCGACTGCTTGAACAGCCGCGCCATGCCGATGGTCGCGCGCACGTCCGACAGCGCCTCGTGCGCATCGCCTTCGCGCACATTGTTGGCTTCGGCCAGGTGTTCGAGCTTGAACGACGTCGCGCCGTCCTCGCGCAGCGGCCACTGGATGCCCTCGGGCCGCATCGCCCGCATCAGGCGCAGCATGTCCAGCAGATCCCAGCGCGAATTGCCGTTGCGCCACTCGCGTTCGTACGGATCATGGAAATTGCGGAACAGGCCGTAGCGGACGAACTCATCGTCGAACCGCAGCGTGTTGTAACCCAGTGCGCAGGTGCCGGGGCGCGACAGCTGTTCGTTGATGCGGTCGAAGGCCTCGGCCTCGCTGATGCCCTCGGCCAGCGCCTGTTGCGGGGTGATGCCGGTGACCAGGGTGGCCATCGGCGAGGGCAGCAGGTCATCGGCCGGCCGCACGAAGAAGCTGACCGGCGTGTCGATCTCGTTGAGATCGGCGTCGGTGCGGATGGCGGCGTACTGCGAGATGCGCGTGCGCCGCGGGTCCTGGCCGAAGGTTTCCAGGTCGTAGAACAGGAAGCTGTCGGCCATCAGTGCGCGCCCTCCAGGACCGGCAGCTGCGCGTGGATCTGCGCTTCCAGCGCGGCCCAGTCGATGTTGTCCAGTGAATCATGGCCGGTGGTGGCGGCCACCAGCATGTCGCGTTGCAGTTCGGTGCGGCGCAGCGCCTCGGCGTACGGCGTGTGCAGGAAGGTGACCATCGTGTAGTGCGGCACGAAGCGGGTCGGCCAGCGCCGCTGCAGTTCCTGCTCCAGTTCGCGCTGCAGCAGGAATGCGGGATCGGCGACGCGGTCGCGCATCTCCAGGTAGTTTTCCAGCGCCATCTGCTGGATGGCACGTGCATTCGGCTTGCGCTCGGCTTCGAACGCGGCGAACGCACCTTGCAGGTCATCCGCGTCCATCAGGTGGCGGGCCAGTGCGACGCAGTCCTCGAACGCGCAGTTCATGCCCTGGCCGTGGAACGGCACCATCGCGTGGGCGGCATCGCCGATCAGCACGGCGCGCCCCTGCTGGTGCCAGCGCTCCAGGGTGAGCGTGCCAAGCAGGCCCGGCGGGTGTTGCTCCCAGTCGGCGCGCAGGTTGGGGATCAGCGGCAGCGCATCGGCGAATTCGCGCGCGAACAACGCCTCGGCCTGCGCACCGGTATTGACCGTCGCGAAGCTGGGATCGCCCTGGTTGGGCAGGAACAGGGTGACGGTGAAGGTGCCTTCGTGGTTGGGCAGGGCGATGCACATGTAGTGGCCACGGGGCCAGATATGCAGTGCGTTGCGCTCGATGCGGAAGCCACCGTCGGCGGCCGGCGGGATCTCCAGCTCCTTGTAGGAGTGGTCGAGGAAGGCGATATCCTCGCCCAGCGGCGCGCGCCGGTTCATCGCCGCGCGCAGCGCCGACCCTGCGCCGTCGGCACCGATCAGGGTATCGAAGTGGATGTCGTGCGGGCTGTCGTCGCGATCATCGATGAAGCGCGCATGGCCAGCATCGAAATCAACGGTGTGCAGGCGGCGGTGGAAGTGCACGGTGGCGCCGGCCCGTTCGGCCAGCTCCAGCAGCGTGGTGTTCAGGTCACGGCGGTGGATCGACCAGATCACCTCGCTGTCGTCGCGGCCGTAGCGTTGCAGCTGCGGCGCGCCGTCGCGCGGGTGCACCATGCGGCCGCGCATCATCACCGCGCGGGCCATCACTTCGTCTTCCACGCCGGCCTGGCGCAGTGCATTGCGCCCGCGCTCGGCCAACGCCAGGTTGATCGAGCGGCCGCTCTCGTAGTCGGCCACGCGCGGATCACCGCGGCGTTCGTACAGGGTGATGCGCCAGCCCTGCCGTGACAGCAGGATGGCCAGCAGGGACCCGGCGAGGCCGGCACCGATAATGCTCAACGAGCGGGAAGCGTGTGCGATCAACGAACTGTCCAGCAGCAGGAAAGGGGCCGACTCAAAGGCCTGCCCAGGCTTCCACTTCCTCGACGAAGTGGTGCACGTCCAGGTAGCGGTTGTAGAGCGGGGTGGGCGAGATGCGGATCACGTCGGGTTCGCGCCAGTCGCCCAGTACGCCGATGCCGCGCAGGTGTTCGAACAGCGCACGCCCCCGTTCGCGGCCGCCGATCACGCGCAGCGACAACTGGCAGCCGCGGCGCTGCGGGTCGGCCGGGGTGACGATGTCCAGCACCTGGGGCAGGCGCGCGCGCACCAGTGCTTCGAGCATGCCGGTCAGTGCCAGCGACTTGCTGCGCAGTGCGTCCATGCCCGCGCGCTCGAACAGGTCCAGCGAGGCCCGCAGGGGCGCCAGGCCGAGGATCGGCGGATTGCTCAACTGCCAGCCTTCGGCACCGATCGCCGGGGTGAACTGCGGCGCCATCTGGAAGCGGGTGGCTTCCTCATGCCCCCACCAGCCGGCAAAGCGCGGCAGGGTGGTGTCGCGATGGTGGCGCTCGTGCACGAACGCCCCGGCCACCGCCCCCGGGCCACTGTTGAGGTACTTGTAGTGGCACCACACGGCAAAATCCGGGGCCACGTCATGCAGGCGCAGCGGCAGGTTGCCCACCGAATGCGCCAGGTCGAAGCCGATGCGCGCGCCCTGCAGGCGGGCGGCGCGGGTGATCGCATCGAGGTCGAAGGCCTGGCCGGTGCGGTACTGCACACCGGGCCACAGCACCAGCGCCAGGCGCGGGCCGTGCTCGGCGATGGCACGTTCGATCGCGTTCAGCGAGATCGTGCCGTTGGCTTCGTCCGGTTGCACTTCCACCAGGCACTCTGCCGGGTCGAAGCCATGGAAGCGGATCTGTGCTTCCACCGCGTGGCGGTCGGTGGGGAATGCGCCGGCTTCCATCAGGATCACCGGGCGCTGCGTGCTCGGCCGGTAGAAGCTGACCATCATCAGGTGCAGGTTCACGCTGAGCGTGTTCATCGCCACCACTTCGCTGGGCAGCGCGCCGACCACGCGGGCCAGCTGCGCGCTGACCAGGCGGTGGTACGACAACCACTGCGTCGGCCCGGTGAAGTGGCCTTCCACGGCCAGCTCGCCCCACTGCTTCATCACCTCCTGCACCGCCGCCTGCGCGCCGCGCGGCTGCAGGCCCAGCGAATTGCCGACGAAGTAGGTCTGCTCTCCGCCGCCATGGCGCGGAATCAGGAATTCACTGCGCAGCGGGCGCAGTGGATCGGCGGCGTCCAGGGCAATGGCATGGGTGCGGCTGAGCAGGTCGGACATGGTCGGGCAACAGGCTGCAACGGGACCGCCAGTGTAGCGCCTGGGGCATGGCCCGGTAGCAGCCGACCCGGCACCAGCGCCGCGTGATCCGGTAGTCGCCAACCTTGGTTGGCGCACGTACAAGAAAGCGCCCACCAAGGCTGGCAACTAGCGTTCGCTGGCTCAGTCCGCCGCTGGCGCCGGCAGCGGATCCACGTGCCCGCACTGGCGGCAGGTGCGCAGCTCCAGGCTGGCGTGATAGCGCGCAAACACCTTGGGCAGGTCGGTCTCGATGTTCTGCAGCGCGAAGAACTCTTCGTGCAGCTTGTGGTTGCAGCGTTCGCAGTGCCAGATCACGCCGTCCTTCTCGTGCGGCAGGCGCTTGCGCTCGACCACCAGGCCGATGCCGCCGGGCGGGCGCCGCGGTGAGTGCGGCACCCGGGCCGGCAGCAGGAAGATCTCGCCGGCGCGGATCGGGATGTCGCGCACCGCGCCGTCCTCCTGCACCTTCAGCACCATCTCGCCTTCGAGCTGGTAGAACCACTCCGGGCCTTCATCGTAGTGGTAGTCGGTGCGCGAATTCGGCCCACCGACCACCATCACGATGAAATCGCCGTTGTCGATCATCTTGTTGCCCACCGGCGGCTTCAGCAGGTGGCGGTTCTCTTCGATCCAGGCGTGCAGGTTGATCGGCGAAGCGAGCATGGTCGTGGTCCGTGGGGGTTCAGTCGCGCCGGCCCTGGCGGGGCACGAAGGACAGCGCCTTTTCATAGGCCGGTTTCAACTCTTCCGGTGCACCGACGTCGATGCCCATCTCGCTGACCCGGCCGTTCTTCAGGCTGTAGACCCAGCCGTGCACCATCAGCTTCTGGCCGCGGGCCCAGGCGTCCTCCACGATGGTTGAACGGCACAGGTTGGCGACCTGCTCGATCACGTTCAGTTCGCACAGGCGCGCGTGCTTCAGCTCGTCATCCTCGATCGCGTCGAGGATGCCCTGGTGCTTCTGCACCACGTCGCCGACATGACGCAGCCAGTTGTCGGCCAGGCCGACGCGGGTATTGTGCAGGCAGGCGTGCACGCCGCCGCAACCGTAGTGGCCAACGATCAGGATGTGCTTCACCTTCAGCTGGTCCACCGCGTACTGCACCACGCTCAGGCAGTTCAGGTCGCTGTGTGCCACCACGTTGGCGACGTTGCGATGCACGAAGACTTCACCCGGCGCCATGCCGATGATCTGGTTGGCCGGCACCCGCGAGTCGGAGCAGCCGATCCACAGGTATTCCGGATGCTGCTGCTTGGACAGGTGCTGGAAGAACTCAGGGTCCTCCTTGGCGATGCGGTCGGCCCAGTCGCGGTTGTTCTGCAGCAGGCGGTGGATGTCTTTCATGTGCGGTATCCCTGGCGTCGGGTGGGGGCAAGGCGCGGCCGTTCTGGTCGCGCTGTCGCGGGAAGCTGAGGTGATCAGCCGCTGGAGGCGGACTGTTCACGGTGCCAGCGCATCCACTGCGCCAGCTCATGGGAGGACGGGGTGGCGAGCGCGTCCAGTGCGGTGATCACGGCCTGCTGGTTGGCGTCGGGATGGTTCTGGCTGAGTTTCAGCTTCAGCTGTACGTGTTCAACCTGGAAGCGGAAGCCGACGATGGCGCGCAGCTCCGGGCCGTGTTCGGCGCGCGCGGCATCGAACCGCCAGGCCTGGCCGACGCTGGCTTCGAAACGGTCGCTGATCGCGCCGACCAGTTCAGCCAGCGCACCGGCATCGTCGAACGTGTGCAGCTGGCCGCGCAGCTCGGCAGCCGCATAGTTCCAGGTCGGCACCCGCGCAGCAGGCTCCTTGTCCGGGTACCAGCTGGCCGAAACATAGCCGTGCGGTCCATCGACCAGCACCTTGGCGGTGCCGCGGTGGCGCGACTGCGGGTTGGCGCGGGCCCAATGCCCGCACAGTTCGATGCGATCGCCGTCACGCCGGTACAGCACCGGCATCCGGGTCAGCTCTGGCAGGCCATCGCCGCCGGTCGTGAGCACGGTGACGAACGGGTCGCGTGCCAGCAGGCGGTCCAGCCAGAGCAGGTCGGTCTCGGCGAAGGCGCGCGGGGTGAACATGCCAGGGTCAGGCGCGCCCGCCGAGCGACTGGATCATGCGGCCACGCAGGCCTTCGTCGCTGTCGGCCTGCGGCGGCTGCACTTCGTGCAGGCTGAAGCCGCGCACCAGCGCGTCTTCCTCGTCCAGGCCGTCGTACTCGACGAATTCGGCGTCGAACAGCTGCGAACGCGCGGTGTCTTCGCTGTCATAACTCAGCGTATTGCCATCGCTGTCGAGCACTTCGGCGGTGCCGGCCGGGCGCACGCGCAGGCGCGCCCAGATCAAGGTGTTGCCGAGGCTGGCCAGCCACCAGCTGTCGCGCGAGACGGAGATGTCATTCATGGATGCGTTACCAGAGCGAGGCCAGCCAGAGCAGGGCGGCCATGCCCAGTCCGGCCAGCAGGGTCAGCAGCGATACCCAGGCCGGCGTCGCCAGCCCGGACAGCGAGCGGTCCGGTTGCTGGCGATAATCACGGCGCAGCAGCCAGGCCAGGGCATCGGGCTTGAGGAAGGCGCCGCTGCCAAAGCGCTCGGCGAGCGCCGGATGGCGGTCGCGCACGTGCACCAGGGTCAGCGGCCAGAAGATCACGAAGGCACTGAACCCGGCCACTGCAACGCCGACGAAACAGAGGGCGAAGAACAGGGTCATGGGGGCAGCACCTCCGTGGTCGTGTGGGGCTTAGAAGTCCGCGCTGCCCGGGGCGCGCGGGTAGGGGATCGCATCGCGGATGTTGGACAGGCCGCAGACGTACACCACCAGGCGCTCAAAGCCCAGGCCGAAGCCCGCGTGCGGCACCGAACCGTAGCGGCGGAAATCGCGGTACCAGCTGTAGTGCTCGCGGTCCAGGCCGAACTGGGCCATGCGCGCGTCCAGCACGTCCAGGCGCTCTTCGCGCTGGCTGCCGCCGATGATCTCGCCGATGCCCGGGGCCAGCACGTCCATCGCGGCGACAGTCTTGCCGTCGTCGTTCAGGCGCATGTAGAAGGCCTTGATGTGCTCCGGGTAGTTGGTCACCACCACCGGGCGCCCGACATGTTCCTCGGTCAGCCAGCGCTCGTGCTCGGTCTGCAGGTCCAGGCCCCATTCGACCGGGAAGTCGAACTTCCTGCCGGACTTCTGCAGCAGGCTGACCGCATCGGTGTAGTCGATGCGCTCGAACGGCGCATTGATGAAGTCTTCCAGCTTGGTGATCGCGTTCTTGTCCACGCGCTCGGCGATGAAGGCCAGGTCGTCGCTGCGTTCGTTCAGCACCGCGCGGAACAGGTACTTCAGGAACTCTTCGGCCAGGCGCGCGTCTTCGGCCAGGTCGGCGAAGGCGATTTCCGGCTCGATCATCCAGAACTCCGCCAGGTGGCGGGTGGTGTGGCTGTTCTCGGCGCGGAAGGTCGGGCCGAAGGTATAGACCTTGCTCAGCGCCAGGCAGTAGCCCTCGACGTTGAGCTGGCCGGACACGGTCAGGAAGGTTTCCTTGCCGAAGAAGTCGCGGCTGAAATCGATCGCGCCCTTCTCGTCACGCGGCAGGTTCACCATGTCCAGGGTGGACACGCGGAACATCTGGCCGGCGCCTTCGGCGTCGGAGGTGGTGATGATCGGGGTGCTGATCCAGTTGAAGCCGTTCTCGTGGAAGAAGCGGTGCACGGCCTGGGCCAGGCAGTTGCGGATGCGGGTGACCGCCCCGAACAGGTTGGTGCGCGGGCGCAGGTGGGCCACTTCGCGCAGGAATTCCGGCGACATCGGCTTGGGCTGGATCGGGTAGGTCAGCGGGTCCTCGACCCAGCCGACCACCTCCAGCGTGCTGGCCTGGATCTCGAACGACTGGCCTTTGCCCTGCGACTTCACCAGGGTGCCGGTGGCGATGACCGAGCAGCCGCTGGTCAGGCGCTTGATCTCGTCGAAGTTGCCCAGGCTGTCGTTGGCCACCACCTGGATCGGGGCGAAGCAGGAGCCGTCGCTCACATTCACGAAGGCCAGATTCGCTGAACCGCGCACCGTGCGCACCCATCCGCGTACCGTGACTTCGCCGCCTTCCGGGATCTTCCCGGCAAGCGCATGTTCAACGCTGACCACCGTCATGACTTGAATCCTCTGCTGATCGACTCGATCTGTGAACACGGGAGTTTACCGGTTGCAGCGTTCCGCTTGCGAGGCATTTTTCGCGGCAACGGCTCCTTATAATGTCCCTGTATCTCTGGAGTAGCCCCCATGGCCGTCAGCCTGACCCCCATTGCCTTCGAGCGCGTGCAGCGCTTCGTCGCCCAGACCCCCGGCGCGCTGGGCCTGCGTTTCGGCGTGACCAAGACCGGCTGTTCCGGCTGGGGCCACGTGACCGACCTGGCCCGCGATGAGCGCGAGGGCGATACCGTGTTCGAGCAGGACGGCGTGAAGATCTACGTCGACGCCAAGAGCCTGGCGCTGGTGGACGGCACGGTGATCGACTTCGGCAAGCACGGCCTGAGCGAGACCTTCACGTTCAGCAACCCGAACGCCACCGCCGAGTGTGGCTGCGGCGAGAGCTTCACCACCGACGCCGACAAGGCCTGAGGGCCCGGCGGGACCTGATCGTTCTGCTGGCGCCCGCCCCCGGTTCAGGGCGCCAGGTGGCCCACCGGTTGCCCGGCAACCCCATCTGCGCCATAATGCGCGGCTTCCTGCCTCCCTGGCGGGAACCCTTGCCCCACCGCGGTCTCAACGGCGGGGGGCTGTCCGGCCGCAAGGCCACATCCGAAAGGTAGAAAAAACATGAGTCGTCATTACGAAATCGTGTTCATGGTCCACCCGGACCAGAGCGAGCAGGTCCCGGCCATGATCGAGCGCTACAAGTCGCTGGTCGAGAACGGCAACGGCACCATCCACCGTCTGGAAGACTGGGGCCGCCGCCAGCTGGCGTACCCGATCCAGAACCTGGTGAAGGCCCACTACGTGCTGATGAACATCGAAGCCGACCAGGCCGTTCTGAACGAACTGACCGAAAGCTTCCGCTTCAACGACGCCGTGCTGCGCAACCTGGTCATCAAGCGTGACGAGGCTGACACCGAGCAGTCGCTGATCATGAAGAGCAAGGACGAGAAGGGTGACAAGCCGGAGCGCGGTGAGCGCCGTCGTCGTGACGACGAAGAAGGCGAGTCCACCACCACCGCTGACAACGAAGCCGGCGACGACGCCGCTTCCGCCGCCTAAGGAGCCTTCCCATGTCCAAGTTCTTCCGTCGCCGCAAGTTCTGCAAGTTCACGGCTGAAGGTGTGAAGGAGATCGACTACAAGGATCTCAACACCCTGCGCCAGTACCTGACCGAGAACGGCAAGATCGTGCCGAGCCGCGTCACCGGTACCAAGTCGAAGTACCAGCGTCAGCTGGCGACCGCCGTCAAGCGCGCTCGCTTCCTGGCCCTGATCCCGTACACCGACAACCACGACGTCTGATGCCCGGCGGGGCGGCCCGGTGCCGCCCCCGCTGTGCCAGCTATTCGGACAGCCTTTGTTGCGGGGCATCGCCTCGCTAACGAATAACTTATCTGGAGCAATACCATGCAGCTGATCCTCCTGCAGAAAGTCACCAACCTCGGCAACCTGGGCGACCTGGTCGACGTGAAGCCGGGCTACGGCCGTAACTTCCTCGTGCCGCAGGGCAAGGCCGTGCCGGCCACCGAGAGCAACAAGGCCGAGTTCGAAGCCAAGCGCGCCGAATACGAAGCCAAGGCCCAGGCCATCCACGCCGAAGCTGACGCCCGCAAGGCCAAGCTGGACGGCGCGAGCGTGACCATCCCGGCCAACGCTTCGACCGAAGGCAAGCTGTACGGCTCGGTCGGCGCCCGCGAAATCGCCGATGCCTTCACCGCTGCCGGCCTGCCGGTCAGCAAGAGCGAAGTCATCCTGGGCGAAGGCGCCTTCCGCAACATCGGCGAGTACGACGTGCTGATCCACCTGCACGCCGACGTCGAGACCACCGTCAAGGTCGTCGTCGTCGCCGAAGCCTGATCCCACGCCGCAAGGCCTGGCATCACCGCAGAACGGGCGCCCGCAAGGGTGCCCGTTTTGTTTTATGGCTCCGTTTCGTGGCGTCGGGCCACGTCCGGCCGGCGGGGTGGGGCTGGACAATGTTCCACGCCCATTCGTAGAACACGGCCACATCGGTATACTCAGGGCGTCACACCCGATCCACGGGCATCGATCCCAGCAGGATCAATGACTTGGAGGGTAAACGCAGGCCGCTTGCCGGCCCCAGTCCGGAACCCCTATGCGTCTTTCCACGATCAAGCTGTCCGGCTTCAAGTCGTTCGTCGATCCGACCACCCTTCACCTGCCGAGCAACATGACCGGCGTGGTGGGGCCCAATGGCTGCGGCAAGTCGAACATCATCGACGCCGTGCGCTGGGTCATGGGCGAGAGCTCGGCCAGCCGCCTGCGCGGCGACTCGCTGACCGACGTGATCTTTTCCGGTTCCAATGCCCGCAAGCCGGTGTCGCAGGCCACGGTCGAGCTGATCTTCGACAACTCCGACCACACGATCTCCGGCGAGTACGCCTCGTTCAACGAAATCTCGGTCAAGCGCACGGTCAGCCGCGACGGTACCGGCAACTACTACCTCAACGGCACCAAGTGCCGCCGCCGCGACATCACCGACCTGTTCCTCGGCACCGGCCTGGGCCCGCGCAGCTACTCGATCATCGAGCAGGGCATGATCAGCCAGATCATCGAGGCGCGCCCGGAAGACCTGCGTGTGTACCTGGAAGAGGCAGCCGGCATCTCCAAGTACAAGGAGCGCCGCAAGGAAACCGAGACCCGCATCCGCCACACCCGCGAGAACCTGGACCGGCTGGGCGACCTGCGCGACGAGATCAGCAAGCAGCTGGAGCACCTCAAGCGCCAGGCCAAGCAGGCCGAGCAGTACCAGGCCCTGCAGGAAGAGCGCCGGGTCAAGGACGCCGAGTGGAAGGCGCTGGAATTCCGCGGCCTCGACGGACGCCTGTCCAAGCTGCGCGAAGGGTTGTCGCAGGAAGAAACGCGGCTGCAGCAGCTGATTGCCGACCAGCGTGATGCCGAAGCCCGCATCGAAACCTCGCGCGCGCGGCGCGAAGAGGCTGCCGACGCGCTCAATACCGCGCAGGCGGCGGTCTACCAGGTCGGCAGTACGCTGGCGCGCCTGGAACAGCAGATCCAGCACCAGCGCGAGCTGTCGCAGCGCCTGCACAAGGCGCGCGATGAAACGCAGCAGGCGCTGGCCGAACTGGGCCAGCACATCAGCGGCGACGAGGCCAGGCTGAGCGTGCTGCGCGAGGCGGTGGAGGCCGCCACCCCGCAGCTGGAAGCCCTGCAGGAAGAGAACGAGATCAAGCAGGAAAGCCTGCGCGAGGCCGAAGAACGGCTGGCCAGCTGGCAGCAGCGCTGGGAACAGCACACCTCGCAGAGTTCGGAAGCCTCGCGCGCCGGCGATGTCGAGCGCACGCGCGTAGACTACCTGGACAAGCAGATCCTCGATGCCGACCGGCGTCGTGAAGCCCTGGCCGCCGAGCGCGCCGGGCTGGACGTGGACGCGCTGGAGAAAGCCTTCGAGCAGCTGCACCTGCAGCACGACACGCAGAAGGCCGCGCTGGATGAACTGAGCGAAGACGTCGAGCTGCGCAAGCAGGGCGTGGCGGCCGTGCAGGAACAGCAGCGCAATGGCCAGAACGAACTGGCCGAACTGCGCAAGCAGGCCAACGGCCTGCGCGGCCGCTTGGCCTCGCTGGAAACCCTGCAGCAGGCCGCGCTGGGCCAGGAGCAGGGCGCGGCCGTCGCCTGGCTGAAGGCGCGCGGGCTGGATTCGGCGGCGCGCGTCGGCGAGCGCCTGGACGTGGATGCCGGCTGGGAAAACGCGGTGGAGAGCGCGCTCGGCCAGTTGATCGAAGGCGTGCTGGTCGATGACCCGGCCAGCCTGGTCGACGCGCTTGGCGAGCTGGGCGACGGTCACCTCGCGCTGGTCGCCAACGACGATGCCGAACTGAAGGTTGCACCCACCTCGCTGGCCGCACGCGTGCGTGGCCCGGTGGCGATCCGTCGGCTGCTGGCACACCTGCATGCGGCCCGCGACCTGTCCGAGGCGAAGGCGCTGCAGGCCAGCCTGCCCGAAGGCGATTCGATCATCACCCAGAGCGGCGAGCGCCTGGGCCGGGGCTGGCTGCGCGTGTCGCGCTCCGGTGCCGCCGAGCAGGGCGCGCTGCTGCGCGAACGTGAGATCCAGGAACTGCGCGAGCAGATCGAACAGCTGCAGGACCGCGAGGCCGAACTGGAAGACCAGCTGGCCGGTTTCCGCGAGCAGCTGCAGGCGGCCGAACAGCAGCGCGAGGACGCGCAGCGCGCGCTGTACCAGGCCCATCGCGCGGTGTCCGAACTGGCCGGCCAGTTGCAGGGCCAGCAGGGCAAGGTGGAGGCTGCACGCACGCGCATCGACCGCATCGAAGGCGAGCTGAAGCAGCTGCAGGAAACGATTGAAGCCAACAACGAGCAGGCGCGCGAAGCGCGCTCGCGGCTGGAGAACGCGGTCAGCAGCATGGGTGACCTGGAGTCGACCCGGCAGCGGCTGGAGGGCGAGCGCCGCCAGCTGACCGAGGCCCGCGACCTGGCCCGCGATGCCGCCCGTGCGGTGCGCGAGCGCTCGCATGCGCTGGCACTGACCCTGGAATCACAGCGCGCGCAGCTGGCCTCGTTGAGCCAGGCGCTGGAGCGCATGGGCACCCAGCGTGGGCAGTTGGATTCGCGACTGGGCGAGCTGCACTCGCAGCTGGACGAAGGTGACTCGCCGGTCGAAGCGCTGCAGGCCGAACACCAGAACGCGCTGGAAGAGCGCGTGCGCGCCGACCGCGTGCTGACCGAGGCGCGGACGCTGCTGGACGGCATCGACGCCGAGCTGCGCAACTACGAGCAGACCCGCCACCAGCGCGACGAACAGGCGCTGGCCCAGCGCGAGCGGATTTCGCAGCGCAAGCTGGACCAGCAGGCACTGGTGCTCAGCGCCGACACCCTGCAGGCGGCGGTGGAAAAGGCCGGCTTCGTGCTGCAGGATGTGCTCAACGCACTCCCCGAGGATGCGCGCCTGGGCGACTGGGAGCAGGCCGTGCATCAGATCGACGCACGCATGCGCCGGCTGGAGCCGGTCAACCTTGCGGCCATCCACGAGTACGGCGAGGCTTCGCAGCGTTCGGATTACCTGGATTCGCAGCACGCGGACCTGACCACCGCGCTGGAAACCCTGGAAGACGCGATCCGCAAGATCGATCGCGAGACCCGCGGCCGCTTCAAGGACACCTTCGACCGCGTCAACGCCGGCGTGCAGGCGCTGTACCCGCGCCTGTTCGGTGGCGGCCATGCTTACCTGGAGCTGACCGGTGAAGACCTGCTCGATACCGGCGTGACCATCATGGCGCGCCCGCCGGGCAAGCGCGTGTCCAGCATCTCGCTGCTGTCCGGCGGCGAGAAGGCGATGACCGCCGTGGCGCTGGTGTTTGCCATCTTCCAGCTGAATCCGGCGCCGTTCTGCCTGCTGGACGAGGTGGACGCACCGCTGGACGAAGCCAACGTCGGTCGCCTGGCCAACATGGTCAAGGAAATGAGCGAGAAGGTGCAGTTCCTGTTCGTCAGCCACAACAAGGCGACGATGGAGGCGGCGCACCAGCTCTCGGGCGTGACCATGCGCGAGCCGGGCGTCAGCCGCCTGGTGAGCGTGGACCTGGAAGAAGCCGCGCGATTGGCGGGCGCGGCCTGACGTGCCATCCTAGTTACCTGAATGAACTAGCCGGAGAACCTATCGAATGTCCGACACGGCACTGTTGCGCATCGGCATCCTGGCCGCCGGCCTGCTGTTGATCGCCGCGATCTTCCTGTTTGGCCGTCCGAAGAAGAAGCCCCAGGGGCGCCGCGTGGAAAGCGCGGAGCCGACCAGCGGCGAGCGCCGTGAGCCGGTGCTGGGCGACGATGGCGTCGTCGTGGCCGATGGCCGCGTCGAGCCGGGCATGGCCGGGGAGGGGGAGCAGGCCGAGCTTGGCCTGGCCGACACCGACCCGGCCGCGGCCAGCGACCTTGGCAAGCGCGCCACCCAGGACTTCGACAAGATCGTCTCGCTGTTCGTGGCCGCCCGGGCCGGCGAGCAGCTGCGCGGTGAAGACATCGTGGTGGCGGCGGAAAAGACCGGCCTGGTGTTCGGCCACATGAACGTGTTCCACCGCCTGGTGGAAGGCCACCCCGAACGCGGCCCGATCTTCTCGATGGCCAGCATCATGAAGCCGGGCAGCTTCGACATGGCCAACATCCGCGCCATGGAAACCCCGGCCATTGCCTTCTTCCTGACGCTCCCAGCGCCGCTGACCGCGCTGGACGCCTGGGAGAAGATGCTGCCCACCGTGCAGCGCATGGCCGAGCTGCTCGATGGCGTGGTGCTGGACGACAGCCGCAATGCCCTGGGGCGCCAGCGCATCGCACACATCCGTGACGAGCTGCGCGCCTACGACCGCCAGCACCAGGCACCGCCGCTGACCAAGACCCCGCGCTGGTAAGGGCATTTCTTCGGTGTGCCGACCACAACGGTCGGCACTCACAAACGTCGATCCACGCCATGCGTGGATAGGGCGAACCAAGGTTCGCCCCCACCATCAGGGTCACGCCGGTACGCCGGCCACCTTGGCGAACGCCCGGCGGAACGCGGCCATCTCGCCTTCGGTGCCGACCGTCACGCGCACGCGCTGCGGCCAGATCGGCCAGCTGCGTCCAATCACCACGCCGTTGTCGGCCATGGCCTTGGCGAACGCGCTGCCATCGCGCTGCACATCGACCACGAAGCAGTTCGCCTCCGAGGGCACGCAGCTGAAGCCACGCTTGCCGAGCCAGGCGATGGTGGCCTGCCGCACCCTTGCATTCTGCAGGCGTCGCTGCGGGATCAGCTGCGGGTCGCGCAGGCTGGCCAGTGCAGCGGCCAGGGCCGGCACCGGCAGCGGATTGTCGCCCAGCCCGGCCAGCTCGCGCAGGCGGTCGGGATGGGCCGCTGCCACGCCCAGGCGCAGGCCGGCCATGCCGTACAGCTTGGAGAACGTGCGCAGCACGATCAGGTCGTCGCGCTGTGCCACCTGCGCGATCAGGCTGGGCTGCTCGCTGTACTGCAGGTAGGCCTCGTCGACCAGCACGCGGGTGGAGGCGGGCTTGTGGGCCATCAGCCAGGCGAGCTCATCCGGTGCGCTGATCGAACCGGTCGGGTTGTTCGGATTGCACACATACAGCAGCCCGGTCGGCCGGGCATGTGCGGCGGCGACCATCGCGCGCAGGTCATGTGCACCGTCGTCGCGCAGCGGCACCTTCTGCACGTGCGCGCCTCGTGCGGCGGCCACCTCGCCCAGCGTCTCGAAGGTCGGGTCGGCCACCACCAGTCCCGACTGCGGGCCGGTCCACAGCACGGCGGCACGGTTCAGCGGTTCGCTGGAGCCCGGATAGAGGCGCACGTGATCAGCGGGGATGCGCGCCTGTTCGATGAAGGCATCGCGTACCTGGCCGGCCAGCGCGAAGCGGTAGCGACCGCACCCGGCGATGCTGTCGCGTGCCGCCTGTTGGGCCGCGGGGGAGGGCCCGTAGGGGCACTCGTTGAAATTCAGCAGCACCGCACCTTCGGCAGCAGCGGTGCGGGCGGCTGTCGCGGGTTGGGCATGGCCGGGCTGCGCCAGCCCGGTACCGGCGACGGCGAGGCCGGCGCCGGCCAGTTGCAGGAAGCGTCGACGGGAAGCAGGCAGGGTCACGGGCAGGATTCCGAGGGGCGACCGTCGCACGCTAGCGCCGGCAGGGGTGGGGCGGCAAGCTGCAGAAGCGGCGGCATTACAGGGCCTGACGGCCGGGCGCGGTAGAATCCCCGGCCATCCCAGAACCACCGGATCCCGATGAGCCCCAGCCCCGCCGAACGCGCCGACGTCCTCCGCCGGCAGATCGCCCAGGCCAACCGCGCCTACCACGAGCTGGACGCGCCGGAGATCCCCGACATCGACTACGACCGGATGGTGCGCGAGCTGGAAGCGCTGGAGCGCGAACACCCGGAACTGGCCCGTGCCGACAGCCCGACCCAGCAGGTCGGTGCACGCCCCTCCGGCCGCTTCCCCGAAGTGCGCCACGCGGTGCCGATGCTGTCGCTCTCCAATGCCTTCAGCGACGAAGAGGTGGCTGATTTCGTGCGCCGCATCGACGAGCGCCTGGGCCGTCGCAGCCTGCGGTTCTCGGCCGAGCCGAAGATGGATGGCCTGGCGATCAGCCTGCGTTACGAGGATGGGCACTTCGTGCTCGGGGCGACCCGCGGCGATGGCACGACCGGCGAGGACGTGACCGCCAACCTGCGCGAGATCGGCGATATTCCCAAGCGCCTGCACGGCAAGGACTGGCCGGACGTGCTGGAGGTGCGTGGCGAGGTCTACATGGCCCGCGCCGACTTCGAGGCCTACAACGAACGTGCGCGCCAGCAGGGCGGCAAGGTGCTGGCCAATCCACGCAACGCGGCGGCCGGTTCGCTGCGCCAGCTCGACCCGAAGATCAGCGCGCAGCGCAGGCTGAGCTTCTTCGCCTACGGCACCGGTGAAGTACAGGGCGGCGAACTGCCGGACACCCATTCGGGCACGCTGGCCCAGCTCGGCGCCTGGGGTTTTCCGGTCAGCGCGCTGTGCCAGGTCGTGGAAGGCACCGACGGCCTGCTCGGTTATTACCGCATGATCGGCGAACAGCGTGACGGCCTGCCGTTCGACATCGACGGCGTGGTCTACAAGCTCGATGACCGCGCTGGCCAGCAGGCGATGGGCTTCGTTTCGCGTGCGCCACGCTGGGCCATCGCGCACAAGTTCCCGGCGCAGGAGCAGAGCACCACCGTCGAAGCGATCGAGATCCAGATCGGCCGCACCGGCGCTGCCACGCCGGTCGCGCGGCTGGCGCCGGTGGCGGTCGCCGGCGTGATCGTATCCAACGCCACCCTGCACAACGCCGACCAGATCGCGCGCCTGGACGTGCGCGTCGGCGACAGCGTGATCGTGCGCCGCGCCGGCGATGTGATCCCGGAAGTGGTCAGCGTCATCCTCGACCGCCGCCCGCAGGGCACCACGCCCTGGCAGATGCCGACGCGCTGCCCGGTGTGCGGCTCGGAGATCGTGCGCGAGGAAGGTGCCGCGGCGTGGCGCTGTTCCGGTGAGTTGTCCTGCCCGGCGCAGCGCAAGGAAGCCATCGCCCATTTCGCGTCGCGGCGCGCGATGGACATCGATGGCCTCGGTGACAAGTACATCGAAACCCTGGTCGACGCCGGCATCGTCACCAGCGTGGCTGATCTGTACCGCCTCAATCGCGACCAGCTGCTGCACCTGAAGCTGGTGCTGGATGCTGAAGACCCATCCGCGCTCGCGGCCGCGCTGAAGCCGCACCTGCCTGCCGAGGGCAGTGGTGCAGTGCTCACGGCGGTGCTCAGGCTGGACGGCAACGATCCGGGCTGGCGCGCACAGGCGTTGGCGCAGCCGGCCAGCTTCGAATGGAACACCAGGAAGATCGCCACCAAGTGGGCCGACAACCTGATCGCTGCAATCGACGCCAGCCGCGCCGCCACGCTTGAGCGCCTGCTGTTCGCACTGGGCATCGAGCACGTCGGCGAGAGCACGGCCAAGGCGCTGGCGCAGTGGTTCGGTGACCTGGAACTGATCCGCCACCTGCCGTGGCCGTTGTTCAAGCGCGTGCCGGACATCGGTGGCGAAGTGGCCCGTTCGCTCGGCCATTTCTTCGAGCAGCCAGGCAACCAGCAGGCCATCGACGACCTGCTGCAGGTCGGCCAGGTCCGCATCAGTGACGTTCATGCGCCCAGCGCCCGGCTGCGCGAGGGGCTGGATCTGGCGCAGCTGCTGGTCGAGGCAGAGATCCCCGGCATCACCCGCCTGCGTGCGGAGAAGCTGGCAGCGGCGCTTCCCAGCGCGCAGTCCGTGCTCGATGCGGAGCACGGCCAGTTCGTCAACGCCGGCCTGCCGGACGACACCGCGCGCGGCCTGGCCGCCTGGCTGGATGCCGAGGGCCACGGTGCGATGCTGCTGGCCGCCGAGAAGGCGATGCAGGAGATCCTGGCCAAGGCGCCGGCGCTGGCGGAGATCGTGGCGGGTCCGCTGGATGGGCAGACCGTGGTGCTGACCGGCACGCTGGCCCAGCTCACCCGCGATGTGGCCAAGGAGCGCCTGGAGGCACTGGGCGCCAAGGTCTCCGGCAGCGTGTCGAAGAAGACCAGCTTCGTGGTTGCAGGCACCGAGGCCGGCTCCAAGCTGGACAAGGCGCAAGCACTGGGCGTGCCGGTCTGGGATGAGGATCGCCTGCTGGCCTACCTTGCCGAACACGAATGACGATTCCGCCGGGCGCCCGTGCACCCGGCATGAAATACAAAGGAGTACCCATGCAGACCGCCCCGCTCGATTTCCGCCTGGCCACCCGTGCCGACGAGGAACGGCTGATCGCGTTGATGCGCGAGTTCTACGCCGAAGACCGGATCGACTTCGACGACGCGCGCGTGCGCCGCGGCGTGGATGCGTTGCTGGCCGACCCGCGCAACGGTGAAGTGCTGCTGTGGCTGGACGAGGCGGCCGAGGTGGTCGGCTATGCGGTGATCGCGATGGGCTTCAGCCTGGAGCAGGGCGGGCATTTCATGCTGCTGGACGAGCTGTACCTGAGCCATCGCGCACGTGGGCGTGGACGTGGCAAGCAGGCGCTGGCGATCTGCGAGCAGCGGGCACGTGGGCGTGGGGTCAGCCGCCTGCGCCTGGAGGTGAACCACCATAACGAACTGGCCCGCCGCCTGTACCTGGCCAGCGGCTACATCGACGACACCCGTGACCTGCTGACCCTGCCACTGGACCATCCGCGCCCGGAGGGCATCCTGTGAGCGAAGCCCTGCTGCGTGCACTGCGGCAGCGTGCCGCGCTCAATGCGCTGGTGCGCCGCTTCTTCGCCGAGCGTGATGTGCTGGAAGTGGAAACGCCGATCCTGTCGGTCGCGGGCAACACCGAGCCTAACATCGACAGTTTCCATACCGACTTCAGCGGCCACGTCGACGCCGGTGGCCGCCGTCGCTGGTTGCGCACGTCCCCGGAGTATCCGCTCAAGCGCCTGCTCGCCGCTGGCGTTGGCGACTGCTATGAACTGGGCCGCGTGTTCCGCAACGGCGAAGCGGGGGGGTGCCATAATCCGGAATTCACCATGCTGGAGTGGTACCGGGTCGGCTGGGACCACCACCGCTTGGTGCAGGAGACCGCCGAGCTGGTCGGCCAGGCGCTGGCCCTGGTCGGGCACCGTGCAACCCTGCGCGTGCTGAGCTATCGCGAGCTGTTCCAGCAGCATGTCGGCGTGGACCCGTTCGAGGCCGACGAGGCTGCGTTGCGCGCCGCGCTCGGCGACGTGCATATCGACCCGGTCGGGTTGACCCGCGATGACTGGCTGGACCTGCTGATGACCCATCGCATCCAGCCGCAGTTCGATGACGCGGTGATGACCGTGGTGCATGACTGGCCGGCCAGCCAGGCGGCACTGGCACGCATCCGCGAGGGTACGCCGCCGCTGGCTGAACGCTTCGAGCTGTACCTGGGCGCCGTGGAGCTGGCCAACGGCTATCACGAACTGAACGATGCCGACGAGCAGCGCAGCCGTTTCCTGCGCGACCAGCAGCGACGCCATGCGCGCGGGCAGGTGCAGCCGGCGCTGGATGAGGCGCTGCTGGCGGCGTTGCCGTCGATGCCCGCCTGTGCCGGCGTGGCGGTGGGTGTCGATCGCCTGCTGATGGCGATGAACCGCACGCCGCGCATTGCCGACGTGCTGGCATTCGACTTCGCCCACGCGTGACCGTCGCGCCTTTCTGAACACCGTAGGCTGAACGGATCGACGCTCCTGCGCGCTTGCGTCGGTAAGCAGGATGATGCTCTTATCACGGCCAATGCCGGACACTGGCATGCAGTTCATCCATTCCTGGTGGGGAAGGCTTTGGTCAAGTGGTTCGCGGTTGTTGCGGCACCGGTGTACTCCATTGCGCTCTGGGGTGCCTGGCTGCCGTCGCCGGCGTCGGCCCAGCAGGTGGGCTACGACGGCGAAGTGGTGACCTGCGAATCGCGAGACATGGGCTGGGTGCACTGCGATATCGAGGTCGCCAACGGCGTCGACCTGGTGCGCCAGCTGTCCAGCAACAGCTGCATCCGTGGCAGCGAGTGGGGCACTGACCGCAGTGGCGTCTGGGTCACCCTGGGCTGCCGGGCCGAGTTCCGCGCCCGGCGCGCAGCGGGCGCGGCCCCGCCTGCGGACAGCGCCGGCAAGCGGCTGGTGCGCCGCGTGGTGCGCTGCGAATCCAATGGCCGTCCGCAGAGCTGCCCGGTGCGCCTGGATGGCGCCCCCGTGCGCCTGCTGCGCCAGCTGTCGGTGCTGCCATGCCGCGAGGGGCAGGGCTGGGGCTACAAGCGCAATGAGATCTGGACCAGCCGCGGTTGCCAGGGCGATTTCGAAGTGGCCGACGATGATGGCCGCTTCGTCGACATGCCGCGTCGCCTGACCTGCGAATCGAAATCGAAGAAGCGGCGTTTCTGCGGCGCCAGCATCTCCGTTGGCGCGGTCGTGTCCGAGCAGCTGTCGAGCACGCCGTGCGAGGAAGGCAGTACCTGGGGCTGGAGCCGCAACGGCATCTGGGTGGACGGCGGCTGCCGCGCCGAATTCTCGGTGAATTGAGCCCGGGCGGGCTCCAACGCTGCCGGGCGTGGCCCTACAATGGGCCCATGAACACTGCCTCCGACATCGACTACGCCCGTTATGACCACATCCGCCCGATCCTGTGGACCGGCGATGCCCTGCAACTGCTGGACCAGCGCAGGCTGCCGTTCGTGGTCGAGCATGTGGTCTGCCATGACAGCGACGAGGTCGCCAGCGCCATCCATGCGTTGACCGTGCGCGGCGCGCCGGCCATCGGCATCGCCGCCGCCTGGGGCGTGGTGCTGGCCGCCCGCGGGGTGCAGGCCGCCGACGGTGCGCACGCCCTGCAGCAGCTGGAACCGGCGTTGCAGCGGCTCAATGCCTCGCGCCCGACCGCAGTCAACCTGGCGTGGGCGCTGGCGCGCATGCGCCGTTGCCTGCACGCCGCCGGCGCCGACTGGAAGGCACTGCTGGAGGCCGAAGCGCAGGCCATCGCCGAGGAAGACCTGGCCGCCAACCGCCACATGGGCGCGCTGGGCGCCGGCCTGATCGAGGCCGGCAGCGGCGTGCTGACCCATTGCAACACCGGCTCGCTGGCCACCGCAGGCTTCGGCACCGCGCTGGGCGTGATCCGTGCCGGCATGGCCCAGCACCGCATCGCCCGCGTCTTCGCCGGCGAGACCCGGCCGTGGCTGCAGGGCGCGCGCCTGACGGTGTGGGAGCTGCAGCAGGATGGAATCGACGCCACCCTGATCGCCGATTCGGCCGCCTCGCACCTGATGAAGACCGGCGCCGTGCAGTGGGTGATCGTGGGCGCGGACCGCATCTGCGCCAATGGTGACACCGCCAACAAGATCGGCACCTACCAGCTGGCGATCGCCGCCCGCCACCACGGGGTCAAGTTCATGGTGGTCGCTCCGTCCTCGACCGTGGACATGGAGACCGTGGACGGCAGCCAGATCGAGATCGAGCAGCGTGATCCGGGCGAGCTGTACGGCGTGGGCGGCACCCGCACCGTCGCCGAGGGCATTGCCGCCTGGAACCCGGTGTTCGACGTCACCCCGGGCGAGCTGATCGACGCCATCGTGACCGAGCGCGGGGTGATCCTGAACCCGACCGCCGAGAACATGCGCACCGCCTTCGGCAGCTGAGGCGCAGGGGAGGGCGGCGCGACCGCCGCCCCGGTAGTGCCGGCCGCTGGCCGGCAACCCCCTAAGTTCCTGATTTGTGCCGGTAAAATCCCCGTAAAGGCAGGCGGAAAACAGCCCGTTGTGGTAGTATCCACAGGTTGAATCGAGGTTCCGGCGCGACCCCCTCCCGCAGAGGGCTGCGCCGGACTGGACCGCTACCAGACAACGGAACCCGAATGGCAGAAACCGCCAAGGAAATCATCCAGGTCAACCTGGAAGACGAGATGCGCAAGAGCTACCTCGATTACGCGATGAGCGTGATCGTGGGGCGCGCGCTGCCGGATGCGCGCGACGGCCTCAAGCCGGTGCATCGTCGCGTGCTGTACGCGATGAACGAACTCAACGCGCACAGCAACAAGCCCTACTTCAAGTCGGCGCGTATCGTCGGTGACGTCATCGGTAAGTACCACCCGCATGGCGATCAGTCGGTGTACGACACGCTGGTGCGCCTGGCACAGCCGTTCTCGCTGCGCTACATGCTGGTCGACGGCCAGGGTAACTTTGGTTCGATCGACGGCGACTCCGCTGCGGCGATGCGATACACCGAGGCGCGCATGTCGCGCCTGGCGCATGAGCTGATGGCCGACATCGACAAGGAAACCGTCGATTTCCAGCCCAACTACGATGAAAAGGAACTGGAGCCGACGGTCATGCCGACCCGGTTCCCGAACCTGCTGGTCAATGGTTCGGCCGGTATCGCGGTGGGCATGGCGACCAACATCCCGCCGCACAACCTGAGCGAGTCGATCAATGCCTGCATCGCGTTGATCGACAACCCGGACATCGATGTCGATGGCCTGATGGAGTACATCCCGGGCCCGGATTTCCCGACTGCCGGCATCATCAACGGCACCGCCGGCATCGTCGCCGGCTACCGCACCGGCCGTGGCCGCGTGCGCATCCGTGCCAAGGCCGATATCGAAGTGGCCGACAACGGCCGCGAGTCGATCATCGTCACTGAAATTCCTTACCAGGTGAACAAGGCGCGTCTGATCGAGAAGATCGCCGAGCTGGTCAAGGAAAAGAAGATCGAAGGCATCAGCGAGCTGCGCGATGAGTCCGACAAGGACGGCATGCGCATCTACATCGAGATCAAGCGCGGTGAATCTGCCGAGGTTGTGCTGAACAACCTGTACCAGCAGACGCAGATGGAATCGGTGTTCGGCATCAACATGGTGGCGCTGGTCGATGGCCGCCCGCAGTTGATGAACCTCAAGCAGATGCTGGAGGCGTTCGTTCGCCACCGCCGCGAAGTGGTCACCCGCCGCACCGTGTTCGAGCTGCGCAAGGCGCGCGCCCGTGCCCACGTGCTGGAAGGCCTGACCGTCGCGCTGGCCAACATCGACGAGATGATCGAACTGATCAAGACCTCGCCGAACCCGAACGAAGCGCGCGAGCGCATGCTGGCACGCGTGTGGGAGCCCGGCCTGGTCGGTGCGATGCTGGGTGCCGCCGGTGCCGAAGCCTCGCGTCCGGAAGACCTGCCCAAGGGCGTGGGCCTGATCGAGGGCGGCTACCAGCTGACCGAGATCCAGGCCACCCAGATCCTGGAAATGCGCCTGCACCGCCTGACCGGGCTGGAGCAGGACCGCCTGACCGACGAGTACAAGCAGCTGCTGGAAGTGATCGCCGGGCTGATCCACATCCTGGAAGATCCCGACCGCCTGCTGCAGGTGATCCGCGAGGAACTGGTCAACGTCAAGGCCGAGTTCGGCGACGAGCGCCGCACCGAGATCCGCCACAGCGAAGAGGACCTGGACATCCTCGACCTGATCGCGCCGGAAGACGTGGTGGTCACGCTGTCGCACGCCGGCTACGTCAAGCGCCAGCCGGTCAGTGCCTACCGCGCACAGCGCCGCGGCGGGCGTGGCCGCAGCGCGGCGGCGACCAAGGAAGAGGACTTCATCGAACAGCTGTGGCTGGTCAACACGCATGACACGCTGCTGACCTTCACCAGTTCGGGCAAGGTGTTCTGGCTGCCGGTCTACCAGCTGCCCGAAGCCGGTTCCAACGCCCGCGGCCGTCCGATCATCAACTGGATCCCGCTGGAGCCGGGCGAACGCGTGCAGGCCGTGCTGCCGGTGCGCGAATACGCCGATGGCCAGTTCGTGTTCTTCGCCACCCGGAACGGCACGGTCAAGAAGACCCCGCTGGGCGAGTTCGCCTTCCGCCTGGCCCGCGGCAAGATCGCGATCAACCTCGACGAGGGTGATGCCCTGGTCGGCGTCGGCCTGACCGACGGCGAGCGCGACATCCTGCTGTTCGCCTCCAACGGCAAGACCGTGCGCTTCGGTGAGGACAAGGTCCGCTCGATGGGCCGTACCGCCACCGGCGTGCGCGGCATCAAGATGCCGCCGGGCGAGGAAGTGGTCAGCCTGATCGTGGCCGAGAGTGCCGGTGGCATCGAGGACGAGAACGAGGACGACAATGGTGTCGAGGACGCCGCGGCCAGCGCTGATGCGGTGATCGACGGCGCCGATGACAGCAGCGTGCAGTACATCCTCACCGCCACCGAGAACGGCTATGGCAAGCGCACCCCGTTGCCGGATTACCCGCGCAAGGGGCGTGGCACGCAGGGTGTGATCGGCATCCAGACCACTGAGCGCAACGGCAAGCTGGTCGCCGCAGTGCTGATGGGCTCCAGCGACGAAGTCCTGCTGATCTCCGATGGCGGGACCCTGGTGCGTACGCGTGGTTCGGAAATCAGCCGCGTCGGCCGCAACACCCAGGGCGTCACCCTGATCCGCCTGTCCAAGGACGAGAAGCTGCAGGCGGTGGAGCGCATGGACGCCTCGATCGACGAGGACGAGGACGAGGTGGCCGTGGCGGCCCCGGCCACGACCGACGGCGCCCCGGCCGCTGCCAGCAGCGAGGACGCCGCGCAGGACTGATCCTGCCGCGAGCCTGAGGTACCCGACGACGCCGGCCCTGTGCCGGCGTCGTCGTATCCGGATGCCGCCCGTGCGCGCGCGCTTCACGTTGGCGGTGGGATAACGGCGCATGCTGCCCCCGGAGATCGACGATGTCCGCCACGCCGCAGTCCGCTCCCGCTCCCGTCCGTGCCTCCCGGCATCCCCTGGTCACCGTGCTGTCGCTGCTGCTGGTCCTGCTCGGCCTGGTCATCGGCGGGCTCGGCGCGTGGCTGCTCAGCCTTGGCGGCTCGGCGTACTACGCCATCGCCGGACTCGGCCTCCTGGCCAGTGGCCTCCTGCTGTTTGGCAACCGTCGCAGCGGAGCGCTGCTGTATGCGCTGGTGTTCATCGGAACACTGCTGTGGACCTGGTGGGAAGCGGGCAGTGACTACTGGCGCTGGGTGCCGCGGCTGGGCCTGGTGACGGTGCTCGGCATCGTGCTGGCACTGCTGGCGCCGACCCTGCGCGAACCGGTCTCCAGGCGCCTGTCGCGCAGCGTGGCCGGCGTGCTGATGCTGGTGTTCGTGTGCGCCTTTGGCCTGGCCTTCGCGCCGCACGGCGAAGTGGACGGGCAGCAGCCGTTCCCCGAAGGCGCGGCCAGCGCCGGACTGGAACCCACGCGCGATACCACCGGCCTGCAGCCGGCCGACCAGCCTGCCGCGGGCGATTGGCCGGCGTGGGGCCGCAGCAATGCGGCCACTCGCTATTCGCCGCTGCAGCAGATCACTCCGGCCAACGTGGCTACGCTGCAGCCGGCCTGGCAGTTCCGCACCGGTGACCTGCCGAAGAAGCGCTGGGGCGCGGAAACCACGCCGCTGAAGATCGGTGACCGCCTCTATCTGTGCACCGCGCGCAATCGCCTGATCGCGCTCGATGCCGCCACGGGGAAGGAACTGTGGCGGTTCGACCCGAAGGTGCGGGATGCTTCGATTCCTTACACCGCCGCCTGTCGCGGCGTGAGCTATTACGAGCAACCCGCCACACCGACCTTCGCCGATGCGGTGCTGGCCGACGTCGCTGCCGATCTGGCCCTGCCCGAGCCGCCGCCCAGCGTCAGCCGCAGCGCCGCACCGGGCAGTCGTCCGGCCTGTTCGGCCCGCATCATCGAAGGCACGCTGGATGGCCGCATCATCGCGGTGGATGCCGACAGTGGCCACCCCTGTGCAAATTTCGGCAACAACGGCCAGGTCGACATCACCCTGGGCATGGGCGAGGTGCCACCGGGCTATGTGTCGATCACCTCGCCGCCGGCCATCGTGCGCGGCGTGATCGTCACCGGCCACCAGGTGCTGGATGGACAGCGCCGGGATGCACCTTCGGGCGTGATCCAGGCCTACGACGCGATCACCGGCAAGCTGCGCTGGACATGGGACATGGACCGGCCAGAGCGCAGCGGGCTGCCGCCGCGCGAGCAGACCTACACGCGCGGCACGCCGGACATGTGGACCTCTGCCACCGGTGATGAAGCACTGGGGCTGGTCTATCTGCCGCTGGGAAATTCCGCAGGCGACTACTGGAGCGGCTCGCGTACCGAAAGCCAGAATCGCTATTCGACCTCGCTGGTGGCGCTCGATGTGGCCACCGGCAAGCCGGTCTGGCATTTCCAGGCCGTGCCCAAGGACGTGTGGGACTACGACCTGGGCTCGCAGGCCAGCCTGATCGACTATCCGACAGCGGCCGGGAAGGTGCCGGCGATCCTGCTGCCGACCAAGCAGGGGGACCTGTACATCCTCGACCGCCGCAACGGCCAGCTGCTGACCGCCGCCGAAGAGCGCAAGGTACCGGTGGGCGGCGTCGAACCCGAACAGCGTTCTCCCACGCAACTGTTCTCGCTGTACCACACGCTGCGTCGGGAGCAAAACCTGACCGAGCGTGACATGTGGGGCATCACTCCGATCGACCAGCTGGTCTGCCGCATCCAGTTCCGCAAGGCGTACTACGAAGGCATCTACACGCCGCCGAGCAGTGATCGCCATTCCATCGAATACCCCGGCTACAACGGCGGTTCGGATTGGGGCAGCGTGTCCATCGACACGCGTCGCGGTGTGATCGTGGCCAACTACAACGACATGCCCAACTACAACCGGCTGGTGCCACGTGCTGAAGCCGACCGGTTGAGCTGGTTGCCGCGCGAGAAGGTCCGTGCCGACAGGGGCGGTGGCGAGGGTGCCGGCGATCCGCAGCTGGGCACGCCGTACGGCATCCAGGTCAACGCTGGCTGGCGGCTGCCGTTCACCGGCCTGCCGTGCAAGCAGCCGCCCTATGGCGGCATCCGTGCCATCGATCTGCGTACCGGCAAGCTGCTGTGGGACCGTCCGTTCGGCAGTGCACGCGGCAATGGACCGTTCGGCATCCGTTCCGGCCTGCCGATCGAGATCGGCACGCCGAACAATGGCGGCTCGGTGGTCACCGCCAGCGGACTGATCTTCATCGCCGCCGCTACCGATGACCTGCTGCGCGCCATCGACCTGAAGACGGGCAAGGAGCTGTGGCATGCCACGCTGCCTGCCGGCGGGCAGGCCACGCCGATGGTGTACGAGCAGGGTGGGCGCCAGTACGTGGTGATGATGGCCGGCGGCCATCACTTCATGGAAACCCCGAACGGCGATTACGTGATGGCCTTCGCCCTGCCGAACTAGCGATCGCCGGCCTGAACACGCATGCGGGCTGTGACCGCTGTCGCTGAAGTTGCGCTGGCGACCGGGCAGCATCCATCATCGGAACAGGACGGGGCCGGCCAACGCCCCCAGGGAAGGAAACGCATGCTGAACTCCGAACGTCTGCCGGGGCGTGCCACCCGGTTGCTGGCAGGACTGCTTCTGCTTGGCCCGTGCCTGTGGGCAAGCGCGCAGGCGTCGCCGCAGCCCGCCGCACGCAAGGTGCCCAGTGGTGCCGAACTGATCGCGGGCGATGCGCGCTATCTGAGCCCCGCCCATGCGCCCTGCATGGCGGCCGCAGGCACCGCGCTGGACGCCCGTCGTCGTTGTGCCGACGCTGAATTCAAGGTGCACGACGATGCACTCAATGCCGCCTACAGCGCGGCGCGCGCCACACTGACCGCCAGTGATCAGCAGGTGCTGCGCGATCTGCAGCGGCAATGGCTGCGCCAGCGCGACAGCCGGTGCCCGGAAGGCGGCACGGCCGTTGCCCAGCTGGATTCGCAGCAATGCCGCACGCACATGACCCTGCTGCGTGCCCGCCAGCTGCAGGGCGGCGGTGCGGCGGTGCTGGTGGCGGAAGCCAAGGCGGCCCCGGCGCCGGCGCAGGTCGCTGTGCATACCGCCGATGTCGCGCCCGACACACAGGGCAGGATCGTCCTGCGGCCCGGCGAGGGCAGGATCACGCCTGCACTGCAGGTGGTCTTCCAGGTGACCGATTGCAGCGGCACCGACAACGTGACGACCTGCCAGGTGCGGAGCATGGGCGTGACCCGTGGTGGGCGCAACGTGGCGGTCACGGACGTGCAGCCGCGCCTGACCCGCGCCGGCACCGGTGCCCAGGGTGCGACCGCCGGGCTGCTGGCCGTTTCGGATTTCAATGGCGATGGCGTGCCGGACCTGCAGGTGTGGCAGGACAACAACGGTGTCTACAACGTTCCGGTGCATGCGTTCTATCTGTTCGATGCCAAGCGCAACCGCTATGTGCGTGCCAAGGCGTTGGAAGCGGCCATCGGTGGACGCGACATCGACCATATCGACAATGGGCGGTTCGTGCTGCGCGCGAAGGTCAGCCCGTGCGAGCGCGAGGACAAGGTCATCCAGCTGCGCGGAACGGAGCCGCGCACGCTGCTGCAGCGCCGCTATGACACCTGCAAGGGCGAAGCCCCGACCGAATCGGACCTGCTGAAGTAGGTCTTCCCCCGACGAACGGATGCGTTCCGGAACTGGAGAGCTGAAGGATGAGCGAAGGCTATGGAAAAGGTGGGTCAGGCTTCGGCCTGACCCGGGACCAGTCGGTCGAGATGATCGTGCGTACCTGCATCGACAACGGCATTACCGACCATCGGCAGATTGCCTACGTGCTGGCCACGGCGCAGCACGAATCGCGTGATTTCGCCGCGCCCGAGGAAGACTGGGGCAGGAAGCAGGCGGTGGATCTGCGCTACTTCGGCGGCGAAGAGTATTTCGGCCGGGGCTTTGCCCACCTCACCCACGTCAACAACTACGAGCGGCTGGGCGAGGCGCTGGGAATGGGCCGCGAGCTGGTCGAGCATCCAGAACGGGCCGCGCAGGCGGAGATCGCCACCAAGGTGCTGGTGGTGGGGATGCGCGATGGCATGTTCGGTGCGCGGCTGTCCGACCACGTCAACGCCAACCATGCCGACTACCGGCAGGCGCGGGCCTCGGTCAATGGCGGTGAGCTGAACAACGGCAGTCCCTATCCAGACGCCATCGCCGCACGGGCCACTGAATGGGAATCGCAGGTCGCCGGCCTGGTCCAGCGTGTGCAGCAACCAGGCTTCCAGATGCCGGTGCCGACCCTCCAGGCGCCCGCCGGGGCGATGGACCTGCACCGGGGCGACGCCAACCAGCAGGTGCTGGAGGCACAGCAGTACCTGCAGCGGCTGGACATCCGCAACAACGCCAATGCCGCGATCAAGCCCGACGGTGATTTCGGCGCCTCCACCGAGCAGGCCGTGCGCCGCTTCCAGACCGAGCGCGGCATCGATCCGGCCAATGGCCGCATCGATGATGCGTTGCTGGAACGCATGCGCAGCGACACGCTGGCGGTCGATCCGGACTTCAAGCGCCGGACGGTGACCGACCTGACCGGGCCGCTGGCCGACGGCAACCTGGGCCCTGGTGAGAAGGGCGAGCCGGTGTTCGAGATGCGCCGCCAGCTGGAAGCGTTGGGGTACCTGACCGAACCGAACCCGCGTGCCGAGCGCGATGCGCGCACGTTTGATGCCGGCATGCAGGCGGCCATGCGCAACTTCCAGCAGGACTATGGCCTGCCGCTGCGCCCCGGCGGCGTCATCGACGCGGACGCGCGCCGGCAGTTGAACGATGCCACCGTCGCTCGCGAGCATGCGCCGACCACCGAGTTCGACCGCGCGGAGAACTGGCCGCCGCAGCGTCCGCCCTATACGCGGGCGGAGTTCCAGCCGGAGCAGGTGCGGGCGCGGCAGCAGGCAGCGGCGAATCCACCGGTCGCTGGTCCGGCCGCGCCGGAGCCCGCACCGCAGCCCAATGGCGTGGAATCGCTGTCGCCCAGGGACGCAGCGCTGTTCGAGCGCATCCGCCAGGGGGTACCTGGCACCATCGGCGACGAGCACGTCATGCAGGCAGTGCTGGAGTCCAAGCGCAACGGCATCGATGATGCCGCGCGCGTCGACCGGGTGATGATGGCCGGAGATCGCCTGTGGGTTGCCGGGTTGATTCCCGGTGAGCGCGCCAGTGTGGATACGGCACAACCCGCGCGCTCGATGGAGGAATCGGTGAATGATCTGGCCGGTGACAATCGGCAGCGCGAGCACCAGCTCGCCCTCGAAAGCCGCCAGCATGAGAACCGCGGGCCTTCAATGGCCTGAGCCTGCGGCAGCGACGTGCCCGCTGTGGGTCCGTCGCTGCCGGAAGGGTGTCTACAGCGTCACCACCACTTTGCCGATCTGTTCGTTCGATTCCAGGTAGCGGTGGGCGTCCTGGATCTGTGCGAAGGGGAACACCTTCGCGATCTTCGGCGCCAGCATGCCCTTGTCCAGGCCATCGACGATGAACGCCTTGGCGCGTGCCAGCGCGGCATCGTCGGAGACGATTTCCGAGTACAGGTAGCCCTTCAGCGTCAGCGACTTGCCCAGCACGTTGAACAACGGGAACGGGGTGGGTTCGCTGCTCAGCGCGCCGTATTCCAGCAGGATGCCGCCACGGGCCATCGCCTCGGTCAGCGGCACGAACTGCGGGCCACCGATTGGGTCGAACACCACGCGGGCGCCGGCATCGCCGGTGATGCGCGCCACCTCGGCTGCCAGATCCTGCTCCTGGGTGGCGATGACATGGGCGGCACCGGCATCGAGCAACGCCTGGCGCTTGCCCGGGCCACGGGTGACCGCAATCGGCGTGGCACCTACCGCATTGGCGATCTGGATCGCGGCCAGGCCGACGCTGCTGCTGGCAGCGGTGATGATGACGAAATCCCCGGCGGTCAGCTGCGCCTGTTCCAGCAGTGCGCCCCAGGCGGTGACGTACTGCATCCACACTGCGGCGGCCGTTTCGAAGCCCAGCGCCTGCGGGTGCCTGACTACCAGTCGTGCCGGCACGTTGGCCAGCTCGCCATAGGTGCCCTAGCGGGCGATATCCAGCGGCGGCACCACGCTCACCGCATCGCCAGCAGCGAACCCGCTCACCGCACTGCCGGCCGCCTCGACCACACCGGCCGCTTCATAGCCCAGCCGGCTGGGGAACTGCGCCTCCTGCAGATAGGCGCCGTTGCGGAACATCACCTCGGCACGGTTCAGGCCGATGGCCTTGACCCGGATCTGGACCTCGTCGGCGGCGGGGGCGGGAACATCGATGTCGTCAATGCGCAGCACATCGGCGCTGCCATATTCATGGATGCGGACAACCTGGCTCATGGGGGCTCCTCGGCAAGGCCGGCGCTGGGGCCGGCAGAAAGGTGGACGCTACTGTGCGCGTGGCCTGCCTCCAGAATAAGGGGTAATCTGGTGTTTCATTGAAAACCAATTGTTTGCAATGGACCTGATCGCTCCCCTGCGGACCTTCGTCAAAGTGGCCGAGGTCGGTTCCTTCGCTGCTGCCGCCGAGGCGCTGGACCTGTCGCCGCAGCTGGTCGGCAAACACGTGCAATCGCTGGAACAACACCTGGGCGTGCGCCTGCTCAACCGCACCACGCGCAAGCAGAGCCTGACCGACTTCGGCCAGGCCTATCTGGCGCGGGCACGGGTGATTCTGGAGGAAGTGGAGGGCGCCGAGCAATTGGCAGAAGTGGCGCGTGGACGGCCGATGGGGCGCTTGCGCATCAGCGCGCCGGTCACCTTCGGCGTGCACGCACTGGGCCCGGCGGTGGTGGCCTACATGCAGCAGTACCCGGACGTGCAGGTTGATCTGAACCTGTCCAACAGCCTGGTGGACATCGTCGAGGACGGCTACGACCTGGTGTTCCGTACCGGTGATCTGGCCGACAGCGGGCTGGTGGCACGGCGGCTGGGACCCTATCCGCTGGTCCTGTGTGCCTCGCCGGACTATCTGGCTTCGCGCCCGGCCATCACCCATCCCAATGACCTGAGCCGGCACGAGTGCCTGGGCTTCGCGCATTCGATCATCCGCACGCGCTGGAGTTTCCGTGATGCCGATGGCAGCGTGCTGACCGTCCCGGTGTCCAGCCGATTCATGGTCAACCAAGCCGAGCCGCTGCTGACAGCGGCCGTGGGTGGTCTGGGGTTGATCCTGCAGCCCTACGAAATGCTTGCCGCTGCGCTGGTGCGTGGTGAACTGGTGGAAGTGCTGCCAGACCATGTGCCGGTATCAACGTGGATCAACCTGGTGTACCCGCGCGACCGCCAGCTGACGCCCAAGCTGCGCAGCTTCCTGGACTTCTGCGTGGCGCGATTCACTGAGCAGACGATGGCAAGGCGATAGCGTGGCATCGATCAGTATTCCCGTGTTCCCATGCGTCACCGTCGAGGTGTTGCGGCAGAGTCCCTGGCGTGGATGCGGCGGGCCGATCCATCGTCTAGGATGCGCCCAGGATACCCGCAAAGGAACTGCCATGAGGGTTGTTGGACGCCTGTTTCTCTGCAATGCGCTGGCCTGTTTGGTCCTGGTTGCCACATCGGCGTTTCCGGCAGTTGGCGCAGCGTCTTCCGAGCGCCAACAACCACGTGCGCAGGAGGCCATCGATGACTGGCTTGCGGCCTTCAACGCAGGCAGCCTCGAGGCATTGCAAGCCTTCGCCGACAGGTATGCGAAGAAGGATGGCAGCGGTCCTGGGGACTATCTCGAATTCCGCGGGAGCACAGGCCCGCTGCGCGTGCTGGAAGCAATCGAGAGCGCCCCCGGCCAAGCGAAGCTGCTGGTGATGGGCGAGCTGAGCGAACGTGCGGGTGGGTGACGGCCGTCATGGACCCGGCCAATCCGCCGCACCTGAAGCAGTTCCAGATCGAGGGAACTGAAACGCCGGACAAGTACAAGCCGGCACGGGTTGCAGTGCCTGCCCTCATGGCCGATGCCGCGACGAGGCTGGAGGCGCTGCGGGAGCAGGACGCGCTGTCGGGGGCATTGCGGGTCGCACAGAACGGCAGGGTCCTTCTGGACTGGCGCGGTGGTGATGCCGATCGTGCCGCTGGAATTCCAGTGGGCGTGGATACGCAATTCCGCCTTGCGTCCTCCAACAAGATGTTTACCGCCGTAGCCATCCTGCAGCTGATGCAGACCGGCAGGCTCAGTCTCGATGAAACGATCGGCAAGTACCTGTCGGACTATCCGAACAAGGCCGTCGCCAACACCGTGACCGTGCGTCAACTGCTGTCGCACACCAGTGGCCTGGGCGATTTCTTCGGCGATGACTTCGAACAGTCTTCCGCGTCGCTGAAGACGCTGGATGACTACGTGCAGCGCTTCGCCAAGGATGCACCGCAGTTCACGCCGGGCAGCCAGGACAGCTATTCCAACTATGGCTACATCGTACTGGGACGCATCATTGAGGTGGTTTCGGGGCAGTCGTACTACGCTTATGTGGAGGAGCACATCCTGCGCCCGGCGGGCATGACCGGCACCGGCTTCGAACCGGAAACAGCGTGCGTTCCAAAGCGTGCCATCGCCTACACGAAGCACGATGGGCAATGGGTCCGTGAAATGAAGTCGCTGCCCTGGCGCGGCATGTCGGCCGGTGGTGGGTACAGCACGGTGGCCGATATGATGAAGTTCGCCGAGGCACTGCAGAGCGGGAAGCTGGTCTTACCTGCATTGCTGCAGCAGGCTACGACGGCGCAGAACCACAAGGGCTGGTATGGCTTTGGTTTCGTGGTGCAGGGCGAGGGCAGGGAACATCAGTACGGCCACGAAGGCGGTGCGCCTGGATCGAACAGCGCCATCGTGGTGCTGCCCGCGCAGGGCTATGTGGTCGTCGGCCTGGCCAATGTCGATCCGGATGCGATCGGCAATGTGGTCAACTACATCGCTCGACGGCTGCCACTGTAGCGAAGGTGCATGGCTCGAAGCGGCTTGGTAGAGTCGACTGTCAGTCGGCCATCTCGCGGAACGCAGGCTCTTCGATCTTCCCGCGACCGGCAGTCGACCAGCGGTCGACTCTACCCGATCGATGTCACTCGGATGGTGCCGGGACCCGCACCATCTTCGTCATCAGGTGTTCCACCACGCCGGCCGGATCGGCCGTGCGCCCCACATGCGTGCTCGACATCTGCACGACGGAGCTGCGCTTGGCGGTGAGGAAGTGGAACCGTGCGCGCGCCGGCAGCTGCGCGATCGGCCCAGCGCTGGCATCGCCGCGGCAGATCGCCACGATCGCATCCAGCCACGGCTGCAATGCCTCCTGGTCCAACGCCGGGGCGAAGGCGCGCAGGCGCCCGGGATCGATATCGATGGCCGCTTCCAGATGGCGCGCGCCGGGGCAGGAGACGATCACTCCGACGTTGATGAACTCCTCGCGTTCCACCCGCGGTACCACGCGGATGACCGCATAGTCATACGTGTGCAGCGTGGGCACGGATGGCCTCCTGCACGAACACTGCACGCACTTTCAATCGGTGCCTGAGATAGGAGATGTAGCCCTGGCGATAGTCCTGCGGGCTGTCGAACGCTGGTTCGTCCACCAGCCAGCTGTCCGGCACCAGGCCGACGATGCGCTCGATCTCGGCATCGGTCAGGCGCGCAGCCAGTTCTGCATCCACCTCGGCAATACGGCTGGCGAACGGCAGCAGCACATGGTCGCGGATCAACACGAACGGCTTCTCGCAGGCGTCACCGGCATTGGCCCAGTCGTGGTGGAAGTACATCGCCGCGCCGTGGTCGATCAGGTACAGCTTGCGGTGCCATACCATCAGGTTGGGGTTGCGCGTGGTGCGATCCACGTTGCTGGTGAACGCATCGAACCAGACGATGCGCGAGGCCAGGTCGGCGTCCACCGGCATCGCCGCCGGATCGTAGTTGATCGCACCCGGCAGGTAGTCCAGGCCCAGGTTCAGGCCTTCGCTGGCACGGATCAGTTCCTGGATCTCCGGGTCAGGCTCGGTGCGGGCGAATTCGCGGTCCAGCTCGACGAACAGGATTTCCGGAATCGGCAGGCCCAGCGTGCGTGCCATTTCGCCGGCGATCAGTTCGGCAATCAGTGCTTTCGGGCCCTGGCCGGCGCCGCGGAACTTCAGCACGGCCATGCCGTCGTCGTCGGTCTCGACCACGGCGGGCAGGGAGCCGCCTTCGCGTAGCGGGGTGATATAGCGGAGGGCATGTACGGTGCGCATGCCTGCATTCTAGCGTGGGTGCAGGGGCAACCCGGCGGCCCGATCGAGCGGGCTCGGCCTTCACCTGTCCGTTCCGTCCGTGGTGGCAGCATCGGTGTCACGAACCCTCGGGTTCAGGGCGTGCTGGCGCTCCCCATGCGGGTAGTCCAGGCAGGGCAGGTGCCCCGCTGCCAGCGATGCCCGCACTGCGAAGCGGAAACCTCATCCACGATGTCCAGCAGGCTACGGAGGTGCACCGATGAGCGATGAATTCACTCCCATGCTGCCGCCCTTGGACGATGCCAAGGTCGAGGAAATGATCGGCAAGGTGGTGCTGGTGGGCGTCACCCGCTATGGCGGTGACGGCCAGGTGCAGGGGCTGGAGCAGTACGCCGGTACCGTGCTGCGCATCAGCGCCGACGAAGGCGTGGTGCTGGCGGACGAGAATGACGGCCATGAGCGCTATCTGCCGCCGATGCTCGACCACTACCTCCCCGCCGAGCCGGGCGAGTACTGCATGCGCAGCAGCGGCATGATCGTGGTCGACCCCGACTACCTGGCCACCTGGGACCTGCATGCCCAGCAGTAGTGCCAGGCCATGCCTGGCAGGCGCCTGCGGCCGGCGCCTGCCGGTGTGGTGCTTTGCCCCATCCGGCCACTAGCCCTTCCGGCCCATTCACCACAACCCCTGCGGTGCTAGATTCGGGTTCATGCCCGATTCCGGGTACCCATTCACACCCCAGGGGATAAGGATGCTGATCCGTCGAACCTCTCTGGCGGCGGCCGTTGCCGTTGCCACCGTCGGCCTGCTGGCCGCTGGCCCGGCGTTTGCCGACTACGCGAAGCCGCCGGAGCACCTGCTCAAGGTGCTGAAGGCACCGCCGCCGCCGACGCCGAACGTGGCTCCGGGCGGCCAGCGCCTGTTGCTGACCACCGCGCAGACCTACCCATCGATCAGCCGCGTTGCCCAGCCGTACCTGAAGCTGGCGGGCGTGCGGCTGGAGCCCAAGAATCGCAGCCGCCATGACACCCCCGGCGGCTATGGCATTCCGGCCTGCGTGGCCGACTTCACCCTGGTCGACATCGGCACTGGCAAGGAGACCAAGGTGAACCTGCCGCAGGGCTGCGCCACCGGTGCGCTGTGGTCGGCCGATGGCAGCCAGTTCGCGTTCCAGAACGCGGTCGATACCAGCGTGCAGTTGTGGGTGGGCGATGCGGCGACCGGCCGGGTGAAGCAGGTGCCGAACGTGCAGCTGAACCCGATCTTCGGTTCCACCGTGCAGTGGCTGGGCGGCACCCGCAACCTGCTGGTGAAGCTGGTGCCGGCCAACCAGGGCCCGGCGCCCTCCAATGGCGGCGTGCCGACCGGCCCGGACGCGCAGGAGTCGCTGGGCAGCAGCGGCGAAAGCAGTACCTACGAAGCCCGCGACACGCTGACCAGCGTGCATGACGAAAAGCTGTTCGCTTACTACGCTGCGTCGCAGCTGGCCGTGGTCGATACCACCGCCAACAGCGTGCGTCCGGTCGGCCAGCCGGCACTGTTCAACGAAGTCAGCGCCGCGCCCGATGGCGTGCACGTGCTGACCGAATCGATCAAGGCACCGTATTCGCACGCGGTGACCTACCAGCGTTTCGCCAATGACGTGGCCGTGCTGGATATCAGCAATGGCCGCAGCGCGCCGATTGCCAGCCTGCCGCTGGCCGACCGCGTGCCGGTGCATGGGGTGCCGGAAGGTCCGCGTGGTTTCGACTGGCGCGCCACTGATCCGGCCACCCTGGTCTATGCCGAAGCGCTGGACAAGGGCGACTGGAAGGTCAACGTGCCGCATCGCGATCGCGTGCTGATGCTGAAGGCGCCGTTCAACGGCAAGCCGGTCGAGATCACCCGTACCGCACAGCGCTTCGAAGGCTTCGCGTGGACCGCCGATCCGGCCGTGGCGTTCCAGTACGAAAACGACGAGAACCGCCACTGGATGCAGACCCGCATCGTCGATGTGGACCGGCCGAAGCAGGAGGGCCGCCTGCTGTGGGACATGTCCAGCGACGAGCTGTACGCCAACCCCGGCAACCTGGTGTTCACCCGCCTGCCGAATGGCGCGCAGGTCGTGCGCCGCGAGGGCAACCATGTGTTCCTCAGTGGCCGCGGTGCGTCGCCACAGGGCGACCGCCCGTTCCTCGACCGCCTGGACCTGGGCACGCTGAAGAGCGAGCGCCTGTTCCGCAGCAGCGCCGATGCCTACGAGCAGTTCCTCGGTTTCAGCAACACGCCGGGCCGCTACCTGACCTGGCACCAGTCGGTGATCGATCCGCCGAATGCCTTCATCCGCCAGCAGGGTGATGCGGTGGCCGACGCGAAGGCCGGCGAGGCGCAGTTCGCGTCCACCGCGACCGCGCTGACCAAGCTGATCGACCCGACCCCGGAGGTGCGCCAGATCAAGAAGCAGCTGGTGACCTACAAGCGCGCCGACGGCGTGGACCTGTCGTTCACCCTGTACACGCCGCCGGGCTACAAGGAAGGCCAGCGCGTGCCGGCGATCCTGTACGCCTATCCGGCCGACTTCGCCAACGCCGCGCAGGCGGGGCAGGTGTCCGGTTCGCAGCAGACCTTTACCCGTCTGCAGCCGTACCGCCTGATGCTGCTGGCCGGCTACGCGCTCATCGACAATGCCTCGTTCCCGATCGTGGGTGACCCGAAGAACGCTTACGATACCTACCTGGAGCAGCTGGAAGCCGATGCCAAGGCGGCGGTCGACAAGGCGGTGGACATGGGCGTGGTCGACCGCAACCGCATCGGCGTGACCGGCCACAGCCACGGCGGCCTGATGACCGCCAACCTGATCGCGCACACCACGCTGTTCAAGGCGGGCGTGGCGACCAGCGGTTCGTACAACAAGACCTTCACCCCGTTCGGCTTCCAGAACGAGCGTCGCTCGGTGTGGCAGGCGCAGGATGTCTACCTGAAGGCCTCGCCGTTCTTCTATGCCGACAAGATCAAGCTGCCGCTGCTGCTGGTCCACGGCGAGGACGACGCCAACCCGGGCACCGAGCCGTTCCAGTCGCGCAAGCTGTACCAGGCGATCCGTGGCAACGGCGGTACCACCCGCCTGGTGATGCTGCCGAATGAGCCGCACTGGTATACCGCGCTGGAATCGAACGAACAGCTGGTTGCGGAAATGCTGCACTGGTTCGATACCTACGTGAAGAACGCCAAGTGAAGAACGCCAAGGCCGCCTCCGGGCGGCCTTGTTGTATCGGTATGTGAGTGGGCAGACGGGCTCGATCCGGAAGCGCAATCGGGAATCGGGAAGCCACGTGCCAAGCGGCATCCGGGTCAACCCAGGCTGATAAGCTGGGAATGGGAACAGACCAGGAGACATCGATGCATCGCAATGGGATGCGCGCCATCACTTTCGTCATCGCGACGCTGTTGGCCGGGATGACACACGGAGTGGAAGCGCAGGCCCTGCGGGCAGATGACCGCAGCTACTTTGGCAGCGCCTCCATTGAACGTGAGGCATGGCAGAACCTTGAGCGCAGGACCCTTGCCCTCAAGGCCCTTCATGCGCCGGCAGACGTGAGGTTCCACCAGGCCGAACAGCTGTATGGCGAGTGCCTCCGGCACCATGGCTACCTGCATCTTCAGGCCGCGCGCAATGCCGATGATGCCCGGCTGGCCAACACCCAGGGCGAAGTCGCCAGCTCATGTGGACGCATCGCGGCGATTGCCAAGCAGGCATTGCGTGATGCGCCCGCGCACGCTGCCTGGATGGAGCCGCATGCCGACCTGCGTGAACGGGCGTTGCGGGAGGATGTGCAGCCGGCCAATGCAGCGCTGGTGGATGCAGTTGACACGTTGGCCGACCCGGCGCTGGACAGCTTCGGGCGACTGCATCGGCAGCTGCTGCAGTCGGCGCCCTTTGCGCGCTTCGAACATGAAGGCCGCACGCTCGACAGTCGCACCGACGCGCGAGCCCTTTCCCGCCTGCCGGATCGTTCAGTGCGCGAAGCGGCATGGCGTGCCTACTGGCAGGGAATGGCGTCGCGGCGCAGCGAAATGGCAACGGTGCTGCTGGGCCTGGCCCGCCTCAACGAGCAAGCGTCTGAACTGCAGGGCGATGGAACTGCGCCTGACCGCAGCTACCGGCACATGGGCCTGGATCAGGCCGCCGTCGACACGACACTGGCGGCGGTAGCGCGCCACGCGCCGCTGCGACGGAACTATCAGCAGATGCAGTTGACCCATCTGGAACACATGGGCCAGGCCTCTCCGCAGATCTGGGACATGGACCTGCCTGATGCGGGCTATATCCCTCCGCCGCTTGACCTGGCGCAGTTGCGTGATGCGGCGGCGGCATCGATGCAGGTGCTGGGGCCGGACTACGTGACAGGGCTGCGCGGGCTGCTCGATCCGGCGGGTGGACGCATGGATCTGGGCGGATCGGCAGGGCGGCGCGCGATGGATGCGTTTTCGATCAGCGCCCCCGGCGTGCCTTCGTTGCTGTTCGTCGGCCATCGCCAAGGCGATCTGGAGGGGGATGTCCAGATCGCTCACGAAGCCGGCCATGCCATGCATGGCCAGTGGATGCAGCGCGGCGGCGCATCATCATTCCAGCGCAACGGCAACAAGTGGTTGACCGAGGCCTTCGCCATCTACAACGAGCTGAAGTTCCGCGATCAGCTCTACCGGCAGGCCAGTGATCCACGTGCCAAGGCGTATTACCTGAAGTCGTTGCTCGATGACATCATCCTGCAGCTGTTCGTATCGTCTGAAGAGGCCGATCTGGAACAGTCCATCTATCAGGAAGTGGCCGCCGATGAGGTTGGTAACGCAGACGCGCTTGATGCGCTGACGATGAAGGTACTGGGCAGGTACGGGGGCGCATCGGAGCAGTATCCCGAGCTGCGCAGCACCTGGGTATCCAAGCGGCTGATGTATGAGGATCCGCTTTACCTGGCCAATTACCTGCATGCCGGACTGATTGCGGTGCAGCTCTTCGCACAGGACCAGCAGGATCCGGAGGGATTCAGGGAGCGCTACCTGGCAGTCCTGGGCGAGGGGTTTGATCGCCCGCCGCAGCAGCAGGTCGAGCAGTTGCTGAATGCGAAGCCCGACTGGTCACGCCTGGTCGAGGAGGATCTGGGCGTTTTCCAGCGGTACCTGGCGCAGCTGCAGGGACTGCACGCGGAAATCGAGCGCCAGCGCGGTCGCTGAACAAGCGAGAGAGGCGCAGGCTTCACAGAATGCGATGCATCTGCGTTTTGCTCGTGCGATGAAGAAGAACCGGCTGGTGGCCGGCATCCTGTTGCTGCAGGTGATCGTCGCCACCGCCTGCGTCACCAGTATCGCCTTTCTGCTTGCGCAGCGCCTGGAGACACTTGCCTACGCCACCGGGTTGCAGGAGCAGGGGCTTGGCATCATCGAAACCGAGTTCGTCGGCAGCGCAGCTGCAAATGCCGCCGCCGCGGTCAAGGCAGACATGCAGGTGCTGCGCAATGTGGCCCGGGTCCAGGCCGTGGTTGCGGCCGAGTCGCTGCCGCTGAGCCAGCACAACTTAACCGTCGGTTTTACCAACGTGCCGGTGCAGGGCCCAGGACACGGCAGGGAGCGGGCTGGCAGTCGCCCTGGCGCAGCTGGCTGCCTGAGTGCCGGCGCGACGGGCGGCGCGCAAGGCCCCCGTGGCCGTTCTCAACAGCACCTGACTGATCCGAAGGGTGACCTCGTGTCATTGGCCGTTGCGATTGCGTAACCGTATGTGATGCGGGTGCCAAGGCGTGCGGAAGCTGCGATACGCTGCAGGCCTTCGTTGTCTGCCATGGGTTTCACCAATGAAATCCAAACGTGTTGCCGCGGTGTTGGCGCTGGTGATGACGCCGAGCCTGCATGCTCAGTCGCTCCCCTCCGAACTGGCGCAGCTGGGCATCGTCGCCGGCATGCCCTACGCCAAGGCCAAGCGCCTGATGGATGCGGCAGGGTGGCAGGCGGGTCCGGTTCAGGACGCGCCTGAGTCGCTCGAAGGCTTTCCGGAAGTCGGATGCCAGAAGGGCGGAAGGCAGTGTGCGACGACCTTCAGAAAGGACGGTCAAGAGGTCGCGGTGCGGCTGGGCACCACCCTGGCAGGGCAGCCGTTCGTGCAGGGCGCGGACTGAGCGCGCCCGTTGCGCTCAGGCAAGCGGTAACCGGTCCTGCGCGCGTGACAGCCGATCATGCAGGTCACGCACATGCTCGGCCTTGGCGTGCACGCGGGCAGTGTCGCCGAAGCTGCGCAGGTAGGTGCACGCGGCAAAGCCGGCACTCTTCTTTTCATAGTCGGCAATCCAGGCCAAGCGGTCCGGGTTGTTGGCCTGTTCGGCTGACCACGCGGCCACTGGCGGCCGGATGCGATAACGCAGACCGACGCGCCACGGCTTCGGTGTCAGCCGTGCACGGAAGCAATGTTGCAACCGGCACATGCGCGCGTACAGCGGATCGGTACCCAGCGCCCTGAAGAAATCCTGCGGCAGCGTGTCTTCGGGTGAGAACGTGGCATGCATCGCCAGCACGCGCAGCCCGGCCGGCGTGCGGTAGGCGCGCAGGTGCCAATCAGGGTGCTGTGCGCTGAAGGCCTCCACACGCTTCAACGCAAGTCCTTCAACGCCGCCGGCGGCGGCCAGGCGTTGCTTCCGCCGCATCAGCACTGCCGCGTTGACCAGCAGCACTGCCGCCACGCCCAGGACCAGGCCCACCAGCCAGTGCCAGAGCAGGGTGCCGATGACCGCACCGGCAAGCAGCACGACCGCAGCGACGATCGCCGGTATCACGCAACCGGCCGGTGGCTGCGCATGATCGATATCGGCGAACAGCACGTCGGGGCTGTTGAGGCACAGTGCGCCGTAGCTGTTGCGGGTGATGATGGCATCGCCATCGCGCTGCACGATCTGCTCGCGGATCGGTACGCCCTCCACGCCGTAGTTGCTGCGGATTTCGCGTCGCGGCAGCGCCTGACCGGCGAGGATCGCGTTGAGTGCCTCGTTGGCGCGGCGGTCGGCATGCGCCTGCGCCTCTGCAGGGCCCTCGTCGGACCAGCCGAAGCGGCGCACGACCACCGGCCGGCCACGAAAACGGGCCTGCAGGCGGGCTTCGGCCCAGTACGCGGGAACGATCATCATCGTGCGGTGCTCCATCATCCATGGCAGGTGCCAGATTCAGTCTGGCACAGCCCCGCAGGGCCTGCATGTGCCCGCTGCGGAGGCGCGGGCGGAGTGGTAGATTGCGCGCTTCGCATGCACTCCACCAAGGACGGAGCGATGTCCAGTTTCCTGCGTTGCCTGCTTGCCCTGGCCTGTGCCGGGGCGGTCGGCATGGCAGAGGCGGATACCCCGCCGGGGCCGCAGATCCTCACCACCGATGCCAGCCGCTTCTACGCGCTCTACGACAGCACTAGCGGCAGGCCCAGTGTCGCCCAGCTGGCCGGCTACCTGGCCGACGGCAGTACGGGCCTGGATGAACTGGCAAAGGCGCGCCGGGTCACGCCCGAGCGTATTGCCGAAGCCATTGCCAGCCAGCCCGAGGTGTATGCGCACGGCCGCAGTTGCCTGGCGGAGCTGCCAGCGGTGAAGCAGCGCCTGGTGCAGGTGTTTGGCAACCTGCAGGCCATCTATCCGCAGGCCGCGTTTCCGCCCGTGACCATCGCGGTCGGCCGTGGCCGGCCGGTCGGGTTGACCTCGAAGAGCGGGGTGATCATCGGCCTGGAAGCGCTGTGCGCGGCGGATTTCATGAATCCCGATGTGCAGGATCGGTTCGTGCACGTGATCGCGCACGAGTACGTCCATATCCAGCAGACCGGCCTCACCGACTTCGAGCCGGGCGATCCGCGCGCGACGGTGCTGCGGGTGTCGCTGGGCGAAGGCATCGCCGAGTTCATCGCCGAGCTGATTTCCGGCAACGTCGGCAACAGTCGCCATGCGGCGTGGACGCGCGGCCGCGAGGTGCATGTTGAAAGCGCCTTTGCGCTGGATGTGGACAGCACCGATCTGTCGCCGTGGCTGTACAACTACAAGCCGGGTTCGCAGGAGCCCTATGACCTGGGCTATTGGGTGGGCTACCGCATTGCCAAGGCCTATTACCTGCAGGCCAAGGACAAGCGCGATGCGGTGCGTGCGCTGATCCAGCAGGACAATCCAAAGGCGATCCTGGCCGCCAGCGGCTGGACGCCCGGCATGTGGATGCCGGCCAAGGTGACCGGCGTGGCGGCACGTTCAGCGGCACGTTGATCGCAGGTCGAAGCGCTAGACTGTCAGCGTGAATCGGGAGAGTCTGCATGCGTAATCCTGTCGTGCTTGCCAGAACGTTCGCCCTTGCCCTGGGGATCGGCGTGACCGGTCCGGCCGTGGCCGCTGAAGCGAGCGCGGTCAATCCGTTGCTGCTCAAGCCGGTAGCGCAGCTGCAACCTGACGAGATTCGTTTCATGCAGCAGCGCCTGGCTGATTGGCCGCAGCTGCAGCGGTATCGCGACGCCAACGCACGCGTGCCCCCCGCTGTGCCGGGGCAACCGCGTGTAGTGTTCTTCGGTGACTCGATCACCGAAGGCTGGGGCAGGGAAGGCAGTGCCGCGTTCTTCCCCGGCAAGGGGTGGCTCAACCGCGGCATCAGCGGCCAGACCACGGCGCAGATGCTGGTGCGTTTCCCACAGGACGTGCTGGCCCTGAAGCCGCAGGTGGTGGTGATCCTGGCCGGTACCAACGACATTGCCGGCAACACCGGTCCGGCCACGCAGGCGATGATCGAAGACAACCTGCACGCGATGGTGGACCTGGCACGCGCGCACGGCATTCGCGTGGTGCTGGCGTCGGTGCTGCCGGTCAGCGAGTACCCTTGGATGCCGGGGATCACGCCTGCGCCCAAGGTGCGTGCATTGAACTCCGCGTTGAAGCGCTATGCCGATGCACAGCATCTGGTCTATCTGGACTACTACGCGCCGATGGCCAACGTGGCCGGTGGCCTCGATCCGCCGCTGGCCGCGGATGGCGTGCATCCCACTGCGAAGGGCTATGCAGTGATGGCGCCGCTGGCGGAGGCGGCAATCAAGCGCGCAATGGCGCTGGAGTAGGCACAGCACCCGCACTGCACAGGATCCAGCCCGCCAAGGTACAGTGGCGCCGAAGCCGGCCACGCAGCGTGGCCGCCAGGGACGATGGGGTGGGTGATGCGGAAGGAATTCCAGGGGTGGCTGCGCCGCAGCGGCGCAACGATGGCCTTGCTGCTGGCCGCCGTGCCGGCGTTCAGTGCAGACACGGCGGCGCCTTCGCCGCTGACGCGTGAACCCGTGGCCGGTGTTTCATTGGCCGAATGGACTGCCCGCTGGTGGCGGTGGGCCGACGGCCAGGGTGGCGCGCCTTACCTCGACCCGGATGGCCGTGTGTGTGACCTGGGCCAGGAAGGACCGGTCTGGAACCTGGCCGGCACCAATGGCCGTTTCCGTCCACACCGCGAATGCGTGGTGCCGGCGGGCAAGTACCTGTTGCTGCCGATCATCAACATGGCGCACTACCAGATGGATGAGCGTGTGTCCTGCAAGGAGCTGCAGGCCGGGGCGGCGGTCAACAACGATTACCTGATCAGCGCGGTGGTGCTGCTGGATGGCCAGCCATTGGGCGACATGCGCAGGCATCGGGTCCGCAGCGAAGGCTGCTTCCGCATGGATGCCGATGACGAACACTCACGGCTGGCCGCCGCTGACGGCTACTGGGTGATGCTCAAGCCGTTGCCGCCGGGCCGGCATACCCTCAGCGTGGGCGCCAACTACGGCGTACCGGAGGGCGGCGCGTACAGTCGCATGCGGCAGTCCTTCGAGTACGTGCTGCACGTGGGAGGGCGCACCCAGGTGGTATCGCGCGGACAACGCACGATGCCGGTGGCAGCTCCCTGAGGCTCAGGCGTCGTCCTGCTTCAACGCCGCATCGGCGGCCAGCAGTGCCTCGGCGGCCGCACTGAGCGGCGGCGACGGCGGCGCGACCACGCCGATCGCTTCCATCATCTTCGGCATGCCCAGGAACTGGCGAGCGCGACGGTCGTAGATGCCGGTGACCAGCAGTGCACGGGTGGCGATCTTCTGCTCGGCGCCGATCAGCACGCGCTGCTCCATGATGCCGCGGGAGCCGACCCAGCCCACCAGGCGCGTTTCCAGAGTGAAGCGCTGGAACGGTTTGAGCTCGCGGCGGAACTGGATGGTGCCGGCACCGACGATCGGTGCCCACTTCTCGCGCAGCGCCACCCGGCCCAGGCCCATGCGCAGGATCAGGTCCAGCCGGCCCAGGTCGAAGATGTTCCAGTAGCGGCCGTTGGTCATGTGCAGGTTGCTGTCCAGATCGTTGGGCAGTACCCGGAACTGCAGGCGCGAGACCCCGAACGGGGCCTCCAGCTTCGGCCGGAACAGGCTGCGCAGCAGCAGATGGAGCAGGCGGAACCAGAGATTCATGGCTATGACGACTGTTATAGAACGGCCGGTACGCTAGTCTATGACGACTGTCTTAGCAAGGAGCCCGCCGTGAGCCCGCGACCCTCTGATGCGCCCCAACGCGTGATGGATGCTGCGGCACAGATGCTGGCACGGGTGGGTCTCAATGCCACCAGCATCCGTGAAGTGACCAAGCTGGCCGACGCGCCGCTGGGCTCCACCTACCACCACTTTCCCGGCGGCAAGCAGGAGCTGCTGGCGCGCGCCACCCACATGGCCGGCGACAAGGTCGAGGCGCTGCTGGTGGCGCTGCTGGAGGGTGGGGCGGCGCAGGGCCTGCAGCAGTTCCTGGCGATGTGGCGCGAGCGTCTGCTGCGCTCAGAGTTCCGCGCCGGCTGCCCGGTGCTGGCCGCTGCCGTGGAAGAGCCGGTGGAGTCCACGGCCAGCCAACCGCGTGCCGCGGCCGCCGAGGTGTTCGCGCGCTGGCACGGCCACCTCGCCTCGGCGTTCGTCGCCGAAGGCCATGCCCCGGCAGCGGCGGGTGAGCTGGCCAGCCTGGTGATCGCCAGCGTGGAGGGTGCGGTGGCGATGTGCCGTGCAGTGCAGGACATCGGCCCGTTCGACCAGGTGGCCGCGCAGCTGCTGAAGGCGGCGGCGCGTCCTTGATCCGGCTATCCGCGTGCGGGAGACGCGCAGCAGGTCAGCGGAAGATCATTACCATCGCGCTAGACTCCGCCCATCACCACCTACGCGTGCCCGGCAAGGATGTCCGCATGCAGTATCAGGTTCCCGGCGTTCCTGGCCGCAATGCCTCCCGCCCCCTGGCGGCTGCATGAAGCGCTCGTGCCGCTTTTCACCCAGCCCACTGGCATTGCCGATGAACCGCGGCAGCGAAGCCGTGCGTGCGCGCCGGCACCTGCAGCGGCGCAGGTGGCCACGCCTGCAGATGGCGCTGATCGTGGCTCTGGCCGGTTCGGAAAACGCCCACGGCCCTCTTCGCGGTTTTCGTTCCTCCCCGGCCCTGCGCTATGATCGGCGCAGGGGCCCCGGAACGTGGCCCGGCTTCAACCAACCCTGACAAGGACAAGCGCATGGATGTCGCTGCACGCAGGAACAGGACGCTGTTTCGTTGGATCATGGTGACGTTGCTGGCGGTGTTGTTGCCGTTTGCAGCACTGGCACAGCCCGCAGCCGGGCAGGCCGACGGCGCCGAAGCCGCCACTGCCGCGGAAGAGGCGCGATGCCGCGCCTGCACCTACGAGCGTATCGGGCACAAGGTCGATATCGGCCTGGTGGCCCTGGTATCGCTGCTGGTGGTGGGCCTGCTGGTCGCGGCGTCGCGGGAATGGGGTACCACCTCGCAGCGCTGGACCTGTCGCGCCCTGGCCCTGCTGCTGCTCGGTATCAGCGCAGCGTTGCTGTGGTGGGCCGGCAGCATCCTCTACCTGGGCTACAACCCGTGGCAGGAAGTGGCCGCCCCCGTCGATGGCTCGCTCACCTCGACCCTGCTCAATACCTCACCGAAGTGGTTGGCGGCACTGGTATTGATCGGCGTTGCGCCTGCCATCTGGAAGCGCAGCGAGCGCCTGCCGGTCTGGCGAATCGGCTGACCCCGGGGAGCGACGGCGCCGGATTACACCCGGCGCCGCCTGCGGGAATCAGTCAAATCGCCAGCGCACACCTGCGTAGACGCCACGGCCTTCGCCGGGTGTCGAACGGGCCACATCCCTGCCGGCATCGTCATAGCCCGGCGTGACCGTGGCGGCATAGTGGCGGTTGCCGAGGTTGCGCATCTCCGCCCAGGCCTGCCAGCGGCCACCGGGTGCGTCGAAGCCGATGCGGCTGCCGAAGATCACATGGCTGTCAGCCCAGTAACTGTTGGCGTAGTCCACGGCAATGCGCGAGGCGTATTCGGTATTGAGCGCGGCGTACAGGCCCGAGGCGTGATCGAAGCGCAGCTCGGCCTGATACGCGTGGCGGGGCAGGCCGGGCAGGCGGTTGCTGCCGAAGCGTGCATCGTGGCGGTAGCGGAAGTCGCTGAAGGTGTAGGCCTGGCGCAGCGACAGACGGCCCGATGCTGCCTGCCACAGCGTGCTGTCCAATCCGGCTTCAATGCCGCGGTGAACCGTGGGGCTGGCATTGTTCTCGGCGATGAACAGGTTCGGCACCGGTTGCAGTTCGACGCTCAGCAGTTCGTGGTTCACGTGCGCGTAGTAGCCGGTCAGTTCCCAGCGACCTAGCGCCGCATCACCGCGCGCACCCATTTCCAGCGTGGTGGCGGTCTGGTTCTGCATCGGCACCGGCGCGCGCTGGCGGCCGGTAGACGGGCCATTGCCTGGCCCGAAGTACTGGTTCGAGCCCCAGATCATCGACCATGGATGCGGCGCCTCCACCGAGCGGCTGAGGTTGCCGAACCACTGGGTCTGGGCGCTGTGGCGCCAGGTGAAGCCCAGTCGCGGAGCATAGTCCCAGTCGTGATCGCGCAGGCGGCCGCCGCTGCTTGGCCAGGTCACCTGAACATCGCGGCGGGTGTTGATCAATGCCAGCGAGGTCTGCATGCGCAGGCGGTCGTTGAAGGCGAGGGTGTTACCGACGTGCAGCGTGCTGTCGGTGCCATGGTGGCGGAAGTCACGCGTGCGCGTGCCGGCGGCATAGCCGTTGCTGGCAAAGCGCAGCGACTCGCGCACATCGGCATCCAGGTCATGGGTGACGCGCAGGCCGACCGTGGTTTCGCTGTCCAGGCCGAACAGCTGGTGGCGATGGCGGTAGTCCAGCGTGGCATTGAGGTTGGCGTAGTCCAGCTGCTGCCGGTACAGGCTCTCGTTCAAGTCCATCGGGTACGTGTGGTAGACCAGCCCGGCCTGGAGCGAGGAGCCCTCATCGAGCTGCAGCGTGGTGACATTGCCCACCCAGGTGCTGCCCGGCTGCGGGCGGCGCGCATCGATGGCCAGGTTGGCGGCATTCGCGGCATGTGGATCGTTGCGGATCTGATCGCGGGTCAAGCGACCGGGCGTTTCGTGATTGGTCTCGCGGTAGCGCACGAAGAAGCGCGTCTGCAGGTCGGGCGTGATCTGCCAGCCGACGTTCGCCATCGCACCCTTGCCATCGCCACGCGCATGGCGCTGATAGCCGTCGAACTCGGTATCGGTGTAGGCCACGAAGTAATCGACATCGCCGCTCACGCCGCCCCAGCTGACGCCGCGCTTCTGGTAGCCACGGCTACCGGCTTCGTAATGCAGTTGCACGCCCGCCGAATCGCGACCGCTACGGCTGACGTAGTCGATGGCACCGCCCAGCGCGAGCGCGCCACGCTCGAAACCGTTGGCGCCGCGCAGGACTTCCACGCGCGACAGCCACAGCGGTTCCAGCAGCTCGTAGGGCGTGCCGCCCGGGCCGGTCAGTGGCAGCCCGTCGATCGACACGGCGATGCCCGAGGCATGCGCGCCCGGGCCCCGGTTGATGCCCGAGCCACGGATCGAGACCTTGGTGCCCTCGTTGCCCGGCGACTGCGCGCTGATGCCCGGTTGGTAGGCCAGCACATCCGCACTGGTGGACAGTCGGCTGTCGGCCTTGGCCACGTCGATGACGTTGCTGGCGCCGGGTACGCGCTTCAACGCCTCGCGCGCCTGCGCGCTGGCATCGGCAGCAGTGACCTGCACGGCATCCAGCGTGGTGGCCTGCGGCGCGGCCGCGGCGGTGGAAGCGAGGCCGAGGCAGACGGCCAGGAACAGCAGCGACGGGGTGGGGCGGTACGGCGAGAGCGACATGCAGAAGTGCTGTAAACCAAGAAATTGGCGCGCAAGTTAACAGGTCGGCGGCGCCACGTCACCCACCGACGGCGTATGGCCGCCCGCCGTGTTCCTGTAGAGCCGAGCCCACGCTCGGCTATCGCGCGCAGCGCGGGTTGTCTGCCATCGCGACGAAGAGCAGCCGAGCATGGGCGCGGCTCTACAGAACGGGCTATCGCGAAGGCTTCGCAAGCGTCCTCGACTTCGCATACAGCCGCTCGGCAGTTTCCTTCTCACCCAATGCCGCATGGCATTCGGCCAGGCTGTCCCACGCGTTGGCCGAATCCGGATACAGCTCGGTGTTGAGCGTGAACACCTTCAGCGCCCTGCCGGCCCCCAGACTCTCGCGGATGGCATAACCACCGGCGTTGATCGCACGTTCCAACCCGTCGCCCGTCACCCGGCTGTCGTCGCGCAACCAGGCGCGCATCGCCTGCGCAGCGGCTGCGTCATCATCCAGCGCGTAAGCGATCAAACGTTCGGACAGCACCGCATGCGGAAACGTCTTCGGCGCAGCCACAGCCATCGTGCTCTCCGCCAGCGTGCTGGACCAGACGTTGCGGGCACTGCCGTTGGTCAGGTACACGAACACCCAATAACCGCTGGCCAGCGTGTCCTTGTAGGCCAGCCGCGCCCTGACGCGGGTGCCCCCATCGTGGCCGACCTGGGTGTAGCCGTCGCTGCGGGTGGTGTCCCAGCCAGTGGAGAAGAAATTGCTGCCGCCACCGCTCAGTTTCTGCGGCTGCCAGAGTTTTTCCAGGGTCGCCGTGCGCAGCAGCCTGCCGGTCGCCAGCGCCTGCAGGAAACGGTTCATGTCGCCCACGCTGGTCTGCAGATCGGCATGGCCCCAGCCGTAGTCCGGCCACGGGTCTTCGTTGGCCGGTTGGAGCTGGCCATCCTTGCCGATGTACGGCACGGCCGCGCGCTGGGCTGGCACGCTCGCGACACCCCACGAGGTGCTGGCCATCTTCAACGGCTGCAGGATGCGTTCGCGTGCGATGGCCGGGTAGGGCCTGCGGTAATGCGCTTCAAGCAAGGCGGTCAGCACCAGGTAGTTGGCCTGGGTGTACTGCACGCGGCTGCCGGTGGCGAACTGCATCGGTGCCGCGGCGGCTACCTTCAACGCAGCGGCAAGATCGGGGGCTACTCCGGCATAGCCCTTGCTGACCCAGCGGTTGTCCACGCGGTCGTAGTACTCGGCGATTCCGGAGCTGTGGTTGAGAAAGTCGCGTACGCGGATCGCCTGCCATGCGGTTGGCAGGTCCGGAACATAGCGGCTGGCGGGTGCATCCAGATCCAGCTTGCCCTGATCGACCAATTGCATCACCAGCGTGCTGGTCAGCAGCTTGGCCATCGACTGCGCGGCGAAGATGGAATCGACGGTGGCGGGCGCATGGGTGGCGGGATCACGTTCACCGCTGGCGCCCTGGTACAGCACCTGGCCGTCGTGTGCGACCAGTACCGCCTGGCCGGCGATGCCGTAGCGTTCGCGGTTGGCCTGCAGCTGGGCGTCGAGCTGAGTGGAGAGGTCGGGGGTGAGGCCACGCGCCGAAGCGATCGGAACGACGAAGAGGGCGCAGAGCAATGCAGCAACAAAGGTGCGGTACATCGCGGCGATCCATCAGCGGTGATGGCGCATGTTGGTCAGCGGCGGAGGCTGGGTCAAGCATCTGCAGTCGCGCCCATGCTCGGCTGCACGGGCAACGCAGCGTGCGGTGCCGGCCAGCGGCCGGCACTACCACACGTTCCCGGTAGTGCCAGCCGCCCTGAGATCAGCCGAGGATTCCGGGCAGATCCAGTCCCTTTTCCTTCGCGCAGTTGATCGCGATTTCATAGCCAGCATCGGCATGGCGCATCACGCCGGTGGCCGGGTCGTTCCACAGCACGCGGCCAATGCGCTTGGCCGCCGCCTCGGTGCCGTCGCAGACGATCACCATGCCGGCGTGCTGCGAGAAGCCCATGCCCACGCCACCGCCATGGTGCAGCGACACCCAGGTCGCGCCGCTGGCGGTGTTGAGCAGGGCGTTCAGCAGCGGCCAGTCGGACACCGCATCGGAACCATCGGCCATCGCTTCGGTTTCGCGGTTCGGCGACGCCACACTGCCGCTGTCCAGGTGGTCACGGCCGATCACCACCGGCGCCTTCAGTTCGCCGTTGGCCACCATCTCGTTGAAGGCCAGGCCCAGGCGGTGTCGGTCACCCAGGCCGACCCAGCAGATGCGCGCCGGCAGGCCCTGGAACTTGATCTTCTCGGCCGCCATGTCCAGCCAGCGGTGCAGGTGCGGGTTGTCCGGAATCAGTTCCTTCACTTTGGCATCGGTCTTGGCGATGTCTTCCGGGTCGCCGCTCAGCGCAGCCCAGCGGAACGGGCCGATGCCGCGGCAGAACAACGGGCGGATATAGGCCGGCACGAAACCGGGGAAGTCGAAGGCATTGGCCACGCCTTCCTCCAGCGCCATCTGCCGCAGGTTGTTGCCGTAGTCCACGGTCGGCACGCCGAGCGCGTGGAAGCCGAGCATGGCGCGGATGTGGTTGGCCATCGACGCACGCGCCGCCTTTTCCACTTCCTTCGGTGCAGAGACACGCTTCTCATCCCACTGTTCGACCGTCCAGCCCTGCGGCAGGTAGCCGTTCACCGGGTCGTGCGCGGAGGTCTGGTCGGTCAGCAGGTCCGGCTTGATGCCGCGCGCCAGCAACTCAGCCAACACATCGGCGACGTTGCCGAGCAGGCCCACCGATTTCGGCGTGCCGGCCTTGCACGACTCGTCGATCAGGCGCAGCGCTTCGTCCAGATTGTCGGTCCAGGTGTCCAGGTAACCGGTGCGCAGGCGCATGTCGATGCTGCTCTTGCGGCACTCGACGGCCAGGCAGGAGGCGCCGGCCATCACCGCGGCCAGCGGCTGTGCGCCACCCATGCCGCCGAGGCCGCCAGTGAACAGCCACTTGCCGGTCAGGTCGCCACCGAAGTGCTGGCGCCCCATTTCCACGAAGGTCTCGTAGGTGCCCTGCACGATGCCCTGCGCGCCGATGTAGATCCAGCTGCCGGCGGTCATCTGGCCGTACATGGCCAGGCCCTTCTTATCCAGTTCGTTGAAGTGGTCCCAGTTGGCCCAGCGCGGCACCAGGTTGGAATTGGCGATCAGCACGCGCGGTGCATCGGCGTGGGTGCGGAACACGCCCACCGGCTTGCCGGACTGCACCAGCAGGGTCTGGTCGTCGTCCAGGCGCTTGAGCGTTTCGACGATGGCATCGAAGCTCTCCCAGTCGCGCGCGGCACGCCCGATACCGCCGTACACCACCAGCTCCTGCGGGCGCTCGGCCACGTCCGGGTGCAGGTTGTTCATCAGCATGCGCAGCGGTGCCTCGGTCAGCCAGCTTTTGGCGTTGAGCGTGGTGCCGGTCGGCGCGGCAATGGTGCGGGACGGGTCGTTGCGGGTCATGCGGCGCTCCGGTTCGTAGCGAATTCAAGGCAGGCGTTGAGCACCTGCGCCAGGGTGTGGCGCAGCGGTGCGGCGTGGTCGGGGTCGAGCGGGGTGGGCCAGCTGTGTTCATCCACCTGGTCCGGCAGCGGTTCGTGCATGTAGCCACGGCAGGCCAGCTCCATCTGCAGGCTGTGCACGCCGCCGGCGATGTTGCTGTAGTGGCGGGTGATCCAGCCGCCCTTGAAGCGGCCGTTGCGCACCTGGCTCATGCCGCTGATTTTCAGCAGGTTCTCCACCACGTCGCTCAAGGTGTTGTCGCAGGACGTGTCCGGCGCACCCGAGGGGCCGGCGGTGCCCAGGTTGAACTGCGGCAGCTCACCGTCGAACAGGTGCGGGATGTGCGAGCGGATCGAATGCGCGTCGTACACCACCACGGTGCCGTGGCGCGCACGCAGGCGCGCGATCTGCGCAGCCAGGGCGTCGTGGTAGGGCAGGAAATACGTGTCGCGGCGGCGCGCGATTTCGGCCTCGTCCGGCTCGCGCCCGGCGTGGTACAGCGGCTGGTTGTCGAAGGTGGTCAGCGGGCACAGGCCGGTGGTGTTCTGGCCCGGATACAGCGACACGCCGCTGGGATCGCGGTTGAGGTCGATCACCGAACGCGAGATCGCCGAGCGCACCGTGGTCGCGCCCATGCCACGCACGAAGTCGTACAGCTCATGCACCCACCAGTCGGCGTCGCGGCGCGCCAGCCACGGCGAGTGGTAGTCGCCGATCAGGTCGTGCGGCAGCTCGCTGCCGGTATGCGGGAAGCTGACGATCAACGGCGCATCGCCCTCGTGCACCGTCAGCCAGTCGGGATGGGCGTTCATGCCTGCGGTTCCACGGTCGGCAGGAGCTCGGCCAGGCCCTGCGCCAGTGCGCCACTGCGCACCAGGTTCGTAGCGGTCACCATGTCGGGATGGAAGTAGCGGTCTTCCTCCAGCGTCGGCACCTGTGCACGCAGGGTGGCGCGCACGGCTTCCAGCGCGGCACTGGAGCGCAGCGGGTCGTGGAAGTCGCAGCCCTGTGCGGCGGCCAGCAGCTCGATGCCGATCACGTTGGCGGCGTTCTCGGCCATCTGCATCAGGCGGCGTGCACCGTGCGCGGCCATCGAGACGTGGTCTTCCTGGTTGGCCGATGTCGGGATCGAATCAACGCTGGCCGGGTAGGCCCGCTGCTTGTTTTCCGAGACCAGCGCTGCGGCAGTCACCTGCGGAATCATGAAGCCGGAATTCAGTCCCGGGCGCGGGGTCAGGAACGCCGGCAGGCCGGACAGCGCCGGGTCGACCAGCATCGCCAGGCGGCGCTCGCTGATCGAACCGATCTCGCACACCGCCATCGCCAGCATGTCGGCCGCGAAGGCCACCGGCTCGGCATGGAAGTTGCCGCCGGACAGCGCTTCACCGGTATCGGTGAACACCAGCGGATTGTCGGAGACGCCGTTGGCTTCGATTTCCAGCGTGGTCGCGGCCTGGCGCAGGATGTCCAGCGCCGCGCCCATCACCTGCGGCTGGCAGCGCAGGCAGTACGGGTCCTGCACGCGCACATCGTTGTCGCGGTGCGATTCGCGGATCTCCGAGCCCTGCATCAGCGCGCGCAGCGTCGCGGCGGTAGCGATCTGCCCGCGCTGGCCGCGGATGGCGTGGATGCGGGGGTCGAACGGCGTGTCGGAGCCCTTGGCTGCTTCCACCGACAGCGCACCGGTGATCAGCGCGGCCTGGAACACGGTCTCGATCTCGAACAGGCCGGCCAACGCATACGCGGTGGAGAACTGGGTGCCGTTGAGCAGCGCCAGGCCTTCCTTCGCGCCCAGTTCGATCGGCTGCAGGCCGGCACGTGCCAGCGCATCGACCGCCGGCACGCGCTCGTCACCGATGAAGGCTTCGCCTACGCCCAGCATCACGCTGGCCAGGTGCGAGAGCGGCGCCAGGTCGCCCGAGGCACCCACCGAGCCCTGCGCGGGTACCACCGGCAGCACGCCCTTGACCAGCATCGCTTCCAGCAGCAGCAGCGTTTCCTCGCGGATGCCCGACGCACCCTGCGCCAGGCTGACCAGCTTCAGCGCCATCATCAGGCGCACCACGCTGGCCGGCATCGGCTCGCCCACGCCGGCGGCATGCGAGAGCACGATGTTCCGCTGCAGGGTAGCCAGGTCCTCGCGCTCGATGCGCACGCTGGCCAGCTTGCCGAAGCCGGTGTTGATGCCATACACCGGCGCGCCCTTGGCGACGATGGCGGCGACCGTCGCAGCACTGGCGCGCACCACCGGCAGCGCGGCCGGGTCGAGCGCGAGCGGCGCACCGCGATAGACCTGCCGCCACTGGGCAAGCGTGACATGGCCGGGGCGAAGAACCAGGGTGTTGCTCATGTGTTGCTCCAGGAGGCAGGCAGGTCGGGCTGCCCGCGCACCACGCGCGCGTGCAGCGGGTTGAATCCAATGCGATAGACCAGGTCGGCGGGCGCGTCGATGTCCCAGATCGCCAGGTCGCAGTCCAGGCCCACGGCCAGGCGGCCGATGCGCTCGCCATGGCCCAGTGCGCGCGCCGCTTCACGGGTGAAGCCGGCAATGCACTCATCCACGGTCAGGCGGAACAGGGTGGCGCCCATGTTCATCGCCAGCAGCGGGCTGGTCAGCGGCGAGGTGCCCGGGTTGCTGTCCGTGGCCAGCGCCAGCGGCACGCCGGCCGCACGCAGCGCGGCGATCGGCGGCAAGGTGGTATCGCGGGTGAAATAGAAGGCACCGGGCAGCAGCACGGCGACAGTGCCGGCGGCGGCCATCGCGGCGATGCCGGCATCGTCCAGATGTTCGATATGGTCGGCCGACAGTGCGCCGACGCTGGCCGCCAGTTCGGCGCCGTGCTGGTTGCTCAGCTGCTCGGCGTGGATCTTCACCGCCAGCCCGTTGGCGCGCGCTGCTTCGAAGACCTGCCGCGCCTGCGCCGGCGAGAAGGCGATGTTCTCGCAGAACACGTCCACCGCTTCGGCCAGGCCTTCGGCGGCGATGGCCGGGATCATCACGTTGCAGACCTCGTCGGTGTATTCCTGCGCTTCGCGGCCTGGCGGAACCGCGTGTGCGCCGAGGAAGGTGGTCACCACGTTGACCCGGCATTCCTCGCCCAGCGCACGCGCCACCTGCAGCTGCTTGCGCTCGTCGGGCAGGGTGAGGCCGTAGCCGGACTTGATTTCGATCGTGGTCACGCCTTCGGCGCGCATCGCCAGCAGGCGCGGCCGGCTTTCGGCGGCCAGCTGTTCCGGGGTGGCAGCGCGGGTGGCGCGCACGGTGGAGACGATGCCGCCGCCGGCACGGGCGATCTCGGCATAGCTGACGCCCTGCAGGCGCTGCTCGAATTCGTTGGCGCGGTTGCCGGCGTAGACCAGGTGGGTGTGGCAGTCGATCAGGCCCGGCGAGATCCAGCGGCCTTCGCCGTCGATGCGGGTGGTCGGTTGCAGATGGCCACCGCTACCTGCCGGGCCGACGTGGACGATGCGGCCGTCGGCGCAGGCGAGCACGCCATCGCGGATGACACCCAGCCCTTCACCCTCGAGGGTGATCAGGTGGACGTTGGACCAGAGGGTATCGACGTGCATGGCATCCACAACGCGGCTGTGCTTATATGTCTATACAATATAGGCGTCCATTTCGGGTTGTCCAGCCATGTCCGATTCGCGTTCCCCGCACTGCTTCCATGCCGCCCACGCCCTGCTGGCCGACGGCTGGGCCCGTGATGTCCGCCTGCAGGTGCAGGATGGCCGCATCGCGGCGATCAGCGCGGGGCACGGCGCCCAGCACGGCGACACCCAGGTCGGCATCCTGGTGCCGGGCCTGCCCAACCTGCACAGCCACGCGTTTCAGCGTGGCATGGCCGGCCTGACCGAGATCGGCGGCGGTGACGGTGACAGCTTCTGGAGCTGGCGCGAGCTGATGTACCGCTTCCTCGCCCATCTGCGCCCGGACGCGGTGCAGGCCATCGCCGCCCAGGCCTATATGGAAATGCTGGAAAGTGGCTTCACCCGCGTCGGCGAATTCCATTACCTGCACCACGATGCCGAGGGCCACGCCTATGCCAACCGCGCCGAAATGAGCGCACGGATCGCGGCGGCAGCCGAGCAGACCGGCATCGGCCTGACCCTGTTGCCGGTGTTCTACGCGCATGCCGATTTCGGCGGCGCGGCACCGAATCCCGCACAGCGTCGCCTGATCCACGACGTGGAGGGCTTCGCACAACTGCTGGACGCCGCAAAGCCGGCATTGGCCGTGCTTCCCGACGCGGTGCTTGGCATCGCACCGCACAGCCTGCGCGCGGTCACCGGCGAGGAACTGTGCGCGCTGCTGCCGCTGGCTGACGGCCCGGTGCACATCCATATCGCCGAGCAGCTGCGCGAAGTCGAGGCCTGCCTGGCCTGGAGCGGCCAGCGCCCGGTGCAGTGGCTGTACGACCATGCGCCGGTCGATGCACGGTGGTGCCTGGTGCATGCCACCCACATCACCGATGACGAGCGCGCGGCCATCGTGGCCAGCCAGGCCGTGGCCGGGCTGTGCCCGATCACCGAAGCCAACCTGGGTGACGGCCTGTTCCCGATGCAGGCGTTCGCGCGCGAGGGCGGGCGCTTCGGCGTCGGTTCCGATTCCAATGTGCTGATCGATGCAGCTGAAGAACTGCGCCTGCTCGAGTACGGCCAGCGCCTGGCCCTGCGCGGGCGCAACGTGCTGGCGCCGGATGCCACCCGCAGCAGCGGCCGCTTCCTGTTCGAAGGTGCATTGCACGGTGGCGCACAGGCGCTGGGCGTGGCCGCTGGCCTGCAGGTCGGCGCCAGTGCCGATCTGGTCGAACTGGATGCCGCGCACCCGGCGCTGCAGGCGCGACAGGATGACGCATGGCTTGACAGCTGGGTGTTCGCCGCACGTAATGGCGCGCTGCGATCGGTCTGGCGCCATGGCCGTCAATGCGTGGCCGAAGGCCGCCACCTGCAGCGCGAGGCGATCACCAGCGCCTTCGCCGCCGCCCTGCGTGGCGTGCTGGCCTGATCGCCTCCCGACACCGAGACCCCATCACGTGAAGGCCAGCAAGTCCGCCACGCTCAACCAGCGCATCCGCAGCGATCTGGAAAGCCGCATCCTCAGCGGAGAGTGGGCGCCGGGCTTCCGCATACCGTACGAGCACGAGCTGATGGAGCAGTACGGTTGCTCGCGGATGACGGTGAACAAGGTGCTGACCGCACTGGCCGAGAGCGGCATGATCGAGCGCCGCCGTCGTGCGGGTTCCTTCGTGGCGCGTCAGCCCCCGCACCTGGAACAGGTGGCGCTGGAGATTCCCGACATTGCGATGGAGGTCGGTTCGCGCGGCCATCAGTACGCCTATCGCCTGCTGCAACGGGAACTGCGCTTGGCTGATCCCGGCAATGCCGGCGAGGTAGAGCTGGCGGGCCGCGAGAAACTGCTGGCGATGCGCTGCCTGCATCTGGCCGACGGCCGCCCGCTGGCGCTGGAGCATCGGCTGATCAGCCCGGTGGGGGTGCCCGAGGTGCTGGAGGTCGATTTCACTACCACAGCGCCGGGCAGCTGGCTGCTGCAGAACGTATCGTGGACCCGCGCCCAGCACCGCATCAGCGCCTGGGGTGCGGACACTGCTACCGCCAGGCTGCTGGACGTGAAGCCCGGTACCGCCTGCCTGGTGATCGAACGCCTGACCTGGCGTGGCGAACAGCCGATCACCCGCGTGCGCCAGATGTTCCTCGGCGACGCCTGGGACCTGGTCGCGCGCTTCGCGCCGGGGGCTCGGTAGGGCGTATCCACGCATGGCATGCAACGACTGAATCCCGGTTGGGATTACGTGATGGGTGAGAACCTTCGGTCGATCCACGCCATGCGTGGATGCTGCCCCATCAATACGTAGCGCACTGCCGCCAGCGCACCGGCTCGTCCACACCGGGGCGGGCATTGAGCTGGATGCGCACGTTGCGCAGGGCGGGGTAGTGCAGCACTTCCTCGCAGACCAGCGGCCATACGGCGTCAAGTTCGCCGGTGCGGTTGATCGCCAGCGTCTGCCGGGTCAGCCAGACGCCGCTGGCGATGCCGGGCTTGCCAGCCAGCGCACGGGCCAGATCGGCCTGGTAGCGATCCAGGGTGGCCGCATCCGGGTTGGGATTGCTGCGTGGGTCGACCGCCGGCGCGGCCACACCCTGCGGCGACGAGGTCGCGGTGGCGGGCGTGCTTGGGGATGCTCCGGGGGCAGGTGCAGGTGCAGGTGCAGGTGCAGGTGCAGGTGCAGGTGCAGGTGCAGGTGCAGCGGTAGCAGCCGGAGCAGGGGCCGGCGTTGGCACTGGCGCTGGCACTACCGATGTGTCGTCAGTGGGTGCGGCGTCGTCCACGTGCAGGCCCTGCAGGCCCAGGCCGACCAGCAGCCCCAGCGTGATTGATCCCAGGCCGGCGATGGCGATGCGGCGCAGGGCTTCATGCCGGGCAGTGGCGCGCACACGCATTTCAATGTCACCCGGCAGGTAGGGCTGCAGCAGCGGCCACAGGCGCGGGCCGTCCAGTACCTCGACCGCCTGCTTCTCGGCAGCTGCCCGGCCATCGCGCTCGATCCGGCCTTCCGTGAGCAGTACGCCACCTTTCGCACCGGCCAGGCGCGCGGCCGCCCCCAGTTCGTTCACTGCGGCAGTGCCGATACGGTAGGCCAAGCCGTGCTTGCATGACACCAGCCACTGGTTGGGACCGTCGCTGAGCAGGAAGTCGCTGCTCGGCTCGCGGGCATCTTCGGCCGGATCGACCAGCTCGCGCAGGCCACGCTGCTCGCGCAGCATGCGCTTGACGAGCACCGAAAATTCGCGCCAGTGCATCCCCGCCAGGGCCTGCAGGCCAAGTTGCATCTCCTTCTGCCGCCGCTTGATCCACCACAGATAGACCACGGCCAGGGAACAGGTAAGCAGGGCCGACAACAGGGCCAGGATCCAGGGGAGCATGCAGGAGTAGGGCGGAAGGGGCGAAAGCGGAGAACGACAGTGTAAAGGCCGCAGTGCCCGGCTGGGTCAGGATGTTCCTGACAGGAAGCGTGATGGAGCACGCAGAACGGTATACGGCGGGCACGAAAAACCCGCCAATCCTGAAGCCGTGAGGGGAGGGAACAAACGGCAGCCGAAGCGATTGGCGGGTTGCTCGCGATTGTCAATCAAAATTTATTGCATTGCAACAATTGCGCTCAGGGAATGCTGTCCGGCGACTGATGGCTGCCCGGTGCAGGGGCGTCGGTACCCGACGCTGCCCGGTTTTCCAGCCTGGCCAGGCGCGCGTGCAGGGCATCGATGCGGGCTTCCAGCGCGGTGACTTCGTCGGCCGTGGGCACATGCAGCCGCTTGAGCACGCCCTGCACCTGGTCATCGAAGGCCTTCTCGACCTTGTTCCAGGTGCCCGAGGCCTTCTCGCGGGCTTCATCCAGGGACGATTCCACGTTGTCGCGCCAGCCAGGGCCCTGTTCGCTGCTGCGTTCACGGCGGCGGGCTTCCCAGGCTTCGCCTTCCTTCACCAGGCCATCAAAGAAGCGGCTGCCTTCGGCCTGGGCGCGGCCGAGGGCGCCCAGCCCGGCCAGCCAGACCTGCTGCGCCGAGTCGCTGAGCTTGCGCGAGAAGCGCTCGGCCTGGTCACCGAAAGAGGCGTCGTCGTTGCGGCGGTCGTCGTTCTCGTAGTGGTTCATCACACTTCCCGTGGGAGTTGGGCCTTCCCCGAGAGTAGCGCGCGGTGGCGTTGCACGGCCGTGATGGCCGCCGCCAGGATTCAGCCCAGCTTTTCCTTCAGCACGCGCTGGATCTCGCCTTCGACCATGCCCTTCATTGCCGACAGCAGGAAGCCCAGCTTGGCGGTCACGCGCACAGCGCCCGGCTGCAGTTCGATCGCGCCGTCCACGCCGCTGCCGGAGAAGTTCAGCACATCGGCGGTCCAGGACGACTTCAGGCCGAAGCGCTCGGACAGCTTGGCGGCGACCTGTTCGATCGCGGCGCGCGCCTGTGCGTCGGGCAGGGCGTGGGCGTGGCGGACATCGATGGTGGACATGCAGGCTCCTGGCGCTGGGCGGGGATGATCAGAGAGGGCGAGCATTGTGCGCATCGGGGGCGCCCGCGCCAAGCACTCATCGCAGGTTCTTCTTCGTTGGCGGCCAACCTGCTAGGCTGCGCCGCGTGCAGAACCTGCTTGTTCACTTCAGTCAACAACAACAGCCCGACCAGCCGCTGCGGCCCGGGGTGCAGCGCATCGTGCGCCAGGCCAACGGCAGCGTGCGGCTGGGCGATGCCGGTCACGGCGCGCTGTTGCTGGCGCAGTTCTGCATGGACGATCGCGGCCTCTGGCTGCAGGTCGGCAACGGTATCCGCGGCATCCACGTGAACGGTCGGCCGGTGCGCCGGATGGCGCTGTTGCGTGCAGGCGATGCGGTATACGTGGATGGTGTGGAGATGGTCCTGCAGGGCGAGGTCGAGAGCCTGCTGCAGGCGCCTACGCCGAACAACGATGACGGCAGCGACGAGCAGCAGCGGCTGCTGCGCGGCGTCGGTGGACTCCACCATGGCCGCAGTTTCACCCTGTCGCGGGCCCGCCTGATCGGCCGCGGCAACGACGCCGACATCGCCATCGACGATCCGGCTTTCGCCGAACAGCATGCGCGGGTGGAAGTGCACGGCGAGCGCGTACTGCTGCGCGACCTCGGCAGTGCCGACGGCACCCGCGTCAATGGCGTGGCCGTGCGCCATTGCTGGCTGCAGGCCGGCGACCAGGTGGTATTCGATGGCCAGCACCGTTTCGTGCTGGAAGTGCCGCACGACCCGCGCCGGCGGTCGCAGCCGGTCGAGGACGACGCCAGCCACGAGGCCGAGCAGGCGCCAGTGATGCCGGCTGCGCCTCGCAAGGTCCGGCGCTGGCCGTGGCTGCTGGTCAGTGCACTGCTGCTGGCCGCACTGCTCAGCCTGCTGCTCTGGTTCGGCGCGCGCTGATCTGAACCCGGAGGGTCAGCTCTGGTGGGTGCCGACCTTGGTCGGCACGCTCTCCAGGAGGCCATGACGCCTGACGGCGTACGCCGACCAGGGTCGGCGCCTACCGGCGCCATGCTGGCGGCCGATGGATTCCAATGAAACCAAATTTCCCTTGCCACACAAGGCCGCAAGGCTGGTGCACTGCGGCATACTAGGGGTCTTGCCCCACAGGTGTGACATGACGCGCGCGTTCAACTTCAGTGCCGGCCCTGCAACCTTGCCGGAATCGGTCCTGCGCCAGGCGCAGGCGGAAATGCTGGACTGGCACGGTAGTGGTGCCTCGATCGTGGAAATGAGCCATCGCGGCGCGGAATTCATGTCCGTGGCCGCCGAGGCCGAGGCCGACCTGCGCCGCCTGCTCGATATCCCCGACGACTACGCGGTGCTGTTCCTGTCCGGTGGTGCCACCACCCAGCAGGCGCTGATCCCGCTCAACTTCGCCCGCCCCGGCCAGCGCGCCGACTACGTGGTCAGTGGCCATTGGGGAAAGACTGCGGTCAAGCAGGCCGGCGTCTATGTCGACGTCAACATTGCCGCCAGCAGCGAGCCCGACGGCTACCGCACGCTGCCGCCCCGCGCCGACTGGCAGCTCTCGCCCGACGCCGCCTATGTACACATCACCGCCAACGAGACCATCCACGGCGTCGAGTTCCGTGATGTGCCGGATACCGGCGATGTGCCGCTGGTGGCGGACTTCAGCTCGTCCATCGCCAGCGAGCCGCTGGATGTACGCCGCTACGGTGTGATCTATGCCGGCGCGCAGAAGAACCTGGGTCCGGTCGGCATCGCAGTGATGATCGTCCGCCGCGATCTGCTCGAGCGCACTGGCCAGCCGCGCGCGGACATCTTCGATTACCGCTCGCACGTCGCCCGCGATTCGATGCTCAACACCCCGCCGACCTGGAACTGGTACCTGGCCGGCCTGGTGTTCAAGTGGATGCTGGCCGAAGGCGGCGTGGCCGAATTCGCCAGGCGCAATGCCGCCAAGGCGGCACTGGTGTACGGCGCCATCGATGGCTCCGGCGGCTTCTACCGCAACGAGGTCGCGCATGCGGCACGCTCGCGGATGAACATCCCGTTCTTCCTGCCCGATGCCGAACTGGATGCCCGTTTCGTCGCCGAAGCCAAGGCCGCCGGCCTGCTGGCGCTGAAGGGGCACAAGGTGGTCGGGGGCATCCGTGCCTCGCTGTACAACGCCATGCCGCTGGCCGGGGCCGAGGCGCTGGTCGCCTTCATGGCCGATTTCCAGCAGCGTCACGGTTGAGCAATGAACGGCGCGCACCGTCGGGTGCGTGCCCCGCAACAAGGAATTCCGATGGCAAGCAGCAAATCGAGCAAGAAGGCGCCGAAGAAGGCCGAACCGGCCAAGGACAGCGCGCCCACCAAGGCGAAGGGCAAGGCCAAGGCCGCCTCGAACCCGGCGCCGACCCTGGCGCCGCTGGCGCTGGCCGATGTGCGCTCGAAGATCGACCAGATCGACCGTGACATCCAGAGCCTGATCGCCGAGCGCGCGCGCTTCGCCCACCAGGTCGGCAAGGCCAAGGGCAAGCTCGCCGCCGCTGTCGACTACTACCGCCCCGAGCGCGAAGCGCAGGTGCTGCGCATGGTGGTGGACCGCAATGAAGGCCCGCTCAGCGACGAGCTGCTGGTGCATGTCTATCGCGAGATCATGTCGGCCTGCCTGGCCCAGCAGGAGCCGCTGAAGATCGGCTACCTCGGCCCGGAAGGCACCTTCAGCCAGCAGGCCGTGCTCAAGCACTTCGGCCGCTCGGCGCTGGGCCTGCCGATGGCCAGCATCGAAGAGGTGTTCCAGGAAGTGGAAGCGGGCAACGCCGATTTCGGCGTGGTGCCGGTGGAAAATTCCGGGCAGGGCACCATCCAGATCACCCTGGACATGTTCCTGACCTCCAACCTGAAGATCTGTGGCGAAGTGGAACTGCGCGTGCAGCAGTTCCTGATGTCGCGCAGCGGCCGCATCGAGGACATCGAGCGCATCTACGCGCATCCGCAGTCGTTCATGCAAACCTCGGCCTGGCTGCGCGCCAACCTGCCGAAGGCCGAAAAGATCCCGGTGTCGAGCAACGCCGAGGGTGCGCGTCGCGCGCGCAACGCCGACGACGCGGCTGCCATCGGCGGCGAGAGCGCCGGCCACGTGTATGGCCTGAAGAAGGTGGTCACCAAGCCGATCCAGAACGATGCCGACAACACCACCCGCTTCCTGGTGGTGGGCCGCAACATCTTCCCGACCTCCGGCCACGACCGTACGTCCGTGCTGGTGTTCATCCATGACAAGCCCGGTGCGCTGTTCGACGTGCTCAGCCCGTTCGCCCGCCATGGCATCAGCATGAACCGCATCGAGTCGCGGCCGTCGCACCACGGCAAGTGGGAGTACGGCTTCTTCATCGACCTGGCCGGCCATATCGATGACGCGCCGATGCAGGCGGCACTGGCCGAACTGGAAGCGCACTCGGCACAGATCAAGGTGCTGGGCTCCTATCCGGTGGCCGTGCCCTGAGTGCTGCTGCGGTGGTCCTGGCCGCCGCTCCCTGATGCATCGCCGGCGTTGCCGGCGTTTACGGAATGATCGAACGATGAGCAACGCGCAACACTGGATCGCCCGCAAGGGCCAGCCGCTGCAGGGCAGCCTGACCATTCCCGGCGACAAGTCGGTCTCGCACCGCTCGGTGATGTTCGCCGCACTGGCCGATGGCACTTCGCATATCGAGGGCTTCCTGGAAGGCGAGGACACCCGCGCGACGGCGCGCATCTTCAGCCAGCTGGGGGTGCGCATCGAAACCCCCAGCCCGTCGCAGCGCATCGTGCATGGCGTCGGCATCGACGGCCTGAAGGCGCCGGATGCACCGCTGGATTGCGGCAATGCCGGCACCGGCATGCGGCTGCTGGCTGGCCTGCTGGCCGGGCAGGCGTTCGACTGCACGCTGATCGGCGACGAGTCGCTGTCCGGCCGCCCGATGCGTCGCGTCACTGGCCCGCTGTCGCAGATGGGCGCAAGGATCGATACCCAGGACGACGGCACACCGCCGCTGCACGTGCATGGTGGCCAGACGCTGCACGGCATCGACTTCGCCTCGCCGGTGGCCAGCGCACAGATCAAGTCGGCCGTGCTGCTGGCCGGCCTGTACGCGCAGGGCGAAACCCGCGTGGTGGAACCACACCCGACCCGCGACTACACCGAGCGCATGCTGTCCGCGTTCGGCGTGGACATCGAGTTCTCGCCGGGCAAGGCCCGCCTGCGGGGCGGCCAGCGCCTGCGCGCCACCGACATCGTGGTGCCGGCCGATTTTTCCTCGGCCGCGTTCTACCTGGTCGCCGCCAGCATCATTCCCGGTTCCGAGCTGCGCCTGAAGCAGGTCGGCCTGAACCCGCGCCGCACCGGCCTGCTGCACGCGCTGCGCCTGATGGGGGCGGACATCACCGAAGAGAATCCGGCCGAGCAGGGCGGTGAGCCGGTGGCCGATCTGGTGGTGCGCTACGCCCCCCTGAAGGGCGCGCGTATTCCCGAAGCACTGGTGCCGGACATGATCGACGAGTTCCCGGCGTTGTTCGTGGCCGCCGCCGCTGCCGAGGGCCAGACCGTGGTCAGCGGCGCGGCCGAACTGCGGGTGAAGGAATCCGATCGTCTTGCCGCGATGGCCACTGGCCTGCGCGCGCTGGGCATGCAGGTGGACGAGACCGAAGACGGCGCCACCCTGCACGGCGGCGTGCGCCTGGGCAGCGGCACCATTGAAAGCCACGGTGATCATCGCATCGCCATGGCGTTTGCCATTGCTGGACAGATCAGTGAGGGCGAAGTGCGCATCAACGACATCGCCAACGTCGCCACCTCCTTCCCGGACTTCGACGGCCTGGCCCGCAGCGCCGGGTTCAACCTGGCCTGAGCGGCATCGCGGCCGCCGGGCCATGCCCGGCGGATCGCATTGCCCGGTAGGTGCCAACCTGGGTTGGCACGCCTCTCCAGATAAAAGGACGGAGGCCGAAGCCTCCGTCTAAACATCACGAACCCCTCGTCCGCGATCAACGCTGCTCGGTACGGAAATCCACCGGGACCCGCACCACACTGGCCACTGCACGGCCCTCATGCATCGCCGGCTGGAACTTCCAGTTCTGCACGGCGCTCAACACCGCGCGATCCAGGTCACGGCTGCGCTCGCCGGTGCGCGAAACGATCGCTGCACGGGTGACCTGGCCGCGGGTATCGACATTCAGGCTGGCGATCACGCTGCCCTGGACGCCATTGCGCAGTGCGGCGGCGGGGTAGGTCGGCTTGATGTTGCCCGCCAGCGGACGTGCCTCGCGATTGCGCACGGCAGGAGCGGGCTGGCGCGGGTCGCTGGCCGGCGCGGCCTGGCGGGCGGCGGGCACCTGCGTGTCGGCCACCGGCGCCTGTTCGGGCGCGGGCAGCATGCGCTCGCCGACCGGTGCAGGTGCTACGTCTTCCGGGTTCGCGTGACGCAGCCAGAGCAGGGCGGCGGCAAACATCGCCACGATCAGCGCGATCCACATCCAGGGCGACGTGGTCCTCTGCTGCGGGCCGGATTCCTGCTGCAGCTGCGGCGAGTGAAGGTCTTCGTGGGTGGTGGCGGTCATCGCAAACTCCTTCCGTCAATGGACGACGGACAGAGTGTTGCGCGGGGCGGCGGCGACAAGTGTCAGCGTTGCGTCAACGTCACTGGCAGGGTTCAGTTTGCCTGCCGGGAAACGTTCAGTTACTGGGTCTTGAAGTCGAACGGCACTTCAATGCTGCCCGGTACGGGCTGGCCGTTGCTCTGCGCCGGGGTGAAGCGCCAGCGCCGCACGGCATCGGTCGCGGCGCGGTCGAGCTCGCGTGAGCCGCTGCGCTGGATCACGGTGGCATTGTTCGGATAGCCGGTGGCATCCACGTCCACGCGTACCACCACGCTGCCCGTCTCGCCCGCGCGCAGGGCGGCTGCCGGGTAGGTCGGCGGCGGCGACTGGCCGGCAATCGGCATCGGCTGGCTGTTGCCGGTGGTGGCTGGCGCAGGGGTCGGCGCGGCCGGGGCCGGTTCAGCGATGGGCGCCGGCGGCGGCGGGGCGGTTTCGACCAGCTTCGGGGCGTCTTCCTCCACCGGGGCCGGCTTGGCATCAGGCATGTCGCTGGAACCGGCAGCCGCCGCCAGCGGTTCGGGCAGCGGCTCGACCTGCGCGGTCTCCTGCGGGGTCTGCGTGGCCGGGTCGGCGCGGAAGAACTCCTTGTCGCGACCGGTCAACCACACCAGTACGAACAGCAGCACGCCCACGCCGAAGGCGATGCCGGCGATCTTCAGGGCGTTGCGCGGGATATGCACAGTGAACGACTTGGAGGACGACGAGCGGGGTGCAGACATGGACCGGACCAGTACGGAATGGCTCGATTCTGCCACGGCGGGAATGAACCGGGCGGCAGAAATCCGTATAACAGGCGATAATCCCGTTCCTGACACCCACCACGACACCTGCCATGCTTGATCCAGCCCTGCTCCGCCACCAGCCCGCCGACCTCGCTGAACGCCTGCGCACCAGCCGCGGCTTCGAGCTCGACGTGTCTGCCCTGGAGGCCTTGGAGGCGGATCGCAAGCGCATCCAGGTGCGGACCCAGGAACTGCAGAGCCTGCGCAACAGCCGCTCCAAGGCCATCGGCCAGGCCAAGGCCAAGGGCGAGGACGTCTCGGCGATCATGGCCGAGGTCGCTGCCTTCGCCGACGAGTTGAAGGCCTCGGAAGTGGCGCTGGACGAACTGCGCGAGAAGATCGAAGCGATCTCGATGGGTATTCCGAACCTGCCGGCCGATGACGTGCCGGCCGGTGCCGACGAGAACGACAACGTCGAGCAGGCGCGCTGGGGTACCCCGCGCCAGTTCGATTTCAAGGTGCTCGACCACGTCGAACTGGGCGCCCGCAACGGCTGGCTGGACGGCGAGACCGCGGCCAAGCTGTCCGGTTCGCGCTTCACCGTCCTGCGCGGCCCGATCGCGCGCCTGCACCGCGCCCTGGCCCAGTTCATGGTCGACCTGCACACCGGCGAGCACGGCTACGAGGAAACCAACGTGCCGCTGCTGGTCAACGCCGATTCGCTGCGCGGCACCAGCCAGCTGCCGAAATTCGAGGACGACCTGTTCAAGACCGCCGTGGGTGACTCCACGCGGTACCTGATCCCGACCTCGGAAGTGCCGCTGACCAACATCGTGCGCGACGAGATCGTGGACGCCGAGCGCCTGCCGCTGCGCATGACCGCGCACTCGATGTGCTTCCGTGCCGAGGCCGGCAGCGGTGGCCGCGACGTGCGCGGCATGATCCGCCAGCACCAGTTCGAGAAGGTCGAGCTGGTCTCGATCAGCCGCCCGGAAGACAGCGACGCCGAACACCAGCGCATGACCCGCTGCGCCGAGGTGGTGCTGGAAAAGCTGGGCCTGCCGTACCGCAAGGTGCTGCTGTGCACCGGTGACATGGGCTTCTCGGCAGTGAAGACCTACGACCTGGAAGTCTGGCTGCCGTCGCAGGAAACCTACCGCGAGATTTCCTCGTGCTCGAACTGTGGCGATTTCCAGGCCCGCCGCATGCAGGCGCGCTGGCGCAACCCGGCCACCGGCAAGCCGGAGCTGGTGCACACGCTGAACGGCTCGGGCGTGGCCGTTGGCCGCGCGATGATCGCAGTGATGGAGAACTACCAGAACGCCGACGGCAGCATCACCGTGCCGGAGGCCCTGCGCCCGTACATGGGCGGCCTGGAAACCATCGCCTGATTCCCTGACCGGGTAGGTGCCATGCTTGCATGGCACCGCATCCACGCATGGCGTGTATCTACTGGAGGATGTTGCACGCGCCCGGCATGAATTCGCCGATGCCACAGTAGATCCACGCCATGCGTGGATGAACCACCGTGATCACTCCACAGCGCGCAGCTTCTCCAGCGGCACCCATCCCGGTTCGCCGGTCTCCGGCACGCACCATGCCCAGCCATTGAGCGTGCGCATCCCGCGCAGCGTCTGCCCGGGGTCCACATCCAGTTCGCGCGCGCAGTAATCCTGCGTGGCAAACGCGCCACCCTGCGCATCGCGGCCGATCACCGGCGCCGGCACGAATCCGGGCTGCTGCCCCTCGGCCTCGCACAGGAACCAGTCGTCCCAGCCCTCCGGGCCTTCATAGCGTTCGCCCACTACCAGTGCCTGGCCGCGGCGAAGGGTGATCGGGTGCGGAAATTCGCTGCGGTGCGCAGCCGTCACGATGTAATCCATCGCCCCAGCCTACCGTTCTGGTGAGCGCCGCGCATGGCACGGATTCCACGCACGCGTGCAGCAGATCCACGCCATGCGTGGATGGCGCAGACCCCAGGCCGGACGCCACAAAAAAACGGCCCCGCAGAGCGGGGCCGCCAGGGTGGGCCGGGAGGGGGAGGGGATCCCGGCCCGCGTTCAGCGCCCAGACGAGGAGAGAGGGGCGCCGTACGTTGGAACGCGTTACGCAGCGACGGCTTCGGCCGCTTCGTGCGACGGCAGTGCTGCCAGCGCACCGGCGATGGCGTCCTCACGGTGCTGCGGCGAGTAGGCGATGCCCTCGGCGCGCACGAACTCGACCTCGTTGATGCCCATGAAGGCGAACACCTGGCGCAGGAACGGCTCCTGGAAGTCGGCCGGCGAGTCGGTGTAGATGCCGCCGCGGCTGCTGGCGATGATCACCCGCTTGCCACCGGCCAGGCCCACCGGGCCGTTCTCGGTGTACTTGAAGGTACGGCCGGCCACGGCCACGCGGTCGATCCAGGCCTTCAGCGTGGACGGGATGCTGAAGTTGTACATCGGCGCGCCGATCACCACGATGTCGGCCTCCAAGAACTGCTGCATCACCTGTTCAGCATCGGTCGCTTCAGCGGCGTCGGTCTTGGCCAGCGAGCTGCTGCGCAGGTGCGGTACCGGATTGGCGTCAAGATCGCGATAATCGACCTGCAGGCCATCGATCTGGCCGGTGAAACGGGCGACCACGGCGGCCGACAGCTGGCGCGAGACGGAGTTGTCGCCAAGCACGCTGGCGTCGAGATGCAGAAGCTTCATGGCAGTCACCTATGTTCTGGGAGGAAGGGGCGGGGGTGCCCCGCCGACGGAGAGAACGATAGGTTGTTGCAAAGGCGGAATAAAGGTGGTTGAATGCCACGTATTGTTCTAGATATGGAACTCGGGCATGCATGACCTGAATGATCTGTACTACTTCGCGATGGTGGTCGACCACGGCGGATTCGCCGCTGCCGAGCGCGCGCTGGGTATTCCCAAGTCGCGACTGAGCCGCCGCATCAGCCAGCTGGAAACCGACCTGGGCGTGCGCCTGCTGCAGCGCTCCACGCGCCGTTTCGCGGTCACCGACGTCGGCACCAGCGTGCACCGGCATGCGCAGACGATGCTGGCCGAGGCCCAGGCCGCCCGCGAAGTGGTGGACCGCCTCAGTGCGGAACCGCGCGGCGTGGTGCGCGCCAGCGTGCCGGTGTCACTGGCGCAGATGCAGCTGCCCAAGCTGCTGCCCAAGTTCCTGGAGCAGTACCCGAAGGTGCGGCTGCAGCTGAACATCAGCAACCGCCGCGTGGACATCATCAATGAAGGCTACGACGTGGCCCTGCGCGTGCGTTCGCGCCTGGACGATGACGGTAGCCTGGTGATGCGCAGCTTCGGCCAGGTGCAGGAATTGCTGGTGGCCAGCCCGAAGTACCTGGACCGCGCCGGTCGCCCCAAGGACCCGGAAGAGCTGACCCAACACGTCACCCTCAGTATCAGCGAAGACGAAGCCCGCCAGCGCTGGGAGCTGCATGGCCCGGAAGGCGAAGTGCGCCGGGTCGACCTGCAGCCGCGCGTGGCCGGCTTCGACTTCCCGCTGCTGCAGAGCATGGTGAAGGACGGTTTCGGCATCACCATGCTGCCGGAAACCGTGTGCGCCGACGCCGTGCGCAACGGCGAACTGGAAGTGGTGCTGCCGGACTGGTCGCTGCCGCAGGGCGTGTGCCACGCCGTGTTCGCCTCGCGCCGCGGCCTGCTGCCGGCGGTGCGCGTGTTCATCGACTTCCTGGCCGAGCATCTGCCGCCGCAGCTGGAGGCCTCGCGCCTGGATTGCGGTGGCGCCTGTGAAAAGGCCAAGGAGCGGATCAAGGCCAGTGCACTGGGTGCGCTGGCGGTGGATGCCGGCTGAGAAAGCAGGAAGGTAGCGCCGGGCCATGCCCGGCGTTGCTGTATTCCGGCGCCGATCAGTTCCGGCCGAACAGCCGGTCCCAGAAGCTGCGGCGTTGCGCTGCGGCCGGTGGCGGTTCGGCCGCAACGACGGGCGCTTCCAGCACGGCCATCAGCTCCGCGCTGCGTGGCTTCTTCAGGAATCGCGCATAGTCCAGATAGCTGGTCACCTTGCTCATGTGCAGGCGCTCGGGCATCGCCGGCAATGCGCCGCCCTGTAGCAGCACCCGCAATGCCTGCGGGCGGTCCAGGCGGATCGCCTCGTACAGGGCGGTGCCGCCGCAGCCCGGTTCGATCTGGTTGGCGCGCTGCGGCGCATCCTTCAGCAGGTCCTGCAATGCCTCCGTGTCGTCTCGTTCGACGGCGGCCACCAGTCGTGCCAGCGCCTCGGCTTCTGCAGCGGGCAGGTTGTCGCGATAGGCCTGGTCGGCAATCTCGCGCTCGTCGCGCCCATCGCCACCCTCGATGCACAGGAAATCGGTGACCAGGGCGACCGGAATGCCGGACGTATCCAGCGCCCAGTAGCTGGGATAGACGCCGTCGCCCCAGCCGCTGGTGAAGACCACCAGGCCGTGCGGCGAGTCCTCCCCCCAGGGGCGGTACTCGGCGCCTTCGTCCAGGCCATCGTGGTCGATCAGTGCATCCGACCATTCACTCTCTTCGTCGCCATCGGCCTGTTCGATCAGGGCCAGCAGCGCCTGCTGGGTGTCGGTATCCATGAAACAACCGATGCCGGCGTCGACCGGGTAGCCGATGAAGCTGTCCTCATCCAGGCCGGTCAGGTCCTGCGTGGTCCAGCGCGCCATCTGCCAGTGCAGGGCAGACGCAGTGAGGGCTTCGCGGGGCGTGAACCAGACCACGGCCAACGCCGGGCGGCCGCTGTGCACGATGATTTCGACCGGGTGCCGGCCCAGCGGGGCGGTGTAGTCGGCCAGCGCAGGCGCCTCGGCCTGGACCAGCGGATCGCAGACCACCAGCTGCCCGCTGCTGACCGGCAGGTGCCCGGCGAAGGTGCGGTGCAGGGCCAAAGCGGCCAGCTGGGTATCGTCCAGCAGGCAGGTGCGCAGGTTGGCCAGATCGAGATGGGCCATGGCGGCTCCGGGTGCGGTGAAGGCCCCCACCGTGCCGGATGCGAAGGGCAGGGGCAAGGTGGTCTTGGGCAAACGCCCTTCACGTGCGAGAATACGCCGCTGCCCGGGCGACCGGGACCCGATTGGAGAGATGGCCGAGCGGTTTAAGGCACCGGTCTTGAAAACCGGCGAAGGGTTAAACCTTCCGTGGGTTCGAATCCCACTCTCTCCGCCAATTTCAAAAAGCTCCTGGGGATAGGAGCTTTTTTCGTTTCTGCGCAATCTGCTGCCGAACCCAGCCTTGCAGCTCGGATTGCATTCACAGTGCCCGCGACCGATGCAAATGGAGCGTGGAAAGCGGCTGGCCCTGATCTTGCCGTGTTGGGTGCACAAGCGGGCGCCGCGCGTTTCAATCGCTCGTAGATCGAAGAAATTTCTCTGGCTGGCGCGTTCGAATGACCCGTTCGCCTGGCCGAAGAACGAGGGCTGCCGGCTGTCTCCCGGAATGTCGGCCGCGCTTGCGACGCTTGGGTCTGCATGCGGTGGTTCGAGCTGGGCGATCCGACTGACTACAACCAATGGCACGGGCACTGCCTGTTGGCGTTTCGTAGCGTGAAAGCGCTTTCGCCATTGGATCTAATGAATGAATGCATGGGTGCTGCGCACTGTTCTTCTTTGTTTTTCCACTGCAAGCCATTGCTGGCAGTGGTACTGAAAAGCCCGATCCGTCACGAGTGATAATATTGGGCGTCGACCATGCAGCTCAATTGGTTTCATCCAATGACAGTCCGGCAATGCTGGCGGCCTTCTTGGATCGTGCGCAACCCGACGCGATCTGTATCGAGCGGTCTCCGGAGGCCTTTGCTCGGAACGACTACTACGAATTCACCTATGAAGTTCAGGATGTGATCGTGCCCTTCGCCCGCGCCAGGGGCGTGGATCTGTGCCCAATAGACTGGGCGCCTCCGTCAGAAGACGCCAAGCTTGGCTTTGGCACCGATCTGGAAGCAATTCCGCAGGTGCGCCCTGATCAGGGTTTTCAGGGCTTCCTGTCATTCCCACGCCCGGCACAGCTGAACAGAGATATTTTCCACGCGGATACCGAGGTGAACCTTGCCAAGGTTACCCAGTGGGCTGTGACCCCCTCAAAGCGAGCAAAAGATGACCTGCCACGTCGCTTATACCTCTATCGAACCTACTTGCAGGCGAAGAGAGTGGCCGCAGCTGCGAAGGCGCGGCCTGGTGGCACCATCGTTGTAGTTGTCGGCGAGTTCCACAAGCGTGATATGGAAGCCGTTCTTTCTGATGACGACAGCATTCTTCTGGTACAGCCCACTGCCATCGGTAGACCGAGCGATGCCCAACGGGCTGCGGCGAATCGCGATGCGTACCTGTATGCAATCGCCAGCTTCAATCTACTGGGCGTTCAGGCCGGCACCGGGAATATCAACTACGCGTTTGTTGATGAAGCGGTAGCAGCGCTGGCGCAGAGCACGCCAAGCGCCGAGGTTGATCTGTATCGCACCAGGTTGGATCTGCTCCGTAAACGCATAACCTCAGAGCAAGCCGTCGAGCGATACAGAACGATCGCAACGGCTGCTGGAGATGCGCGTTTCAGCTGGACAGGCGTGAGTGACAACCAGCGTGTCGATTCCTATTTCGACCCCTTCGGTAATCTGAGTGTGAGGCAAAGAGCACTTCTTGAAGCTGCTCGAGAGCTTGGCGGTAGCACGCGCATGGTTGAGGCCGAGGCGATCGCTGGCACGATTGCCAACGAGCTTGACCCAGCTAAGTCGCGCCAATTCCAAGCGTACTTTGAGCGTTACATCAGATCTGGACGCTAGAAGCGCGGATGCTCGAGGACGACAGCTGGAGGCGTCTTCCAAGACACCACAACTGCCAGAACGACTGAACGCATCGCGGTCTCCGTATGCTGACCAACGCCCCGATCCACTCAGGGCGTGAATTACTGGGCGGCGAGGAAACCCGCGGCCTCACCCACGCCGCCCACCCTTCGGCTTGTTGTGGCACAACGGGTAACTCGAGCACGACCGGAAGGCCCCGTGCGGCCCATTGCGGTCCACGAACACGCCCACCTTGCACACCGGGCAGCGCTCTTCGTGGATGGCCGCGCCTGAGATCGCGGTCACTTCCACTGCCCCGTCCTTCACCAGCTCATCCAGGAACGGCGAGTGCCTGCCCTGCAGGGTGAACATCGCGACCGACCGTCGCGCCCGCGTCAGCGCGACATAGAACAGGCGTCGTTCTTCGCTCAGCGGATAGGTATCCCCGTCCGGCATCGCCAGCGAAAGCACCGGGTCATCCGCGCGCAGGCTCGGGAAGCTGCGGTTGATCATGCCCGGCAGGATCACGTAGTCCGCCTCGCGCCCCTTCGATCGATGGACAGTCAGGAACTCGACGTCCATCGTGCTGCCGAAGGCGGTCTTCCAATCCAAAGGCATCGCGCTGCGGTCCGCGCGATACCGCCCCAGAACGAATACAGTCACGCGCCCGTTGCGGCCCTGCGGCACTGCACCTGACAGCAGTTGCTGGTGCAGCGTCGCAAGGTATTGGCGAACACCATCCTGCACCTCCTCACGCCGGTTCATCTGGAACGCCTGCAGCACCGGACCCATTGCCGGCGCAGCAGAACGGACCTTCTTGCCGATCTGCGCGGGGTTGCGGCTGATGAAACGGCTGGAAACATCACACAGTGCCTGCGGGCAGCGGAACGTCTGCTCGAGTTTCAGCACCTGGCCATGCCCCATCCATTCGCGGAATCCGGTCATCACCGAAACGTCGGCACCAGCGAAGCGATTGATCGACTGCCAGTCATCGCCCACCGCAAACAGATGGCGGCCCGGTTGGCTGACCAGCGCACGGCAGAGGCGCGCACGGGCGCGCGAGGCATCCTGGAATTCGTCGGCCATCACCAGATCGTAGGGTGATTCATAGTGGCCCTGTTCCAGCAGCCCGGCGGCCATGTTGAGCATGTCTTCGAAATCGATGCTGCGCTCGTCAGCCAGTGCATCGTCCCAAGCCTGGAAAACCGGACCGGCGATCTCCAGGAAACGCCGGTAGCGTTCCTTGAACTGATCCTCAGGCATCTGCCGCAGGCGTGCGGCCATGTCATCCAGCGTCAGGCGGTTGCTCTTGGCATGCGCAATGAAGGTGCGCATCAGGCCAATCAGGTCTGCATCCGGCATCGGCTTGGTGCCCTGGTCAGGCAGCTCGCGGTCCGGGTTCGGGTCGAGTTCGACACCAGACGCACCCAGCCGCTCGGCAAGATGCTGCAGCGCATGTCCACTGCGCAGGCCAAACGAGGTCGTCTCGACGAGGGCAGTGCCGCGCGTCATATGCTGCTGGCGCTTCCAGTGCGTCCCTTCGCTGTAATCGGCAAAGTGCGGCGGCGGCTGGCCATGGGCATCCAGCGCGAAGTGCTCGTGATACAGCCGGGCGTCCGGGTAGTAGAAGTCAGGACGATACTGGCGGTGGGTGTCTGTCGCGGTATCGAACTCGTAGCGCCGCTCGTAGTCATACGCCACGCCGTTGTAGAACAGCCAGTCGGCGATGACGCACTCTTCCAGGCTCTTCACCCGCTCGCCCTGCAGGGTACGCATGTAGGGCGCACCATCGCGGTCGTAGCCATCGGCCATCATGTCGGCACCCAAGGGCGGCAGATCGCGTCCGAACACCAGGCGGAACATGTCCCACTGGGTGCGGAAGTGGGTCGAGCGGTCCTTCAGGTCGTCCACCAGTTCGGCCAGCTTGTTGAAGCCCAGCGTCGCGTCGATCGCCCATTCCGGGATATCAGGCTTGCGTCCCGTGGCTTTGGCGATGATGGCCAGGCCGAGGGCGTGGAAGGTCCGCGCCTCGACCACGATGTCATCCATGCCGAGCCGATCGAAGCATCGTCGCGCGCGCTCCTCCAGTTCGTTCGCGGCGTCCTTGTTGAAAGCGAGCATCACGATCCGTCCGGGCTCCACGAAGCCGCGATCGATGGCATAGGCAGCCTTGGCGACCATCGTAGAGGTCTTGCCAGAGCCGGCTGCGGCCACGACCTGCACCCGGTTGTCGAAGCAGATGACGGCGCGGGCCTGTTCCTCGGTCAGTGGCCTGCTCTCGACCCGGTCCAGGAAGGGCTTGGCCAGCCCCAGTTCGCGGGTCGCCATTGCCTCATTGGCGTCCGCCCACAGGGCGGGCCAATCCAGCTGCCAGTCGTGCAGCGCGTCCAGCGCCATGCGGTGGCCGGGCGCGTGCAGGTCGTCATGCACCTCCTCGTCGAGGAACAGCTGCTCCAGCTCGGCGGGCGGCAGGGGCAGGGCGGGGCGGTCGGCCAGCAACGCCTGCTGCTGTTCGTGGGTGATCCAGCGGCGTCCGGTGGTGCCTCGGTCGGTAAGCGCGTCTGCCTCGGCCAGCCACCCCTGGATCTGCGCCAGAACGCGCTCAAACAGTGCCTTGCGCCCCCGCCTGGAGCGCGCGAAAAGCACATGCTGCACGGCAGCCGCAAGCCGGGAGCCCTGGCTGTTGGGCAGCCCATCCACGGACAGTGCTTCACCGCGCTCGGTCGTCAGTTCGACCCGGGACCAGAGCACGCCGCGAACGACCCGCACGCTGTGTTCGTTCGCCACATGCAGGCGGTATTGCCTGCCGTCGATCAAAAGCGCGAGCTGTTCGCCATCCAGCCGCAACTGCCAGTCCGGCGAGCGGGTCACACGCTGGCCCCAGCCCGAGGGGCGCCATTCCATAGACATCCAGATACTGCCTTGCGTACGTCACCGGGCGTAAAGTGCCCTTGCCGCCCCATGATAAGGCGGCTTGGCATGGCGCGCTGGGTCTCCGGTCACTCGCGCACGCGCGCCAGCGAAGGCGTTGCACCCTCGCCGGCGCGGCAGGCGTCAGGCGTTCACATCCACGACAACGCGGCCGCGCACCTTGCCGGGGATGATCTGCTCATAGACATCCAGCACCTCGGCGAGGCCGATCTGCTGCACGGTGCTTTCCAGCTTCTGCGGGTCCAGGTCGGTCGCGAGCCGATCCCAGGCGCGCTGGCGAACCTCTTGTGGGGCATTCACCGAATCCACGCCCGCGAGGGTCACATTGCGCAGGATGAAGGGCAGCACCGAGCCGTGCAGTGCATCGCTCTGGGCCAGGCCACAGGCGGCCACGGCACCGCGGTACTTCGTTTCGGCGATGGCATTGACCAGCGTTGGGCCGCCGGCCACATCCACCACGCCGGCCCATCGCTCGGCACTCACCGGCCGCTCGCGCGGCTCCGAAAGCTGCGCACGATCGATGATCTCGGCCGCACCCAGGTTGTGCAGATACTCGGCGTGCTCCGGTCGCCCGGTGGCGGCCACCACGCGGTAACCCAGCTTCGAGAGGATCGCCACCGCGATCGAGCCGACGCCACCGTTGGCACCGGTGACCAGCACATCGCCCTGTTCGGGCGTCACCCCGGCATGTTCCAGGGCCAGCACGCACAGCATCGCGGTGTAGCCAGCGGTGCCGATGGCCATTGCATCGCGGGTGCTCAGGTTGTCGGGAATCCGGTTGAGCCATTCGCCTCGCACCCGGGCGCGCTGGGCCAGGCCGCCGTGGTGGCCCATGCTCAGGTCCCAGCCATTGAGCACGACGCGGTCGCCTGGCTTGAAGTCGGCCCTGCTGGATTCCAGCACCACGCCTGCCAGATCGATGCCGGGAATGAGCGGGAACGTCCGGATGACCGGACTCTTGCCGGTGAGGGCAAGCGCATCCTTGTAGTTGAGCGTGGAGTACTCGACCTGTACCAGGACGTCGCCGTCCATCAGGTCGGCCTCGTCGAAATCGACCAGATCGGTCGAGAGCTGGTTGTTCGTCTTGCGGGTCAGCAGTGCTTTGAACGTCATGGATGGCCTCACATTCATGGGATGGGGCCATGCTAGGCTCGCGCCTCTATCGCAACAAGAACGACGATTTTCCGTAGGTACTATGGTTTTCCGGAGTATGCATGCGTAGCAAACGATGGGACGGCAAGAGCGGTTGCGCGGTGGAAGTCACGCTGTCGGTGATCGGCGGCGTGTGGAAGCCGATCATTCTTTTTCACCTGATGACCGGCAAGCGGCGTTTCATGGAACTGACGCGGCGGGTGCCCAATGCCACCCAGTCCATGCTCACCAGCCAGCTGCGTGAACTGGAAGCCGATGGCGTGGTGATCCGCCACGTGTACCCGGAAGTGCCGCCGAAAGTGGAATACGAGCTGTCCGAGTTCGGCCGCACGCTGGCGCCGGTGCTGCTGGCGATGCGCGAGTGGGGCGAGACCTACCGCGGCTATCAGAGCACCCAAGGCGATAGCTGAAGGCTGCGCGGCGTTGCGCTTGCCGCATGTGGGTTTCGCGAATGCTCACAGCCGCCGGCAGGTCTTTGGCACCGGGAGCGCGCGTGTCGCTTACGGCTGGACAGGGTATCCGGAAAGTGCGCGTCGACCGGAGTCATCGGTTGGCGAAGAACGCCAGTCAATGGACAACTCGACATCCACTGACGCAACCAACGTAGCAACGTGATCGATCAGGATTTTCCTGCTTTCCACCGTCGGTTCAGGGCGGTAACCATGGCCGCGCCAAGGCACTCGCCGTGGCCGGGATTGGCGTCCTGAACGTACATGATGCGCGGCGTCACGGTTGCAGCCAGAGTTGCAACCGTGACAATGCATCGCCTGCCAGTTCATGGCGGACGGTGCGTGGGGATCTCTCGATCCGCCGGCTTCTTGCATCATGTCTCCGGCACGCCAACCCGCACCGTCCGCCACCTTGCATCTGCAGGTGGCCACATCGTGAGGTTGCCGTCATGCCCGAACGTCTTCCCGACCATCCCCGCCTGCATGCGCTGCTGGGCGCCGCCGTGCGCGATCTTCCCGCTGCGTTGGCCGAAACGCTGGAGGACGCGCTCCGCGAATCCGCCGAGTTCGTCACGCCATCGGCATTCTTTGCACACCTGGCAGGCCACGGCAGGAACCTGCGCGCTGATGGCGAGGCCTGGAGTGAAATGCACTTGAGCCCTGGCCGCGCCTTCGACATGGCCCTGGCGACCCGCAGCATTTCGGGCATCACGGCGTTGACTGCGGTGCTGCACGCTGCGCATATGGCGCGGGAGAGCGACGATCCCGCCTGCTGTCCCTCCGCAGCCGTGGTCGAGGGCCTGTTCAACGCCTGCCAGGTGCTGTCACTGCAGGTGGAGCGCTGCCTGGTTCCATGAAGGGCTGCGATGCGGTTCCTGTTCCGTTGACGCCCGGTTCCCTATAGTGGCGCTGGAACCCTGCAATGGAATGCCCATGCACGTGATGTCCCCCGGCCGTTGCCTGACGCTTGCACTTGCCGTCGCGGTGAGTGCCGGCGCGTGTGCGCGGCCGCCGTCCACCGAACACGAAAGGAATCCCGCCATGTCCGGCGCCCCACAGACCGGCCGCACGATCAACGGCCACACCTATACCGATGCGCCCGTGGACGTGAAGCTCGGGCCGAACACTTTCCGCATTCCGGCCAACTACCTGGACAGCCAGATCGCACCGTGGCCGGGCGAGGGCGTGACGCTGGTCATCGAGTGGCCGGACATGACGCCGACGGCACCGGGTGCCCGGGCCAATCCGCGTACGAATGATTTCCGGAAGGAGATTCCCATCCGGATCAACTACGTTGATCGCGTTCCCGTTGAAACACTGCTTTCAAGGCTGTCGTCAAATGAAGCCATCACGGAGGAGGGCTCTGTGGAAAGGGAGGATCCCAGGGACCGTCTCGATCAACGCGTTGCACAGCCGGAGACCTTGGGCCTGACGCCCTATGCAATCGATGAAGCGAAGATGGTGGTGTACGCGAAGAAGTATGAGGCGCGTTACGGAAAGCCGCCTGTGCGCAATCCCGCCTACGAAAGAGACTGGTACATCGCACGGCAGGGCGACGGCCGGATCAGCTCATTCATCAAATGTGACGGCGAGGAATTCCGACGCGACGGCGTGCGGCTGGAGGGGCGCGAGGTGATCAGTGAGCCAGGGGAAGTGGCCGCGGGCTGCGTTCATTACTTCGTGGACATCGACAACAAGCTATCCGTCAGCCTGGACTACAAGAGAGCGTTTCTGAAGGACTGGAAGCGCATGGAAGAGGCCGTCAGGGACGTCATCGCGCGCACCCGGTCCAAGTGATCGGTGATTCAAGGAAGAAGAGGGGCAGGGTATGAGTGGATTGACCGAACGCGATCTGAGCGTCCTTGGCAGCTATGCCAGAGACGGCAACCGCGAGCTTTACTGGAACTACCTGTCGCAACTGCCGGGAGCCGATGGATACGGGACACTGGCACTGGGTGTTGTACGCAATGACAGCCTGCCGGGACGCGTCGCGAACGCGTATGCACAAAGCTACGCAAAGACCCAGCAGGACGAGGGATCCCGGTTTTCAAATGCACAGTTGACGGAGCGGCGATGGGAGTCCTTTGGGCAGACCCTGCTCGAAAGAGATCTTGAGTTGCGGCAGCAGTGGATGAACGAGCGCCGTCCAGACCTGGCACTGAATCTCCCCGGCAAGGACGTGATGCTGGCTCACGACCGTGCATTTGAACGGCATGAACTCGATCCCAACTGCTGGACGCCGCGCGTGTTGCTGCAGGCAGCTGAGCAGAAGAGCGGCCCCGAGAAGCTGGAACAGATCTGGACCAACATGCTCAACAACGACTATGCCGGAGGCCCGCGCGTAGGCAACACCAGCGTCGATGCCATCAGCCAGATGGGATGGGCGAAGGGCGGCCAGTACCTGACCCGGTTGAGCGTGCTGGAAGCCACCCAGGCCCTGGAGGGCCGCTCAGCAGTCGATCCGAACGTCATTGGTGGCAGCAGCTACTACGCGATGTACTTCGAAGCGGACAGGAAGTGGGCCAGTGTCAGCGCGGGTGGTGGCCACATGTCGATGCGTGAGATCACCGATCCGGCCCGCATCGCCGAGCTCAACGACGCGCGCGAGGTTCGTCTGGAGCGCCAGGAAAAACGCACCCAGTTCCACCCGGACGACCCGTACCGGACCATCACCCGCAGCCCGCTGACCGCAGCCGTGGACGACGTGCCGGATCCCTCGCAGGCACCGACCCGCCTGGCCGACATTGGTCCGGGCCACCGCGACTACGCACTGATGCAGCAGGTGCGCGAAGGCGTGGCCGCGATCGATGCCCGCGCCGGGCGTACCCACGATGAGAACAGCGAGCGCTTGGTGGCGAGCGTGATGGCATTGGCCCGTCGCAACCAGCTTGAACGTGCCGACCATGTGCTGCTGAGCACGCAGACCGCCGAGCATCCGGCCGGCCGCAACGTGTTCGTGGTGCAGGGCGAGATGAGCGATCCCGCGCATCTGCGAGCGGTCATGCCTACGGACACGGCAGTGCAGACGCCGGTCGAACACTCGCTTCAGCAGATCGAGGCCGCCAGCCTGGAGCGACAGCAGGCGGCCATGCAGCGCCAGCAGGACAACGACGTCCACGCGCGTGACAACCCTGCGATGCGGATGGGCTGAGGTTACGCAGCAGAGCCGAGCGGGCGCGCCGGCTCTGCTGGAAGGCCTTCTCAGAAGCGGTAGGCCGCCTGCACGTACACCCGCCGCGGCTCGCCCGGGAAATGCCCGTTGCGTTCGATGAAGCCACTGGCTGCGTACACCTTGTCGAACAGGTTCTTGACGTTGGCCTGGAACTGCCACTGCTTCCACGTGGTCTTCCAGCTGATGTCGAACACCGTGTATGCCTTCACCGTCTGCCCATCCAGGCTGACACGCTCGCCCACATGGTCGGCGCCGAATCCGATGGCCGAGTTGATCGAAGGCAGGTCGTAGCGTGTCCACAGGCCGAGCTTGTTGCGTGGCGCATTCGCGAAGCGGTCGCCGGAGGCATTGGTGATGCCGTTCGGTCCGGCATCCTTCACCCGTGCGTCGTTGTAGGCGTAGGTCAGATTCACCACCCAGCGCTCGGTCACGTCGGCCAGCAGGTCCAGTTCCATGCCCGTGCTGCGTACCAGGCCCAGCGCGGCCAGCTGGTTCACGCCGTCCCGTACTTCACCGGTGGCCTGCACGATGTTGCTGCGGTCGATGCGGTAGGCCGCCATGTTCAGGGTCACACGTTCGGCCAGCAGCGATTTCATGCCGACTTCCCACTGCCTGCTGCGCTCGGCGTCGAACGGTCCGCCGGCCGCTGGGTTCTGGTTGGCGGCACTCTGCGGCACGAAGCCGCTGGCGACGTTGGCGTACAGGTTCACGCCGTCCCGGGCGGTAAAGGTGCTGCCCAGGCGCCAGCTGAGCGCGTTGCCATCCACGCTGCTGCCACCCATGCGGTCTTCATCCTTGAAACCATCCCAGCGCAGTCCGGCCAGCACGTGCCAGCGCGTGCCCAGGGCCAGCTCATCCTGCAGGTAGCCGCCGTAGCGCTTGCTGCGGGTGGCGGTGCTGCGCCATGGCAGGGCGGCCAGGTTGTAGTCGTGCCAGGTGCTCGCGCCATAGACCGGGTTGAACAGATCGATGCCGCGCACGGGGCCGGCACCGCGTGCCAGGTCGGCACTGTTGGCGGTCTGCGCGGTGAAGTCGGCGTCAAGCTGGTACACGTCGGCGCCGAACAGCACCTTGTGTTCGATACGGCCGGTGTTGATCCGCCATACGGCATTGCCGCTGGCGGCGAAGACCTCGTTGTCGCGAATCTGGTTGCGCAGCTGGCGCGTCATCCATTCGGCTACGCCGTCGCGGTCACGATCGATCAGGCCCATCGGTTCGTGGTACATCTGGTGCTCGTTGTTGCTGAACCAGCGCGCAGCAATGTCCACGTCCAGCGTATCGAGCGGTGCGAAGCGATACTGCGCCAGTGCGACCCTGGCGCGCATGTCGAGGAAATCACTGGCCTCGTTGTGGTTCCATCGCCGGTCGGTCAGGAAGGTGCCGGCATCGTTCACCGGCACACCGCGCAGCCGGTTGCCGCCCAGGTTCTGGGTGATGTCGGTGAACTGCAGCACCAGCTCGCCGGTCTGGCCAACGTCGAAGGCCAGTGATGCATCGCCGATCACGCTTTCGCTGTCGGCATTCCAGCGCACGCCCTGCTCGGTGTCGGCATACAGGCCGGCGCGATAGCGGATGCTGCCGCTGGCATTCAGCGGGCCGGTGCCTTCTATCGATCCTGCGCGGAAGTCCTTGTCGCCTGCCTGCAGTTCGATGCGGCGTTCGGCGGTGGCCCTGGGCTTGCGCGTCACGTAGTTGATGACACCGCCCGCATCACCACCGCCGTACAGCGCACCGGCCGGGCCCTTCAGCACTTCCACGCGTTCGATGTTGAACAGTTGCGGCACCGAGAAGCCTGCATAGGGATCACCGCGCAGGCTGTCGTAGAGCACGTTTTCCTGGCGGAACCCGCGCAGGGTGACGCCGGCATAGCTGAAGAAGCTGATCCCGCTGAAGCTGCGGTAGAGGTCGGTGACCTGGCGCGCAGCCTGGTCGTCGATCAGCTCACGCGGCACGACCTGGATCGACTGCGGTACCTGCTCCAGCGGAGTATCGGTGCGGGTGCCGACAGCGGCATCGTCGGCGCGGTACAGGGTCTGTGCGCGGCCGCGAACTTCCACTTTGTCCAGATCCTTCGGTGCATCAGCGGAGGCCTCGGAGGCCAGTGCAGGTGTAGCCAGGGAAAGGGGCAGCGCCAGGCAGAGGGCGTGCTTGAGCGGGGTTGGAAGCGGCATGAGGGGGTCGGGGCGGGCTGCAAATGAGAAAGATTAGCATTTGCAACGCTTCGGGGCCTATCCCCCGAATGCGCTATGGACGCAGGCCCGGGTCGGTATAGGGGGTGCCGGCCAAGGCCACCAGCACGCCGGTGCCACCGCGCACGATCAGCTGCAGCATCGCTTGGCGCGGATCCTCGCCCCTCTGCTGGCTGGCCAGTCCAATCTGATAGGCGGCCACCATCGACGCCAGCAGCATGGCTGCGCCCAACCGCGCCTCGGCGTCATCCGCCGGCCGCCCGACGGCGCTGGCCATCAACTGCGCGAGGTCGTCGGCCAGCTGTGCCTGCAGCCGTCGTGCGTGTGCCACCAAGGCCGGGCTGCCGGCCACCGTGGCCCAGAAGGTCGCTGCACCGGCATTGATCCGCAACAGGGGATGGCCGCTGTCGAGCAGCTCCCGCACCAGCGCCTGGAAGGCGGCCAGCGGGGCCATGCCGCGGCGCGCCGTCATGCCCTCGCGCAGCAACGCGCGCGCCTCCTCGTCGCGGTCGAATACCAGGTCCTCCTTGCTGGCGAAATAGTTGAAGACCGTCTTGCGCGAGACTCCGGCGGCCTCGGCGATCTCGGACATCGACACCGCCTCGAAGCCACGCCGGATGATCAGCGCGGTGGCGACATCGGAAATTGCCTGTCGGGTCTGTGCCTTGCGTTGCTCGCGACGGCCTTGGGGCGGGGTCATGGCGGTTGGCTTGTGTAAACGTACACCGAGTGTAACATTGTGCGCACCAGAGCGCCGGGCCGGCGCAGACCGGGGATCCTGATGCTGTACGACGTTGTCATTGCCGGGGCCGGCCCGGTCGGCTTGTTCCTGTCCTGCGAGCTGGCCCAGGCCGGCTGTTCGGTCCTGCTGCTGGAGCAGGCCGAGTCGCCCGATTCAGCCCTGAAGCGCCTGCCCTTTGGCCTGCGCGGCTTGAACGCGCCCACGCTGGAAGCGCTGGATCGGCGCGGCCTGCTGGACGCGGTCGCGGCCCGCCAGGTGCTGAAGCCGGACAAGGGCGTACCGCCGCCCGGCACCGCCCATTGGCTGGCGCAACCGCGGCCGCTGGGAGGCCACTTCGCCGGCATTCCTTTCGCCCTGGATGACGTGGACAGCGGGCGCTGGCGTGATCGCCTGCCGACTCCGGTACCCACGCAGATGGCGGTGGAGCTGCAGTCGCTGGAGGCGGTGCTGGCCGAGCGCGCAGTGTCACTGGGTGTGCAGATCGAACGTGGCTGTACGGTGCAGGCAGTGCACGCACGCGAATCACAGATGGAGGTGCAGACCGGTCGCGGGCTGATGCGGGGGCGATGGCTGGTTGGTTGCGATGGCGCGCGCAGCACGGTACGCAAGCACTGCGGCTTCGAGTTCGCAGGGACGGCGCCGGAGTTCACCGGGCACACGCTGCAGGTCGAACTGGCGGACCCGTCGGTGCTCGTCCCGGGGCGTCAGTTCACCGAACATGGCATGTGCAATTTCAACCCGCCGGGCATGCTGGCGCTGGCCGATTTCGACGGTGGCGCAGGCCACCGCCTGCCATTGGACCTGCACGCCGCCCAGGCGCTGGTGCGGCGGGTGTCCGGTCGCCAGGCAACGATCACCGCGGTGCATCTGGCCACCACATGGACCGATGCCGCGCGCCAGGCCACGGCCTATCGCAGCGGCCGCGTGCTGTTGGCCGGTGATGCGGCGCACATGCATTCGCCGTTGGGCGGGCAGGGGCTGAACCTCGGCATCGGCGATGCGATGAACCTGGGGTGGAAGCTGGCGGCCGTGCTGCGAGGCGACGTGGCGGAGGGGCTGTTGGACAGCTATCAGGCTGAGCGCCATCCGATCGGCGCCCGGGTGCTCGACTGGTCGCGTGCGCAGGTGGCGTTGATGCGGCCAGGCCCCGGGTCGCGCGCGCTGGCGGCGGTCATCGCCGACCTGGCCGCGACCGGCGACGGTGCCACCTATCTCGCCGAGCGGTTGTGGGGCGTGGCGCAGCCACCGGTGTTCGACGGCGGCCACCCGCAGGCTGGCCGAAGCGTGCCTGACCTCCATCTGGCCGATGGCCGCCGCATGGGAGAGCTGCTGCGTGCGGGGCAGGGCGTGCTGCTGGGGCTCGATACCGGCGATTGGCTCGGCCCGATCAGTGAGCGCTGGCAGCGGTCGGTCACCTGCGTGATGTCCACGGCGCGCAACACGCTGGGACTGGGCGCCGTGCTGGTCCGCCCCGACGGTGTCGTCGCCTGGGCCTGCGATGCCGGCGGCGATGCGTCGGGGCTGGCGTCCTCGCTGGAACGCTGGTTCGGTCCGCCGCGGTGAGCGAGCGGCTAGGGCGAGGCCACCACAGCCGGCGCGCGGCGCGCGGCCTCGGTCATCACCGAGGCCAGCTGCTTCAATGAGTAAGGCTTGCGTAGCAGGGTGAAGCCATGGCCAGGATCCCGCGCCAGCAACTCGCTGTAGCCGCTGGTGAGGATCACTGGGAGCTCTGGCAGGCGGTCGCGGATGGTACGGGCCAGATCCAGGCCGTTCATGCCCGGCATCACGACGTCGCTGAACACCACATGGAAGCGCGAGGCATCCCGTTCCAGCTCGGCCAGGGCCTCGTCCGCATTGCGCGCAAGGACCACGCTGTACTCGAGCTCGCGCAGGGCGCCGACCGCAAATTCGGCCACGTCGACGTTGTCTTCCACCACCAGCACGCAGACGCCATGACCATGCTGCAGGCCCGGTTGCGCTGCCGGCCGTTCCGTCGTTTTTCGTGCCTGCGCCAACGGCAGGTACAGCGTGAAGCGGGTCCCGGCGCCGGCCTGGCTCTGCACGTCCACTTCGCCTTCTGACTGCTTGACGAAGCCGAACACCTGGCTGAGCCCCAGCCCGGTCCCGGCGCCGACGCTCTTGGTGGTGAAGAAGGGCTCGAAAATACGGTCGACCACGTCAGGGTCGATGCCCGTTCCGGTATCGGTCACGCTGATCGCAGCAAAGTCACCCTTCATCGGCGCGGCGAAGCGCACCGAGGGCACCGCGGTGACCTGTTCCACTTCGATGGTCACCCGGCCGTGTCCCTCGATCGCATCGCGGGCATTGACCGCGATGTTGATCAATGCGGTGTCCAGCTGGGTGCGGTCCAGCAGCACCGGCAGCGGCGTACCGGGCAACGTCAACGACACCTGGATGCGCGCGCCCAGAACCGTGGTGATGATGTCCGAGAGCGCGTGCACGCTCTCGCAGAGATCGAAGACCTCCGGCGACAGGCTCTGGCGACGCGAGAAGGCCAGCAGCTGCGCGGTCAGCTTGGTGGCGCGGTCCGACGCTGTTGCAATGGCCTGGATGTACCGGCGCCGGGAGTCGTCTGCCGGCCACGTATGCAGGAGCATGTCCACCGAACCGGTGATGACCTGCAGCAGGTTGTTGAAGTCGTGGGCCACCCCGCCGGTGAGCTGGCCGATCGCTTCCAGCTTCTGCGATTGCCGCAGCTGCTCGCGGGCGCGGACCAGTTCCAGGTGGGCCTCCCGCGCCTGCTCGGTGATCGCCGCGACCTGGCGGCTGTGCAGGTCGCGCTCGATCACCCGTTCGGTCTGCTCGCTGACCACGCACAGGATGCCCGCCACACTGCCGCAGCCGACGCGCAGCGGCGAATAGGAGAACGTCCAGAACGTTTCGCGCAGCGTGCCGTCGCGGTCCATCATCAGGGGCAGGTTCTTGAAGCTGCGGCTGGTGCCGGCAAAGGCATCGTTGACCGCCTGCACCACGTCCGGCCATACGTCGGCCCAGACATCCTCCAGGCGATTGCCCATCGCGCCGTGCAGCTTTTCCCCCAGCATCGGCAGGTAGGCATCATTGAAGAAGAAGGCCTTGTCTTCCTTGCCCCAGGCGAGCCACAGGGGTTCGGGCGAATCCAGGATCATCGCCAGCAACGTGCGAAGCTCGGCGGGGGCGCTGGCAGCAATGGCCGAGCGGGCCCAGTCGCTGTCCTGCAGCAGTCGGTAGGCGAGCTGATCGGGTGCAGAGACAGGCAGGGGAAAAGGATGCATGGCCGCCGATGGCGCAGGAAGGTGGCGCAGCATAGCCGAGCGCGTGTCATGGCGCCCTGCACACCGCCGGCATGAAGGGCATCGCCACTTCGAGTCGATGGTGTGCAGCGTTGCGCCTCTGTCCAGCAGGTTGCCGCTATCGCGGCGCCGCGCGCTGCTCACTATGCCCGCGGACTGCGCCGCGCGGAGGGCGCGAAGGCGGCCTGATCGGCGCGTCTAGTCCTTGCGTCCGGCCCGCGCGGCCAGGGCGTCGCGGCCGGCGTCGGTGAGATCGATATCTCCATCTTCCGCCTGTACCGCCAATCCCGCGTTGACCGCCCAAGTCGCCGCATCGCCGCGCACCGGCTGCGCGGCGGCGATTGCTTCAAGGATTTCCCGCTGTTGCGCCGTCATGTCCATGCACTGGCCCTCAGATGCCCAGCAACGATGCCGGTTGCCAATCCGACAGCCGGGCGTGGCTGACCGGTTGGTGGCAGCCGCACCCGTCGCAACGGAACAGTGCCCCACCGGGCAGGTGCACCAGATTGTCTTCGTTGGCCGAACTGGTCGACGAGCAGTGCCGGCAGGTGACGGTGAGCGCGGTGATGCGCTGCACGCCGCCTGACAGATCGAACACGGCCTCGAACGCGCGAATGACAGGGTGGGCGGTGTCCGGCATCTGAATCTCGACAGGGTGGGGAAGCCCGATCCTCGCGCGTCTGCCGTGATGGAGCAGTCAGCCGGATGCATCGGCCTGATCAAGAACGGCGCGACAACGCAGGCGCGGCAACCGGCAGTGCCTCTTCTTCAGGGTTCCTTTTTCTTTCCGCTCAGGTCCAGCGGCCTGTCGCTGCCCTTGCGCTCGCTCGACCACACCTCCATGCCCTTGTTGCAACGGCTCTCGCGGGCGGCGACCTCGCGGGGCAGGTCCTTCAGCAGGGGCGAGTCCTGGCAGGCCGGATGCATGGCGCTGTCGTCATAGGTGGCACAGGCGCTGAGCGTTGCCAGAGCGGCGGCAATGACGGAAGCGTAAAGGACGGGGTGCGGGCTCATGGGGGGTCTCGGTTGATGCCGGGCTGGCCATGGGATTCAAATCCGTGACACCCGGCACGCACAATCGGACCGATCACACTTGTTATTTCGTAACAGGTGCGTGATAGTCCGGCCCCTGCTGGGTCAGGCAATGCAGATCATCAGTACCGTGCACAGCACCAGCATCAGCACGAACACCCGCCGGCTCAGCGCCAGGCAGGCCAGATAAGCCGCCAGCGCCCACGCTGCCAGCAGCGCGCAGGCCACCACCCAGAGTCCGATGCCCATCATCGAGCCGGTCGCCAATGCAGACAGCGCGATGGCCTTGAACAGCGCCACGCCCAGTACGCTGCCCAGCATGCCGGCCTGCAGGGCGATGGCATCATGGCGGGCAGGTGCGCGGGCGTGGTGCATTGCGGGTCCGTTGCAGGCCGGGAACGCGGCGTCGGCTGCACTGTGCCCAAATGCACATCCACAAAATGTGTTCATTGCGCGCCGACAGCGCGGTGGAGCGCGTTCAGTCGAACTCAGCCCCGGCTGATTCCAGGCGCTGCCGGTACGCCGCGCGGTGCTGGTACAGGCGCTGGCATTCGGCGGACCTGTGGATGCGGCTGGCCGGTTCGCTGGCCACCGAGTCGCACATCCGCGCGATGTGGTTGCTGGCGGCCAGCTCGGTCACGAAGAACACGGCAGTGATGCCGGTACCGAGCAGCACCACGTACAGCAGGCGGCTGAGCCAGCGCGACCGCCGGCGCTCGACGTGCTGCTGGAGGGTCAGGTCGAAACGGATGATGCTGAGCACGATCCAGATGACCGCGACCAGGAAGCAAAGCGTGGGCAGCAGGCCGCGCCAGAGGCCGGCCTCGTACACGGATTCACTGTAGTGGACGGCGGCACCCGCACCGGCGATGGCGATCGCCAGCGCCCAGTTGCGGCCCAGCGAGAGCAGGTCGTCAAGCAGTTTTTCACGGTTCCTGGTCGGGCCAGCCACATCCAGTCCTTGTGCGTCCGTCGATGGGCTGCGGCGCAGCCCATCCATGGATGGTGGCGCATCACTGCAGCGATGAGAAGCCTGCACGACTCAACAGGCGCCGGCCCGGTCAGCGACCCAGCGACGGTAGCGGCGGGTCCGGCATTTGGCGGCCGCTTGTGCCAGCAGCAGCGCCCAGACGGGCGAGACGCCGGGTGCGGTGGGCCGACGCTTGCTCAGCCGCCCCAGCTGGTACTTCACCGCAGCCATGTGTGCGCTGGCGGCCAACGGCTTGCTGCGCCAGTCGATGGTGCGCAGTGTTGGCGCCGGATCGCGGCCCTGCTGCCAGTGCTGCGGCAGATCCGGCTCGATCGCCAGTGCAGTGGCGATGCCGACCATGGCCACGCCACTGCCCAGCACCTGTTCGGCCACGGAGTATCGGCGGATGCCGCCGGTGACCATCAGCGGCAGGGTCGCCACCGTGGCGATCTCGCGCGCGAATTCGAGGAAGTAGGCTTCGCGGGCCAGGCTGCGCTGGTCGCGCGCAGCGCCGGTCATGGCGGGTGCTTCGTAGCTGCCGCCGGATAGTTCGACCAGGTCTACGCCGAGCGGCGCCAGCATTTCCACCACGGCGCGCGCATCATCGGGAGAGAAGCCGCCGCGCTGGAAATCGGCGGAGTTGAGCTTCACCGCCACGGCGAAGGCGGGTGACACGGCAGCGCGCACGCCCTGCACGATCTCCAGCAGCAGCCGCGCACGATTGTGCAGGCTGCCGCCCCAGCGGTCGTCGCGGCGGTTGGACAGTGGCGACAGGAACTGGCTGAGCAGGTAGCCATGCGCGGCATGGATCTGCACGCCAGTGAATCCCGCGCGCTCGGCCAGCTCGGCACTGCGGATGAAGCGTGCGATCACCGACGCGATGTCGTCCTCGGTCATCGCCTTGGGCGGGGCGAACTGCTTGGACAGCGCACCCATCTGCAATGGGACGGCGGACGGGGCGAGTGCGGGTTGGCCGAGTGCAGCCGGCATCTGCCGCCCGGGATGATTGATCTGCATCCACATCTGCGCGCCGCGCGAGCGCGCCGTGTCCGCCCAGGCGATGAAGCGATCAAGATGGCGATCATCTTGCAGCACCACGCCGCCGGGGCCGGTCATGGCGCGGCCGTCGACCATCACGTTGCCGGTGATGATCAGTCCGGCGCCGCCATCGGCCCAGCGCTGGTAGAGCTGCAACAGCGCCGCAGAGGGCGCGTGATCGGCGTCGGCCATGTTTTCCTCCATCGCCGCCTTGGCGATGCGGTTGCGGACGACGGCACCGGAGGGCAACACCAGTGGGGAGAACAGCGACATCGGACAGCTCCAGGACAGGGGAATGACGCTACGCTAACCTTCAAGCTTGATTGAAGGTCAACAGGCCTGGGTGCCGAGGATTCATACAGATGAAGATTGGTGAGCTGGCCCGCCGCACGGGTCTGGTGGCCTCGCGCATCCGCTTCTATGAAGAAGCTGGGCTGCTGGTGGTGCCGCGACAGTCCAACGGCTACCGCGACTACCCGGAGCAGGCGGTGCTGCTGCTGGAGCTGATCACCGGCGCGCAGCGCGCCGGCTTCAGCCTGGAAGAGATCCGTGCCCTGCTGCCGCCGCACCTGGGCCAGTGGCAGCACGATGCGCTGATCTCGAGTCTGCAGCAGAAGGTGGCCGATATCGAGGCGCTGCAGGTACGGTTGGCGCACAGCCGGGCGCACCTGCTGGCGCTGATCCAGGACATCCAGGCGCGGCCGGACGGCATTGACTGCGCGGCCAATTCGCGGCGGGTGCTCGAGCGCGTAAAGCGTGGGGAACTGGCGAGGCCGACCTTGGCGGCCGGCGATACGGCGTTGCTGCGACCGGATCGCCGTCACCGCAGAGGCAGCGACTGACGATCCGGCGCAATGTTCAGTGGCTGCCGGCGACGGCGGTCCTGCGCTTCTTGTCCAGCATCACCGCCACGCACCACAGCAGCAGGCCGCCGATGGCGGTGGCCGCGCCCACATAGCCGGTGCTGGCCGGGCTGAAGCCGGCGCTGATCGCCATGCCGCCCAGCCACGGGCCAAGCGCATTGGCAGTATTGAACGCAGCATGGTTGGAGGCCGCCGCCAGCGTCTGCGCTTCACCGGCCACGTCCATCAGGCGGGTCTGCAGTACCGCCGCCAGCGCGCCCATGGTGCCGACGGTGACGATCATCGGGCCGATGGTCCACACCGACTGTGCGGCCAGCGGATACAGCAGCAGCATCACGATCGACCACACCAGCACCACGGCGGCGGCCTTGAAGTGGAACCTGTCCACCAGCCAGCCACCGGCGATGTTGCCGATGATCGCGCCGATGCCGAACACGCCCACCGCCAGCGGCATCCACGATTCGGCCACACCGGTGACCTGCACCAGGGTGGGGGCCAGGTAGGTGAACACGCAGAACATGCCGGCAAAGCCGACCGCGCCGATCGCCAGCGCCAGCCACACCTGGGACGTGTTGAAGGCGCGCAGCTCGCGCATCGGCGAGGTGCGCACTTCGTCCGGATCCGGCAGCAGGAAGCGGGCGATCATCGCCACGGTGGCGATGGCCAGCACGCTGACCAGGGCAAAGGCGGTGCGCCAGCTCAGCTGCTGGCCCAGCCAGGTGGTCAGCGGGTTGCCGACCAGGATCGCGATCGACAGGCCCAGCAGAACCCGGGACATGGCTTGGCCCCGCTGGCCAGCGGGGCTGATCGCGGCGGCCACCAGCATCGCCACGCCGAAATACGCACCGTGCGGCAGGCCGGCAACGAAGCGTGCCGCCAGCATGGTGCCGTAGTTCGGTGCCAGCGCGCTGGCGAGGTTGCCCACTGCGTAGAACCCCATCAACGCCAGCAGCAGCTTGCGGCGCGGGAAACTGGCACCGACGAAGGCGAGGATCGGCGCGCCGACCACCACGCCGATGGCATAGGCGCTGATCAGGTGGCCGACCTGGGTCTCGGAGATCGACAGGCCGCGGCTGATCTCCAGCATCAGGCCCATGCTGGCGAACTCGCTGGTGCCGATGGCGAAGCCGCCCAGTGAAAGGGCGAGGATGATCAGAGTGCGCTGACGGGGCGTCAGCCGCGCAGCCAGGGAAGAGGTGGGGCTCATGCGGGGGCGCGATGGGGCGGGGAGCCCTCCATTGTACTGCTGCACCGCAGCAAGGGCAGCCACACTCAGGGTAAATCAGCGTTTGATCGGTGACACGCCGGCCCACCGCGCCGCCGCCCGGCCCGCTCAGATGCCCAGCGCTGCCCGGGCGTGCGCGTACTTTCCGTGCAGGCGCGCGGCCGTCGCCGCGTCGAGCATCGCCAGCCGCTGCGGATCGGCGTTGTCCTCCAGATCGGCCTGCTTCACCTTCAGTGCCAGCGGGTGGGCGGCAATGCGCGCGTAGTAGCTGTCCGCGTCGGGAGCCGCGTCGCGGGTGAGCAGGTGCACCGCCTCCCGCAGCGGGGCGGGAAAGACCTCGATCCGCGCGGCAAACGCCGGGCAGTCTTCGGCCACGTCATGCAGCCAGGCCACCACTTCGGCGTCATCGTCGCCGCGCACCGCAGCTGCCACCCGCGCCACGTGGCCGATGTAAGGCTGGCCGGCTTTGTCCACCTGGTCCGCGTGGGCCTCGGTGGCCAGCGTGCGTGCAAGTGCTACCCAGTCCATTGCAGTCTCCTTGGATATCCGCGGACAGTTTCGCGCAAAACCGCAGCGCTTGTGCATACGCCGATGACACTGCGACGGGCATGATGGCGGGGCAGGGGGACAGTGCTGCCCCGACAAGGAGGAATGCGATGCAGGAATTCAGGCATGTGCTGGAAACCCGTGGCCGCTATCAGCTGGTAGCGGTGTCCTACGAGCCGGTGTACGCTCCGGGCGATGTGGTCGGCCATGCGGTCGTCGCCGACGATGGGGATCGTCTGACCGACCTGATATCACTGGCCGAAGCGCGCCAACGCTTGCTGCAACTGGTGCGTGAAGAGGGGGAGGAGCCCGGGCTGGAAAACGAGAACCACCTGCGGAAGAAGGCGTCGCGCTGGCGCCACCGCTAGCCGTCGCGCCGCGTGCGCATCATGGAGGATTCGGGTGTTGCCCAGTAAGAAGTATCTGCTCATCGCCATCATCACGCTGGCGACCCTGCTGCTTGGTTTCGTGTTTTCCGGCTACTTGACCTTGCTGTTCCTCGGGCTGGACACCCAGCTGTTCACCTGGAACACCTACTACCAGTACGTCCACGCCATCGGCCAACCGCAGGTCGCGCCTTTCGTGGGCAAGATCAAATGGGCCGGCTACGTGGGCTTCGGCCTGCCGCTGCTGGTGCTGCTGGTGGCCGGCCTGGTGCTGCTGCTGAAGAAGGACAAGCGCTCGCTGCACGGCGACGCGCGCTTCGCCACCGGCGCCGACCTGGCCAAGCACGGCATGTTCAAGAAGACCGGGCAGAGCATCGTGGTCGGCAGCCATGGCGGCAAGCTGGTGCGCCTCGACGGCCAGCAGTTCGTGATCCTGGCCGCGCCGACCCGCTCGGGCAAGGGCGTAGGCGTGGTCATCCCGAACCTGCTGGAGTACGGCGAATCGCTGGTGGTGCTGGACATCAAGCAGGAGAACTTCGACCTGACCAGCGGCTGGCGTGCCAGCCAGGGCCAGGAGGTCTACCTGTTCAATCCCTTTGCCGAGGACCGGCGCACGCACCGCTGGAACCCGCTCAGCTACGTCTCCGACGATCCGGCCTTCCGGGTGTCGGACCTGATGAGCATCGCCGCGATGCTGTATCCGGACGGGGCCGAGGACCAGAAGTTCTGGGTCAGCCAGGCACGCAACGCGTTCATGGCCTTTACCCTGTACCTGTTCGAGAACTGGGACGACGAACGCAGCAGCGGTTTCCCGGGCGGCGCCGGCACGCCCACGCTCGGCGCGGTGTACCGGTTGTCCTCGGGTGATGGCACCGACCTGAAGAAGTACCTCAAGACCCTGTCGGAGCGGCCGTTCCTCAGTGCCAACGCACGGTCGGCGTTCGCCAACATGCTGTCGCAGGCCGATGAGACCTTCGCCTCGATCCTGGGCACCTTCAAGGAGCCGCTCAATCCCTGGATCAACCCGGTGCTGGACAAGGCCACCAGCAGCAATGACTTCCTGCTGACCGACGTCCGCAAGAAGAAGATGACCATCTACATCGGCATCCAGCCGAACAAGCTGGCCGAGAGCCGGCTGATCATCAACCTGTTCTTCAGCCAGCTGATCAACCTCAACACCAAGGAGCTGCCCAAGTCCAACCCGGACCTGAAGTACCAGTGCCTGCTGTTGATGGACGAGTTCACCTCGATCGGCAAGGTCGAGATCATCGCCTCGGCGGTGTCCTACATGGCCGGCTACAACATCCGCCTGCTGCCGATCATCCAGAGCATGTCCCAGCTCGATGCCACCTATGGCCGGGAGGTCTCGCGCACGATCATCACCAACCACGCCCTGCAGATCCTGTACGCGCCGCGTGAACAGCAGGATGCCAACGACTACTCGGACATGCTGGGCTACACCACGGTGCGCAAGAAGAACGTTACCCATGCCCGCGAGAAGACCCACAACTTCACCGAGGAGCGGCGCGCGCTGATGCTGCCGCAGGAGCTGAAGGCGATGGGGCCGGACATGGAAGTGTTCCTGTACGAAGGCATTCCGCATCCGGTGAAATGCGACAAGATTCGCTACTACAAGGATCGCTACTTCACCGCCCGGTTGCTACCAAAGGTGGATATTCCGATGCTGAACGTCTAATTCACGACGCTTAATTTGTGAACTTGATTCGCAGTTATGAAGGTGAATTCGTGATTTCGGTCAAGAATTTGGCATTTGTTCATGGATTTTCAGACTTGTCTGACATGGAATTGACGCGTGGTTGTGCGACCCTGTGCATGTCGTTCAGAAATGTGTGATGGATGGCAGATGTTGTAGAGCAGGGTGGCCAGGAGTTTGTGCCATGAAACAAGGATGGTTTCGACGTTGGTGAGGTATGCGGGTGTGTCGTCGGCAGTGTCTGGCGGCCCCGCGACTTGGTTGGCAGCCGTTGGCTGCAGGGGAGCCGGAGCAGGTGTGCTGCCAGTCAGTGCGTCGCTCCGATTCCGGCGTGCGCGACGCAGCGCCGGACGACCAGGGGACCAATGCTCGGGACTGCTTTTTCGTACGTCAAAGTGAAGCCCGTATGAATCAGGCGTTTATCGCGAAAATGTCCATCGCCGCAGTGGCGGCGTTGATGGTGGCCGGTTGCGCCACCAAGTCCGCTCCCGATTTCGGAGGCCGCTGGAAGCCGGTGAACCGCTTTGCTGCGGCAACCACCGAGATCCCGCTGTACTCCAGTTACGTCTACCAGGCCTCGCCGATGGATGGCACGCTCAAAGCCATGCTCGAGCGCTGGGCCAAGGATTCCGGACGCACGCTGGATTACCGCCTGAGCTCGGACTTCACCCTGTACGGCGCGGTCTCCAACATCGACACCACCAACGCTCAGCAGGCCGTGATCGATCTGACGGCGGCCTACGCAGCGCAGGGCATCTCCGTCTCCATCGTTGGCAACCAGATCGTTGTGCAGAGCGCTGGCTCGACGCCGACCGCGTCGGCACAGGGCGCTGATTCCAACAGCGGCACCTGAGTCCACCTCGAAATCATCGAACGTGCCGCTCCCCGCGCCTGTCGGAGGGGTGCCACGCCCATTGATGTTTCAGCAGTACGGAAGAATCCATGTTCCGCAAGAAGGATCCCGGCAATAGTCCCAAGGTCGAGCAGTCGGTCGCCAAGGCGGTCAGCTACGAGATCACCGTGGCCGACATGGCACGCCGCAGCGAGCGGCGCGCATGGTGGGTCGCCACAGGCTCGTTGCTGATGTCGCTCGCACTGGCGGGCGGCTACTACTACATGCTGCCGCTGAAGGAGAAGGTGCCGTTCCTGGTGATGGCCGATGCCTACACGGGTACGGCGACCGTCGCGCGGTTGAGTGGCACCTTCCAGGGCGAGACGATCACCACCAACGAAGCGATCAATCGCAGCAACGTCGCCCAGTACGTGCTCGCCCGCGAATCGTACGACTCGGCGGTGATGGGCCTGCGTGACTGGGAACTGGTGTTCGTGATGTCCACCGATCCGGTGGCGCAGTCCATGCGTGTCCGCTATGCCGGCAACAACCCGCAGAACCCGTTCGTGATGTACGGTCGCGAGCGCGCCATCCGGGTCAAGATCCTCAGCATCACGCCACTGGGGGCCGAGCCGAACGGCAGCTTCCGCGGCGCTTCGGTGCGCATCCAGCGCAGCCTGCTGGACAAGCGCACCGGCGTCTCTACCTACCTGGACAACCAGCTGGTGACGATGCGCTTCGAGTACAACCAGAACCTGGCGTTGTCCGAACAGGATCGCATCCTCAATCCGCTGGCCTTCCAGGTCACCGAGTACCGCGTCGACAACGACTATTCGCGTGGCGTGCCGGTGCCGGATGACGGCGCCATGCAGGCGCAGGCGCAGCAGGCCGCACAGGCTGCTCAGCAGGCACAGGGTGTCTACGATCCCAACAATCCGGCCGCGGCCACCATGATCGACCCGGCCACCGGCCAGCCGGTCGCGGTGCCAGCCAACGGCCAGGTACCGGGCCAGGCAATGCCGGGACAGCCTGTACCGGGCCAACCGATGCCGGGTCAGCCGGTGCAGGGGCAAGCAATGCCGGGGCAGGCCATGCCCGGACAGCCGGCCATGAGGCCGGCGCAGAACAATTCCACCGGAACTGCTGATGGAGCAAGCAACCGATGAGTAGTCGAAATATCAGGGGAAGCGCGCTGGCGCTGCTGTCGATGTTGTCGTTGCTGTTCTCAGCAGCGGCGATGGCGCAGGCGGTTGACCACTACGAGTACGAGAAGGACCGTATCTACCCGGTTCGCACCGGCCTGGGCCTGACCACCCAGATCGAGTTGAGTCCGAACGAGAAGATCCTCGACTACAGCACCGGCTTCAGCAGCGGCTGGGAACTGACCCGTCGCGAGAACGTGTTCTACCTCAAGCCGAAGAACGTCGACGTCGACACCAACATGATGGTGCGCACCGAGACCCATTCCTACATCTTCGAACTGAAGGTGGTGGCCACCGACTGGCGCCAGCTGGAGCAGGCCCGTCGTGCAGGCGTGCAGTACAAGATCGCCTTCGTCTATCCCAACGACACCGTGTTCGGTGTCGCCCAGGAAGCGGTGGAGGAAGAGGCCAAACCGCTGTTGAGTTCGGAACTGGCCAAGGACCGCCAGTACAACTTCAACTACTCCTATTCGACCAGCAAGGCGAAGAAGATGGGGTGGCTGATCCCGGTCAACGCCTATGACGATGGCCGTTTCACCTACCTGAAACTGCCGAACTCGCCGGAGTACAAGACCGGCATCTTCCCGGCCGTGTTTGGTCGCGAAACGGAATACGGTGAAGACTTTGTGGTCAACACCACGGTTGAAGGCAATACGCTGATCGTGCACGGGACCTACCCGTACCTGGTCATCCGCCACGGCGACTTCGTCGTCGGCCTGCGAAGGAACGTGAAGAAATGAGCCAGCAGAACACTCCCGGAAACGACCCGAACAACGGACGCGACGAGAGCCAGAGCCCGTACGGCGCACAGGGTGCCGCGGACGCGCCGTCGAATCCTTACTTCGGCACGGCCCAGGCCGAGCCGGCGCCGGATCTGGACGCGGCCGCGCCGCAGCTGCGCTCGGCCGAAGAGCAGCGGCTGAACCGGAAGGCGCTGCTGTTCCTCGGTGGCATCGTGTTGCTGTTGGTGGCCATGGGCTTCCTGCTGTTCCGCAAGGGCCAGGATGACAAGGACGCTGCACAGAAGGTGCCGGAAGTCGCGCGTGTGTCCACGCCGACGCTGCCGGACGCTGTGCAGACGGATCCGGTTCCGTCCCAGGCGATGCAGCCCGTTGACCCGATTCCGATGCTGCCGCCGCCGCCGTCCGGGCCTACTCGCGCAGAACCGGCCTTCAGCATGAGCGAGCGCGAAGCCCCGCGGGGTCCGACGCTCGCCGAGCGCCGGATGGGAGCGTCGGGGAACGGCTTCGTTGGTGCTGGCGACAGCGCGGGCGGTGATGGGCAGGGGGGCCAGGAAGACGAGCTGACCCGTACCCTTCGCCTCCAGGCCCAGATGATGGGTGGACAGCAGAATGCAGCGCCGGCCCGGGTTCGTCGCGGCCCCGATGTTGATGACGTGTCCAATGCCAGCTACATCCGCAGTCCCGATGCGCTGCTGGTGCGGGGTACCTACCTGCGTTGCGTGCTGGAAACCCGCATCATCACCGATATCGCGGGCTACACTTCGTGCCTGCTGACCGAACCGGTGTACTCGATCAACGGCCGCAATCTTCTGCTGCCGAAGGGCTCCAAGATCTATGGCGCCTATGGCGGCGGTCCCACCGGCAAGCGGGTGGAAGTGATCTGGGATCGCATCACTACGCCGAATGGTATCGACGTGGCCATGTCCAGCCCGGGCGTGGATCAGCTGGGCGGCGCCGGGCATCCGGGCCAGTACAGCGCGCACTGGGGCAGCCGTATCGCCTCGGCTCTGATGATCAGTCTGCTGGCGGATGCGTTCAAGTACGCCGCTGCAGAGCATGGTCCGGAAACCACTACCGTGGCGAATAACGGCATGACCATCCAGTCGCCCTATGAGAGCGCCACCGCACGCACCATGGAGCGCTTGGCCAATGAATCGCTGAGCCAGCGTCGTCCGCCGACCGTCACCATCAACCAGGGCACGATCGTGAACGTCTACGTTGCAAAGGACGTTGACTTCACCAACGTGCTGAACCCCCGCCGGTAACCCAACGAACGATCATGGACGCCGAAGTGTCACCCCTCGCCCTCGTCTCCAGCGATTTCCTGCGCTATCAGTACGAAGTGCTGGGCATCGCCGAGTACATGACTTCTCCGGAAGTGACGGAAATCTGCATCAACCGTCCCGGCGAGCTGTACCTGGAAACCCGGGCGGGGTGGCAGCGGGTGGACGTGCCGAGCCTGACGTTCGAGCGGGCCCGGCAGTTCTGCACGGCAGTGGTGAACGAGAGCAACACCGGCCAGCGCATCACCGATGCCGATCCGGTGGTGTCGCTCACGTTCCCCACCGGCCAGCGTGCGCAGTTCGTGATTCCGCCGGCCTGTGACGCGGGGAAGGTGTCGATCACCATCCGTTTGCCGTCCAAGCACACCAAGTCGCTCAGCCAGTATCACGAAGATGGTTTCTTCAACCAGATCCTGGAAAGCGATGGCAGCATCAGCGAGCAGGATCGTGAGCTGCTGGAGCTGCGCCATTCGCGCGAATACGCCGAGTTCTTCCGGCGTGCGGTGATGTACCGCAAGAACATCGTGGTATCCGGTGCGACCGGTAGCGGCAAGACCACCTTCATGAAAGCGTTGGTCAATCATATCCCGGACAACGAGCGCCTGGTCACGATCGAGGACGCGCGCGAACTGTTTCTGACCCAACCCAATGTCGTGCACCTGCTGTATTCCAAGGGTGGACAAAGCACCAGCAATGTCAGCGCCAAGAGCTGCATGGAAGCCTGCCTGCGCATGAAGCCCGAACGCATCATCCTCGCCGAGCTGCGCGGTGACGAGGCGTTCTACTTCATCCGCAACTGCGCGTCCGGCCACCCAGGGTCGATCACCAGCTGCCACGCCGGCAGTCCGGAACAGACCTGGGACCAGCTGGCACTGATGGTGAAGGCTTCGGCCGAGGGTTCGGGCCTGGAGTTCAACGTGATCAAGCGGCTGTTGATGATGACCATCGACATCGTCGTGCATATCAAGGCGCATGCCGGTTCGCGCTACATCACCGGCATCGACTTCAATCCTGGGCGTGCCCAGGGGCAGGAGGGCTGAAGGATGCTGCCAGGACTGGAAATGATGGCGTGCCCGGAGATGGCCGTATCGATGGAGGTGATGCAGCACGTGATCAACGTCGAGTCATCGCGCAATCCCTACGCCATCGGTGTGGTGGGCGGTGCACTGGTGCGCCAGCCCAAGGCGCTGGACGAAGCGCTTGCGACGGTACGGATGCTGGAAGAGAAGGGCTACAACTTCTCGATCGGGCTGGCCCAGGTCAATCGCTACAACCTGGGCAAATACGGGCTGGATTCCTACGAGAAGGCCTTCCAGCAGTGCCCGAACCTGCAGGCCGGTTCGCGCATCCTCGCCGACTGCTACAAGCGCTCCGGTGGTGACTGGGGCAAGTCGTTCAGCTGTTACTACTCGGGCAATTTCGAGACCGGCTTCCGTCACGGCTACGTGCAGAAGATCTACGACTCGATCCGCCGCGGCCAGCAGGTTGCCAGCAATGGTGTCGCACCGATCGACGTGGTCAGTCGCGGTGAGCGCCGTGCAGTGAAGGTCGAGCATCATCCGCAGCTCGCTTCGCCGGCGCAGGCGCGCATCGTTGCACAATCCAATGGCCCGGTGTACGTGCCGTCGGAAGATCCCGCACGCGCCTATGTCGTGTACCCGTCCACCGGTGCGATGGCGCGGGGCAGTCTGCTGAATCTCGCCGACCAGGCGCTGTCCAAGGTGGTGCTGGGTTCAGTGGACAGGATGATGCAGCCCCAGGCGCAGCCCAGCCAAGGGCCCGCCTATCCCCAGCAGCAGGCCGGTGGCATGCCGCAGCAGCTGCCTCAGCAGGGTGCTGCGCAGGCGATGGTCATGCCGCAGCAGTTGCCGGGCGCTGCCGGTGCCAGCAATGAGGGGCCCGTGATGCTGCGGCCCTGGAGCGAGCGCAACCGGCCTGTGGCGGGTGCCGACAATTCGTACAACGCGCCGGTGCAGGCCGCACCGGTGCAGCAGATTCCCGCAGGGGATGCGGCCTTCGTGTTCTGACGAAGTCGTGGTGCGGCCAGTCCCCCGGCTGGCCGATTCAGTTGTGTTAGTCCATCAACAAGGAAATCAATCCATGAAGCGATCCAATCTCGACCTCGTCCAGGCCCAGCGCACGCTGAAGACCCTGCTGATGGCCACGATCTTCGTCGGCGCCATGTTCGCCCCGCAGGTCTTCGCCAACGGTGCCGTCGACTTCGGCGGCACCGACAAGAAGGTGTGCGGCTTCTTCAATAACATCAACGGCCTGCTGAACATCGCCTCGATCGCCGTGGTCACCATCGCGGTGATCTTCGCCGGTTATCAGATCGCCTTCGCGCACAAGCGCATCGCCGACGTTGCACCGATCCTGATCGGCGGCGTGCTGATCGGCGCTGCGGGCCAGATCGCGCGCATGCTGCTGGGTGACGGCAGCGACGGCAAGTGCGGTGGCGGCAGCAGCACCTACTACCTGATCAACAACGCGATCCAGTACTACAGTGCATAAGAACGTCGTGTTCCGCGGCTGCACGCGCCCAGCAATGTTCCTGGGCGTGCCCTATCTGCCATTTTTCATGGTGGCAGGCGGGTTGCTGCTGCTCAGCATGTACACGAACTTCTGGTTCCTGCTCACCATTCCGGTGGCGGTCTTCATCATGCGACAGATGGCCAAGCGTGACGAAATGATCTTCCGCCTGTTGGGCCTGCGCCTGATGTTCAAGCTGAAAGTCCGCAACGTGCAGGAACACGATGGTATGTGGGTGTTCAACCCCAACCATTACCGCGACAAGCCGGCCCGAATGGATTGAGGTCCGGATCCGGCCTGGCGGGCGTCCGCGCCCGCCGGGTCTTTTGTAACTCCTTGGCACTACCTCTTTGGAAGCAGTCGTATGTTCAGCCCTGACACCTCCATCAGTGAGTTCATCCCGTTGTCGTCGCATGTCTCCCCGAACGTGGTCAAGACCACGGGCGGCGACTACCTGCTGACCTGGCATCTGGAAGGGCTGCCGTTCGTCGGCCGCGAGGAGTGGGAGCTGGAGCATCGCCACAACACGTTCAACCGCCTGCTGCAGACGCTGCGCGCACCCGATTTCGTGAACGTGGCGTTCTGGGTGCATGACATCCGTCGTCGCCGCACCCTGAAGGGCAAGAGCAACTACAAGCAGCGCTTCAACCAGGATGTGTCCGATCAGTACATGGGCATGTTGTCCTCACAGCGCATCATGCAGAACGAGCTGTATCTGACCATGATCTACCGCCCCGTGGTGGCGGGTAAGCGCTTCGTCGAGAAGTCGGCGAACGTGGACAAGCTGCGCGCCGAGCAGGAGCAGGCAGTAGAAAAGTTGATGGAGCTGGCCGGCAACGTCGAGGCCGTCATCCGCGACTATGCGCCGTACCGCCTGGGAATGTACGAGGCAAAGAACGGCGTGGTGTTCTCTGAAACGCTGGAGCTGTTCGGCTACCTGATCAATCGCATTGACGAGCCGGTCCCGGTGCTGTCGGCACCAATCAAGGACTACCTGCCGGTCAGCCGGCACATGTTCTCGTCCAAGACCGGTGACTTCGTCATCAATACCCCCAATGGTGCCAACCACTTCGGCGCCATCCTGAATATCAAGGAGTATGCCGAGGGGACTTACCCGGGCATCCTCAACGGCCTGAAGTACCTGGACTACGAGTACGTCATCACCCATTCGTTCAGCCCGATGGGGCGTCAGGACGCACTCAAGGTGCTCGACCGCACCAAGGGCATGATGATCTCCTCCGGTGACAAGGCAGTCAGCCAGATCGTCGAGCTGGACCAGGCGATGGATCAGCTGTCGTCGGGTAATTTCGTGCTGGGCGAGTACCACTTCATCATGGCAGTCTACGGCGACAGCCAGGCCAAGCTGTCGCAGAACGTGGCCACGACGCGCGCCGAGCTGTCCAATGCCGGTTTCGTGTCGACCAAGGAAGACCTGGCGGTTACCTCGTCCTTCTATTCGCAGCTGCCGGCCAACTGGCGCTACCGCACCCGCCTGGCCAATGTCAGCTCGCTGAACTTCCTGGGCCTGTCGCCGCTGCACAACTTCGCGACCGGCAAGCAGCACAACAACCCGTGGGGCGACTGCGTCACCACGCTGCAGACCACCAACGGCCAGCCGTACTACTTCAATTTCCACGCGACCCATCCGTCGGAGAACTCGCTGGGCGAGAAGGCGATCGCCAACACCATGGTGATTGGTAAGTCCGGTACCGGTAAGACCGCGCTGATCAACTTCCTGCTCAGCCAGGTTCAGAAGTACGAGCCGTCACCGACCATCTTCTTCTTCGACAAGGACCGTGGTGCTGAGATTTTCGTCCGCGCCTGCGGTGGTAACTATCTGGCCCTGGAGAACGGCGCGCCGACCGGGTTCAACCCGTTCCAGTGCGAGAACAATGAATCCAACGTGCAGTTCCTGGCCGACCTGATCAAGGTACTGGCCGGCAAGCGTGAGTACAGTGCGCGCGAAGAAGAGGACATCTACCGCGCAGTGGAAAGCATGCTCGATACGCCGATGCACCTGCGCAGCATGACCAACTTCCAGAAGAGCCTGCCCAATATGGGCGACGATGGGCTCTATGCGCGCATGCGCCGCTGGACCTCGGGCAACTCGCTGGGCTGGGTCTTCGACAATCCGGTCGACACCGTTGATCTGAGCAAGGCCAACATCATCGGCTTCGACTACACCGACATCATCGACAATCCCGAAGTGCGCGTGCCGGTCATCAATTACCTGCTGCACCGCCTGGAGTCGTTGATCGATGGTCGTCCGCTGATCTACGTGATGGACGAGTTCTGGAAGATCCTGGATGGCGAGGGTGGCCTGAAGGAATTCGCGAAGAACAAGCAGAAGACCATCCGTAAGCAGAATGGTCTCGGCATCTTCGCAACGCAGAGCCCGGAGGACGCGCTGAAGAGTGATATCTCCGCCGCGCTGATCGAACAGACCGCCACGCTGATCCTGCTGCCGAACCCGAATGCCAGCAAGAGCGACTACATGGATGGCCTGAAGCTGACCGAGGCCGAGTTCAGGGTGGTTACCGCCCTGGACGAGCGCTCGCGCTGCTTCCTGGTCAAGCAGGGCCATGCGTCCAGCGTCTGCCAGCTCAACCTGCGTGGGATGGACGACATCCTGTCGGTGATCTCGGCCTCGACCGACAACATCGACATCATGCATCGGGTGTTGCAGACCGCTGCAGTCCGCAATCGGATCACCGTGGACGAGCTCACGCCGGAACAGTGGTTGGAAGATTTCTACAAGAACCGGAAGGGTTCGGGGAAGGAACCCCGTTCCGACGCTGCCTGACGGCAGCGCAAGCAGGAGACAGGCAAGTGGATGTCAATCTGAACAACAGGAGTTTTGCCATGAACATCGTCAAGCGTCGGGCCAGCGCCCGCAAGGTACTCAAGCCGGTGGCCAAAGTGCTGGGTGTTGCCTTGGCGCTGTCTGCCACCAATGCTGGGGCATTTGGTCCGGTGCAGGAAACCGGTCCAGCGCTGATGCAGCACATCTGGAACCAGTTCAATACCCTGCAGTCCAAGGTGCAGGAGAAGACCCAGTTCGTCAGAGAAAATACACAGTGGCTTCAGGACTGGAACCAGACCATCAAGGAGTATGGCGAGATGCTGGTTCAGGTGCAGGGTATCGTCAACAACTTCGGTCTTCCTTCCGCTGCACAGCTGACGCCCGTTTCGCCCAAGTACCTGGTCGCTGAAACCTGTGGCACCGGCGCAGATTTGAAGGACATGCTGCCCAACATCATTTTCAATTCAAAGGGCGACTGGAAGAGCCAGCAGACGCAGATCTGCGTGAACATCCGCATGATGCAGAATCGCAAATACAACGATGCGGTTTACTTCATGCAGACGACCGGGCCTGCGTTCCTGAAGAGCATGGATGACATCGCCCAGTTGCGTTTTGGTAGCAATCGGCTCGGTGACATGAACGCAGTGGCGAACGACTCGATGCGTACTGCGAATGAAATGAACGCAACGATCAAGAACTTTGAAGCCCGGATCAAGGCATACGACGCCTACATCGATGTGATGGAGGCCAATCAGAAGGTCGTGGCCCAGTCTGCGCTCAAGGGCGATCCAACCAAGACCGTCATCAGTGACCTGGTCAAGACAGCAGCGCTGAAGACGGCGTTGTCCATCGACTGATGCGTGGAATGAAGCACCTGAGGTTCGAGTCCCTACGGGGCGCCTCAAGCGATAGCGGTATCACCAAGGGAATGTGGGTATGACGATCAGGTCGATTGCCAACTTTGATTTTTCGGGCGGATTCCAGGATTTGATGGGGCACGTGGCGCGCGTCCAGTCGGTCGGCGACTTCGTTTTCTTCAAGCTGATCCTGGATTATCTGCGGGAGCGAATCGGCAAGTTCGGCTTCGACGTCATGGACAACATGATGGCGTGGGTGGGCGGAATGGCGCTGACCCTCATGACCTTGTGGGTCCTCATTCAGGGCTATCGTATCGTCACCGGACGCAGCCGCGATTCGATGATGATCTTGGTGACCAACATGGCGCGCGCCGCACTGATCGTGGCTGTAGCGACAAGCATGGGCATGTTTGGCCGGGATCTTCATGAATTCCTGACCGAGGACGTGAAGGGTCTCATCACCCACGTCGTTACCGGGAAGGATCAGAAGCCCGAGGAGCAGATCGACAAGAGCTTGGCCTGGATGCAGGTTGCGCTGTCCAGCGTGGATGGAATCAAGATCCTGAATGACCCGGGGCTGCAGGAAGACAAGACACGAGCCATGTGGTTCATCGGCTTGGGTACGGGCGGCCCGGCGGTGACTGCTGGCTCGATGCTGTTGCTCTATGAGGTCGCGATGGCGTTGTTCATCGGTTTCGGCCCACTGTTCATCCTCTGTCTGTTGTTCGATCAGACCAAACAATTGTTCCAGCGATGGCTTTTCTACGGAATCGGGACCATGTTCTCGATGGCGGTGCTGTCGGCAATGGTGTCCATTGCATTGGATATGGTGATCCGCGTGTCTTCCTCGTTCTGGGCGACGGCGCTGGTGAACAGGTTCCTGCTTGACGGGGCTTCCAGCGACGG